>CAZGLY010000006.1:0-104097 GCA_964526675.1 uncultured Caulobacterales bacterium
CGCATTAAGACCGCCGCATTCCTGTCTCGACTCTGGGACGGGGAGTCCATCGACCGCGTGCGCAAGGGGGATGGCCTTGCAGTCATCACCGGCCGGCGCTTCGCGATGCATCTCATGGTGCAGCCCGACATCGGCGCGCGCCTTCTGGGGGACAGAGAGCTCACGGATCAGGGGTTCTTGAGCCGTATGCTGATTTGTGCGCCAACCAGCACACAAGGGACGCGTCTGCAACGTCCGCCGAGTGACCTCGAACGCGCGGCGCTGGAGCGCTACTGCGCCGTCTTGGCCGATCGTGTCGCGCTTAAGGCCGCCACCTCAGACGGCCGGAACACTCTCACGCCACACGTGTTGCGGTTCTCACCCGACGCTGAGGCCATGCTGAACGGCTTTGCGGCGTGGTGCGAGGCCGGGCTTTCGCCAGAAGGCGATCTGCGGCCCATCGCCGGCTTCGCCAACAAACTCCCCGAGCACGCCGCGCGCCTGGCGACTGTCTTCGCCTTCATCGAAAACGCCGACGCTCAGATCATCGATGCCGTCGCCATGGCCGCGGCGACCGCCCTGGCGCGTTGGTACGCCGGCGAGCGTCTTCGGCTGGCGGCCAACGCATCCATCACGGAAACGTTGCTGCAGGCTGAGCGCTTGCGCGCGTGGCTCCTCTCGGATTGGCCGCACGACCACATCTCCCCAGTGGAGGTCTATCAGCGCGGTCCCCGTTTCGCTCGAACCAAAGCCGTAGCGAGCAGGTTGATCGCGACCCTTGAAGAGCACCAGTGGCTGCGGGCGGTTGGCGAACCGGTGAAGATCGACGGGGTCCGGCGCCGCGAGCCCTATCGCATTGTGCGGGAGGGGACGGCGTGACGACGGTCCGGCCGTTCGACCCGTGGGCGTTTTCGGCCTGCAAACCGGCCGTGCGGGCGACACTCGGCGGGGCTCAGTCTCCTCTTCCTGCGGATGGCAAGCGAGCCGAAAAGCCAACGGCAACTGAGCCTTGGTCAGCTGCCGACTGGGTCGCCTTTTGGGAGGAGCGCGCCGCGATCGCCGAGTTTGATGGAGGCCTGACGCGCGCGGCGGCCGAGACGGTCGCATCAGACGCGTTT
Organism: uncultured Caulobacterales bacterium; assembly: GCA_964526675.1. Taxonomy (GTDB): domain Bacteria; phylum Pseudomonadota; class Alphaproteobacteria; order Caulobacterales; family Maricaulaceae; genus CAZADA01. The sequence goes on from CAZGLY010000006.1 coordinate 1,098, forward strand.
ATCGCGCGGTGGCTCGCCGTCACGCCTCCCGCTCCAGGAGCTCCAGAAACATGTGCAGCGTGCGCCAAGCCTGCAGGCCCGATCGACTCACTGCCCGTGCTGATCGCTGGTGATGTCAGGTCCGTGCACCCCGGCTGCGCGCGTAACTTTTTCGAGCGCCGGCAAGCACAGGCGCACGCTGCGCTCGCCGCCATTTTGGAAGGACAATGATCGTGACGAAACGAGAAAGCCCGTCGACAACCCGCGATCTATCCGCCATCGCCCAGGCTGTGCCCGTGGCGGCGACCGCGCGCGCTCGGGCGTTGCGGGCTCACCCTCTCCTCGCCTCGGCGCTCGCGAAAACAGACAGCCGCTTCGACTTCGAAGCTTTCGCTACGGCTTTCGTCACCGACCTCGCTCCTGTCGGCCCGGTGGAGGCCACCTTGGCGGCGCGCGCCGCCGGCCTCGCCTGGCGGCTCAATCGCGCGCAGTTGGTGGAAAGCGCGTTCTTGTCGAAGCCTGACGTCTATGGCGACCGTTTGACCCCATTGGAGAATGCACTCGACAACCATCGCGACGTTGGTCTGTTGGAGGGAATCAACCGTTGGGAGGCGAGCCTCCAACGGTCCCTGCTCAGAATCCTCAGTGAGCTTGAACGCCGTCGGCGTCAGCGTCAAAGCGGCGATGAAACGGCGTCGATCTGCTCGGTCACCGCGCCGTCCGACGCGCCGGACGGGCGAAACGGCGCCAAAACACGAGCCGGATCGGTGGAAACTCATCAGGTTGAATGAGGCGACAGCTGTTTTGAGCGCCGGCAGCCCGCCGAAACGCCGTGAGGCGTGGTCAATGGATTTCGATTTGTTTTACCCGGGAGGAACCATATGACTCGTGGGCGAAGCGCCCTTCGCGCCACCACTGAGGAAAGCCTCGCGCTTGACCTAGCGTCGCCCGCCACACATGAGGCGCTTGATCCGCGCGCCGCGCGTCGCGGGAGTTGGCGCTGGTCGTCCCATGGCGCCGAGATCGCTTCGATCGGTTACACTTGGCGGCCGGCTAAAGTGGCAAAACCGGCTAAACTTCTGCTGAGCTACTGCGTCAACGGCGAGCTGGTGGAGCAGGTCGTCAACTTCGATGTCACCCGACCAAACTTTGGTGGCGAGCGCCTGTGGTTCCTCTGCCCCCTCGCTGAACGCGCGGGGAAGCTCTGGCGCGTGCGTGCGCTGTATTTGCCGCCAAGCGCGCGGTTCTGGGGCAGCCGCCGCGCTTACGGCCTCAGCTATCAGTCCCAGCGCGATTGCGGACTTGAGCGAAGCCTCGCCCGCGTGCTTGGCCGCGATGGTGGTTGCGACCCATCGGCGGGCGCCCGATCGTTCTCAGCCGTCGATGCGATCGCCGCGCTCAAGGAAGAGCGGTGGTTCTTTGATCGGCTCGACGCGCGATCGAAGCGCAACGCCATCCGCCGGATCAAGCGCCAACGAGCGCTCTAGCGGTTGCAGTTGGCACGAACTAGGCACGATTTCGCCCAGTTGAGCGCAGGCCATGAACACCAAAAAACGAAAAACCTATTGTATTTGCTGGCGACCCCGCGAGGACTCGAACCTCGGACCTGATGATTAGAAGTCACCTGCTCTATCCAGCTGAGCTACGGGGCCGTGGGGGAGGTCCTACACCGGCGCGCGGGTCGGCTGAAGCCCACACCGGGTATGGGCCTTCCACGAGCCGGCGTCGGGTGTCCGGCGTCGCGCGGGGCGCAGCCCAACAGACCACTCGCCCAACAACGGGGCTAATGCGACCACGCCTGCTTGCGATCGTGAGCGAAATTGTCCGCGTAGGCCTTGATCACGCGCCGACGCTCCTTGGCGGCGGCGACCTGGTGGGGCACGCCATGCGCCCGGGCGAAGGCGACCGCCTCCTCGCAGGTGTCAAAGCGGATATGGACCTGCCCGTTGGTGTCGCGAGAGCTGGTCCACCCCATGAGCGGTTCAATGCGGTCCGCGAGGGCGGGCTCGAACTCCAGCACCCACTTCTTCGTTTTCGCCGCGCCAGACTGCATGGCGGTTTTGGCCGGCCGGTATATGCGCGCGAGCATCGCTGTGCTTCCCAAGCAAGGGGTCAACCGCCCCGGAGGGCGCTAATAGGTATACGACAGGCCCAAATTGCCGGTGAAGCCGAATTCGTCAAATTGCGACAGCAACCGCTCATCCGCGTTGCGGATGAAGGAGGTGAACGGTTCGTCATCGATGTTGGAGAGCGCGCCGAAGAGCCGCAAGCCGCGCGCCAGCCGCACATTGGCGCTGAAATCCAGATCCATCTGGTCTTCCACAAAGATGTCGAGCCCCTGCCCGGCGCCGTCGATGACCTCCAGGAACTCATCGCGGAACGTGACCGCCGCCCGCAACTCAACAGGACCACGGTCATACCCAAGGATGACGTTGTAGAGGTTTTCCGACAAACGCGGCGGCGTGACCGTGCGCGACGGCGCGCCGTTGGTCGCGCCTTCGAGCGTCGTCTCGCCGTCGAGATAGGTGTAGTTCACATTCAACACCAAGCCGTCGAGAGGGCCTGGCAAGAAGGTGAAGGCCTGGCGGTAATCGACCTCCAGTCCATTGATGGTGGTGTCGTTCAGGTTGAGCGGCGTGAGGATGTCCACGCCCGTCGCCGGATCGCCGAAGCCAATGACGTCGCGCGCCGCTTCGCCTTGGAGGCGCTGCCGGGCGATGAAATCCTCGATGTCCTTGCGGAACAAAGTCACCGCGAACACGCCGGAGTCGCGCACGGTCAGCTCCGCGCCGAGGTCGAAATTGTCCGCGATCTGGCGGTTCAAGTCCGCGTTGCCCGCAAAGCCGATCAGGCCGCCGCTCGGATCCAAGACGAAGCGCGTTGACGGCACCACGTCCTCGAAGTTCGGCCGCGCCACGGCGCGATAATAGGCGGCGCGGAGCTTCAGAGCGTCCGTCAGCTGATACGTCGCATTGATGCTCGGCAGAATGTCCGTGTAGGCGTCTCGGCCCGCGATCGGCGCGGTGAACACGCGCCGGCCGTTCGCCTCCGCCGCGAGGGTGAACGCCCCATCGGGATCCGGAGCGCCGGCGGCGACCTCCAGGACTTGCTGGGCCTGGCTGTCGAACTCCACATCTTCGACCCGCACGCCGGCCACGACCGACAAGCGGTGGGCGTTCGCCTCAGCCATCATGTAGCCGGCGACGATGTCTTCCTCGGACTCAAAATCGCTAGCGGTGTCGGCGATCACCGTCTCAACCGGATCGGTGACGAACGCCCCGCGGTTGGCGTTGAAGAAGCCCTCCAACAGCCCCGGATCGACGCCCGGCGCGATTTCGTCCAGCTGAAAGTCGATGGATGACCGGGACAAGAACGGCGTGAGCGTCAAGGGATCGTCGAAGGTGGTGGCGCCGAACGCTTCAGCCGTTACATCGCGGCGCTTTTCGCGTTGGCGGCCCTTCAGACCCGCTTTGAGGAAGCCCGGCGCGCCAAAGATGGTGGTCGGCCGTGTGACGTCGAAGTTCACCGCGAAGCCGTCGTCCTCGTTCGTCGCGCTGGTGAACAGCAAGCGCTCGAAGGCGAAGGCGTCGGAATCGTAGAAGGCGGCGCTCGACTGATCGATCACCATTTGCGGACCAAAGCGGTTGCTCGTGTCCGTCGCCAAGACGCCGTCTTCCAGCGTTAAGCCGAACACCGCGTCGATGCCGTTGGGCGTGCGCTCCTCCGCACGGGTGACGAACGCCGAATAGTCGTATCGGAAACCGGCCCATTCCGTATGCCCGCCAAAGCGAATGGACCGCACTTCACGCTGCTCTTCGCGATTGGTGACTGAGCGATCAACGGACGTGAGCCCCTCCACCACCGCGATGGAGGCGTCGGTGTCGCTCAGCGCGTCGTTGAACGCGCCGTCGCCGAAATCCGCGGAGAACGCGGTGCTGAAGAGCTGCTCGCGGGTGTCGTTGAAGAACCCGTGGACGAAAAAGCTCTGATAGGGGGCGGGACGCGCCTCAACCGTGAACGTGCCGCCGATGCGTTCGCGGCTGATGTCGTCGTTCACGAACTGGAGCTGTTCCGGATAGAGAACCGATTGGTTGGTCACCCACTGAGCGCCGCCGGCCTGGATCGTGTCGACACCCAATGTCTCGTCGCGCACGACAATCGCGCCGGCCGCCCCGACTTGCTCGCCCGCCAACAGAGTGGAGCCGGCGAACGACACCTCCCCACCCCATTCCTCGCGGATTTCGTTGTAAACGCCTTCCGCGCGCACCTCGAACTGCGACCCGTCATAGTCAAAGGGGCGCTGGGTCGTGATGTCGACGGACCCGCCCAGCACGTCGCCGTCTTGGTCGGGCGTGCGCGTCTTGGTCACCTCGATCCGTTCGATGAGCGCGCTGTCGACCACGTCCAACGCCGTGCGCCGGTCCGCGTTCTCCGTGGAGGTCAACCGCACGCCATCCAACGTCACCGCGCCGAGATCGCCATCCAGGCCGCGAATGATCGCAAAACGCCCCTGACCCTGATCGTTCTCCACGGACACGCCGACCAAACGGCGCACCATCTCGGCCGCGTTTTCGTCGACGACGTCGCTCAGGTCTTTCGTTTTGACGACTTCCACGTCGGCAATGCTCAGGCGCTGTGGGTTCAGCGCCGTCAACAAGGCGCCGCGTTGGCCCGTGACGCGGATCCGATCGGCCCCGCCGGGGGCCTTCAGGTCCAAGGTGCGCTTTTGCTCCGCAGAGATCGTGATGCTGCGTTCGGCCGTTTCAGCGCCGAGATAATGCGCGCGCACCGTGTACACGCCGGCCGGCAGATCCGTGAACGCGTAGTTCCCCTCGCGCGTCGTGCGCGTCTCCAAGCCGAGCTCGACGATTTCCACGCGCGCGCCTTCGAGGCCGATCCCGCGTGCGTCATCCGTCACCCGTCCGGCGATTTCAGCGGCGTACGCCGCGTTCAGCCCAACGGCCGCGGCGGCGCTTGCCGTCCAGATCATACGAGCGATCATTTGGCCCCCTCCTTACGCGCCCATAAAGAGCCCGCGTCTTCGGCACTCTTGTTCGCGGCCCAACGCTGCACGCAAGTGCGTTTGTGTTCTACCGTGCGCGCCGTCAGCCGGCAAAGCGCCTATGACGCTTCCTGCCGAAGCGGGGCGACGACGCCACACCCCTCTTTAAGGACGCGTTTACGACGTTTGTCGCTTAAGCGGAGTCGCGCCGGTCCTCAAGAAGCGCTGCAGCGCCCGCCAGGGCGACGCCCTCGCGCGTCACCAGCCACACCGGCGTGTCCGCGACAAAAGCACTCATCGTCCCCTTGCTGCGGAACCGAGCGCCGAACGCGCTCACCGTCACAACATCAGCGATTCGCGGGAGAATGCCCCCTCCAAGATAGACGCCGCCACGGGCGCCGAGCATCAACACGGCGTCCCCCGCGTAGCCGCCCAACACCGCGCAAAACATCTCCACCGCCCGCCGCGCGACCGGATGAGCCCCATCACGGGCCGCAGCGGTGATCTCCGCCGGCGCCAGCGGACGGGCGGACGCCCCAACGCCCAAGGCGCCGGCCAAGGTGTGGTGGATGCGGGCCAATCCCGCCCCCGACAAGAGATCTTCGTAACTCACATACCCCTGCTGGGCGTGCAGAACACGCCAGACCTCCGCCTCCAGAGCGTCGCTGGGCGCGAAGGCCGCGTGCCCGCCCTCCGTCGGCACGACCCGCGGCGCGCCGCCGTGCGGATCCTGGATCACCAGCCCCAGACCAAGGCCGGTGCCGGGGCCTAAAACCGCAATGGGCGCGCCGGGCTCAGGCGCGCCCTCCAACACCGGCGCGACGTCCGTCGGCCCCACCGCCACAGCGCCGCGGGCGAACGCCACAAAATCGTTCACCGCCAGAAGCGCGTCCAAGCCGAGATCGTCTCTCAACTCATCCGTGGTGAACCGCCAGCTTGAATTCGTGAACGACACCTCGTCGCTCTGGATCGGGCCGGCGACCGCAAGGCAGCCGCGTCGCGGATGATCGCCTTTGATGGACTCGTGATAGGCTAACGCCGCGTCATGAATGTCGGCGTGATCCTCAACCCGATAGGTCGCCACTTGCTCCACGGCGTGACCGCCGGCGCCGTCCGCGCGGGCGACGGCGAAGCGTGCGTTCGTGCCGCCAATGTCGGCGACCAGCACGGGCTCAACGGGTGACAGCGCAACCCCTGACGGCCGGCCTGGCGCGGTCATGGCGGTTCTCCGACGTGGCTAGCCGGTCATGGACGGCCGTCCGTGGGGTCGGACGGGTCGAGACTGCTGGTTCAGCGGCGTGGTTGCGCCGCTGAACCCTGATCGCACGTTCCGTGAGCGCCGTGAAGCCGCCCCGCCATCGTAAGGCGCGCTCACGCCTTAGACCGCGAAGCGTGGCGATCCTTAACGCAAGACGTTGAAGAGCCTGAGATTGCTCGTGCGTGCGACGATCTCGAACAGGAGGTTCAGCTGGGTCTCCAGCTGCGTGTAGCGGATCTGAGCCTCGAAGGGGTCGACCTCCTCCAGCGACGCGACTTCCTCGCGAATCAGCGCGACCTCCGCTTGGCGGGCCGCGCTGGCGGCCTCTGCGCGCGCTTGCGCGCCGCCAAGCTCAGCTTGGGAGACGCGAATGGCGTCCAAGCCCTCCGCCAGCCGTCCGATCGCGGCTTCCGCGTAGGTGGGCAGGGCCGCGGGATCGAAGGCCTCCAGGTCCACAGAGGCCAGCATATGGATTCCTTGCAGCAAAGCGCGCGCGGCGTCGTCGTCCGCCTGGACGCCAAAGTCCAACACGACATCCTGGTCAACACTCACCGCGACCCGGGGCCCGCCCGCCGGCGCGCCGGCGTAAATGGCTTGGGCGAAATCCTCCGCCGGGACGGCCGGGACGACCGCGGCGCTGAACACATCATCGAAGGCTCCGGCCAAAGCCGCCGCGCTCGCGGCGTCGACCGGCGGAAACGCGGCCACTTGCGCATCGACGACCTGCTGGGGCGTGAGGCCGCCCGGCCCAGGCTGATCCAACGCGACGAGCGCCGGCTGATCCGCCGCCACGCCGGCGAACAGGTAGCCCGCGCCATCGGACGCGTTGAAGGCCGCCATAACCCGCTCCAACACGCTGTCGGCGGCTTGGGCGAAGATGTCGGGGTTGTAGACGGGCGACCCGTCAATCGGCGCGCCGGTTCCATCGTCAATCGGCAGCTGGGTGGTGGCGATGAGCAGGAGTTCCTCGGCCGCCGCGGCGACTTCTGTGAGCGCGCTTTGCTTGACCTCCGCGCGGCGCATGAAGGTCTCCGCGTTGCGGGCATAGGCCTCCGCGCGCTCAAGATCCGCTTTGCGATCGAGCAAAAGGCTGAAACGCCCCTGCGTGGCCGCGCCCACGTCGGCGGGCTTGCCCTCCGTCAGCTCACGCGCGGCCGCAGCCGCCGCCTGGGAGGTCGCCGTGATCCGAGGCGACAATTGCTGGCTCAACAAACCCAGGGTGATCGCGGCGCTCATGTTCGGTCCTCAGCGTTGGGCGTGGCGGCGCTAGGCGCGCACCACCGCCAGCAATTGATCCAACAGAGTTTGCACCGTCTCCAACACTTGAGCGTTGGCGCTGTAATACTGCTCCAACTCCAACAAGCGTTGCGCCTCGACGTCCAAGTCGACATCGCCTTGCGCGGACCGCTCCGCGGCCAGCGTGGCGGCGACGGCCGCCTGCGCGTCGGCGTCGCCGTTGAGCGTGGCGCGCGCCGTGTTGCGCGAGCCGCCGACGCTGGCGGCGTAATCGGAGAGGCTGCTGGCGACCGCCAGGCCGCCTTCGGGAGGAAAGGGCGTCGGGTCGCTGAACGCGCCGATGAACGCGCGGATCTGCGTGGCGTCTTGGGTGGGCCCGGCCGCCGCCGCGCCGACGCCGTCGCGCAGGCGGCGCAGTGCGCCGCCCGCATCGGGATCCACCGCGTCGTTGACCGCGATCCGCCCCGCGAGGCCGAGCGGCTCCGTCACGGCCGGATCCACCGCAACGCCCGTTCCATTGACGAACAGGCCCGGTTGCCCCGCGGCCAGACTGGCGTCGGCGGCCTGGAACGCGACAATCACGCCCTGCGCCAAAGCATCAAGTTCCCGCTGGGCTTGAATCAAATCCTGATCGCGGGCGACGAGCGCGCCCCCGATCCGTCCCGCCTGAAGGCCGGAGAGATCCGTCGCGGTGGCCGGCGCGTTGGGGTCGTCCACGCGAATGGACGGGTAGGTTGGATAGCCTGGGGGCGCGCCCGCCGGGATCACCGCAGCGTCGAACACCAGCGGACGCATCGTGCTGTCCAACAGCGTGGGCCCGCCTTTGATCGTGACCACCACGGCGCCGTCTCCACGTTCGTGGGTCGCGATCGGCAAAAGCGCGGCGAGCTGATCGAGCGCGGCGTCTCGGTCGTCGCGCAGGGCGTTGGCGTCCCGGCCGGTGGCGTCGGCGGTCACGATCTCGCCGTTTAAAGCCTCCACCCGCGCGAGGGCCTGGTTCGCTAAAGCGACATCAGCCTCGAGGTCCGATTGGGTCCGCGCGCGCGCATCATCAAGGGCGTCCTGCGCCGCCGAGAAGCTCCCGGCGACGTCGTTGGCGGCCTCCAACACCGCGCGCTGCGCCGCCGAGGAGGCAGGCGACGCTTCGAGGCTGACAAACGCGCTTTCGAGCGCCGCCAAAGAGGCTGAGACGCTGAACACGCCCGAGGCTTCGCCGGTGACGGCGGCCAGGTCCTCCAGCCGCGCGGCGCGCACGTCGCTGGCCGCGCCGTCGGCCACCGCCTCGCGCAGATCGCGCAACAAAAATGGATCAAGATCCGCGCGGTCGGAGCGCACGCGCACCGCCACGCCATCAAAAAACACGCGCGGGTCGCGGCGGACGAACCCGTCCGTCTGCGCGCCGGCGACATTCTCCGACGACGCCGAGGCGATGCCGCCGCCAGCGGCGACGCCCGCGGACGCGTTGGCCAGGGTGACGGACAAGGACATGGCTTAGCCTCCGCGTGCGCCCCAGGTTGATCCGTTAGCGGACCAACCGGGTCGCCTCCTCGAGCATTTCATCGGCTGTGCGCACCACCGTCGTGGCGGACGAATACGCGCGCTGGGTCTCGATCAGGTTCGTCAGCTCCTCGGCGATGTCGACATTGGAGCGTTCGACCGCGAACGCCGCGATCCCGCCGCGTCCGTTGTCGCCTGGCGCGCTGAGGCGGATCTCGCCGCTTTGCGCCGTCGTCTCGAAGGCGGCGCCGCCGATGGCGTTCAGGGCGTTTTCATTGGCCGCGCGGGCCAGCGGAATGCGGTAGACCGGGCGCGTCTCGCCGTTGTCGAAGCGCGCAGTCACCACGCCGTCATCGCTCACTTCCACGCCGGAGAACGCCCCGAAGCCCGCGCCGTCGCGGGTGGTCGCGGAGGTGAACTCGCCTTCGAACTGGGTGATGCCGTCATAGGAGTTCGGCCCGCCCAGATCCAACGTGACGTTCTGGGCGCCGCCATTGATCGGTACGGTGATCACGCCGCCGGCGATCGGCAGAGCGGTGGCGTAGGTCGCCGGAGCGCCGGCGGCCGCGCCCGTCGGGTTGAAGGTGATGTCGACCACGCCGACGCTGGCGGCGTTGTCAAAGATCTCCAGCTGCCAGGCGTTCGGCGTCGCGGCGTCCGGACGCCACTCCAAGGTCAGCGTCCGCGGGTTCGCGAGTTCGTCAAACACCGTCAGCGTCGTGGTCACAGGCGGGTTCGGGGCCCCGGTGAGACCCGCGGGCAAGTTCGCGGTGACGGAGACCTCCGTCGTCGGCGCGCCGGTGAAGTTGATCGCGCCGACATTGACCACTTCCAGCCCCGCAACATCGTTCAGCGGCGCCGCCGGCGTGCCGTCGGCGTTCAGCGGCGTGCCAAGGAGCGCGTAACCGTTGGCGTTGACGAGCCGTCCTTGGGCGTCGACGGAGAACTGACCCGCGCGGGTGAGCAGCGGCGCGCCCGGCCCGCCGGAGCCTTCGACCAGGAAAAAGCCGTCGCCATTGATGGCGAGATCCGTCGCGTTGGCGGAACCTTCAATGGCGCCGGCGCGCGCGATGTCCGTGCGCCCCAAGGTCCGCACCCCGCCGGTGGAGGGCGTCGCCTGCCCCGTTCCGCCGCTCGTCACCAGCGCGGAGAAATCCACGTCCACGCGGCGGTATCCGTCGGTGGAGGTGTTGGCGATGTTGTTGGACAGGGCGGCCAAGCGATTGGCCTGGGCCGTCAAGCCCGCGACGCCGAAGGACAGGGCGCTGAACACGCTCATGCGGTTTCTCCCGTTTGCCCGTCCGGTTTCCGGTGCGGGACGCGATGGTCGGGGACCGGACCCAGGGCGCCGGAGGCGGCGGCGGAGTTCTCTCACGCGGGGGTCGGCGGTAGTCGTGTTCAGGCTGATCCGGGCGCGTTAAGCCGAGGGCAAAGGTCAAATTCGCCGCGAATGCCGGGCCTACGCCGCGAGCGCGTCCAGCCGCGCCAAAAACGCGGCGCGAAACGACCCGGGGTCGGGATAGCCGGCCGCGCTTCCGGAAAAGTAGGCGTCAGCGGCCGTCAGGTTTCCCTCCAGAGACACCAGCCGCCGGATCGGCGAGCCCGCCCGGCGCGCGGCCAAGGACCCGATGATCGAGGCCACCGAATGGGCCACCACGGTGTCCGCGCGCTCTCGCCGCGCGATCCCATCCACATGCGCCGCCAACGCCTCCAGGGTTGTGCGCGGCAAACGAGGCGTCCCAGCGAAGCCAGGAAGGTCGATCGCGTGCAGGCGCCGCCGCCGCGCGAGGGCGGTCGCGTGAAGGCCTGCATACATGTCGGCGCCGTCGCCAAACCCGGCGATCAGAATGACGCAGGGTCGGCGCGCATCGCTCGTGTCCGCTGACATGGTGCCCGCCCAAACCACGGCGTGCGCGGCCGCCGCGATGACGGCAGTCTATCGGATCAGGAGCCCGCGGCCACCGCTCGCGTTTGATCAAGCGGGGTCCAGGACCCGTCATCCAGGCGCACGAAGGCGCCGGATTCCGTGTAGCGCAGCTCTTCAACGCGGCCTGACAACAAGGCCGGGATCGCGCGGGCGGTGTCGCCGGTGACCGCGGAGGCGCGCACGCCATAGACGCCGTCGGGCCGTCGGTCGCCTTGCGCGTCGCGACCGTCCCACACCAAAGTGGCCACGCCAGCCTCGCCGGGTCCCTCCAGCACGGCCGCGACATTGCCCGCTTGATCCAAAATCTCGACACGGACGGCGTCCGCCGCGTCGGCCACCTCCACGGTGATGCGCGCCTCATCGTCCAAGAGGACGGCGGACTCCGTGGTCGTCTCCACCGTTGTGCCGAGGAAGACGGCGTCGGCGCGCGCGGTGAGCGCGGCCAACGCAGCGTTCACGGCCTCCAGCTGGTCGGTCTGCTCGACCTGCTGCTCCAATTGCGACAATTGCGTGAGTTGATCAGTGAACTGATTGGGATCCATCGGGTTCAACGGATCTTGGTTTTCCAGCTGGGCGGTCAGCAGCACGAGGAACTCGTCGAGATCCGCCGCCAATTGCGACGTGTTCTCTCCCGCGGAAGCGGACGGGGCGGCGATGTCGCCCAGGCGGATGGAGGCCGGCGCGATGGGATCCATGGGGGCGTCCTTCTGTTGGGGCGGGTGCGGTTCCGCGCCGCCTCACAAGCGAATATCGAGACCGTTGGACGTGGGCGGCGCGCCGGCGTCGTCCGACCCGCCGACCGGGTCGCTAGCCGAACCGCCGCCGTCATCTTTCGCGTCGGCGGCGGCGCGCCGTTCGGGCGCGTCATCGCCGGTCGCCTGACCGTGAGCGAAACGGCGCGCGTCATCCTGGGCGAGATCGAGGTCCAAAGCGCCCGGCGACGCGCGTCCGGCGTTGAGGTCCGCCAGCGCGCGCTCGAGCCCGCGGAACTCCGCGCGCAGCATGTCGAGCGCTTCGGGCCGCTCCACCCGGACCACGGCGCGCAGGTCGCCATCGGCGCGTTGCATCCGGATCTCAACACGGCCGAGCTCCGGAGGATTGAGCACGAACTTCACAGCGCCGCCGGGCGCCTGGAACGCGTGGCGCAACGCCTCAGCGGTTTGCTGCACCGGCGCAGGCGCTGATGCGGCGAGGGTCGCGCCCGTGGGCTGCGCTGATCCCGTTGGGGCGGTGGCCAAGGCCGCCGCCGGTTCCGATGTGGCGAGACCGGCCGTTTGCGGCGCCGTTGCGGTCGCGTCCAGCGCGCGCGCCACCGCACCGCGGTCGTCCGCCGCGCCCCGCGCACCGGCGCCGAGCGGCGTGTTTGGTCCGTGAAACAGCACCGCGGAACTCCTCGGCCCCGCGCCGCCCGGTGTCCCAGGCCGCGCCGGGGTGGCGTCCGACGCCGACGGCTTCCCGGCGGCGTACGGATCGGCCGCCTCGGTCACCGGCGCGCCAAGCCCGAAGGGCCCGGTGACGACCGAGCCTCCGGCATTGGTCACCGCTTCGGATCCGACCGGGGTCACGCCTGAACGCGCGGCGGCGTTTTGGGTCTGGGCTGTTCCGCCGAGCGCGGCCGGGGCCGCCGCGGGCGCAGCCGGTCGCGCCGCCAAGCCCGACAGGTCCGGAACCGTTTGGGGCGCGCCGCTGATCGTCGGGGATGCGGCCGCACCAGCGCCAGCTTGCGCGGATGCGGTAGGCCCGGCTCCTTTGGCCGCCCCGGTTGGGCTGGCGCCGCCGACGGGGGGCGTTGCGTCCGCGAGTTTCGCGGCGGCGCTCAACACGGCGGCGAAACCCTCCGTCCCGACCTCGGCGTCGCCGCCGGGCGTCGCGGCATCCGGACCGTCGCGGCGCGTCGCGCCGTCGACCCCCTTCGCGGGCTTCGCGCCCGGACCACTCGCGGCGGCCTGGACCGCCGCGCCGTTGGGTTGGGACGGAACGGAGGGCGCACTCATGCGGCGCAGGCCTGCACCGCCGGTAACGCGCGGAATTGCTCCGTGCGCGCCGGATCATCGAGTTTGTAGCCGCGGTTGAAGACGGTCTCGATGTAGTTCTCGCCGCCCGACGCCTGCGCCAGCTTCTTCCGGAGCTTGCAGATGTAGACGTCGATCACCTTGCCGAGCGGCCGCTCGCCGTCGAGACCGTAGACCGCTTCGTAAAGCGACTCTTTCCCGACCACGCGGCCGCGGTTCATCGCCAGATGCATGAAGATGGCGTGCTCACGGCCGGAAAGCTTCAGGCGTTCGCCCCGGATTTCCGGATCCGAGCCGTCGAAGCGCACCGTGATCGCGCCAACGGTCTCCGTGGCGTCCGCTTTGCCGGCGGCGCGACGGGCGGCCGCACGGATCCGCGCGGCGGCTTCGCGATCGTTGATCGGCTTCACCAAGACATCGTCGGCGCCAGCGTCGAGGATGTCGGCGGCCATCTCCGGCGCGCGGCGCGGCAACAGCGCCAGCACCGGCAACTCTTCAAAGCGACGGCGCGCCCAGCGGGTGAGATCCACGGGGTCGTCCACCTCGCCAATGACGATGGCGGCGTAATTGAGGGTTTCGTTGCTCCCAACGGGGGCGAGGGAGCGGGCGTCCTCTTGGCTCATCACGTCGCATGCGATGCGCTCGCGGGCGAACACGGAGGACAGGGCTTGGGCGATGAGCTCTTGAGGCTCGATCAACAACACACGCATTTTGGCGTCACCTTGCTTCTGCTCGGCGAACCGGCGTTTGGCCGGCGCGGGGATGACGCTACGAAACCCTAGGACCCTTTAAAGACGACCCAACGCGCGATGATAAAATCGTGTTAATTCGCAACTTAACCTGGAATAAGGTTAAACAAAACTTGTGATGTAATTTTGGGAAATTTGATCGAAACGCATCTTTTTGCCTGCGCTTAGCCGAGGGCGCGCCCACTGGCGGGCATGATCTGGTTCTCGCGTCTTCATTCCGTGCTGGCCGTCCTGACGCTCGTTTCGCTGTCGCCTGTGGCGGCGGACGCGCAAACGCGTGTGAAGGACCTCGTCGAGGTTCAAGGCGTGCGCGACAACCAGCTGGTCGGCTACGGGCTGGTGGTCGGATTGGCGGGAACCGGCGACCGCATCCAGAATATTCCGTTTACGGATCGGTCGCTCCGCTCGATGCTGGAGCGCTTCGGCGTGGCGGTGCCGCCGGATGGCGGCGGCGCGGCCAATCAACTGCGCACGCGCAATGTAGCCGCGGTGATGGTCACTGCGCGGCTCGGCCCCTTCGCGCGCGCCGGCGGGGCGATCGATGTGGAGGTTTCCGCGCTGGGCGACGCCAACAGCTTGCTCGGCGGCGTGCTCTTGCCGACGCCGCTCAGCGCGGGCGACGGCCGCATCTACGCGCAGGCGCAAGGACCACTGATCGTGCAGGGCTTCGCGGCCGGGGGCGAAGCCGCCAGCGTCCAACGCGGCGTGCCCACCTCCGCGCGCATTCCCAATGGCGCGACGGTGGAGCGGGAGCTTGGCTTTCAGTTTGCGGACCTGGCGCGCCTGCGCTTGAGCCTGCGCCACCCCGATTTCACCACGGCCGTGCGCGTCGCGGAACGCATCAACGACGAGTTTGGCGACGTGGCGGAGGCGATTGATCCGACCACGGTGGACTTGGAAACGCCTCGGGATTATCGCGGCCGGGAGGCCTATTTCATCGCGGAAATCGAAGGCCTGCTCGTCGATCCGGACGCCGCCGCGCGCGTGGTCGTGGACGAACGCACGGGCACGGTGGTGATTGGCGCGTCCGTGCGGCTCAGCGCAGTGGCGATCACGCAGGGCGGCATCACCATCTCCATCAGCGAAACGCCAGTCGCCTCCCAACCCTCGCCCGGGTCGAAGCAGGGCGAGACCGTCGTCTTGCCGCGCACCAACGTTCAAGTCGCCGAGGGCGGTCAATCCGGGCGGTTCGAAGTGGTCGGCGGCGTGGCGACGCTGCAGGAATTGGTGGACGGCCTCAACGCGCTCGGCGTGGGCGCCCGCGACATCATCGCCATTCTCGAAGCCGCCAAGGCCGCCGGCGCGTTGCATGCGGAGCTGATCGTTAAATGACCCCCGGCCTTCCTCCTGTTGCGTTTGACGCCCTTGCGGCGTCACCGACGGCGCTTCACCGCGCGAAAACGCTCAGCGCCGGCGCGGCGTATCCCGGCGGCGTCGACGCCGCCGCGGCGGAGTTCGAGGCTGTGTTCATCGGCCAAATGCTGAAGCCCATGTTTGAAGGTCTCTCCACAGACGGCCCGTTCGGCGGCGGCCATGCGGAAAAGACGTGGCGGGGGTTCTTTGTCGAAGCGCTCGGCAAGGAGGTCGCCCAAAACGGCGGCCTCGGCCTGGCGGACGCGGTGCGCGCGGCGATGCTTCACGCCGCCGGCGCCGGCGATGCTCCCACCATTCCAAAGGAGACCCCGTGATGAGCAGCCCCCGCGCGCGCGCCTCCGGCGCCATCGTCGACGACGCGACGCCTGAAGCCGACGTCCACCCGGATCCGGCTGACGGCGCGCTTGCGCCGTTGGCGGAGGCCCTGGACGCGTTGGCGGAGGCCGTGGAGGCCGCCAGCGACCGCTTGCGCGCCGGACGCACAGACCATGTCGGCGCCGACGCCAGCGCGATCTCTGAACGCGCAAGCGCGTTGGACGGTGCGGCCCAGCCCATTCTCGCAACCCTGGCCGGCGACGCCGCCGTGGCGGCGCGCGCCGCGCTTAGCGGCTCCGTGGACCGCGTCCAAGGCGCGTTGGCGAGCCACGCGCGCCTGGTCACGACCCTGCAGGGCGCGGCGCGCTCCCTCGCCGCGCAAGCCAAACGCGAACAAGTCAAGCGCGCCGGCGGCGGCCTCTACTCCGCGGAAGGGGCGAGCGCCGGCCGCGTGGCCACTTCCGGTGGCCGCGTGCTAGGCCAGCTCTAGCGCCCCTACATCCCTCAACACGTCACGGGCGTCAGCCGCGGTCGCGTCCATCGGCGCGGCCGCGGGCTTGCGCTGTGGCGAGCCGCATGCGCCACGCGCCATCGCGACGGCTCAAATATTTCGCAAATGGAAATTTTGAACTGCGCTTAAGAGCGCCCCCGCAGCCTGATTATCGCCGAGAGCGTACGTCGCTTTCGCGCCCCGCGTCAGAAGGCGCCGTGTTGACCCTGAGAACGTGGGAAGTAAACGATGACATCCATCCTCACCAATGTGTCCGCGCAAACGGCCCTCCAGACCCTGCGCAACGTCTCCTCCAACCTGCAAGAGACGCAACAGCGCATCTCCACCGGTCTTGAAGTCCGCAGCGCCAAAGACAACCCGGCCTTCTTCCTGGTCTCCCAACAGGTGCGCGGCGACCAAGCCGTGCTCGACGGCCTCAACGACAACCTGACCTTGTCGGTGAACGCGGCGACGACCGCCACCAACGGCATCAACTCGATCAACGGCACGCTCAACGAAATCCAAACCACTTTGACCACGGCCGACAGCGGTCAGGCTTTGGAAGAGCTGCAGTTCACCCTCGACAACTTGGTCGGTGAGATCGAGGGCACCATCGACGCCACGTCCTTCAACGGCGTCAACTTGCTGGCCGGCGACGGCACCCGCACCGTGACCACGACGGTCACGCGCGACGGCGGAAACTTCAACATCTCCACCTTCACGTTGCGGGAGCAAAACCTGGGCGACGTGTCGACCTATGTCGACGCCAACAACGCCGCCTTCACGCTCGCCAACGCGTACAGCGCCTATTCGCCGGAAGTGTTCGATCAGATCGACGGCGCCAGCGCGGTCGGCATCGGCTCCAACGGCGCGTTGACGTTCACCAACGGCAGCGATGACGACGCGGACGGCGCGGCGGGCGGCGGCTCCTTCCAGGTGACCGCGGAAGCCGCTGCGGCGATCAACGCCGCGATCACGGCCTTCGGTCTCTCCAACGCCGCGCTTGCGGATGCGGAACTGGCCGACGGCGCCGCGGGCGCGGATGGGTTCTTCGAATTCGACGCCGCCGAAGCGATCATCGCGGCGGAGCAATTCGACGTCACCCTGGCCGACGGCACCACCCAAACCGTCGCCACGCTCGGCGATCTGGTGAACGTGGCGGTCGTGGGCGACGCGGCGCTGCGCACGGCGGTCGCGGGCTCGGGCTTCACCGGCGCGGCGCGTGCGGTGCAAGTCGCGGGCGGCGGCGGCAATGTGCAGGCTGGTCTCGTCGTCGCGGACGCCTTGATCGGTCGGGTCAACCTGGCGGCCTCCACGCTCGGCACGTTCGAGCGGACGTTGCAAGCGCGCCAAGACTTCCTGTCGGATCTGTCCGACAGCTTGGAGCAGGGCGTGTCCTCGCTCGTCGAGGCCGACTTGGACGAAGAAAGCACCCGTTTGCAGGCGCTTCAGGTCCAAGAGCAGTTGGCCATTCAGGCGCTGACCATCGCCAACCAGCAGCCCCAGAACATCCTGTCGTTGTTCCGGTAAGGCTGACCTCTCAGGGGATCGCGTCCGACCCCGGTCGGCGCGGTCCCCGCCCTTCTCACTCTCGAAGGAGCTCCCATGGCCGCGGCTGCGTTCGAAGACGCCTACAAACAGACCCTGCGCGAAACCGACGATCCGCGCGCGATGGAACGGCGCGTGTTTGCGCAAATCACCGCCGAACTTGAAGCGGCCGACGCCGCTGAGCGGGGCCCCGCCCGCATTCGCGCCGTCAACACCGCGCTCGGGCGGAACCAGAAACTCTGGAACCATGTGCTGTTTGATCTCGCGGATCCGAAGAACCAGCTGCCAAAGGCGCTCCGTGCACGGTTGATTTCGTTCGCGCTCTTCGTGGATCGCCACACCGTCGAGGCCATGGCCCAGCGCGCGTCGTTGCGCCCGCTGATCGATCTGAACCGACGCATCATGCTCGGGCTGGCGGGCGTGCGCCCGGACCAGGCTGAGGACGCGCGGAGCGCCGCAGCGCCCGCGCCCGCCGCAGGAGGGGCCCATGGGGCTGCGCATCCGGCTTAAACCGTTTGAAAAGCTGATCATCAACGGCTGCGTCGTGGAGAACGGCGATCGGCGCAACACGCTGACCGTCTCCAGCTTCGGGCAGATCCTGAAGTCCCGCGACATCATGCAGCCTGAACAGGCGCGCGCGCCGGTCCAGAAGCTTTATCTCGAGGTCCAAGCGCTCTTGATCGAAGCGCCGCGGGACTACAGCCGCGTCGAGAAGGTCAACGCGTGCGCGGCGCGCATCCTCAAGACCCGCGCCGCGCCGGAGGCGGAGGACGCGATCCTGCGCGCCATGGACCACGTGCACACGCAAGACCCTTATCGCGCGCTCGCGGAGCTGCGCCCCTTCGCCTTCCCCGACGGCGACGCCGCCGGCGACGGCTCGAAACGGGAGGCGGCGTGATGTCTGAACGCGATGACGCGATCCGGCCGATCGGCGGCGTGCGCCTCACGCCCTTGGTTCCCGAGCGCGACGTTCGGCGCGACGGCGACGCCCCCGACAGCCGCGAGGCGGCGGAGGCCAAGCTCGCGCGCTATGACACCTACCGGGTGATCCTGGATCCCGAGACGCTTCGGGCGGTCGCTCAGGTGCGCGATCCTGAAACGGGCGAGGTGATGTTCACGGTGCCGCCGGGAGCGGAGCTGTCTGACGAGGCTGAACGACGCTTCGCCGACAGCGACCAGCCGCGGACGCCAAGACCGAAGGACGGCGCGGGATGACCGGCATCTCCACCTTTGTCGACTACCAGATCGTGACGCGAAACATTGACCGCGCGCGCGAAGCCATCATCACCCGCGAGCAAGAAGAGCGGGAGATCACGTACTTCATCGACAACATCGGATCGGTGACGACCGGCGATGAACTCATCGAGGATGAGCGGCTTTACCGCTTCGCGATGCGCGCCTATGGCCTCGAGAGCCAGATCTTTGCGCGGGGCTTGATGCGCAAAGTGTTCGAGGAAGGCGTCAGCGAACCCACAGCGCGCGCCAACCGCATGGGCGACGCGCGCTTTCGCGACATCGCCGCCGCGTTCCAGTTCGCCGAGGTCGGCGGGGCGCGCACCGCCGACCCGGCCTTCGTGGCGGAGGTGTTGAACAAGTACACCGCCGTGCGTTTGGAAGAAGAGCAGGTCAATGAGGGCGTGCGTCTGGCGCTCTACTTCGAACGCAACGCATCGGGCATCGACAATTGGTTCGAAGCCCTGGCGGATCCCGCGCTGGCGGAGGTGGTGCGGGTGGGCCTCGGTTTCTCTGAAGCGTCGGCCGCCGGCGACATTGATCGGTATGCGGAACGCATTGGCGAGCGCTTTCCGATCGAAGACCTTCAAGATCCGGAGAAGGTGTCCAAGTTCCTGAGAACCTTCGCCGTCCGGTGGGACATCGAAAACGGCGTCGCCAATCAGGGCCAGACCGCGCGCGTCGGGCTGTTCACGCCGCTGTCGGCCGGCGGACGGAGTTTCTCCATCGATCCCTTGACCTGGGAGGCCGCCCTCGCGACCCGCTGACGCGCCGCGCCCGCGTCCGCCAGCGTCGGCAGACATCGCCCTCCATTCGCGCTATAGATGAACGGGGCCGCGCAATGCGCCCCGGATGGGAACGCCAGGGGCAGGCGATGGGCTCGACCGCGAACGGCGCCGTCAGCGACCACGGCGCACCTCTCGGATATGGCGGCGAAAAGCTGGTGCAAACGGCGTTGTTGGCCGCATCGGCGTCCGACGGGCCAGCCTTTGCGCGCGCCATGAACGACCTCGGCGGCGGCGCCCCCTTTGAACGCATGTTTGGCGCCGACCATGAACGGGTGGCGGCTCGCGCCCTCGCCCGCGCGTTGCAGGCGACGTCGGAAGCGCTGCGGGAGTGGGTGGACCGGTTCGACGTTCCCCCCGTGGAGGTCGACAACGCGCTGAGCCTTCTGGACCGTATCGGCCGCGAGGATTTCGATCGCGCGGCGCGGCGTCTGACGCCCATGGCGGATGCCGAACGCGGCGCGCTCGCCCTCGCCGGCGGCCTGATGCGCGCCTGGCCGCAGCTCTATGACGACGTGGTGGCGCGGGATATCTGTCGCACGCTCGTTCACGCGTCGCTGCGCGCGGCGGCCCAGCACGCGGAGGCCTTGCGGACCCCCGCCGCCCCCGCGGACGCCCCGGTGGATTAAGTGGGGCCGCCCGCCTTGGCGTCCGCGCGCATGACCCGGGTGATGATCTCCGCAACCGCCAGAAAGAGTTCTTGCGGGATCATCTGATCCACCTCCACCGCGTCGTAGAGCGCGCGCGCCGTCGGCGGCTCCTCCACCACGGGCACGCCCGCCGCCTCGGCCGTGTCGCGGATCTTCAACGCCACCGCGTCGACCC
This sequence comes from uncultured Caulobacterales bacterium, assembly GCA_964526675.1. Lineage (GTDB taxonomy): Bacteria > Pseudomonadota > Alphaproteobacteria > Caulobacterales > Maricaulaceae > CAZADA01. Next base: position 21,328 of record CAZGLY010000006.1, read on the forward strand.
CCTTGGCGACGCACATCGGCGCTGGCGTCTCGCCCGGCTCGTACTTCAACGCCACCGCGTAGTGGGTCGGGTTCATGATCACGACGGAGGCTTTCGGGACGGCTTGCATCATGCGTTTGCGGGCCCGGTCGCGACGGATGGAGTCGAGGCGCGCCTTGATCTGAGGATCGCCCTCCGCGTTCTTCATTTCATCCTTGAGTTCTTTGCGCGTCATGCGTTGCTCGGCTGTCCAACGCTGGCGGCGCCACAGAACGTCGAGCGTGGTGATCACCGCCATCACGATTAGAATCGCGACGAACAGCGTGACCGACGCATCGCGCAGCAGGCCTGGCGCCTCACGGATGTCGATGGCCGCCGCGGCGCCAAAACGTTCGAGCTCGCCGCCGATCACAAGGGCCGCGGCCCCGCCGGCGGCCGTGATCTTGGTCAAGCCTTTGAGGAACTCCATCAAGCTGTCGGCCGAGACCAAACGCTTAAGCCCCTTCAGCGGCGAGATGCGCTCCAGTTTCGGCGTGATCCGGTCCGGCGCGAACACAACGGCGTTCTGCACAAACGCCGCCAGCACCGCCGCGGCCATGAACGCCGCGAACACAGGCCCGAGCGCGGCGAACATCGTCCAGCCAAGCTGCTCCAAAACGGCGGCCGTCTCTTCCGGCGCGGCGCCCGGACGCACAGCGTGAGCGCGATCGACGAGGGGGGCGAGGCCGCGCGCCAAAATCCGCGCGGCGTGTCCGCCAAAAAGCGCCGCCGCCAACGCCGCCGCGGCAATCACGGCGAAGCCAGCCACCTCCTTAGACGCCGGCGTGTCGCCCTTGGAGCGCGCTTCGCGAAGTTTTCGCTCGGTTGGTTCTTCGGTCTTATCGGACTTTTCTGGCTGATCGCTCATCCGCGTTCACTCATAAGGAGCGCTTAGCCACGCTTCCATGGCCGCTCCAAAGACGGTCAGCCCGCTGCCAACAACCGCAGAGAAAAGCCAAATGCCCAGCAGGATCCCCGCCGGCATGCCCACAAAGAAGACCGGCAGCGACGCCATCAGGCGGTTCACCAGCCCCAGCGCGAGATAGGCGATAAAGCCGAGAAACAAGAAGGGCGCGCCGACCTGCACCCCCAACGCAAAGCTGTCGCCGGCCAGACGCGCCAAACCTTCCGCCGCGGGTCCGAGATTGGCGAACTGCCCTGCCGGGATTGTCCCAAAGCTCTGAGCTGCGGCGTCGATGGCCAGCAAATGCAGGCCCGTCGCGAACCACAGCGCCAGCGCGCCCAGGCTCAACCAGGTCGTGAGCACGGAGCCCGCATCAAACCCCGACCCCGGCGTGGCGAAAATGTTCGACAACGCCATGGATTGCCCAGCGATTTGCCCCGCGATCCGCACCGCTACAAAGAGCAAACGCGCGCCAAACCCCAACAACGCGCCGGTGAACAGCTCCGCGACAATCTCCTGCACCAAGATCGCCGGCTGATCGGGCGGAACGGTCGGCAGCCCCGGCGCCACCAACGCAATCGGCCAGCTCGCTAACAGCGCCGCGCCCAACCGCGCCCGCGGCGCGACGAACGCCTCCGAAAAGCCGGGCGCGGTCATCATCACCGCGCCGACCCGGCACACCACGAGCAGATAGGCGTAGATCCCGCCCGACAACCAATCGTCGAGGGCCAGCGTCATGCGGGGGCCGCCCGCCCACGCGCGGTCGCGTCAGATCTGGCCGACATGACGCAGATTGGCCGTCGGCGGCAGTTCCTGGTGGCTGATGACCGCCACGGCCGGCGCGGCGCGCTCCAAGAGCGCGCGCACGAACGGCCGCGCCTCCCCCGAACACAGGATCGCCGGCCAGAGGGCGCCCTCCACGTTTTGAGACAGGATCTCGCCCGCGCTCGTGATGAAGTCCTGCACCTGGCTCGGCGGCATGGCGAACAGCTTGTCCTCGCCGCGGTGTTGGATGCTCTCAGCGAACTTCTGCTCCCAGTCCGGCGTCAAGCGGACCAGGCGCACCGCACCGTCCGGACCCGCGATATCGGCGATGATCTGCGCGCCAAGACGTGCACGGACATGCTCCACAATGGAGGCGACGTTGCGCGTGAACCCGGCTGCTTCCGCGATCGCCTCGAGGATCGCCGGCAGGTTGCGGATGGACACGCGCTCCGCGAGCAAGCCCTGAAGCACCCGCTGCAACGCCACGGGGGGCAGCTGCGCCGGCGTGATGTCGGTCAGGAGCTTGTGATACTCCGGCTCCAGGCGATCGATCAGCTTTTGCAGCGCGGCGTATGTCAGCAGACGATCGAGATGATCCTTCACCACCCGCGCCAGATGCGTGGTGATGACGCTCGCGGGATCGACGACCGTCGCGCCCAACGCCTCCGCCTCCGGCGCGCGGGTGGGATCGATCCACACCGCAGCCAAGCCGTACGCGGGCTCGACCGCGCTTTCGCCCTCCACCGGCGGCGGACCGCCGCCCGGGTTGATGACCATCACCTGCTCCGGCTTGACCCGGCCGCGGGCGGCCTCCACGCCTTGCACCAGGATCCGGTACTCATCCGCGGCGAGATAGACGTCGTCGCGAATGCGCACGGGCGGCGTGAGAAAGCCAAAGTCCCGCGCAAACCGCGAGCGGAGGGATTTCACCTTCTCCGCCAAACCGGCCTTCGGATTGCGGATGAGCGCGAGCAGCCCCGCCCCAAGATCCATCTGCACGTCCTCCACGCGCAGCGCTTCTTCGGGGGTCTCCTCCTTCGCCGCCGGCTCCGTCTTGGCGGCGGCGTCCTTGGTGTCGGCGGCTTGGCGTCGGCTGGCCTCCGCCCGCCAGGCGAGGTAGGCCGCCCCGCCGGCCAGCGCGATGAACGGCGCCACCGGCACGCCAGGCGTCAACGCCAATGCCCCCAGCAACGCCGCGGTCATCGCCACCGCTTTCGGATGCGCGCCGAGCTGGCGCATCACGGCTTGGTCGGCGGATCCGGCGTTGCGGCCCTTCGCGACCACCAGGCCCGCGGCGAGGGAGACGATCAGCGCCGGCGCTTGGCTCGCCAGGCCGTCCCCGACGGTGAGGATGGTGTAGGCCTCAGCGGCTTGGCCGACGCCGAGGCCGTTCTGCGCCACACCGACAATCATGCCGCCAACAACGTTGATGAACACGATCACGAGGCCCGCGATGGCGTCGCCGCGGACGAACTTCGAGGCGCCGTCCATCGATCCGTAGAAGGAGCTTTCGTCCTCCAACTCCTTGCGGCGCGCGCGGGCTTCCGCGTCATCGATGAGCCCGGCGGAAAGGTCGGCGTCGATCGCCATCTGCTTGCCCGGCACCGCGTCGAGAGCGAAGCGGGCGCCAACCTCCGCGATGCGGGTCGCGCCCTTCGTGATGACGATGAAGTTCACCACCACCAAGATCATGAACACGATCAGGCCAATGACGAAATTGCCGCCGATCAGGATTTGGCTGAAGCCTTCAATGACCGCGCCGGCGGCGTCCGCGCCGCTGTGGCCCTCCGACAGGATCAAGCGGGTGGAGGCGATGTTCAGCGCCAAGCGCAGCATCGTCGCCACCAGCAGAACCGTGGGGAAGGCGGAGAAATCCAGCGGCCGATCAATCCAGATCGCGGTCATGAGGATGACGACGGCGAACGCAATGCTCGCGGCGAGACCGAGATCCAGCGCCCATGCCGGCACCGGCAAGAACAACAACGCCAGAATGAGCAAGAGCCCGGTCGCGAAGGCGAGATCGGAGCCGCGCCCGACCGGCGCGCGGCGCAGCCACGATGAAAAAGAGTCCGCAACCGACGCCGCCATGGCCGTCTCCTCACAAACCCTGGGCGATGCGGTCGAACACGAAGTCCGACAACTGCTCAAGCGACAGGAAAAAGCCCGGCGCGGCGATGATGGCCACGCCCACGACAGCGGCGAACTTCGGCACGAAGGTGAGCGTCAGCTCCTGAATCTGGGTCAACGCTTGGAAGAGCGCGATCGCCAAGCCGACCACTGTCGCCACGATCAGCGGCGGCGCGGAAATCACCAGAGCCGCGGAGAGCGCCGCGCGCAGCGCCTCGACAACATCAGCTTCGTTCATGGCGGCCTCGCTTCTGACGGCCTGGGACGCGGGCGCGCCAAACCCGCGGTGAATGCGCGGCGGTTCGCCGCTGATGGGCACAGCGCCGAGGATCGCGCGCGTCCCTCAAGATTCCTGGAAGTCCAGACCGCGCATTTCGTGAAAATGCCGATGGCGACGCCGAGTTCGATGCCGCGATCCCGCCCGTTGCGCCCGTCTCCCTTGACACACGACCGTCTCGGGGAGATACATAATGCGTTATGTATAATGCGTTATGGAATTGGAGGCGGGCGTGGGCGATATTCTCGAGGACGTTGGATATCTGGGTCTCGGCAGCCGATTGAAGCGGCTCGCGGAGCGCTTGCTCAACGACGCGGCGCTGATCCACGCCGAAAGCGGCGAGACGATCCAACCGGGCCAATTCCCCCTCATCGCGGCGCTGGATCGGTATGGACCGCTGACGGTCAACCAAGCCGTGGACGCCCTCGGCGTGAGCCAACCCGCCGTCACCCGCGCGGCGTCGGAGCTCGTGAAGGCCGGACTGGCCGCGTCGACCCCGTCGGAAGTCGACAAACGGCAGAAAACCATCGCCCTGAGCCCGGCGGGACGCGACGCGGTGGATCGCATGAAGCGAAGCATGTGGCCCCGCGTTGAGGCGGCCGCGCGCGCCATCTGCGCGACCGTGGACGGCGATTTTCTACAGAACGTCGCCGCGGTGGAGCGTGGGATCGCCGAGCGGCCGTTGGCGGACCGCGTGTTGAACCGCGACTTGGAGATCGTGCCGTTTCGCGATTCCCTCGCGCAAACCTTCTACGACATCAACGCGGAGTGGATCGCGGACATGTTCGTGCTGGAGCCCCACGACGAACACGTCCTGCAGCATCCGCGCGAGACGATCCTCGACCTCGGCGGCGAGATCTTATTCGTGCGAGCCGCCGGCCTGGGCATTGTCGGCACGTGCGCGCTGCAGCCGAGCGAGGGCGGGTTCACGGAATTGACCAAGATGGGCGTGCGCGCGTCGGCGCGCGGACGCAAAGCCGGTGAGTTCTTGTTGCAGGCGGCGCTGGAGAAAGCCAAAGAGCGTGGCTTCGACGACCAGCTCTTTCTGTTGACCAACACGAAATGCGCCTCGGCCATCCACCTCTATGAAAAACACGGCTTCGTGCACGACGCGGAGATCAAGGCGATGTTTGGAGGGCGCTATGGTCGCTGTGATGTCGCCATGCGTTATCGCGGCGACGACGCCCGCGCGTGAACCGCGCGCGCCGGCGGTCAAATCGGCATGCGGACGAGATCTTGGTAGGCTTGGACGGCTTGGTTGCGGATGCTGGTGACGGCTTGGACCGTCAGCTCGGCTTGGATGACCGCGTGGACGGTGTCGTGAAGGGACGCTTCGCCCCGGGCCGCCGCGATGCTCATGCGTTCGCCGGTTTGCACCACCTCCATCGCGGTGTTGAGCGTTTCGCGCACCGTGTCGGCGAAGCTCGGGCCGGAGACGTTGCCGACCGCGTTTGCCGTCGCGCGGGCCGCCGTCGCGGCGTTGGGACCGGCCGCGGGGCCGGCGCCCGTCAGTTCCGCGGTCAACGCGCGGTCGAGCTCGGGCGTGAGGCTGGAAATCGCTTCAATCATGGTTGGCCCCCTAGCGGCGCAGCAAGTCGAGGGCGCTGGCGGCCATGGCGCGCGCTTGCTCGATCAAGCTGAGATTGGCTTCGTAGGAGCGCATGGCCTCGCGCATGTCCGTCGCCTCAATGATCGCGGAGACGTTCGGCCGTTCCACATAGCCGTCGGGGTTCGCGGCCGGATGCCCGGGGTCGTAGGAGCGGGGAAACGCGCTCTCATCGACGCCGATTTCCTTCACGCGCACCATCGCGGCGCCGAGCGCGCGGTCGAATTCCGGCTTGAAGACGATGGTCTTGCGCCGAAACGGCTCGCCGGTCGGACCGGCGGCGGTGGTGTCCGCGTTGGCGATGTTTTCCGCGACCACACGCATGCGGAAGCCTTGGGCTTCGAGCCCGGAAGCCGCGACGTTCATGGCCGCTTGAATGGGATCGGTCATGACGCGCCCCCTTAGCCGCGCACGCTGAAGGCCATGCGCGTCATGGTGACGTGCTTGGACACCAGCAAGTTCGCCATCTCGTAGGACGCGCGCGTGTCTTGGGCTTTGATCATCTCTTGCTCCAAGACGACGTCGTTGCCGTCGGGTCCTTGCTCCCAGCCGTCATACTGGCGGTCCTCGCGCGGATCGCCGGTTGCGCCGGGGGAGCGTTCGATGTGGGCGGCGCTCGTGCGCGCGAGCTCTTGGGCGCGCAGGAGCGCCTTGTCGAAGCTCTCCGCGAACGGCCGCAGATCCTTGGTTTGGAAGCCGGGCGTGTCCGCGTTGGCGACATTCTGCGCGATCAGCGCTTGGCGGGCTTGGAGATAGTCCATGCGTTGCTGGAGGATCGTCACGGACATCACGCCGTCGAGTATCATCAGCCGTCCCTTCGCCTGCGCCCAATTCCCGCCGATGGCGCACACGCCCGTCGGGTCACGCTGACCAGGGTCGAGCCGCGCTGTTAAACCGAGGCGAAAGCCCGGATTTGATGGAATGCGGTGCGGGCGCGCGGCGGAGGCGCGCGCTTACACCTCGACCGACCAGGCCGCTTTGGCGTCGGCCTGGCCGTCCACCAGCGCCCGGTAGATCGCGAAGCACCCGTCCGCGCCATCGCGATGGACAAAGTCGAACCAGCCCGTGGCCTTATCGGCGAAGCGGACCCAGGCCGTCATCATGTGTTCGCGAAAAACGGCGGGGCCTTCCGCCTGGCTTTCGATGTCGAAGTGGGTGGGGGCGAAGAAGAATGTCGGCTTCGGCCCTGGCAAGTCCGCGACCGGCGCGCTCTGCTCCCAGTGCGCGCCGCCGACGCGGACGTTGGCGGCCAACGCCGAACCTAAGCGGGTGTGCAACGCGCGATTGACGTCGCTGCTGCCGGCGAAATCGACGATCGCGGCGGGCGTCGCGGGGTCCAGCTGCTCGATCTCGCTGTAGAGGCTGACCGCATTATAAAGGCCGAGGCCGTCCACAAACCCCTTGGACCGTGGCGACGTCAGGCCGTGGACCGCCATGCCCGGCGCCGGCGCCGCTTTGAGCAACTCCGCCAGGGCGATCGCCGTCTTGCTCGAGGCGCTGGTGAGGAACAGCCGCTGAGCGCCAAAGCCGTTTTCGCGCGTGACATAGCGGTGCAGCAGGTAGGACGTCAGATAAAGCGGCTGCAGCGTCATGTGCGCCGGCTCCCGATCCGGCGTGTAAGCCGGGTCTTCCGCACTGCGCATATACCGGAGATAGGCCATGGCTTGACCGTCGCGGTGCGGGCTGGCGTCGCGCAGGCCCGACTTCTTCACGTCCGCGGCGGTGAGCACGGCTTCCGACGCGGCCGGCCAGATTCCGTAAAAGCGTTCGCCCTCCGCCACGCCGTCGGCTCGGCTCTCAAGGACGTCCGCAAAGCCCCACGCGGGCAGCAAACCCCAGTCAGGGTCGCCCGAGGGGAAAAACTCCCAATACTTCATGGCGTCGCCGAACGCCGCGTAGGTGACGTTGTTGGCGGTCAGCGCGAACCGCCGCAGGCGAAAGCGGACATGATCGTCGCCCAGCGGCGCTCGAGGCGCGGAGTCGATGCGCGCCTGGGAAATGTCATCGCGGCGGATCGCCAAACGCCACACGTCGTCCATCATCGTCTCCTTCATCGATGCGCGTTGATGTCAGCGCCGGCGGCCAGGGCCAAGGCGACCATCGTCGGGCTGAGCGACGCCCGTCACGGCGCTCTGAGGCGTGGTCAGGATCCGCCGCCGGTCGCGCGAAAGGCCGAGGGGGTCACCCCGGTGGCTTCCTTGAAGGCGCGGTTGAACGGGCCTACCGAGCCAAAACCGCTGTCGAGCGCGATCGCCAAGATGGTGTCGTCACGCCGGTCCGGCTCGCACAACAGCGTCTTGGCCCGTTCAACGCGGTGATAATTCAGCAGGCGGTTCAGATTGGCGTAGCCGAGGGGCCCAGTGACAGCCCGCGTGACTTTGTAATCCGGCTCCCCCAGTCGTTTGGAGAGCGCCAGAACCGTCAGATCCGGGGTCGTATAAAGCTCCTCATCGACGAGGAGCCGCTCCACGCGCGCCGCCAGGGCGGCGTCCTCCGCCGTCGCCGCACGCGCCTTCGGCGCCTTGCGGGCGCGCTCCGGCAGCGGATGGGCTTCGCGAAAACGCAACGCGACCGCGCCGGCCGCGACCGCCAGGACGGCGCAGACCACACGGATCGGGTCCGCCCACCGCGCCGCGACCGTCCCCTCTGGCGCGCCGCTCACCCACACCACCGAGGTCACCAACATGGCGGCGTAACAGCCCGCGAACACCTGCCGGAAACGTCGCTCGGTCGGTTCGGGATAGTCGCGATAGTGATCGAACGCCTCAACGAACGCCAACAGCAGAACCGCGGAGCTGGTCAGCGCGTGGACGTTTTTGACGACGCGCCACGCGCCCTGGGCCGCCGTGGCCGGCGCGAGCGCCTCAAGCGCGTAAAGGCCAACGCCGGAGAGCATTAAGACCGCCACCACCAACAGCGGCCATGGCGTGGCGAACGGCGCCCGGTTGAACAGCGACCGCGACAGCAGCCACGACCAGCCGCACGTCGTCATGCCCAGCAGCGCCAGAATCGTGGCGGCGACGCCGACGCGCGGCGTGATCGTCGTGCCGGCGATGAACGCAGCGACGGAGACAGCGAACGCAACGAACACAGCGCGCGCCGCAGTGCGCGGACGCGCGCGCGCCACGGCCTGCGCCAAGGGGCGCAGCCAGGGCGCGATCTCAAAAGACGGACGAATGGCGTTGTCGGCCATCACCGGCGCTCCCAGGCCCAAGGCGATCACCTGACAAAAATGATCGCCGATTTCCAAATCGGCAAGACGCTGCAGGCGGTTTCCACGCCCCGTCGGGGGGTCGCCGACCCCACACACGGAGCATGGTTGTTATGTCAGAGCCTCGACTTCATGTCCCCGAAGCGCCGGTTTCCACCCTTGGTGAGGCCGCCTTTGATCGGTCCACACCGGACAAAACCGCGCCGGATCGAGCCGCGCGCGCGGACCGCGTGCTGCGCCGCGTCGGCCTGTTCTGGTTCGTGGTCGCCGCGATTGGGCAGGTGGGCTTCATCTACTTCATCATCGCCTATTTCGGCCGGCGCACCGCCGCGGGCGATTTCGCCGGCTGGAACGAGAAACCCTTGATCGACGGCCACATTGAAGGGGATGGCGTGGGGAACTTCATGTTTATCAGCCACGCGCTCCTGGCGGCGGTGATCACGCTGGGCGGTCTGCTGCAGCTGATCCCGCAAATCCGCGCGCGCGCGCCCTGGTTTCATCGGTGGACGGGCCGTGTCTTCGCGGTCATCGCCGTCTTTATGGCGGTCGGCGGCCTGTGGCTCGTGTGGGTGCGCGGCACACAGTTGTCCCTCGTCTCCGGCGTCTCGGTCAGCATCAACGCGGTGTTGATCCTCTGGTTCATCGTCCTCGCATGGCGGCATGCGCGCGCCCGCCGATTTGACACGCACCGCCAGTGGGCCATGCGCGCGTTTCTGGCGGTCAACGGCGTGTGGTTCTTCCGCGTGGGGATCATGGCGTGGGTGCTGCTGAACCAAGGCCCACGGTGGATGGATCGCACCTTATCCGGGCCCGCGGACATCGGCATTGTGTTCGGGAGCTATCTGATTCCGTTGGCGCTGCTGGAGATGTATTTCGCCGCGCAACGCAGCCGCACGGCCGGGCCGAAGCTCGCCGCGGCGGGCGTGCTCGGCGTGATGACGCTTGTGATGGCCGTCGGCGTGTTCGGGACCATCGCCTTTATGTGGGGGCCTTACATCTAAGGCGAAGCGTGGCGCGCCGCGGCGATCGGGCCGCCGCGGACGCCGCCCAGCCCGCTGACCAGGATGTCGCTAAGCGACGTCGGCGTCGCCTGCGCGCCAACGCACGGAATTCGTCGTTTCCAGGACTTTGGAGAGTTCGGTGATCTGAATGGGTTTGGCGATGATGTGGTCCATGCCGCACCTCAAATACTCTTCCAATTGGTGGCGCATTGCGTTCGCCGTCACCGCCACGATCGGCGTCCGGTTCCGCCCAGCCTCGGTTTCCAGGCGACGGATTTCGCGGGTGGCCTCGACCCCGCCCATGACCGGCATCTGTATGTCCATCAGCACCGCGTCGAAGGTGTTCGTCCGCCACACATCGACGGCCTCCCGGCCATTGCAAACAAAGGTCAGTTCGATGGGGTCTTTGGCCAAAAGCGCCTCCAGAACCATTTGGTTCACGACATTGTCTTCCGCCACCAACACTGACATGGGCTTCAACCGACCCGTCGCGCCGACCCCACTGTCGAGCGCCACGACCTCTTCATTGACATCATCGAGGCGCCGCACGGCCACGGTGAAGCAGAAGCTCGCGCCCTGCCCCTCACGGCTGCTCACCGTCAGATCCCCGCCCATGAGCGCGCTGAGTTCTCGCGCGATCGCCAGGCCAAGCCCCGTGCCGCCGAATTGGCGCGCGACCGATTCATCGGCTTGGGTAAACGGTTTGAACAACTTCTCCTGCGCGGCCGGCGACAGACCTGGTCCCGTATCCGTCACGACGAACTTCAGGAGCACCCGTCCACAGCCGCTCTCGCCCTCTTGGGAGATCTCGAGGCGCACGCCTCCTTCACTGGTGAATTTGAAGGCGTTGGACAGGAGGTTGTTTAAGACCTGGCGTATCCGGGTGGCGTCGCCGCAGAAATTTCCGACAGCCGCCTCATCGATTACGATTTCGAACTCGAGACCTTTGTCATCGGCCTTGAGCGCAAAGGCGGACCGCAACGACTTGATCATATCGTCAAGACTAAAATTGAGCATCTCAAGCTCAAGCTTGCCCGCCTCCACTTTGCTCAAGTCGAGAATATCATTCAACACCCGCATCAACGCGGCGCCGGAATCGCGGATGACCGCAATCCGATCGCGTTGTGACGGCGTAAGCTCATCGTTCAAAGCCGCCACCGCCATCCCCAACACGCCGTTCATAGGCGTTCGGAGTTCATGGCTCATATTCGCCAGAAAGCGGCTCTTCGCGTCATTCGCGAGCTCGGCCTCCCGGCCGCGCTGTTCAGCCAGCGTCTTTTCTTTCCGCGCGGTGTCCCTTGCGCGATGGAGCTCAGCGCTTGTTCTCTGGTTGCGTCGAAACGCGATCGCGATGTGAGACACAAACGCCAACACGCCGGCAAGATACGAGATGTATTCGTTGATATCGATTTCTCGCGCGATCGAGAGCGAATATGTGGGCAACAGCAGCGTGTAGGCGAGCGTCGGCGCCATGGCGCTGATCATCATGGAGCGGACATGCGAGATGTGCAGCGACGTGTGCAGAATTGATCCGAACAGGATCATAATTGAGATGACTTTGGCGGCGGATTGATCGGCAAGCCAAATCACAACGGCCGAAAAATTGTAGGTCAAAGTGGCGACAAAAGCCGCCGTCAGGCAAAGATAATAATCAACGCGGCCATGCGCTCTTCCGGCGTATTGCCTCAGGAACCGCCCGGAGACGAGCACATCATAAGCCTGACCAGAGAGGATGACGCCAAGGCATAAGAACGCGGCCGGGCCGCCGTGAAAACTAAATGCGATGTAGGATATTACAAAAGAAATTAGGACACGCGTGCGAAATTCTTTTTGACGCGCCTTCAGAAGCGTCGCCATACGCGATGCAAGGTCTTCAGTTGCTTGATTCATCGCTGGTGTCGCCAAGAACGCGTTTCGTGAAGGATCGGGGGTCGCCAGCATGCACAGGCGCCCCGCATCGTTGATCGAACTATCGACGACGGGCGTTGCCATTCACTGAAACGGTGATGTCCGCACCCTCAACGCGGCGCGGCGGCTTCCAGCGGCGTCGATCCGCCCCGAGATCGGCCGAAAACGCGTTCAATCCCTTACGCACCCTGCTCGGCGCCGCCAGGCGTGGCCGCGCGACAATAGTCTCCCAAACCGTCGGCGAGCATCTCAAACACACGCCGCACCCGCCGACTGGTCTTGAGCTCCGCGTGGGCGGCCAACCACATCGGCAGCGTTGTGAAGTACTCATCCACCAACAGCCGCTCAACCGCCGGTTCCTGATCGCCGACTTGGACCTGGGAAAACCCGATGCCCGCTCCGGCGACCACAAGACGCCAACAGGTCACGTGGTCGTCACACCGCACCGCGAAGAACCGGTGGTCCACCTCCACGCCGCGGGCGCGGAAGCCGCGAATGATCTCGTCCGACCGATCAAACCCGACCAAGCAATGGTGGTTGAGGTCTTCCAAACAGTTCGGCCGTCCCGCCCGCGCAATGTAGTCGTGGGCCGCATAGGCTCCGATTGGGACGTCGCCGATCTTGCGCGTAATCACGTCCAACTGCTCGGGCCGATACATGCGCACGGCGATGTCGGCTTCACGCTGAAGAAGGTTGTCGGTCGCGTTCGACGCCACCAGCTCCACCTCGATCTCGGGCTGGATACGTCGGAGTTCTGTGACGATCGGGGGCAGCGCATAGGTCGCGACAACCTCGCTCGCGGTAATCCGAACCACCCCCGCGATCGCTTCGGACCGGCCCGCAGCCGCGAGCGACAGCCTCGAGGCGGCCTCCGCCATCACACGGGCGTGCTCAAGGAGCTCAACGCCTGTTTCGGTCAGCGCAAGCCCCCGCTTCGTGCGGTCGAAGAGCCGCACGCCCAGTTCAGCCTCGAGCGCTTGCACGTATCGGCTGACGGTGGGTTGGCTCATCGCCAGCGCCCGCGCCGCTGCCGACAACGACCCTGCGTCCGCGGCGCCGACAAACGCGCGCAGCCGGTTCCAATCGATCTCCATGAAGACGTCACCTATTCATCTGAGAATATCTGGGCGTCACTTTTTATGAGTGTACCTCCAAATGTGCACGACACAATCTCAAGCCACCCAGCGATCCGATGAGTGGAGACAACGACATGGTGCAAACAGCGTTGGTTCTTGGTGCGAAAGGCCGGTTCGGACGCGCAGCGTGTCAGGCGTTTCGCGACGCCGAATGGCAGGTGCGCGCGTTCGTGCGCCCTGGCGGCGCATCGACCGTCGGCGACGGCGTGATGGTGGTCGAGGGGGACGCGTTTGATCCGGCCGCCGTGGCCGCGGCCGCCGAAGGGGCGGACGTGATCGTCAACGCGCTCAACCCGCCTTATCCAGCGTGGCCGCGCGATCTGCCGCGCTTCACAACGAGCGTGATCACCGCGGCGAAAGCCTCAGGCGCCACGGTCATCTTTCCCGGGAACGTCTACAATTATGGGGAAGACATGCCGGCGCGGCTGACCGAGGAGACGCCCCATCGTCCCACCAGCAAAAAGGGGCGGCTGCGCGAGGACATGGAACGCACTTACCAGGCGGCTGCGGCGGACGGCGTGCGGACGCTGATCCTGCGAGCGGGCGACTTCATCGAGCGGGAGACCACCGGCAACTGGTTCGACAGCCACATCGCCGCGAAGGTCCGCGAGGGGCGCGCGCTCTACCCCGGCCCTCTGGATCGGGTGCACGCCTGGGCCTGTCTGCCGGACGCCGCGCGGGCGGTTGCGGCGTTGGCCCAAAAGCGGGCGACGTTTGCGCCGTTCGAGACCTTTGGTTTCGAAGGGTTTGCGCTCACTGGCCAGGAGTTGATCGACGCGCTCGCCCGCGCCGCCGGCCGCACGCTCAAAGTACAGGGCATGCCGTGGCCGATGATGCGCCTGCTTGGACTGGTCTCGCCTGACGTCCGCGAGGTGGTGGAGATGGCGTATCTGTGGCGGGTTCCCCACGCGATCGACGGGGCCAAGCTTCGCGGCGTGTTGCCGGACTTCCGCCCAACACCGGTGGACGAGGCGATCGCGGCGTCGCTTCCGTGACGATCACGCGCCGGTTGAGCCGAAGCAACGGGAGGACGCCGGAAACCGTGGAGCGGGCAGCGGGAATCGAACCCGCATCTAAAGCTTGGGAAGCTTTCGTTCTACCATTGAACTATGCCCGCAAATCGCGCCTGGATGCGCGCTTGCGCCGACATCGCGCAGCCGATCGGCGGCTTGGCGGAGGAACAAGCATGATGCGCGTCCAAGAGCAAGCGCTGGCGGTCTTACCACGACGCGACGGCGCGGCGTTGGACGCGTGAGCGTGGGTGAGCGCGCCCGCCGCCGGACCCAGCGCCGACGCAACGCCATGGGGCCGATCAGACGGCTCGCGCTGGCGTTCGCCCTTGGCGTCGGGCTGGGCGCGCTGACCTCCGCCGTCGCGCAAGACGCGCCAGGCGGCGCCCCCAACCGCTTCGCCGCAGTGGTGAGCGTGGAGCACTACGACGACGCGCTCGGCCCCGCGCGCGGGGCGGCGGCGGACGCCAAACACATGGCCGCCGCTTTCGGCGAGGCCGGCTATCAGGTGCGCCGCTTCCCCGAGGCGACGGCGGGGGACATCCGGCGCGCAGCCTTTTGGCTGGCGGAGAATCTGGCCGCGGCGGACGAGGGCGCGCTCGGAGCGGCCTACGTCACCAGCCACGCCGCGGTGATCAACAACCGCACCTATCTGTTGGGGCGGGACGCCGACGCGTCCTCGGCGCAGTCGCTCGCCGCCAGTGGAACGCCGGCGGATGTGTTCGTCCAGGCCCTCAGCGACAGCGACGCCGCCAGCGTGATCCTGATCGACGCCAGCGCACGCCACCGCGGGGTGGAGCGGCTCGGATCGCCCCGAGGCCTGGCGCCGTTCGACCCGCCGGCGAGGGGGCTGGTGATCTTTGACAACGCGCCGGGGACCGCCGCGCCCGGACGGGGGGCGGGCGTGTCCCCGTTTGCCTCCGCCGCGGCGGCCTTGCTCGCGTCGCCCGAGCCGCAACGGGCGGCGCTGCGCGCCTTCCGACGGCGGGTGTATGAAGACAGTCTGGGTTGGCGATCGCCCTGGGTGAGCGGGCGCCTCCCCGCGAGCGCCACATTCAGCGCGCGCCTCGAACCACCGAGCCTGCGCGGGGAGCCGCGCGCGCCGTCGCGGGACGTGCTGTTCGTCACCACCCGACGCGTGGACGCGCCCGCGCCATCGGTGTCAGCCTCGCCCGATCCGACAGCGCGCGAGGTCGTCGACGGCGCGCGCGCTGTCGTGTTCACCAGCGAGGCGGACGACTTCGCGAGCCGGGGATGGGCGCGCGCCGACGGCGTGGAGTTTCTGGACGACGACGCGTTCCGGGCGACGCTCCGCGGCGCGGCGGTGCTGGTTTACGTCCATGGGTCGGGCGCCTCCTTGCGGACCGCGACGGAGGAGGCGGCCGTCTTCTCAACGGGCGTGGGGCTCGGCGGCCGCACGGTGGCCTTTGCGTGGCCAGCTCTGGAGGAGCGCTCCACGGTCGCCCTCCGTCGTGACGCCGCCGCCGCCGAACGCGCCGCCGGGCCGTTGGCCGATCTCTTGAGCGACGTGCGCGCCGCGGGCGCCGGCGAGGTGAACATCGCGGGCTATGGCGTGGGCGTGCGCGCTGTTTTGAGCGCCCTCGAGCTTCTGCGGGCGCGCCGCCAACCGCTGGAGGAGGGCGCCGCATCGCAACCGCCGCCCCTGCTCCACGCGCTTCTCATCGCGCCGGACGCACCCGCGGCCCGGAGGGTCGACCGCCTAAGGGCGGCCGCGGATATGGCCACGATTGTCACGGTGGTCACGGTCGCTGCAGAGCCGGGCCTGACCATGGCGAGCGGGCCGACGCCATCGAGCGCGCCGGACGTCGTCGCCTGGACCACGGACGCGCGGGCGGCTGGCGTGTCTTTCCTGGAGATCCAAGGCGATCCGGCGACGCCGGCGCCACGGTCGCCGGAACTCTGGGCGCTCTTGAGCCCGGCCATCAGCGGCTTTGGCGCGCGGCCGGCGACGCCGCTGCTGCGGGACTCCATCGCGACGGACGCTCCCCAACGCTGAGCGTTAACGGTCTGGGCCGCCCGACGCGCCGCCGGGGAAGCCTTGACGCGGAGCGCCGCGCGCGCGCTCTTTATGCGCAAGGAGTCGAGCACCAGCCATGACCGATGAAGCCGCTTCATACGAGGGCGCCGCGGACGCCGTGACGGCCGCCGCGGCGTGGGAGGCCATGGCCGATCGCGCCTTAAAGGGCGCGTCTCGCGATACGCTCGTGCGCCGTACGGATGACGGTCTCGCGCGGGGGCCGTTGATGACCGTCCGCGATCGACCGAATGTCAACGCCGCAGACGCCGCGAACCGCGCGCCCGATGGCCAGGACCCATGGGCGTGGGACATGCGCGCGGGCGTGGCTCATGGCGATGCGCGCACGGCGAACGCCGCGATCCTTTGCGCTTTGCAGGGCGGGGCGACATCCATCGACATCACGATGGATCCTCACGGCGCACGCGGCGCGGCCCTGAGCACCGTCCGTGACGTCGCGCGCGCTTTGGACGGCGTGCTGCTCTCGGTGGCGCCGGTCTCACTGGCGGCTTCGGCGGCGGCGGACGCGCGCGACGCCGCCGCGGCGGCGGCGCTGCTGTGCGCCCACCTTCTCAGCCAATCCACGCCGGACGAGGTCCCGCGCGCGGCGCTCAACCTCGATCCCTTCGGCGCGCTGGCGCGCTCGGGCGCGAGCGCCCGCGGCGTGGACGCGGATCTGTCGGACGCGGGAGCCTGGGCGGCTTGGGCGGCGGCGTCGCCGCTTGATGTCACCGCTTTGCGCGCTGACGGCCGCTTGGTTCACGACGCCGGCGGCACGGAGGCGCAAGAGTTGGCGTGGACGCTGGCGTGCGCGGCCGCTTACGCGCGGGCGGGGCGCGCCGCGGGCGTGGCGGCGGAGGCGGCGCTGGCGCAGATCACGCTCGCGGTGACCGCGGACGCCGATGTGCATCTGTCCATCGCGAAGCTGCGGGCTTTGCGGCGGCTGTGGACGCGGTTGGCCGCGGCGTTCGGCGCCGCGACGCCGGCCCAGATCCATGCGTTTGCGGCCCAACGCATGCTGACGACCGACGATCCGTGGACGAATATGATCCGCACCAGCATCGCCGGCTTCGCCGCGGCGGTGGGCGGCGCCGACGTGATCACGCTGCCGCCGTGGACGGACGCCGGGACGGATCGCTGGGGACCGCCGACCGCGCACGCCGCGCGGATCGCCCGCAACCAACAGCTCGTGCTGCGTGAGGAAGCGCATTTGGCCCGCGTCGCCGACCCGGCCGCGGGCGCGTTCCACCATGAAGCGGTGACGGATGCGTTGGCGCGGGCGGCTTGGAGCGGGTTTCAGGAGATCGAACGGGCCGGCGGGGCCGCCGCCGCGCTTCTCTCCGGCGCTCTCCATACCGACATCGCGGACGCCGCGGCCCGCCGCGCGACAATGATCGCCGATGGCGCGCGCCCGATCATCGGCGTCACCCTCCACCGCGACGGCGATCCGCGGCCCGTTCCTCGGAGCGATGCGCCCGCCGCCGTTCCGGCTACGGCGGGGCCCCAGGCCGCGGCTCCTGCGTCGAGCCGGCCGGACGTCCTCATCCCGCTCGCGGCGGACGGAGCGGCATGGGCGGCGTTGCGCCCTGACGCGACAGCGCCTGTGGAGGTAAGGGCGTGGCCCCTGCGCCGGCTCTCCCAACCCCACGAAACGTCCATGAACACTGACGGTTGAGGACGCGCCCGTGACCAGCACCCCCACCGACGGGTCCCCGGCCCCCGACTTCACGGACCTTGATTATGACGCGGCCGGCGCCCTCGCGGCCCCAAACGGCGGTGAGACCGCCCACGCGGGCGGGGAGGCTCTTGAACCTTGGACGACGCCGGAGGGCATCGCGGTGCAGCCCGCCTACGGGCCGGAGGACGCGGTGGCGGACGCGACGACGGCGATGCCCGGCGTCGCGCCGTTTGTCCGCGGTCCCTACCCGACGATGTATGTGCAGCGACCATGGACCATTCGTCAGTATGCGGGCTTCTCCACGGCCGAAGAGTCCAACGCGTTCTACCGCGCGAACTTGGCCGCGGGTCAGAAGGGGCTCTCCATCGCCTTCGATCTGGCGACCCACCGGGGCTATGACAGCGACCACCCACGGGTTGTCGGGGATGTCGGCATGGCCGGCGTTGCGGTGGATTCCATCCTCGACATGCAGATCCTGTTCGATCAGATCCCGCTCGATCAGATGTCGGTGTCGATGACCATGAACGGCGCGGTGTTGCCGATCATGGCGCTCTTTATCGTGGCGGGCGAAGAGCAAGGGGTCGCGACGGAAAAACTCTCCGGCACGATCCAAAACGACATTCTCAAAGAATTCCTGGTCCGCAACACCTACATCTATCCACCGCAACATTCGCTGCGCATTATTGCGGATATCTTCGCGTACACCGCGGCGCGCATGCCAAAGTTCAATTCGATTTCGATTTCCGGCTATCACATGCAAGAAGCCGGCGCGACGGCCGATCTCGAACTCGCCTACACCATCGCAGACGGCCTGGAATACATCCGCGCCGGACGCGACGCCGGCTTGGCGGTCGATGACTTTGCGCCGCGCCTGTCGTTCTTCTTCGGCATCGGCATGAATTTCTTCATGGAAGTGGCGAAGCTGCGCGCGGCGCGGGGCCTGTGGTGCGCGCTGGTGGACGAACACTTCGCGCCCCAGTCCGACAAATCACTGATGCTGCGCACGCACTGCCAAACCTCGGGCTGGAGCTTGGCGGCCGCGGACGTCTTTAACAATGTCGCGCGCACGGCGGTGGAGGCCATGGCGGCGGTCGATGGCGGCACCCAAAGCCTCCACACCAACAGCTTGGACGAAGCGCTCGCCCTGCCCTCGACGTTCGCGGCCCGCATCGCGCGCAACACGCAGCTGTTGCTGCAAACCGAAGCGCATATGGCCGACACGATCGATCCCTGGGGCGGCAGCTATTACGTGGAGCGGTTGACCGCCGACCTCGCCGCGCGGGCGCGCGAGCACATCGCGGAAGTGGAGGCCGCCGGCGGCATGGCGCGCGCCATCGACCAGCGCCTGCCCCAGCAGCGTATTGAGGAGGCCGCAGCGCGCACCCAGGCCCGCATCGATTCCGGCCGCCAGCCCATCATCGGCGTCAATGTGTTCCAACCGGAGACGGACGACGACGTGCCGGTGCTGAAGGTCGACAATGTCGAAGTGCGCGCGGCGCAAATCGCCCGGCTGAAGCGCCTGCGGGAAGAGCGGGACGCCGCGGCCGTCGAGGCGGCGCTCACCGCGCTCACCAATGGCGCGGCGGGCGACGGCAATCTGTTGGAGCTGTGCGTCGCGGCGGCGCGCGCGCGCGCCACGGTGGGCGAGATGAGCGACGCGATGGAGGCCGTGTTCGCTCGCCATCGCGCCACGCCCGCGGCGGTGAAGGGCGTCTACGCGCGCGAAAGCGGAGAGACTGAAGCGGTGAAGGCCGCACGCGCGGGCGCGAAGGCGTTCCGGGAACGCCACGGCCGCGCCCCCAAGATCATGATCGCCAAAATGGGCCAGGACGGCCATGACCGCGGGCAAAAGGTGGTGGCGTCCGCCTATGCGGACCTCGGCTGGGACGTGGTGATCGGGCCGCTGTTCCAAACGCCGGAGGAGGCCGCCGCCCAGGCCGTCGAGGAGGATGTCCACGTCGTCGCCGCGTCGAGCCTGGCCGCGGGCCACCTCACCCTCGTGCCGGCGTTGCGCAACGCTCTTGGAAGCCTGGGTCGGGATGACGTCACGACCATCGTCGGCGGCGTGATCCCGCCCGATGACGTGGGCGTGCTTCGGCAAATGGGCGCAGCCGCGGTGTTCGGGCCCGGCTCGAGCATTGCGGAGGCGGCCGTGGCCTTGCTGGAGATTCTCGGGCCCCGGTTGGAACGCCGGGAACCGGCCGAGTAAGGACCGCCAGGGCGGCTCTAGGTCCGCGTGACGCGTGCGGCGTAGCACCCTGGCTTGGCGTTGTGCAGGTGCAGATACGCGGCGTTGGGGTCGCTGAACATGGTGGTGATCGCGGCCTCGAGCGCGGTCCCGTCGACGACGTCCGCCGCGATCATGGCGTGTGTGGCGTCAAAGGCCCGCACGGACATCAAGCGCTTACGGAACAGCTCGGGAATGGTCCCCGGCTCCGGACGCGCCTGAGCCACGTCGGCGCGGACATAAATGGCGTGGCTGGCCCGATAGGGGCCCGGCTCCGGCTGGTGGACAAAGTGGGTGAGGATCACGTCTTCGCCGACAGGCGCGTCTTCCAGGCTGATGCGGCACGGAAACCCCGGATTGGCGGTGACGCGAACGCGCTTGGCGTCGCGCGTCGCGAGCTGTGCGTCCGACAACGCAAACACGTCCGAGAACAACGCCGGATCGAGGGCATGGATTTGAAAACTCATGGCGGCGACCTCTCTGGGTGAGGCCGCATCGTGGAGCCGCCGCTCGTCGGCCGCCATCCGCTTCTTGCGCCACGAACGGCAGCGGCTGGTCGGCTCGATTGTGGCGCAACGCTGCCGGACTGGTTTACCGTTTGGCGCCATGGTGTGCGCGGGCGCGCTGTGTGGCCGCGCCCAGTGGAGACCGCATCATGATCATCACCACCACCCCCAGCATCGAGCGGCGCCCCGTGCGCGCCCATTGCGGCGTCGTGATCGGCGAAGCGATCTTGGGCGCCAACATTCTGCGGGATTTCTTCGCCGGTATTCGCGACATCGTCGGCGGCCGCTCCGAGGCGTATGAAAAGTCGATCCGCGAAGCCCGCACCATCGCCTTCAAAGAAATGCAAGACGAGGCGGAGAAACTGGGGGCGAACGCCATTCTCGGCGTCGACATTGACTACGAAGTGATCGGCGAAAACGGCTCGATGATGCTGGTGTCGGTGTCAGGCACCGCGGTCGTCGTCGACGAGTAGACCAGGCGGCGCGCTCAGTCGTCGCGGGCCAAGCGCGCGGCGAGGCTTGAGGTGTCCCAGCGGCCCCCGCCCATCGCTTGGACCTCGCTGTAGAACTGATCCACCAGCGCGGTGAGCGGCAGGCGCGCGCCGCTGGCGCGCGCGGCCTCCAGCGCAATGCGCAGATCTTTGCGCATCCAATCGACCGCGAAACCAAAGTCGTACCGCCCGTCCGCCATGGTGCGCGCGCGATTGTCCATCTGCCAACTTTGCGCCGCCCCTTGGCCCACGGCCGCCAACACACGCTCCACGTCCAGGCCGGCCTTCTGGGCGAAGTGCACGCCCTCGGCCAAGCCTTGGACCACGCCGGCGATGCAAATCTGATTGACCATCTTCGTCAGCTGGCCGGCGCCGGCCGGGCCCACATGCACAATCGCCTTGGCGTAGGCGTCCATGAACGGACGCGCGGCGGCGAGGGCCGCGTCCGTTCCGCCGCACATGATGGAGAGTTGCCCGGCTTCCGCGCCCGCTTGCCCGCCGGACACCGGCGCATCGAGGAACAGCGCGTCGCGCGCATGCGCCGCGGCCTCCAAATCGCGCGCGAGATGGGCGGAGGCGGTCGTGTGATCAATGAGAACCGCGCCAGGAGACATCGCCGCTAAGGCCGGCTCCGCGACCGCGCGGACGTCCGCGTCGTCGCCCACGCACATCATCACCGCCGCACAATCGGCCACCGCGTCCTCAAGGCGCGCCGTCGCCACGCCGCCATAGGCCTCCGCCCAGGCGCGCGCCTTTTCCGCCGTGCGGTTCCACACGCGCACGCTGTGGCCGGCCGCCGCCAAATGCCCCGCCATGGGAAAGCCCATGACGCCAAGCCCAATAAACGCTGTCGCGCCCATGGCCGCACGCTCCTGTTGTGGGGTCAGCGAGCCGCGCGCCGTTCGCAACCTAGGACCGCCAACGACTTGCCTCTCTGTCAAGGGTGTGCAGGGTACAGCCAGGGGATGCAAACGCCAAAACGCGCCGGAGCGGCGGGCCTTCGCGCCAGTCCGTCATGGCGCGCCGCGGAACACCGCGAGACTCCAAGAGGACAGTGAGATGGGCGCGCTGCGTGTAATCGGGTCGCTTGTGATCGGGGTCGTCATCCTTGTCGCGGCCGCCGCCGCCGGGCTCACAGGATGGATGACGTGGCGCTTCCACGCCTCCAAGCCCCAGCTGGAGGGCGCGGTGTCGGTCGCGCAGGCCCCGGGCGCGGCCGCGATCGCCCGCGATGGTTTCGGGATCCCCCACATTTTCGGCGAGAACGCGCCGGCGGTGTTTTTCGCTTTGGGCTACGCGCACGCCCAAGACCGCATGTTTCAGATGGACGGTCTGCGCCGGAGCATTCAGGGCCGGCTGTCGGAGCTCGTTGGCGCGCGCACGGTGGAGGTGGACGCCCGCGCCCGCCTCCTGGGCTATCACCGTATTGCGCGCCAAGGGCTTGAGGCCGTCGCGCCGGAGACCCGCGCCGTGCTGGAGGCCTACACGGCCGGCGTCAACGCCCTGATCACCGATCCCAGCTACGCGCCGGCGCCGGAGCACGCGTTGCTCTTCGCGGAGGTCGAGCCCTGGACGGCGGAGGACACCGCGGCGGTGTGGGTCTACATGGCCAACACGCTGACCTCCGGCCTCGCCCAAGATCGCGACGCCGTTGCGGTCGATGGCGTGCTGACGCGCGAGCAGCAAGCGGAGTTTTTCCAGCCCTACCCGACAGATTTTGCGCCTACGACCATCGCCTCCGAAGACTGGCCGGCCGCGGCCAACGCCACGGCGTCCGACGCGCCGCCCCTCGGCGTCACGACCGAGGAGGCTCCCCAGCCGGGCTCGAACGCTTGGGCGGTGAGCGGGACCCGCACCGCCAGCGGACGCGCCATGCTCGCCAACGACCCCCATCTCGGCCTGGCGGCGCCCGGAACGTGGTATTTGACGCGTCTGTCCTTGCCGACCGGAGACGTGGTGGGCGCGACTTTGCCTGGCGCGCCCTTCGTGATCATCGGGCGCAACGCCCACGCGGCGTGGGGCTTCACCAACACCGAAATCGACGGTGCGGATATTGTGGAGCGCGCGCCGACGGCCGCCTCGCCCCTCCCGGAGGAGGCGATTGCGGTGCGCTTCGGCGCGACGGTGCGGGTGACGCCCGAAGCCACCGCCGATGGCGCGGTGCTCAAGCCGCCCTTTTTCGCGGCGGCGCAAAGTCCTGAGCGCGTGCGCGTCCTGCGCACGGTGGTCGACGATCCCAACAACGCCCTCGCCGATGTCATCTACGCCCTCAATCAGGGTGTCCGTTGGCGGGATCTGGAGGGCTTGCTTCCGCGCTGGGTCGCGCCGTCTCAGAACCTCACCTACGCCGAACGCGGCGCGAATGGCGAGGACGACCTGATCGCGTTTCGCGTGCTTGGGCGGGTGCGCGTGGCCCCCGCGTCAGCGCCCTGGACCCTGCTCGCGCCTTACGACAATCCTGGCGTGGTGAACCCGCGCGACGGCCTGATCGTCAACGCCAACAATCAGGTGACGCCGGCGGACGCGCCCTTGACGCCGCCAGGGCGCTACGCCGCCCTTCGCGCCCTGCGCATCGACGAGCGCCTGCGGGAGACGCGGCTGCACGATCTTGATCGCTTCACCGACATCCAAACCGACGTCACGTCCGCTGAGGCGCAGCGGTTGAAAGTGGCGCTCTCACGGGCGCGCCCGCGCACCGCCGCCGGCGGGCTTCTGATGGCGATGCTGGAGGATTGGGACGGGCGCATGGGCGCTGACCGGCATGAGCCGCTGATCTTCTCCTATTGGATGCGCGCGGCGGCGCCGCGACTCTGGGGCGACGAGCTCGGTCCGACGTTCGATCGCTTCAATCGGGCTCGACGGGTGTTTGTGGATCGGGTCTTGAACGGCGCGCTTTCCCATTGGTGCGATGACGTCACCACGGACTTGCGCGACGGCTGCGCGGACATCCTGGGCCAAGCGCTGGATGACGCGGCCGCGCGTTTGGCGGCGGACTTGGAGGTCGATCCGGCTGACCCCGAGCGTTTGTTGACGGTGCTGCTGGACGAGGAGAACCCGGTCACCTGGGGCGCGGCGCACCAGGCCGTTTTCCGCCATCCGTTGTTGGACCCGCTGCCGGTGCTCGGCCCGATGTTTCGAGTGTCCGTGCCCGTTGGCGGCGATGGCGGGACCATCAACGTCGCGGCGTACCGGTTCCGCAATGGCGATTTCGAAGCGAGCCACGGCCCTGGTTTGCGCAGCGTGCACGATCTTGCGGATCTCGACGCCTCGCGGTTCATGATCGCCCCAGGGCAGTCGGCTCACCCGCTGTCGCCTCACTATCGCGATCTCGCGCCACTGTGGGCGGCGGGCGAATATGTCGAGATCCGCGCCGACTGGCCGGGCGCGCCGCGGGGGCCGGACGAGCCGTTGGGCGAATGGGTGGCGGAGTACGCGCCACCCAGCACACGCCTTTTGACTCTCGCGCCCAGCGAGTAAAGCCGGGGACGCAAGGCCCCTTTCCAGCCGTCACGAAACGCTACGGGATCGTAAAGAACCCGCCGCGGCGATAGCCCAAGAGCGCGGCCGCCTCCGCACGCTCGAACGCGACCACCCGCCCGACCAGGATCAGGTGATCGCCGCCTGGGTGGCGCGCCACCGTCTCACAGGCGAAGCGCGCCGCCGACGCCCCGATCCAAAGCGCGCCGGCGGGGCCTTGGGTGAACGTGGCGTCGTCGTGTCGAATATCGGGGTCCGTCGTGAAGCGGCGCGCCACGTCTTCTTGTTCGGCGTTGAGCACGCTCACGGCAAACCCCGCTGCGTCGCGAAAGGCCTCATACCGTTGGGAGTCCTTGCCGATGCACCACAACACCAGCGGCGGATCCAACGACACCGAGGTGAACGAGTTCACCGTGATGCCCACGCCCGCCACGCCAGGCGTCGCCGCGGACGGCGCGCTCACCACCGTCACGCCGGTCGCAAACAGCCCCATGGCGTCGCGAAACGCACGCGTGGAGGACGGCGCAGCCCCGCCGGCGGCGGACGGCGTCGCCTGCGCCAACGCAGCCTCGCCTGCGTCTTCAGGCTGATCGGTCACCCTCGCCTCTCCCTACCCGTGCATGGTGACGCCGCGCCGCCATAGCCGCGCGGACGCCATGGCGTCAGTTTAACAACGGCGCGTGAAAGTTGTTCGCCGGTCCCCTCAGAGGACTCGATTCGCCACGGCTCGCGTCAGGTTCATGGCTCAAGAACAGCCTATCGTCATCAAAAAGGTCAAGAAGGGCGGCGGCCACGGCCACCATGGCGGCGCGTGGAAAGTCGCCTACGCCGACTTCGTCACCGCGATGATGGCGTTCTTCCTGCTGATGTGGCTGATCAACACGACATCCCCCGAACAACGCCGCGGGATCGCTGACTATTTCGCGCCGGCCAGCGTCAGCCCCACCACGTCAGGCTCCGGCGGCCTTTTGGCCGGCACGGAGTTCGGCCGCGAAGGCGTGCGGGGCCGTGGCAGCCATTCGGTGGTGGAGCGTCCCTCACCGCAGCAACAGGATGATGTCGACAGCAACGCGGCTGAAGGCGGCGCCTCTGACCGGTCCGGCGCCGGACCGGACGACGATGAGAACGCCGTGGCGGCGGCGCTCGCACGCCGGGATGAAGCGGTTCTGCGCAGCGCCGAGCTGTCGCTGCGCCAAGCGCTCCAAGAACTCCCGGAGATCGCGGAGTTGTCGAAGAGCGTGATTTTGGATCAAACGCCTGACGGGTTGCGCATTCAGTTGATTGATCAAGAAGGCCGCCCGATGTTCGCGGCCGGATCCGCCGAGCCGACGGAGCGCGCGCGGCTGCTGCTCGACGCGGTCGTGCGGGTGGTGGAGCCGTTGTCCAACCGCATCACGATTGCCGGCCACACGGACTCCGCGCCGAGCTTCGATCCCAGTCAGTCGAATTGGCAACTCTCGTCCGATCGGGCCAACGCGGCGCGGCGGCTGCTCCAAGCAGGCGGCCTCGACGCCCAAAGGCTCTACCAGATTGTCGGCAAAGCGGATTCCGACCCTCTCTTCCCAGACGACCCCTACCAGCCCGGCAATCGACGCGTGTCCATCACGCTGATGCGCGAGGCGCCGGTGGTGCCGCCAGATCTGGAGTTTTAGGCGGCTCTGGAATTCGCCCCTAGGCGGTGCGCCCGCAAGCCCCCACACTGAGGGGCGCGTTTGTCGCGTCTCGGGGGCCTTTCCAGCGACGAGACAAGCCAAGGTCGTGCAGGCGGAGACAGGCGGTCGCGCGTCGGCGGCCGTGTCCGATGAGGTCGGATTTCGAGGCATGTTCACCACCCCGGTCGCCGCCGCGCCAGCCGCGCCTGAATGGCAAGTGTGGGTCATCTTGGCCACCGCTGTGCTCGTGGTGGCGCTCTATTGTCTTGAGCGGTGGTCGATGGAGATCATCAGCTCCGGCTTGGTCGCGGGGCTGCTGATCCTGTTTCACGTCGCGCCGCATCCCGCCTATGGCGCGCACGAAATCCTGTCCGGCTTCGCCAGCCCGGCGCTGATTGCGGTGATGGCCTTGCTGGTCGTCGCCCAGGGCGTGTTTCAAACGGGCGCGTTGGATCGGCCGACGCGGCGGCTGGCGGCCATGGCGCGCGCGCGCCCGGCCGCGACGCTGGTGTGGGTCTTGGGCGTGGTGTTCGTGATCAGCGCGTTCATGAACAACACGCCCGTGGTGCTGATGTTTCTGCCGGTGATGGCCATGATTGCGGACCGCTTGGGGGCGGCGCCGTCGCGGGTGCTGATCCCGCTGTCGTTCGTGAGCATTCTGGCTGGCATGACGACGCTGATCGGGTCCTCCACCAACCTCTTGGTGGCGGAGGCGGCGGCCCAACACCCCGAAGCGGCGTTGAGCTTCTTTTCGCCCGCGCCCATGGGGCTGGTCCTGGCCGCGACCGGGCTGGTTTATCTGAGCGTCGCCGGCCCGCTGCTCTTGCCGGAACGGGCGCCGACGGAGAACGGCGGCGCGAAAGCCGAAACGCGCCAGTTTATCGCGCAAATCGAAGTCGCGTTCGGCGACCGCTTGGCCGGCGCAACGGCGAGCGACGGCCGCTTTGAAGACCTCAAAGACGTGACCGTGCGTCTCATCATGCGCGACGATCGCCCGCTGCGTCCCCCCTTTGCGGGCGTGACGCTGCAAGCTGGCGACATCGTCATCGTCAGCGCGACCAAGAGCGAGCTGGCGGACTTGCTGACGGCAGCGCGGGGCATTCGGCCGACCATGTTCACCGGCGCGCGGCCCCTGCCGAATGAAGCGCCGCAGGAACTGGTGATCGTGGAAGCGGCCGTGGCGCCCGGCTCACGCCTGGTGGGGCGCACGCTCGCCCACACCTCATACTCGGTCCCGCCGGGCACCGTGGTGTTGGCGGTGCGCCGCAGCAGCCGCATGGCCCGCGACGGCGTGGCCGACATTCGTTTGGAGCCCGGGGACGTGTTGCTGATCCTCGGCGACCCTCAGGATTTGAGGTCTTTGCGCGATCAGCGCGACGTGCTGCCTCTGGAATGGTCAAGCCACGAGCTGCCCAAGACCGAGAAGGCCGGCGTGGCGCGGATCATCTTCCTCGGCGTGATCGGTTCGGCGGCGACTCAGTTGCTGCCGATCACGCACGCTGCGATCGCCGGCGCCGCGCTTATGGTCGCCACGGGATGTCTGCGACCGCGGCAAGCCGCGCGGGCGGTGGATTTTCGGATCTTCCTCCTCGCCGGCTCGTCGTTCGCCTTGGCCGGGGCGCTGGAGGTGACCGGCGGCGCGGACATGATCGCGGCCGGCGCGGTGTGGTTGGCGGCGCCGTTTGGCGCGTGGGGGCTGCTGTCGCTTCTCTTTTTGACGGTTGCGATCATCACCAACGCGCTCTCCAACAGCGCGACCGCGATCCTGTTCGCGCCCGTGGCGCTGAGCGCGGCGGATCTCACGGACGCGGATCCCATGGCGTTTCTGCTGGCGGTGCTCTTTGCCGCCAACTGCTCCTTCGCGACGCCGATCGCCTACCAAACCAATCTGCTCGTGCTGGGACCGGGCCGGTACCGGTTCGCCGACTTCATGACGATCGGCGCGCCGCTGGTGCTGTTGTTGTGGGCGGTGTTCACGATCGCTTTACCGTTCTTCTTCGACCTCGGCTAGAGCGGACCGGGCGGACGCCACGGTCGGCGACCTTGCGTCGCAGGGGCGACGCAGCGATGATGTTGGAAAGCTGCGAGGGCGAGATTGTCTAAGCCGTTTCAAACGCGCGATCTCCAATTCTATATGACCGCGCCGGGCCCTTGCCCGTATCTGCCCGACCGCTTCGAGCGCAAGGTCTTCACGGATCTTGGCGGCCCGGACGCGCCGGAGATCGCGGACGCGCTGGTGCAAGCCGGGTTCCGCCGCAGTCAGAATGTCGCCTACCGCCCCGCCTGCGAGACCTGCAATCTGTGCGTGTCGAGCCGCGTGCGCGCGTGGGAGTTTGAGCCGGGGCGGGCGCACCGCCGCGTCCTCCGGCGCAACGCGGACCTGGTCGCGGTCACAGGTCCCGCGCCGGCGACGATGGAGCAGTACGCGCTCTTCTTGCGTTACCTCCAAAGCCGTCACAATGACGGCGGCATGACCACGATGACCTTTGGCGACTATGCCGTGATGCTGGGCGACAGCCCGGTGCCCACGTTTTTGACCGAGTATCGACTGGGCGAAGGCGGTCCGTTGCTGGCGGCCGCGATCACCGACCGCCTCCGCGACGGGGTCTCGATGGTCTATTCCTTCTTCGATCCCGACGCGCATCAACGCAGCCTCGGGGCCTTTATGATTTTGGATCACATCCGCCGGACCGCCGCGGCCGGTTGGCCGTATGTCTATCTGGGCTACTGGATCAAAGGCAGCGCCAAGATGGACTACAAGACCCGGTATCGGCCAATTGAGGTCTTGCGCCCAAGCGGCTGGCGCCTGCTTGAAGACGACGACTAACGCGCCGTCGCGTGAGGGGACGAGGGAGCTCAAGGGTCGTGAGCGCAGACCGTCAGGGCTCGCATGAGCGATGCGGCGCGCCAGAGGGGGAGGAGTTCAAGCCATGGACCGTCGTCGATTTCTCACCGCCGGGGCGGCCGGCGCTGGCGCAAGCGCGCTCGCTGCGCCGGCGATCGCGCAAAACAAACGGGAGCTGCGGGTCGTCACCACGTGGCCGAAGAACTTCCCAGGACTGGGAACCGCGCCGGAGCGCGTCGCCACGATTGTGGAGGAGCTGACCGACGGCCGTTTGCGGATGAAAATCTACGCCGCTGGTGAGTTGGTGCCGGCGTTTGAAGCCTTCGATCAGGTGTCCGGAGGCGGCGCCGACGCCTATCACGGCGCGGAGTATTACTGGCAGGGCAAATCGAAGGCCTTCAGCTTCTTTGCGGCCGTGCCGTTCGGGCTGACCGCGACGGAGTTTACCGCCTGGCTGTCTTTCGGCGGCGGGCAAGAGTTGTGGGACGAGCTGTCGGCGGACTTCACCATCAAGCCGCTGCCGTGCGGCAACAGCGGCCACCAAATGGGCGGCTGGTTCAAGCGCGAAATCGCCACGCTCGACGACTTTGTGGGCCTGAAGATGCGGATCCCCGGCTTGGGCGGGGCGGTCGTGAAGGCGTTGGGCGGCGCGCCCGTGGCGCTTCCGGGCTCTGAGATTTATCCCGCGCTGCAATCGGGCGCGATCGACGCGACCGAATGGGTCGGGCCGTGGAACGATCTGGCCTTCGGCCTCTATCGCGAAGCCAAGTTCTATTACGGCCCCGGTTTCCACGAGCCCGGCACCCAGCTGAGCCTGGGGATAAATCGCGAAGTGTGGGAGGAGCTTCCGGCCGATCAAAAGGCGGCGGTGATCCACGCCTGCCGCAGCGTCAACGATCTCACCATCGGCGAGTTCGCCCAACGCAACGCCGAAGCGCTCACGACCCTTGTCGACGACCATGGCGTGTCTCTGCGTCGGTTCTCCGATGAGATTTGGACGGCGGCCGCGGGGGTTTCCGAGGACGTTGTCGCCGACGCCGCGGGCGAAGACGGCAGCCTCTCGCGGCGGATCTACGACAGCTACATCACCGCGCGGCGGGCGCTCTCAGGCTGGGGCGCCCAGTCGGAGGCGGCGTACATGCGCGCCCGCGAGGACGCGCTGAACACCTAGCCGGGACACGCGAACCGCGCGCCGCTGCGCCGCTTAGGGGAGGGCTCAGGGGTGGAGCAGGCCGAACACGAGGCGCGCACGTCCGAGCGCCCGCCCCTTTTTTGGGGTTTCGCCGCGGGCGTGGGGCTCGCCGTCGTCGCGACGGCCGCGTCCGCTGCGCCGGCGTTGCGGCCGGGGGTGTTGTGGATTCTCACCGCGCCAGCGCGCGCCGCCGGCCTCGTGCTCCCGGGCGCCACCCTTTACGAGAAGGCGCAAAGCGCGGCGGCGGCGCTGGGCTGGCTCGGCTGGGCGCTGACGCCCCTGGCGCTCGCCCCGCTCGTGTTTCTCGTCGCGGCCGCCGTCACGGGACTGGTCGCCCCGCGGGCTCAGGCGTGGGTCATGCGTGCGGCCACGCCTCTGCGGCGCGCGGCCGACGCCGCGGACGCGACGTGCGACGCCGCCGGCGCGTTGGCGCGATGGGCGACGCTGGCCTTGGTGGCTGTGGTGTTGGTCGTGGTGGTCCAGCGCTACGTGTTCGGGCTCGCGTTCACCAAACTCCAGGAGAGCATTCTTTACCTCCACGCCGGTGTGATCCTGCTCGGCGGGGCGTGGGCCCTTGGCGACGACGGCCATGTGCGCGTCGACGTGCTCTACGGCCGTATGAGCGCTCGGGCGAAAGCCGCGGTCGATCTTGCGGGCGCGTATCTGCTGCTTGGGCCGATGGCGATCACGGTGCTCTTGGTGTCGCGCGCCTATCTCGACCGTTCGTGGCGCGTGGGCGAGGGGTCGCCGGAAAGCGATGGCCTGGCGCTCGTGTTCCTCCTGAAAACGCTGATCCCGATCTTCGCCGTTTTGCTTCTGATCCAGGCGGCGGCGCTCGCGGCGCGCGCGGCGTTGCGTTTGGCCGGATGTGAGCCCGGTCGCGGCGCGGGCGGGGACCGCTTGGAGGGCGTGTGATGGCGGGCCTGACCGCGTTCCTCGCGGAAAACCTCGACGTTCTGATGTTTGTCGTGGCGATCGCGGCGCTTTTGTCCGGCTATCCGGTCGCGTTCACCTTGGCCGGCGTGGCGCTGGCGTTCGCCGGGCTGGGCGTGCTCCTCGGCGTGTTCGACCCCGTGCTGCTGACGCTCGCGCCGAGCCGGATCTTTGGGGTGATGACCAATCAGGTGCTCGTGGCGGTGCCGCTCTTCGTGTTCATGGGCGTGATGCTCGAGAAGTCGAAGATCGCCGAAGAGCTTCTTGAGACCATGGGCGGGCTGTTTGGTCCGCTGCGCGGCGGCCTCGGCGTGGCGGTGGTGGCGGTGGGCGCGCTCTTGGCGGCCTCCACCGGCATTGTCGGCGCCACGGTGGTGACGATGGGGCTCTTGTCGCTGCCGACAATGCTCGCGAAGGGTTACGCCAAGCCGCTCGCCACCGGCGCGATCGCAGCCAGCGGCACGCTGGGCCAGATCATCCCGCCCTCCATCGTGCTGGTTCTGCTCGGCGACGTCATGGGCTCGGCGTACCAAAAGGCGCAGCTGGATCAGGGGATCTTCGCGCCCGAGACGGTGTCGGTCGGCGACCTGTTCGCCGGCGCGCTGATCCCCGGTCTCATCCTCGTTGGTCTTTACGCCGGCTACATCATGGCGGTGGCGCTGCTGCGCCCGGCCGCGGCGCCCGCGCTCGCCGCCGACGGCGGCGGGATCGAGGCGCCGTTCGCGCGCGTCTGGCGGATCGTGCGCGCGCTGGCGCCGCCGCTGCTGCTGATCTTCGCGGTGCTCGGCTCCATCCTCGCGGGCCTCGCGACGCCAACCGAAGCGGCCGCCCTCGGCGCGACGGGCGCGGTGTTCTTGGCGGGGTTGCGCGATTTGGGCGACGGCGAGGGCGACGCCACGATCCCCTGGGCGCGCAGCGCGCGGCGGGCCGTGGCCGCGGGGTTGCTCGCCGCGGGGCTTTTGCTGGTGCTGACGGTGTTTGTGGATCTGCGCCTTGGCCGCGAAGACCCATCCGCCGCCGAGCGCCTCGGCGCGGTGGTCGCGTCTCTCTTGATCGGCGTCGCGGTGGCGGGTTTGATCGCGGCGCTTTACCGCGCGTGGATGACGCGTTGTCTGCCGGCCGTCACCCGCGACACCGCACGCATCACGGCGATGGTGTTCGTGATTTTGATCGGCGCGACGATCTTCGCTCTCGTCTTCCGCGGCTTGGGCGGGGATGAGCGCGTCGCGGCCGTGCTGGAGACCGCCGCCGGCGGGCTGCTCGCGGCGCTCGACGGGGTGCTGTCGCCGCTTGGATTGACGGACATGGATGCGCCCCTCGCCGACAGCCGCGCGGCCCAGGCCGCGGCGGGCGTGTTCATCGTCATGGTTGTGATGTTCGTGCTCGGCTTTTTTCTCGACTTCATCGAAATCACGTTTGTGGTCGTGCCGTTGGTTGCGCCGCCGCTTCTGGCGTTGGGCGCGGACCCCGTGTGGTTGGGCGTGATGATGGCGATCAATCTGCAGACGAGCTTTTTGACGCCGCCCTTTGGTTTTGCGTTGTTTTATCTGCGCGGTGTCGCTCCGCCGAGTGTGGCGACGACGGACATTTACCGGGGCGCAGCGCCTTTTGTGCTGATCCAGCTGTTGGCGCTCTTGGCGGTGGCGGCGTTTCCGATCCTCGCCACCGGTCTGCCCGCGCTGGTTTTCGGGTAACGTGGGAGCAAGACCCGCGCCCTCGGTCGCGCTAGGTTCGCGCACGCCGCACAGGACATCGCACCATGGCCGCCTCTTACCTCGACGCCCCAACCGCTGACGCCCCGGCCACCTCGCGCCTGACCGTGCTGGAGGCGTTGGAGCGCCAAGTGCTGTGGCTGGCGACGTGGATGATCCACCACGCCAACCACGTGCGGCCCAAGCGCGACGGCCTGAAGGTCGGCGGCCACCAGGCGTCGTGCGCTTCGATGACCACCCTGATGACGGCGCTCTACTTCCACATCCTGGGTTCGCGCGACCGGGTGGCCGTGAAACCCCACGCCAGCCCCGTGTTTCACGCGATCCAGTACCTCGCCGGACGTCAAACCCGCGCCAATCTCGAGACGTTTCGTGGGTTCGGCGGCGCGCAGTCCTATCCCTCGCGCACCAAAGATCTGCCGGAGGTGGATTTCTCCACCGGCTCCGTCGGCCTCGGCGTCGCGGCGACGCTGTTCGCTTCGCTCGTGCAGGACCTGGCGCGCGCGCGCGGCGCTCTGGGTGGCCCGCCCGGACGGATGGTGGCGTTGGTCGGCGACGCGGAGTTGGATGAGGGCAATGTCTATGAAGCGCTCTTGGACGGGTGGAAGCACGACGTCCAGAACCTCTGGTGGATCATCGACTACAACCGCCAAAGCCTGGACGGGGTGGTCAATGACGCGCTGTTTCAGAAGATCAGCGGCGTGTTCGACGCGCTCGGCTGGCGGGTGACGACGCTGAAGTACGGCCGGCGGTTGGAGGCCCTGCGCCATCAGCCCGGCGGCGAGGCGGTGCTCGACTGGATCGACCGCTGCGACAACCAGCTCTATTCCGCGCTGACGTTCAAGGGCGGCGCCGGCTGGCGGGAGCGGCTCAGCGCCGATCTTGGCGACACCGCAGGCGTGGCGGCGCTGCTCGACGAACGCGACGATGCGGCTCTGCACGCGTTGATGACCAACCTCGCCGGCCACGACATGGAGAGCATTCTCGACGCTTTCGCCGCGATTGGGGACGACCCCGCGCCGCAGTGCGTGATCGCCTACACCGTTAAAGGCTTCGGCCTGCCGCTGGCGGGCCATAAGGACAATCACGCCGGACTGCTGACGCCGAAGCAGCTTGAGGCGTATCAGGCTTCCCTCGGCGTTCCTGCGGGCGCGGAATGGGAGCCGTGGTCAACGTTGGGCCCGCTTGAGGACGCCGCGCGCATCGTCGTGGAGACCGCGCCGTTCTTCACGGCTGCGTCGCGCACCACGACCGCCGCCCCCGTTCCCCTCGCGCCGCTGCCGACACCGTCTGGCGACCGGCTGTCGACCCAAGACGCGTTTGGCAAAATTCTTTTGGAGATCGCGCGCGAGGACGGCGCTTTAGCTCAGGCGATCATCACGACCTCGCCCGACGTCACGGTCTCCACCAATCTTGGGGCGTGGGTGAACAAACGCCGGCTCTTCCGCCGGGCGCCGATGGAGGATGTGTTCAAGGCCGAGCAGATCCCCTCAGCCCAGCTCTGGCGGCGTGGCCCGGAAGGTCAGCACATCGAGCTCGGCATTGCGGAGCACAATCTGTTCCTGCTGCTGGGGCAGCTGGGCCTCGCCCACGCGTTCTTCGCCCAGCGCCTCCTGCCCGTGGCGACGCTCTACGATCCGTTCATCAACCGCGGCTTGGACGCCTTGAATTACGCCTGCTACCAGGACGCGCGCTTCATGGTGGTGGCGACGCCGTCCGGGCTAACGCTCGGGCCCGAGGGGGGCGCCCATCAGTCCATCCACCCGCCGGTGATCGGGATGGCGCAACCGGGGCTCACCTACATCGAGCCCGCGTTTGCGGACGAACTCGCCGCCGCGATGGCCTGGGGCTTCGCGCACATGCAGGCCGCCGACGGCGGCGCGGTTTACCTGCGCTTGTCGACCCGCGCGATCGCCCAAGAGCCGCGGGACGCCGTCCCCGCCGGCGCGGTTGAAGACGGCGCGTATTGGCTGCGGCCGCCGGGCGAGAACGCGCGGCTCGCCATCGCGTTTGCAGGCGCTCTTGCACCAGAGGCCCTGGAGGCGTGGGAGCGCGCGCGCGCCATCGATCCGCGCGTCGGCCTGCTCGCCGTGCCCTCCGCGGATCGCGCCCATCGGGGCTGGACCCGCGGACGCAAAGCCCATGTGCGCGACGAGCGCGTGCGGCCGTCGCCGATCGAACGCCTGCTCGCCCCGTTGCACCGCGACGCGGCGCTCGTCACGGTGATCGACGGCGCGCCGGGGACGCTTTCATGGCTCGGCGGGGTCTGCGGCCACAAGACCACGGCGCTGGGCGTGGAGACCTTTGGCCAAACGGGCGACCTGCCGGACCTCTACAGCGCCTACGATCTCTCCGCGGACGCGATCCTGGCGGGATGCGAGAACGCCTTTTTGCCCTAGGCGCGCCGGATTGCCGCAGCCGCCGCGGCGAAAGCGCCACATCACGGACGTTTGTGCACCGCGATGCGCTGGCGGTGTCACAGATCTTACGCATTCCTATATGATGGGTGTCGGGAATCGACGCCGGGCGAGGACGCTGAGCCGCCAGTCGCAAAGGACAGCCGCTATGGTTGAGGACGGTGAAGTGGGGATCGCCGTGGATACGGCGTCATCGGATCCGACGACGCCGGGGGCGCCAGACGCCTCGGCCGGACACGGGCCATCGCTTCAATTGAATTGCGGCGTGGTCGGGGTCTTCGGCATCCCCAACGCAGCCGATGTCGCCGCCCTCGGCCTTCACGCGTTGCAGCATCGCGGCCAGGAAGCGTGCGGCGTCGCGGCGTTCGGCGGCGAGACCTTCACCTATGAGCGCCATCCCGGCCTGGTGCGGGATCATTTCGGCGATGGCAAAGTGTCGCGCCGCTTGCCCGGCCGCAGCGCCATCGCCCACTGCCGCTACTCGACCATGGGCAAGGATGTGCGGCGCAATGTGCAGCCGCTTTATGCGGACCTGCAAACCGGCGGCCTCGCCGTCGCGCACAACGGCAATCTGACCAACGCCCGGACGCTGCGTGAGAAGCTGGTTGCGCGCGGGAGCATCTTTCAAAGCGTCAGCGACACGGAAGTGATCCTGCATTTGGCGGCGGCCTCAAGCGCCAACCGGTTGATTGATCGTTTCGTGGACGCGCTGGATCAGATCGAAGGCGGCTACGCCCTCGTGGCGCTCGCGGACGACATGCTCATCGGCGCGCGCGATCCGGTCGGCATTCGCCCGTTGGTCCTTGGGCGGCGCAAGGGCGCGCCGGT
Organism: uncultured Caulobacterales bacterium; assembly: GCA_964526675.1. Lineage (GTDB taxonomy): Bacteria > Pseudomonadota > Alphaproteobacteria > Caulobacterales > Maricaulaceae > CAZADA01. The sequence continues at coordinate 57,284 of CAZGLY010000006.1, forward strand.
TTTGGCGTCGGAGTCCTGCGCGCTTGACCAGATCGACGCCGAGTACGTGCGCGACATCGGCCCGGGAGAAGTGGTCGTCGCGGACGCCCAAGGCGTGCGTGTTCATCGGCCGCCGCGGGGGCCGGCGCGTCCCTGCGCGTTTGAGTACATCTATTTTGCCCGTCCGGACTCTGTGATGGATGGCGTCAGCGTCTATGAGGCGCGCCGGCGCATGGGCCGTCGGCTGGCGATGGACGCCCCTGCGGACGCCGACATTGTGATCCCGGTGCCCGACGGCGGCGCGCCGGCCGCGCTTGGTTACGCGGAGGTCAGCGGCCTGCCCTATGAGATGGGCATCATTCGCAGCCATTTTGTCGGGCGCACGTTCATACAACCCAGCCAGGAACGGCGCACCGCGCACATCCGGCTGAAACACAGCGCCAATCGAGCTGTGGTGCAGGGCAAACGCGTCGTGCTGATCGACGACTCGATCGTGCGCGGCAACACCTCCCGCAAAATCGTGCAGCTGGTGCGGGACGCTGGCGCGACGGAGGTCCATTTCCGATCAGCCAGCCCGCCGATCCGCTATCCGGACTATTATGGGATCGACATGCCCGCCGGAGACGAGCTCTTGGCGCGTCGCGTCCCCGACTTGCCGGCCATGGCGGACGAACTGCACGCCGACAGCGTGGACTTCTTGTCGGTCGACAGCCTCTATCACGCGGTGATCGACGCGCCGCGCAATCGTCATCATCCGCAGCTGACGGATCATTATTTCACGGGAGACTACCCAACGCCGCTGACCGATCTCGAGCGCCCCGACGACGCGCAGGAACGGCAGATGTCCTTCTTGGACGCCGGCTGATCATCCCCTCGCGCGCCCGTTTCCAACACCGCGCGGGCCCTCGGCTTGCGCGGCGCCCCCAACGCTTTTCACCGTGACCGCCATGTCCACAGCCGCCCCTATCTCGAGCCAGGCGTTCGAGGGCCAAACGATCGTCGTCACCGGCGCGTCCCGCGGTCTGGGTCACGCGTGCGCCCTGGGCGTGGCGGCGGCCGGCGGGCAAGTGGTCGCCGTCGCGCGGACGCAAGGCGGGCTGGAAGCGCTCGACGATGAGGCGCGCGCGGCGGGCGGCGCCCCGCCCGTCCTGGTTCCCGCCGACGTCACCGATGGCGACGCGCTGGACCGCCTTGGCGCGGCGCTCTACGAGCGGTTTGGCGCGCTGCACGGTCTGATCCACGCCGCCGGCGGCCACCAGGGACTGGCGCCGCTGACCCATGTGGAGCCCAAAGCCTTCGACGCGGTGATCGCGCTCAATCTCACCAGCGCGTATCGGCTTGTGCGCGCGTTTGACCCCCTTTTGCGCGCCGGCGCGGCGGCGCGAGGCTCCGCAACGGCGCTCTTCATCAACGACGCCACGCCGCCCGAGCCGCCCGTGTTCTGGGCGCCGTACGCCGCCGCGAAGGCGGGACTGGCCGCGCTGGCCGGCGCTTACGACGCCGAATCCGCCCCCAACAATGTCCGCGCGCGCGTGTTCACGCCGCCAGCGATGGCCACGCGCGTGCGCATGAAAGCGTTTCCAGGGGATATGGGCGCGGTCGCCGGAACGGATGCGTCGGTGTCCGGCGCGGTGCTGGCGGATCCGAAGACGGTGGCCGCCGACGCGCTTCGGCTCTTGCTGGACTAAGCCCCAACCGGGCTCGCAACCAGCATCGCTACGCGCCCAACACGTCTCTCAACCAGGCGGCATAGGCCGCGCGCGCTTGGGCCGCCGCCTCGGGATCGGGGCGGAGCGTCGCGCCGGGCTCGTGGCTCGGCTCGTCAAAACCATGGGTGACGTTTGGCGTCACCGCGGTCTCAACCGGCACGCCGCTGGCTTCCATGCGGGCGACGCATCTCTGAACATCCTGCTCCAGCGCCAAGTCGTCGTCCGCCGCCTGGACGACGCGGGTCCGCGGCCGCCAGGTCCACCCCACCTCGCGCGTGCGCGCCGGGAACCCGCAAAATGGGTAGGTCAGATGGACCGCTTTCAGCCCGTCGAGGCGCCGCTGCGGCGCGCGATTGAGACTGTGAGGGCGAACGGTGTCCAGATCCATCGACAGAAGATCCATGATCGCCCAGGCGCCATGGCTCCAGCCGGCGAGCGCTAACCGCTCCGGGTCGACCCAGTCAAAGCCGCGCACCGTGTCGAGCGCAACCAGCACGTCGCCCGCCCGCTCGCCGCCCCGCAGCCGGTAGCCCTTGCAAACTTGCGACAGAGCCTCTGCCCGGCTGATCCCTCGGGGCTCCAAGCTGTCGACGATCACCGCGGCCACGCCGGCCGCGACGGCCGCGTCGGCGTAATTGCGCATAATCGGGTTGCGCCCCCCCTCGGGGCCGATCTGCCCGCCACATCCATGGAACTGCAGAACAACCGGGAACGGGCCGTCCCCGTCCGGCTTCACGATTTCCAGATGCGGGGTCAACGCGGCCGCGAGCTCTTCGGGGCTTTGCTTGCGCACGAAAACACCGTTGAGGCTCAACGCCACGTAGAGACCGCCCAGCGCCGCGACCCCGAGCCCAAAGCTGAGGACACGCAGCGCCGGATCCGCGCCGACGAAGGCCTGCAGGAACTGCAGCGCGATACTGGTCAAAGCGGCGATGAGTGTCGCGACCGCGATACGACGCAAGGTCATGGCCGTTCCCCGTGAGCCGTCATTGGGCGCCTATAGCCTGCAACGCCGGGGCAGGCCAGGCCGCGCGCCGCCCGCCTCATGACGAACGCTCCAGCACGATGACCGAGAAGCCGTCCGTCCCCGCGCGCGCCGGGGTGAGGCGCAGGCCCTCACCCCCCGCCGCGCACGACGCCAGCACAGCCTCAGCGCCGGGCGCGAGCAGCCCGGACGCCTCAACCGCCGCCCGGGCGGAGACGGGGACGAACCCTGCGCCGCTTTCTGCGGCGAGAAACCTTTCGATCCGGTCTTCGTTTTCCTCGGGAAACAAGGAGCACGTCACATAAACCAACCGTCCCCGTGGCCGGACATAGGCCGCTGCGTCCGACAGGATGGCGTCTTGTTCCGCACAGCGCTTCTCCAGCTGACCGGCGCGCAAACGCCATTTGGAATCCGGGCGTCGCCGCCACACGCCCGAGCCGCTGCACGGCGCGTCCACAAACACGACGTCCATGCGGTCCTTGAGGTCCGCCAAGGGCTCCGCCTCCGGGCCGGCGGGACTGCGGATCTGCAGATTGCGCACGCCCGCGCGTTGGGCTCGATGGATGGTGGCGGAGAGCCGCCGCGCGTCGGAATCATGCGCGTAGATCTGCCCCGAATTGCCCATAGCCGCAGCGAGCGCCAGCGTCTTGCCACCACCCCCGGCGCAGTAGTCCAGGACTTGAGCGCCATCGACCGCGCCCGCGGCGGCCGCCGCCACCTGCGAACCCACGTCTTGGACCTCGACCCAGCCCTTCGAGTAAGCCGGGATCGCCTCCACCGCCGCGCCGCGGTCCGCGGCCGCCGGCGCGGGTGTCCGCAAGGCCCAGGCCATCAGGTCGGTCGTCGCGGCGTTGACGCTGGCCAGCGCCTTTTCCGCCCGCGCGACGTCCGTCTTGAGCGCGTTCACACGCAGATCCACCGGCGCGCGATGGGCGAGCGCCGCCCCTTCCGCGACCACCGCATCGCCAAACGCGCGTTCCATCACCGGAGCGAGCCAGTCCGGCACGTCGGCGCGCACAGGCAGCGGCGCGTCCTCCAGCGGACGCGGCGTGAGGAGACCGGCGCGTTCGTCGTCAAACAGCGCGCCTGGGCCATGGGGCTCCTCCGCGCAGGCGTCCGCGATCCGCTCGACCTCCCAAGCCCAGAGATACCGCAACGCGGCGAGGATCCGGGCGCGCGGCCCCTTCACGTCGATCCGCCAGGCGAGGGAACGGCGTTGCCGGAGTGCGTCCAGCACCAGACCCGTAATCCACGCGCGATCCTTGGAGCCGGCGAACCGATGAGCCTGGCCCCAGTCCTTCACCGCGAGCTTGGCGGGACGGCGCGCGTCTTCAATGTCGGCGAGGATTTCCATCGCCGCGGCGATGCGTCCGGAATCGCGCATGGGCAGCCCTTGGCGGTGCGCTCGCGCCGGGTGACGCACGCGTGTTGCGGATGTGACGGCGAACGCCAGGAAAACATGCGAAAGATCCGCCATGGCCCTTCGAGTCGCAAGTCTCGCCGTGTTGGCGCTCATCGCCTTCGCCGGCAATTCCGTGCTCAACCGTGCGGCGTTGCAAGCGGGGCTGATCGATCCAGTCAGCTTCACCCAGATCCGCATTTTCGCGGGCGCGGTGATGCTGGCGCCGTTTCTCGGCCTGGTCGGCGCTCAGCGCGCGGAGGCGGGGCGCTGGCTGCGCGCGGCCGCGGCGACGCCGCGTGCGTGGTTCGCGGCGGCCGCCCTCTTCGCCTACGCGCTGGGTTTTTCGCTGGCGTATGTGGCGCTGGACGCGGGCGTGGGGGCGCTCATCCTGTTCTCCATGGTCCAGCTGACGATGATCGGCGTCGGCGTCGCCCGAGGCCTGCGCCCCCGGGCGGTGCAATGGGCGGGCGTCGCGGCGGCGCTGGGGGGACTGGCGTATCTCGTCGCGCCGAGCGGCGCGGCTGATGTTCCCGCCCCGCCGTGGTGGGGAGTGGCGCTCATGGCGATCGCGGGGGTGGCGTGGGGCGTCTACACGCTGCTCGGCAAAGGCGAAACCAAGCCGACGCGGGCGACCGCGCGCAATTTCCTGCTCGCGGTTCCGTTTGCGCTGGCGCTCGCAGCCGCGGGGCCGGACTGGGGCGTGGCGACGCCCGGCGGGGTCGCGTTGGCGGTTGCGTCCGGCGCGCTCACCTCTGGCTTGGGCTATGCGGTGTGGTACGCGGCGCTTCGGGATTTGAGCACCATGACGGCGGCGACGGCCCAGCTGTCTGTGCCGGCGATCGCCGCCTTCGGCGGCGCGTTCTTGCTCGGCGAGGCGATCACGCTGCGCCTCGTGCTGGCCAGCGTGTTGATCCTCGGCGGCGTCTTCGCCGTCATCCGCGGCGGGCGCTGAGGACGCCGCCGGCCGCCACGCCGACGGGTGCGGCGCCTATGTCAGCGCCTGAAACGGTTCGACCGGCACACGTTGTTTCGCGAGGCTTGCGAGCTGCGGGTCCTCCGCGATCAAGGCGTCGGCTTGCAGCTCCGTCAGCGCGATGCACTCCGCGTCAAAGGTCGACGTCATGGCGAGCTGCTTGGCGACCGTCCAAGCGCGGCGCCGCAGGACGGCGTCGCCCAGGTATCGGATCTTCAGTTTCGCAAAACGCGTGTTCACCGCCAGCGCGTCCGCTTCCTCCATGTCTCCGTCCAGAGTGCGCCGAAAAAGGCTGTCGAGCACCTGCGAGCGCAAGAGCGTCGGAGCCAAGATCTCGTGGTCCCGAGGCAGGTCGAGGTTGCTTTCGAGAAGCCTCAGGGTGCAAGCGAGATCGATCACATAGCGCGCCATGACGGCCTCTCCCAAGCGTCGACAAGCCCGCCGGAACGCGCGCGCTCGTCCCCCGGGCGGTGTCCTGTGTCCATCATCGCTCCCCGCGGTCGGACCGGCGTCGTCCCGCCGAGGCGGTCAACGCGACGCCGCGTCTCCGTCCGCCACGGCGTTCTCAGCTCGCACGCCCCAAACCGCCAGGTAAAGCCCAGTTGAAACGATCGCCACGAGGTTGGACACCAAAAAGGCCGCGGTGACGCCGTTGTAGCCAAGGGCTGGAACGAAATCCCGCGCGACGATGGCGAACGCCACAAACAGCGACGCAAACACGCCCCAGCCAGAAATGAAGAACGGGATCAGGCGAGACCGCCAAAGGAGTTGGAAGAACCCCGCTTTCGCGACAGCCCCTACAACAAGCGCCAGGTGGAACGATGTGTAGTCCGACGTCGCCTGAAGGCTGACCAGCGCGCGGCGCAGAGAGCCAGTGTCCAGATCGGCGTAAGCGACATCACTGGCCAGTTCTGCGGCGTTCATGGCGAACATTCCGCCCAGCAGCGCGACGCCCGCCGCGGTAAGGCTGAGAGCCAAACACCAGGCCGCCAAAACCAGGCCGTATCGTTGGAGCAACACAAACAGCCCGACACCAACGAAGGCCTCCAGCGCAAATCCCAACACGGAAATGTAGGCCATGGCGCGCAAGCGCGCTTCGGCACCCAGCATGTTCTCAGCCGTCGCGGCGACATCCGCAGAAAGGTTGATGTCAATGCCGTGACTGACGAGGATAGACGCTCCGATCCCCAGCAGAATCATCGCGAGAAGCGCCACACCGACGCTGCGGGCGAGCGCGGTTTGCGCTTGGTGATCGGTGTGCTGCGGCATGGCCGTCCTCCTCCGAAACGCTTGCGCGACGGAAGCACGGCATGCCGAAAAACACAAATCTTTTATCGCTATTCGATATACCGAGGTGGGCGTCCACACGGCCCGACGCGGCCCCTCACCCCCTGGGCAGGGAGTAATTCGGCGCTTCGCGGGTCATGGAGACGTCGTGAACGTGGCTTTCACGCAAGCCCGCGCCGGAGATCCGGATGAACACCGCGTTCTCGCGCAGCTCCGTCAGGGTTCGCGCGCCGAGATAGCCCATGGCGGCCCGCACGCCGCCGACCAATTGGTGGATGATCGGGCTCACCGGGCCTTTGTAGGCGACGCGCCCCTCCACGCCCTCCGGCACGAGCTTCATCGTGTCGGACACTTCTTTCTGGAAATACCGATCCGCGGAGCCGCGGGCCATGGCGCCGACGCTGCCCATGCCGCGATAGGACTTGTACGAGCGCCCCTCGTACAGAAACACCTCCCCGGGCGCTTCTTCAGCGCCGGCGAAGAGCGAGCCGAGCATCGCGGATTCCGCCCCCGCCGCCAGCGCTTTGGCCATGTCGCCGGAGTATTTGATGCCGCCGTCGGCGATCACCGGCACGCCCGCCGCCTGGCCGGCGCGCACGGCGTCCTCAATCGCGGTGAGCTGGGGCACGCCCACGCCGGCGACGATCCGAGTGGTGCAGATCGACCCCGGGCCGATGCCGACCTTGATCGCGTCCGCGCCGGCGTCGATCAACGCGCGCGCGCCGTCATAGGTCGCGATGTTGCCGGCGATCACTTGCACGGCGTTCGACGCGCGTTTGACGCGGGCGACTTGTTCAAGCACGGCTGCGGAATGGCCATGGGCGGTGTCGACCACGACCACATCCACCCCGGCGTCGACCAACGCTTCGGTGCGCGCGAAACCATCGTCGCCGACGCTCGTCGCCGCGCCCACGCGCAGACGGCCGGCAGCGTCTTTGGCGGCGTTGGGATAGGCGCTCGCCTTTTCCATATCCTTCACGGTGATCAAGCCGACGCAGCGGAACGCCTCATCGACAACCAACAACCGCTCAATCCGGTGTTTGTGCAGAAGGGCCCGCGCTTCCTCCTCCGTGGCGCCCTCGCGCACGGTGACGAGGTCGCGCGTCATGAGCTCGGAGACGCGTTGCTGGGGATCGTCGGCAAAACGCACGTCGCGGTTGGTGACAATGCCCACGAGCCGTCCCGGCGCGCCCGACCCGTTGGCTTGGGGCTCCACGACCGGGATCCCCGAAATGGCGTAGCGCTCCATGATCGCGCGGACGTCCGCCAAGGTCGCCCCCGGCTGGATGGTCACCGGGTCGACCACCATGCCGGACTCAAAGCGTTTGACCTTGCGCACCTCGTCAGCCTGCTGCTGGACGGAGAGGTTGCGGTGGACCACGCCCAACCCGCCTTCTTGGGCCATGGCGATGGCGAGACGCGCTTCGGTCACCGTGTCCATCGCCGCGGAGATGATGGGAATGTTGAGCGTGATGTCGCGGGTCAGCCGGGTCGCCAAGTCTGTCTGGGCCGGCAGAACCTCGGATGCGCCGGGTTGCAGCAGCACATCGTCAAAGGTGATCCCGTCGCGGATCTCCATGGGCCCCGTCCTTGCGCCGTTTCGCGGTATGTAGGGCAAAGGGCGGGCGCGGTGAAGGGGCCCGCGCTCTTCCGCGCGATCACGCCGGGCCGCGCGCGCTTGACCACGGAGGCAAAGCCGCGGACATGGGCGCATGGCCGCGCCTATCCTCATCCACACTGACGGCGCGTGCTCCGGCAATCCCGGTCCGGGCGGCTGGGGCGCGGTGCTCCAGTCCGGCCAACGCGTCAAAGAGCTCAAAGGCGGCGCCGCCCACACCACCAACAACCGCATGGAGCTCACGGCCGCGATTGAGGCGCTGTCGGCCCTTAAGCGTCCGAGCGCGGTCACGCTGGTGACGGACTCGACCTATGTGCGCGACGGCGTGACGAAATGGATCCACGGCTGGAAACAAAACGGTTGGCGCACGGCGGCGAAGAAACCCGTCAAGAATGAAGACCTGTGGCGGCGCCTCGATGCGCTGGCCCAAACTCACCAAGTGGACTGGCGCTGGGTGAAGGGCCATGCGGGAGACCCGGGCAACGAGCGGGCCGATGCTCTGGCGAATGAGGGCATGGACGCGGTGCGGGCGTCCCCCTCTGATCCCCAGCCCTGACCGCGCGGCGATAAGCGTCGTTCTGAGGGCGCAGGCCGGCTCCGGCGCGTCGGCGCCACGGCCCCCGCTGGGATCGCGGGGCCGGGAAATCAACCCTTGCCCAACGCGCCAGGAAGCCCAACACTCGTTGTTATGGGATCCAAAACTCCGCCGGAGCCCGGACTGCAAGGGCAAATGCTGATCGCCACCCCGGCCATCGGGGACTCGCGGTTTGACCGTTCGTTGATTTATGTGTGTTCGCACACCCCCGAATACGCGATGGGCATCATTGTCAATCGCGCCCTTGAGGGCCTGCGCTTGCCGACTCTTCTGGAGCAGTTGGATATCGGTCCTATAACCAACGCTCCCGATCACCCGGTGCTGAATGGCGGGCCCGTGGACCGCGATCGGGGCTTCGTGCTCCACTCCGACGACTATGGCGCGGGCGACGGCACGATCGAGGTTGGGCGCGGCGTCGGCCTGACCGCCACCAAGGATGTGCTGGAGGCGATCGTGTCGCCGACGGCGCCGCGCCGCTCCATCCTCGCGCTTGGCTACTCGGGTTGGGGGCCAGGCCAGCTGGAATCCGAGATTCAGGCGAACGCCTGGCTGATTTGCTGCGCGGATGAAGATCTGATCTTCAGCACCAACCTCAAAAGCAAATGGGCGGACGCGCTGAACTCCATCGGCGTCGCGCCGGAGAAGCTCTCCGGCCAAGCTGGGCAGGCCTGACATGGCGTCGTCCGTCCGACCGAGATCCTCGAACGCCGTCGTGTCGCGCCGCGCGGCGCTGGTTGGCGCGTGCGCCTTGGGCGGCCATGCGTGGCTTCCGGCCCGCGCCGGCCCGCAGACCTGGGAGGAGCGTCTGCGCGCGCTGACCGAGCCGGATGCGGAGGACGCGCCGGCCGCGGCGGCTGCGGGCCTTTATGTGCGCCGCGGGGGTAACGTGGTGTTTGAGGCCGCGGCCGGCGTCGCCGGCGGCCTCAGCCCGGAGGAGCGCGCCGCGGGCGCGCCGCTGCGGCCCTTCACGGTGACGACGCCTATGCGCGTGGCGTCCGTCTCCAAGATGGCTGTGGCTCTCGCCGCGCAGCGGCTCGTGGACCAGGGCCGGTTCGACATGGACGCTGATGTGCGGAACTCTTGGCCTGGCTTGGCCCATCCCCGCCACGACGCGCCGATCACCGCCGCGCATCTGCTGGCGCACACGTCCAGTCTTCGCGACGGGCCGACCTATTGGCTGAACGCGCCGGGACGCATCGACGCTCTGCTGCCCACGCAGACATTCGCCGACCAACCACCAGGCGTTTGGTTTCACTATTGCAACTTCAACTTTGGGGTGGTCGCCACCCTGCTTGAGCGGGCCAGCGGCGATCGGTTCGACCGGCAGGCGGCCGCCGCGTTGGAGCCTCTCGGCGTTACGGGCAACTTCAATTGGTCCGGCGCGCCGGCCGACCAACGGGCGCGCGGGGCGACACTCTACCGCTTCGGGGAAGGGGCATGGCGCATCGCGACGGACGGGCCGGACACGCTGACGAGCACCGGGTCCGCGGCGCTCTTGGACGAGGGGTTCGCCCTCAGCGACTACGCGGTGGGCTCCAACGGCACGATCTTCTCGCCCCAAGGCGGCTTGCGCGCGACCTTGCCGGAGATCGCCGCCCTCGCCCGCGCCGTGGCGGACACGCCCGCTCTCACCTCGCCGCGGTGGCGCTGGGACCCGGTGGCGCCGAATGGCGATCATCCCGAGCTCTTCATGACCTCCGGCTTGGGCTGCTTTTGGTGGGACGCGGAGCGGTCGCCAATCCCGGGCCAACGCATGGTCGGCCATGACGGGGAGGCCTACGGCCTCTACTCCGGCGCATGGCGGTTGCCGGACCTTGACGCGGACATCGCGTTCGCCGTCACCGGAACGCCCGACGGGCCGCAACCGCCCAGTCGCCATCCCGGGTACAACATCTGGAGTCAAAGCCTGTTTGATCTGGCCGCGGCGGTCCTGGAGGCGGGGTGACCCGCAGGCGGCTCACCGCAGGCTGTCGCCGCGCACGATCGCGTACAGCACGTGATCCCGCCACGCGCCGTTGATCTTGAGATACGCCCGCGCCACGCCCTCGTGCTGGAAGCCCACCTGCTCCAAGAGGCCGCGCGATGGGGCGTTGCACGGAATGCACGCCGCCTCGACCCGATGCAGATGCAAGGTCTCAAACGCCAGGCGCACACAGGCGCGCACCGCCGCGCGCGTGTACCCGTGGCGCGCAAACGGCTCGCCGATCCAATAGCCGAGCGAGCTGCTCTGCGCGACGCCACGGCGGATGTTGTTGAGGTTGCAGCCGCCGACCAACGCGCCGTCCGCCTCGCGAAACACAAAGAAAGGCGCGCAAACGCCCAACCGGGCGTCTTCGCCATAGCGACGCAACCGTCGGCGAAACCCCGCGCGCGTCAGTTCGTCGAAGGACCACGTCGGCTCCCACGGCGTCAAAAACGCGCGCGAGCGTCCGCGTAGCCGCGCCCACTCGGCGTAGTCATTGATGCGCGGGCGCCGCAACACCACGCCCTGCCCCATGATTTCATTGGGGATTTCCGAACGTTCTTGGGTGCGGACGATCGACATCGCGGCGTTCTCTCGGGCTTCGACCCACAGCATGCCAACGCTTTCGCGACCGCGACAAGTCTGGATGTCTGATGCGCCGGCGGCGGTCAGGCCGTCACAGTCCGGTCGCGCCCCCGCCGCAACCGCACGACGGCCACGCCCGCCAGGCTCGCGGCCAAGGCGAACCACGTGAGCGCATACTCCAGATGACGGTTTGCGATGTCGTCCACACGCGGCGGGTTGCGCGTCAGCGACGCGCCCGAAGGCCCAGGATCCTCCGCCTCCGCGGCGATGGTGAAGCCCACAATCGGACCCGCAACGTCTGTCGCGTCCGGCCACGCCGCCTTCGCCAACTGTTGCGGATCAAGGCTGTAGGACACGCGCCGCGCGCTGTCCGGGACTGGCGTGAACCAACTGTCGCGCGCCTGCGGACGCACGACGCCAGTCACCGTCACGTCAGCGTCCGCCCCCACGCCGCCTGGAGGCTTATCGACTGTGCTCGACGTGCGCGCAACGAAACCACGGTCGACAAACACCACCACGCTTGGCGCGTCGCCGGCGTTCAGGTGCAGCGGCGTGACAATCCGCCAGCCGGCCACGCCGTCTTTTGTGGTGGGAACGCCAACCTGGCGCGCGTGGTCATACCGACCGCGGATAGTGATCGGCGAGAAGCGGATCCGGTCACGGTTCGCCTCCGGCGCGTCCCACTCACGCACGCCGGCGATCATGGCCGCCGGATCGCGCGTGGTGAAATCGACGGGCTGTTGGAGGCGCCGCTCCGTCAGGTCAGCCAGAAGCTGCGTCTTCCAGGCGAGGCGATGCATTTGCCAAACGCCGAGGCCGACGAGAACCGCCACGCCAGCAATCGCTGCGACCAACAGACGCCAATCGAACCGCGGCCGCTCAGACGTCAAAGCGCGCCTCAGACGCGTCATGGCGAAACTGGAGCGCGATCAGAGTGGCCTTGAACGGCCGCAAAAACGCCAGCGACAGCGCCACCGAGACCGGGATCCAAATCGCCATGTGCAGCCAGATCGGCGGCGCGACCGTGAGCTCGAGGAACAGCGCCGCCGGCACCGTCAACGCCCCGACGAGGAACATCACGAAGACAGCCGGCCCATCACCAGAATCCGCCGGCGCGAAATCGAGATCGCAGACGTCGCACCGGTCGGCGAGCCGCAGGAAGCCGTTGAACAACCGTCCCTCGCCACACCGCGGACAGCGCCCCCGCAAACCCGCCAGGAGCGGATTGGGCCGCGCATAAGACCGCGGTCCCGAGGCGGGGGCGGTTCCGGTCACTGATAAGCGACGTAAATGAAGGCGAACAGAAACAGCCAGACCACATCAACGAAGTGCCAGTACCACGCCGCCGCATCGAAGGCGAAGGGCCGCTCCGGTTTCAATTCGCCCGCCATCATCAACAACAGGCAGACCGCCAAGAAGATCGTGCCGACGATGACATGGAAGCCGTGGAAGCCGGTCGCCATGAAGAACGACGCGCCATAGAGATTTCCGCCGAACGCGAAGTGCGCGTGACTGTATTCGATGGCCTGAACGCACGTGAAAAACATGCCAAGCACGATCGTCAACGCCAAACCGACTTTGGCCTCGCCGAGCTTTTTGTGTTCGAACGCGTGATGCGCCCACGTCACCGTCGTGCCCGACGTCAGCAAGATCAGCGTGTTCAAGAGCGGCAAATGCAGCGGGTCGAACGTCTCCACCCCCGGAGGCGGCCATGACCCCCACCCCTCGGATACCGCGGCGTTGTCGTCGAACAAGCCGAACTGCGTGATCCAGCCCTCCTGCATGCGCACCTCGTGGAAGAGGGCCATTTCGAAGAACATCCAGAACCACGCCACGAAGAACATGACTTCCGAGGCGATGAACAAGATCATGCCGTAACGCAGGCCGATCTCCACCACCGGCGTATGGTCGCCAATGCGGGACTCTTTGACGATGTCGCCCCACCATCCAATCATCGTGTAGAGCAGGCCAAGCACGCCGAGGCTCAGCACGAACGGCTGGCCTTCGCCGAGGAAGAAATGGCTCCAATGGCTTTCGTCCAGGACGAAGCCTTTCATGAAAATCACCAGGCCGACCGCCAGGATGAAGGCCGAAGCCGAGCCGACCAGAGGCCAGGGGCTCGGGTTCACCAAGTGATAGTCATGTTTCACCGCGCCGCTCGCCATGGCGCACCCTCCTCGTGTTCGGCCGTTCGACCGCTGTGTCCACGCGCCTCACCGCAAACGCGCTGTGGGCCCGCCCGTCCCGCGCCGTCCAGCGGTCGTCATAACCGCCACACGCGCCGTCGTCATCTCCGCCGCCTGTCCTTTCGCGGCGTCCGCGTCACGTCGCCTCGGCGCCCTCAGATTGTGGCCCGGAGGCCTGAAAAAACGTGTAGGACAGCGTGATGGCGCGCACGTCGTCCAACGCGCGATCGTCATGCAAAGCCGGATCGACGAAGAACACGACCGGCAAGTCGAGTGTTTCACCCGGCGCGAAATCTTGCTCCTGGAAGCAGAAACACTCCAGTTTTGCAAAGTAGGGCCCGGCTTTGTGCGGCGTCACATTGTAAGTCGCCACCGCGCGCACCGTTTGATCGGACAGGTTGGTGACGCGGTAAAACGCCAAGGCGCTCTCCCCAAGACGCAGCGGGCGCGCGACCTCAACCGGCTCGAACCGAAACGGCAGCCCGGGCTCGACGTTGGAGTCAAATCGCACGCTGACCTCACGCGCGAGCGTCACGGGAGCGGCGTCGGACGCGACGCGGGTTTCACCGCCAAAGCCCGTCACCCGGCAAAACGTGTCGTAGAGCGGCTTCGACGCGAACGCGAGACCAAGCATCGCGAACGCCGCCACGCTGCACGCCAGAGCGATCGCGCCCGCGTTTGCGCGCCGCGGGCTCTGGGTCTGGTTTGACGACGGAACAGGCATTGCGGCGCTCACAACGGCCGGGCCAAGACCTGCTCGCGAAGGCGCAGCAGCGTGATGACAAACACCACAACCGCAAACGCGCCAAGGCTGAGCGCCAACGCTAAACTGCGGCGCTTCTGCGCTTGGGCGTGCGCCGCGTGGTCGCGCGCGGCGTCGTCCGTCGCCGCCGGGATCTTGTCTGCGCTCGGCTCGCTCATGGGGCGGTTCCCGTCATGTGTTCGCCGATGATCGCCGCGAAGACCGCGAAAAGGTAGAGGATCGACGCCGCGAACAGATTCCGCGCGGCGCGGTCGCCGCGAGCGACAGCGTACAAGCGGTCCTGGTCTGCGGTCGCGGTCAGCGCGTCCGCCTCACCACCCTCGGAGACGGTTTCTCCGGCGGCCGAGCGGAGAACGCGCCACGCCAGCGCCAACATCAACGCGCCGCCGGCCCCGGCGACCACCCCATAGGCGACGCCTGCGTAGCCCAACAGGGACGGCGCCACGCCCAACGGCGCGAGAAGGAGCGTGTACGCGAAAATCTGGCGCCGCGCGGCGGCGGGCCCGCGGACCACCGGCAGCATCGGCACGCCCGCCGTCGCGTAGTCGCCAGACTTGTAGAGCGACAAGGCCCAAAAATGCGGCGGCGTCCACATGAAGATAATCGCCACAAACAGAAGCGGCTCCAGCGCAAGGCCGCCCGTCGCCGCCGCCCAGGCCACCGCCGGCGGCAACGCGCCGGCCAAGCCGCCAATGACGATGTTCTGGTCCGTCGTGCGCTTGAGCCATTGGGTGTAAACGACCGCGTAGAACACGATGGTGAAGCCGAGGAGCCCCGCCGCCAACGCGTTCGACGCCAGGGCCAACGTCATCACGGAGAGCGCCGCCATCACCACGCCGAGCGTGGTGGCCTCCGCACGGCTGACGCGGCCCGCGGGCACCGGCCGCGTGCGCGTGCGGCGCATTTTCGCGTCAATGTCGGCGTCATAGGCCATGTTCAGCGCGCCGGCGGCCCCCGCGCCCACGGCGATGCAAGCGATGATCACGACCGCCATGACCGGATGCGTCATCGCCGGCGCCGCCACCAGGCCCGCGACGGCGGTGAACACGACCAGCGACATGACGCGCGGCTTCATCAGCGCGAAATAGTCCCGCCATTCCGCCACGCGCCCCGCGTCGCGCCGCGTCGGCGCCTCATCAGCAAGGGCGGCTGTCACCGTGAGCTCAGGAACGTGACTCATCGCGTGGTCCCACGTGTTGATCTCTCTCGCAAAGCGGCGCGTCGACCGCGGTTGGCGACGCGCCCGGGCCGATGCGCCGGCCCGCTGGCGGCGCGATCACGCCGGGGACGCGACGCACAGCGCCGCGTCCGCCACAACGCGTCAGCGCACCCGCGGCAGCTCGTTGAACTGATGGAAGGGCGGCGGCGAACTCAGGCTCCACTCAAACGTCGTCGCGCCCTCGCCCCAGGGGTTGGCCACGGCTTGGCGACGCCGGACAAACGCCTCCACCAAGACGGCCAAGAACAACACCACGCCCGCCACGGAAATCCAGTTCCCGAACGACGACACCGCGTTCCAAAACGCATAGCCCTCGGGATAATCCACATAGCGTCGCGGCATGCCGGCAAGACCCAAGAAGTGTTGCGGGAAGAAGATGATGTTGACGCCAATGAACGTCACGAAGAAGTGGGCTTTGCCCAACGCTTCACTGTACGTGACGCCGAACATCTTCGAGAACCAATAGTAGAATCCGGCGAAGATCGCGAACACCGCACCGAGCGACAACACATAGTGGAAATGCGCGACCACATAATAGGTGTCATGCAGCGACTGATCGATGCCGGCGTTCGCCAACACCACGCCGGTCACGCCGCCGACCGTGAACAAAAAGATGAAGCCGAGCGCCCACAGCATCGGCGTCTTAAAGTCGATGGAGCCGCCCCACATTGTCGCAATCCACGAGAAGATCTTAATGCCCGTCGGCACGGCGATGATCATCGTCGCAGCGACGAAATACGCCTTCAGATTGACGTTCATGCCCACGGTGTACATGTGGTGCGCCCAGACGATGAAGCCGATGAACCCAATCGCCACCATCGCGTAGGCCATGCCAAGATAACCGAAGATCGGTTTCTTGCTGAACGTCGAGACGATGTGGGAGATGATGCCAAAACCTGGCAAAATCAGGATGTAGACTTCCGGGTGACCAAAGAACCAGAACAAATGCTGGAACATCACCGGGTCGCCCCCGCCACGGGGATCAAAAAACGTCGTCCCGAAGTTCCGGTCGGTCAGCAGCATGGTCAGCGCGCCAGCAAGCACCGGCAGCGACAGCAGCAGCAGGAACGCCGTCACCAGCACCGCCCACGCGAACAACGGCATCTTGTGCACCGTCATGCCGGGCGCGCGCATGTTGAAAATCGTGGTGATGAAGTTGATCGCGCCCAGGATGGAACTCACGCCCGCGACGTGCAGCGAGAGAATCACTAGGTCAAAGGCCGGTCCGGTGTGCCCGCTTGTGGACAAGGGCGGGTACATCACCCAGCCGCCGCCAAACCCGTTGTAGCTTTGACCCGGCACGAACAAGGACAGCAGCAGCAAACCAAAGCTGGCCACCAACAGCCAGAAGGAGATGTTGTTCATGCGCGGGAAGGCCATGTCCGGCGCGCCGATCATAATGGGCACGAACCAGTTGCCGAACCCGCCGATCAAGGCGGGCATGACCATAAAGAAGATCATGATCAGCCCGTGATAGGTGATCAAGACGTTGTAGAAATGATACGCGGCGGTCTCATCGCCGCCGGTGAACGCCGTCAACACCGTGACGCCGGGTTGGGCGAGCTCCATGCGGATCAACCACGACATCGCGCCGCCGATGAGGCCGGCGATGATCGCGAAAATCAGGTAAAGCGTGCCGATGTCTTTGTGGTTGGTGGAGTAAAACCACCGCGTGAAGAACGACGGCGCGCCGTGATCATGGTCTGCAGCCGCCGCGTGGGCGTCCATCGTGCTCTGGTCAACCGCCGCCATGCCTACTCCTCCACACGCTCATCAACCGCGAGGGCCGCGACTTGCACCGCGTCCTCCGTCGCATCCCAATACGTCCGCAGCACAGCGAGGGCCGCCTCGCCCGCGCCGCCGAGCGGATCGGCGGCGGCCGCCGACACCCACGCGTCGTACACATCCTGCGGTACGACATGCACCTCGATGGGCATGAAGGCGTGGCGCACGCCACACAATTCCGAACACTGACCGTAATACACGCCAGGCTCATCCACATGGAACCACGTTTCATTCGTGCGGCCCGGGATGGCGTCCATTTTGATGCCGAAGGACGGCATGGCCCAGTTGTGGATCACGTCCGCGGCGGTGACGAGCAACCGAACCGTCGTGTCCTCCGGTGCGACCATAGGCGCGTCGACCGCCAAACGGTAGAGTTCTGGGGTCGTCGCCTCGAGCGGCGCCATGTTGCTGGCGAACTCGTCGAGCCCGTCGTCCGGATAGGCGTAGCCCCAATACCACTGATAGCCGATCGTCTTGATCGTCAACGCGGGCGCGGGGATCGCCTCGCCAGCCCGCACGGTCTCGCCATCCGGCGTGAGGTCTTGGAAGTACAGCAGACGAAACGAGGGGATCGCAATCACCAGCAGGATCACCACCGGCAACGCCGTCCAAACCACCTCGATCAGGGTGTTGTGGGAAAACGTGGCCGGCTTCGGGCGCGCGCGGCGGTTGTAAAGCACCATGACCGCGGCCAAGAGCGCCAGCACCAAGATCGTGATGCCCGTGATGATGGGCAGAACGAAGTTATGAAAAGCGTGGATGTCCGCCATCACGGGCGTGGCCGCGGGCTGAAAGCCCAGCTGGCCGTCGACGGGCTTGGACGCCCACGCCGGAACGGCGAGCATGATGGCGGCGGCGGTCGCGACGCCGCCGATCCGAAACACTGTCCGCATACTCTCACCCTCTTTACGCCCGCGGCCGACGCCGTTGTCGTAGCGCGACATATAGACGCCGCGGCGACCGTGAGCAGGGCGCGACCGCAGCCATTTTGTCGCAGGGGCCGACTACGCCCCACTTAGGTTGCGGGGGCTTTAACAGAGCCCGACGGCGCGCGTCCAGGCCAATGCGCCTCGGCGTCCGTTCGTCAGCGTCGGCTCACCCGCGACCGTGGGTCAGATGACGCACAAAGGGGCTCGCCACGAGCAGCACAACGCCGAGCGCCACCGACGACCCGCCAAGCCAAAAGTACACTTGACCGAAATGCGCCAGCGCCTCGGCTTGGCTCGCCCCCTCCGGCGACACGGTGAGACGCGCCACTTGGGCGCCCAAGGCCTGGGCGGCGGAGATGGCGAAGAACCAGAAGCCCATCATGAAGCTCACAAGCCGCGGCACGGAGAGCTTCGTCACCGCCGACAGCCCGACCGGCGACAGCATCAACTCGCCAAGCGTGTGCAGCATGTACATCAACGCCACCCAACCGATCGCGATGCGCACCGGCGCGCCGGCTTCATCCACGCCGCTCTGGGCGATGGCGATGTTGAGCACCCAAAACCCCGCCCCCACGAGCATCAGGGCGCCGGCGAACTTCACCGCCGAGGAGGGCTCCGCGCGGCGTCGGCCCAAAAACGTCCACAGGAGCGTCACGGGCACGGCGAACACCAAGATAAACGCTGGATTCCAAGCTTGGAGCTGGCCGGCGTTCACCGGCAGGCCGAAAAAGGTGTCGGCGACAAACTCCGTGGCGAACACCGTCAACGACGTCGGAGCCTGCTCAAACAGCGTCCAAAACAAAACCGACGCGACGGTCAGAATGATCAGGGCGATCATGCGGTCCCGCTCCACCGCGTCGAGCTTCGAAAGCGTATACGCCACCAACAAGCCCGAGACCGCGACGAACGCGTACTTCAGCGATTCGTTCAGCAACGCCGCCGACTGCAGCAACAGGAAGGCGACCCCCACCATCGCCAGTCCGCCGATGTACACCAGGTGCTCTCGGGTGAGCAGGCCGCCAACGGGTTGCGTCAGCATGGCGGGATCCGGCGGCTCCGCTCGCCCCTCCAGCCAGCTCTGCCCCCACAGGAAGACCGCTAGCCCGATGGCCATCCCAAACGCCGCCAGGCCAAAAGCGGGGCCCCAGCCATAGGCGTAGGCCGTCCCGGCGACCGTCACGAACGCCAAAAGCGACCCCGTGTTGATGCCCATGTAGTAGATGGTGAAGCCCGCGTCGCGGCGCGGATCATCCTGATCGTAGAGCGCGCCGACGCACGTCGAGATGTTCGGCTTCAAGAAACCGACGCCGCTGACAATGAACGCGAGCGCGAGGAACAAGACCATCTCGTGCAACGACGAGCGCTGCGCCGTGATCTCGCCCTCCAACTCCTCCACCGCGCCGTCGGTGCGGGTGAACGCGACCCGTCGCGCCCCGGGGGCGGCGCCGTCGACCGCCTCAATGCGTTCAACATCCAGGCGCTCGCCTTCGACAACGATCTGGCGAAAGCCGGACTCATCGCGCCGCTCCGCGCGCACGAGTTCGTAGGTCTGGCCTTCCGCAGCGAAGAGCTCCTTGGCGGGTTGGCCGTGCAGGCCCATCAGGCCGTGGCCAATGACCAGCAGCACGCCGCCAAACACCACCGCCTTGCGGAAACCGAGATACCGATCCGCCAGATAACCGCCGACCAGAGGACCCAAATAAACCAAAGCTGCGTACGCACCATAGAGCGTATAGGCGTCACGCGTTTCAAACAAGAAGTGCCACGTCAAATAAAGAACGAGAATCCCGCGCATGCCATAATAGGAAAATCGTTCCCACATCTCAGCAAAAAACAGGATAACAAGGCCGCGGGGGTGCCCCAACACCTGTTTCTCACCGTCGCGCGCGGCGCGTGCTCCCATATCGCTGACGCTCATCTTGGTGGGTCCCCTCGCTGCGACGGGCGCGTGCGGGCCACGCGCGGCTTCGGTTGGCCGTCAGCCCACGCCCTGAGCCGCCGACACCATGATGAGCCTAGCCCGTCGACGCATGACGACGAAAGCCCGTCACGGCGCCGGCGCGGCCACGGCGTGGCGCCGTTCTCAACGGGCGGCGCGCGCCGCGGCGAGGTTGGCGAACAGCGGATTGGGATCAAACCGCCGCGCAAATGCGGGATCCGAGAGGTAGTCCGGCAGCCGACAAATCTGGGCCTGCTCGCGCGCGCGGGCGACCACCTGGGCGTCGTGCGGCAAGGCGCGCAGCGCGAAGGCGTCGACATCGCCCAGCATGTCCGCGATCTCCGTGGCCATGACATGGTTGGTCACGCCAAAGGTTTGAAAAACCGCCGCGTTGTTGACGATGGTCTGCCAATCATTCGGATACAGGCGACGCAATTGCGACAAATCCTGGAAGAACGCCCAAACTTTCAGCCCATAGCCGCGCAGCAACGTCATCGCCACGCGCAGATCCTCCATCGGACCGAGCTGAGCGCATTCATCCACGATCAACAGCGTGTCGCGGGCCGGACGCGTTACGCGGCCCATGATGGTCTTCAGCAACACGCTGATCCACAGGCGCATCAACGCCCCATGGGAGCCCAGCTTGTCCGGCGGCAACACCAGAAACACGGTCGTGGGCGCGCCGCTGGCGATCGCGTCGAGGTCAATCGTTGTGCGCGACAGGGTGCGCCGGGCCGGTTCGGCGTTGACCACGTCAGTGTAGCTCTGCGCCGTCGCCAAGACGCCCGAGCGCGTTTGCTCCACCAGCTGCAGGAACGCCGCGATCTCCGTGCGCGCCAGCCCCTCAAGTTCCGCGGCGTCGTCCAGCGCCTTGGCCAGATTGTAGACCACGTCATCATTTTTCAGGAGTTCGCGCACCCGGGCGAAATGGCGTTGCTCCGGCGGGTCGCACTGGGCGACATACGCAATCACGCCGGAGAGCACCGCGCGCCCCCAGATGTCCCAAAACGGCTCCTTGAGGCTCGACGCGCCGCCCGACAGCATGTGCGCCAGCGCCTGGCATTCGCCCTCAAAATCCATGCTTTCAGGCGTTAACACATCGAGCGGGTTAAGCTCATCCGTGTCCTCGCCCGTTAACTGAAACGGATCGATGACGTAAACGCGTTGGCCCATTTCACGCCGCGCGCGCGCCGTGACGCGGCAGTTCTCGCCCTTGGGATCCACCACAATGGCCGGGCCCTGATATCGCAAGAGATTGGGAATGATCGCGCCGCGGCCTTTGCCCGCGCCCGTGGGCGCGACCGTCAGCAAATGCCCCTCGCCCTCCACCGTCACCGGTTCGCGCGGAGCGTCGCGCCGCTCCTCCGCCTCCAGCGTCGGGAGCGCTGCGGGATCACGGAAACCAACGCGCCGCAGGCTGTCGCCTTGGCCGCGCCAGCCAAGCAGGAGATCGTCCGCGCCCGAACGCACCGCCGCGCCACGGCGCTTGGGCGGCGACCGGCCGTCCCGGCGACGATTGGTTTCAGCCACACACCCCTCCTTTACGCCGGCGTCGCTGAAACGCTCACACGCCCACGACTCCGCAGAACAATGCAGAACAAACCATAAACGCGCAACCCCTTACTGCAGCCGCGTTGCCGCGACGCCACATCTCGTTAAGGTTTAGTCAACGATTCGTCGGGCGCGATTGGGGCAGCCTTTTGCGGAATCATGTCGCGCGGACACGTCCGCGAACACTGCCGGCGCGCAGTGTGCGCGGTTGCGTCGCACCCCGTCCGCACCCAAGCCGGCGACGGCTTGCGATCGTTCAGTAGACGCACTCGTCGAACGCGCGGGTCACATCGCCGCCCCACGAGCCCCGCCATTGGTCCAGCAAGTCCGCGGCGGGAACGCGACCCGCTTCGACGATGGCGTCCAGGTCGTCGAGGAAATGGGTTTCGTCATTGCCGTTGACGTTGAGCCGTCCGCGTCGCGCCAAGCCGCCCCGCGACAACGCCAGCGCCCGCTGCGCGACCTCCCGCAGCGATCCCGACGGCGTTGGGGCGTCAAGGCCGAGCATCGGCGCGCTGAGACGAAGGGCCTCGCGCTCGCTGGCCGTCCAAGACCGCACCAGCTCCCACGCCGCGTCGAGAGAAGCCTCGTCGTACAGAAGGCCGACCCAGAGCGCCGGCAGCGCACACAACCGGCTCCACGGCCCCCCATCAGCGCCGCGCGTCTCCAGATACTGCTTGATCCGCGCCTCGGGAAACAACGTCGAGAGGTGATCCTCCCAATCGCCCATACACGCCCGCTCGCCCTCATGGCCAGGCAGCCGCCCCTCCATCAGCAGGCGGAAGGGGAGCCCGGCGATGTCGTGGAAGCGGCCGTTGCGGCGCAAGAAATACATCGGCGCGTCGACCGCCCAGCGCGCGTAGCGTTCAAAACCGAAGCCCTCCTCGAACACGAAAGGCAGCATGCCGGTGCGGTCCGGATCCGTGTCCGACCAGACATGGGCGCGATAGCTCAGCCACCCCGTCGGGCGGCCGTCCAAAAACGGCGAGTTGGCGAACAGCGCCGTCGCCAAAGGCTGCAGCGCGATCGCCACGCGCAGCTTCTTGGCCATGTCGGCCTCGCTGTGGAAATCCAGATTCACCTGCACGGTGCAGGTGCGGTGCATCATCTCCAGACCGAGCCGCCCCACCCGCGGCATGTAGCGGCGCATGATGGCGTAACGCGCTTTCGGCGTGCGCGGCATGTCGGCCAGCGCCCAGGTCGGCGCGGCGCCAAGGCTGAGAAAACCGGCGCCGATTTCATCCGCCACCGTCTTCACCTCGCGCAGATGGCCATTCACCTCCGCGCAGACGTCGTGGAGCGTCTCCAAGGGCGCGCCGGACAGCTCGAACTGACCGCCCGGCTCCAGCGCGATCGTCGCGCCGTCGCGCTTGAGGCCGACAAGCTCGCCATCCTCCTCCATCGGCGCCCACTGGAAGCGCTGCAGACCGCGCAGCATCGCTTGAATGCTGGCTTCCGGCTCCGGCGCGCCAAACGGCAACGGGGCGTGATCCGCCAGGCGAAAGCCGAACTTCTCGTGCTCCGCGCCAATGCGCCATTGCTCCTTCGGTTTGCAGCCCGCTTCAAACCACGCCGTGATTTGATCCAAGGACTCCAACGGGGTGTCGTCGAACGCGCCGGCGGTGGACATGGCGAAGCTCCCCAAGCGAAACGGCGGCGCGCCGAGGCGCAGCCCGGAACGCGAGAGAGGTCAGCGCCCCAAGTGCGCCCATCCTTCACCGATATGGGTGTGCGTCGCACAGCTCAAGGGCTCGTCCCGCGGATGCGCGCTCAAAAGCGCGCCCAGTCCTGCGGTAAGCCGGCCACGCCCGCGCGGCAAAACCAGGCGCGTCCCGGCTGCAGTGACCGCCAGACCGGCCCGCGCGAGGGGTTCCACAGCACCCGGATCGCCCGCCCGCGCACGCTCTGGATCGGAACCGATCCGAAACGGCGGCTGTCATAGGAGCGCGACCGGTTGTCGCCCAGCAGAAACACATGATCCGCCGGCACGACCCAGGCCCCCGCTTCGCCCATGGGATCCGCCGCCGCGCCCAACGCGACGGTCCAGGAGCCGGCGCCGTCAACGGCCTCGCGCATCAGGGCTTGGCCGTCCGGCCCCTCGCCCGCCGGGACGCTGATGGCGTCGCCGTTCAGAAGGAGACCGTCGGCGGTCACGCGCACCTCGTCGCCGGCTAAACCGACCACGCGTTTCACCAAGACTTTGGACCGGACGCCCATCGGATCGTCAAACACGACAACGTCGCCATAGGCGGGGATCAACCGCGGACAGACCGGCGTTCTCATCCGCACGAGGAACCGATCGCCGACGTCGAAGGTCGGCCACATGGATCCGGCGGGCACGTAGTACAGCTTCGACGCCGCGGCGTAGAGCGCTCCGAGCAGGATCACAGGCGCGGCCACAACGAGATACGCCGCCAGCACGACATCCGTCACGGAGAGGCGTTTGGACGATGTCACGGGCTGATGTCTCGACACGCCGTTGACCTCGTTTGGCGCTGTCACGCCTCGAACTGGAGAGCCCGCAACTTCGCGTAGAGACCGTCGGGGCGGGCGGCGAGATCGGCGTCGCGCCCCTCCTCCACCACGCGGCCCTGCTCCAAAACGTAGATGTGATCGGCGGCGCGCACGGTCGCGAGCCGGTGGGCGATCACCAACGTCGTGCGCCCAACTTCAAGGCGCGCCAGGGCGTCCTGCACGCGGGCTTCGGACTCCGCGTCGAGCGCGCTCGTCGCCTCGTCCAACAGCAGGATCGGCGCGTCTTTGAGAAACGCTCGGGCCAGCGCGATCCGCTGCCGCTGGCCCCCGGATAGGCTGAGACCGCGCGGCCCGACAAGGGTCGCGAAGCCCGCCGGCGCGGCCTCGATGAAATCCAACGCCGCGGCCTGCTCCGCGGCCGCGCGGATCGCCTCCATGGTCGCGCCGGGTCGTCCAAAGCCGATGTTGGCGGCGATCGTGTCCTCAAACAGCACAGGGTCTTGGCTCACGAACGCCATGGCGGCGCGAACGCTGGCCAGATCGCACGCGCGAATGTCGTGACCATCAATCAGGATCCGCCCGGAGGACGGGTCGTAGAGCCGCAGGATCAGATTCAAGATGGTGGACTTGCCGCCGCCCGAGGGCCCGACCAGCGCGGTGGTCGCTCCCGGCGCCAGGGTGAGCGAGACGTGCTCGAGCGCCGGCGCGCCCGCCGCATAGGCGAAGCCGACGCCTTCGAGCTCAACCCGCCCCTCGTTGACGCGCAAGGCCGGCGCGCCGGGCGAGGCCACCACCCGGGGCTCTTCGTCCAACAACTCGAAAATCCGCGCGGCGGCCGCCAAACCCTGCTGCACAAAGGCGTTCAGCGCGCCAAGCGACCGCGCTGCGGGCGCCATCACCGCAATCGCGCCGATGAACGTCATAAGGACGGAGAATCCAAAGCCGGTCGCGCTGGCGCGCCACACCGCAAAGCCGATCACGCCGGCGAGCCCCAAGCCGCCGGCCACCTCCATAATCGGCTCCACCTTGGCGCGATGGCGCGCCATGCGCGTCTCAATCCGCCGGCGTTCAGCAAACGCCGCGTCTGCTCGGACGGTCTGGTAGGCCTCCAAGCGGTAGGTTTTGACGAGTTGCACCCCAGCGAAGCTCTCATCCAGGAACGCCGTGAGCCGACCGATCTGCGTCTGCGCGTCGCGGGAGGCCCGGCGCAAGCGCTTGCCAACGCCAAGCACGGGCTGGATGGCCAACGGGTAGACGCCCATGACAATGACGGCCAGCAGCCAATCCGCCCAGAGCATCACCGCCGCGCCGCCGATCAGCGTGAGCACGTCGCGGCCGAGATTGGTCGCCGCCCGCGTGAGGCCCGCGCGCAGGCGCTCCACATCGCTGGTGAAGCGGGCCACCAGGTGCCCCGGCGCCTCAACCGTCATGCGCGCGAAATCGAGGGTGAGGATGTGGGCGTGCATCGCCTTCTGCACGTCCTCGATCACGCGCGCGGCGAAGGTTTGGGTCGCGGCGACTTGTCCATAGAAAAAGAGGGCCCGCACGCTGGTGGCCGCGATGATGGCCAGCGGCGCCGGCCACGCGTCGGCCAAACGCCCGCTTTCCACATACTGACCGATCCAGCCCATCAGCAGCGCATAGCTTGTGCTTGCGGCCGCCACCGCCGCCGTCAGCACCAAGCCCGCGGCGGCGAGTCCCACGTGGGGCGTGCAGAACTGGGCCACGAAGCGGCGGATGAGCGGCCAGGTGGGCGGGTCATCATCCGTGGACGGAGACGCCCGTTGATTCAGACCTGTCGCGGCGGCCGGGTCGTCGATCGCCGGCGTGGGGGCGGTTGGCTCGACGGCGCTCACGCCTCCGACGCCGCGCCGGCGGCGGCGCCCGGATCCAGGAGCCGGTGGGCGTGAATGATGAAATAGCGCATGTGCGCGTTGTCGACCGTGCGCTGCGCGGCCGCTTTCCAGGCGTCGTAGGCGGCGGCGTAGCTTGGGAACGCGCCGACGAAATCCAGCCGGCTCAAATCCTTAAACGCCAAACCCGACACATCCTGCAGCTCCCCGCCAATGACGAGATGCAGCAATTGAGGCTCGTTCGAGTCAGCCATGACGGTCTCCTTGCGCCCCGTCGCGAACCCATTCGTCCAAAGCGGGGTGTGGTGTGCTCTTACGTCCGCGCGCTCGCCGCGATCAAGGGCCGCTGTCTGCGCCCTCCGCGGCGGCTTCGCGCAAGAACGCCGCCAGGACCGACGGCTCTTGCGCGCCCGTGATGGCCACCGACCCGTTGGCGATGAAGGTGGGCACGCCGCGCACGCCCAGCCCTCGGAAGAACGCTTCTTCGGTCTGCACCGCCTCTCGATCGGCGTCGCCCTCAAGGAGATCACCCACCAGCCCGGCGTCGAGACCGATCTCGCCCGCGATCGCGGCCAAGGTGGCGCGTTCGCCGATGTCGCGGAGCTCGTCAAAGAAGGCTCGAAAGAGCGCCTCAGCCGCCGCCGCGCCCTGGCCCTGCCCCTGCGCCCAGCGGATCAGGCGATGGGCGTCGAGGGTGTTTGGCCGGATCGGAATGTCGGAGAACCGAAACCGCACGCCCGCCTCCGGCGCTGCGGCCTCCAAATGCGCGCGCATGGCCGCGAAGCCTCCGCCGAGTTCACTGTCGGCGCCGTCGCCGCCCGCGGCGAATTTGGCGCGCATCACCTCTTTGTAAGGCAAGCCCTCCGGCGGCATCGCCGGGTCCAGCTGGAAAGGCCGCCACGCGACCTCAACGGCATGCTCCGGCGTCGCTGCGATGGCCGCATCCAGGCGGCGCTTGCCGAGCCAGCACCACGGGCACACCACGTCAGACACAACATCGAGTCGGAGTTCCGCCATGGGGCTTGTGTACCGCGGCGCGGCGCGCGCGTCAGGCCCCCGGTCGCCCGACCTCAGGCGGTGATGTCGAGCAGCGCGCCGGTCAGTTCGTCCACGCGCCGCGCCACGGCGGCGTTGGCCTTGAAGGCGATCTCGTCGCGGATCACCCCCACCACATTGCGGGTGAGGTCATTCTCCGCGCTTGGCGCGTCGGCGACCGGCGGCGGCGCCTCCGGGCCTGCGGGGGCCCCCGCCAAAGAGGGCGACGCCCCGGGCGTGGCGAGGCCGTCCAACGCGGGCGCGCGCGCGATCTCAGTGGCTCGACGGGCGAACGAGTCCGCCGCGCTTTGCAGCCCGGAGGCCGCGGTGGAGAGAGCAGCGTTCATACCGCGAGCTTAGGCCCAGAGCCGGTTCCAACGCCACCGGCCACGCCGCCTCGACGTAAACGGTCCGTAAACGCTCAACGGCGTCCGCCGCTCCAGCACGCCTTTGGCCCGCCGCTTGCTTCGTCGAAGCGAGACGCGCACGGCGCGTCGCGGAGGGCGAAGGGGCGCGAATGGTCAAGCTCGCACGCATGGCGGCCACGTTCTTGTTGGGGGTGGCGGCGGTGGCTATGGCGAGCGGCGGGGATTTGGACGCCGCCGCCCTCTCGCGCGCGACAGCATGCCAGGCGCCCCAAGCGCCGCCTCTCCAGCAGTGTCGCATCCTCGCCTCGGAGGCGCGCGGCGCGGTCGCGCGCAGCATGTTGCGCGGCGGATCCAATCCAGCGTTGGCGGAGGCGGAGGCGGCGTTGCGCGCCGCGGCGTCGGCCTGCGCAGCGGGGGACGTCTGGGCCGAAGCCGCGCAGTTGACGCGCGAGGCCGCCGAGATCGCCGGCGCGCGGGCGCAACGTGGCGCTTTGGCGGCGCCGCCGCCGTCTCCCAACGCCTGCGCCATCGCCCCGCAAGGCGTGCTGTTCGACGCGTTTAGCGCCAGCCGCCGGCGCGTGGCGCTGCTGGCCCGTGCGCCGGCTCAGGTGTGCCCGGCGTCGCTCGGGGGAGACGGGGCGCGAACGCTGAAAGCGGCTGTTCAAACCGCGCGCCACGCGGAATGCGCGTGGCTGATGGACGCCGCGGCTGAACGCGGCGAAGCCGGCGCCGCGGCGCTCGAGGCGGACGAGCGTCCGACCGCGATGCTGGCGCTTTCCGCCGCCCTCAACGCTCTTAACGTGGCGCGGCCTATCTGCGCGGCCGCCCCGCGGCGTCGCGTGGACGCCGCGCGCGAAACGTTGGCGGACGTCATCACCGCCCTGCGCGACGATGACGCGACGGGGACCGCACACGCCGCGCGCGTGCGCGCGACGTTGCCGCCGCGACCGTCGCCGCTGCGCATGGAGGCGTTGGCTGACAGCTTGGCCCGCAGCGCGCCGGCGGCCTGTGGTCAGGCCGGCGGACTGCTGCGCCCGACCACGACCGTGGCGGCCGGGGAGACCCCGGCGTCCAACGCGGCGGCCTCAACGAAGCCCACCGCCGAGGACGCAGCGACAACCACGAACGCTGATGACATCGGCCTCCGCGGCGCGGCGGGCCGACCCACGCTGCGGCGTTGACCGACCGGCGGCCTAGCTCAACTCGCCGGCCGCCTCGAACGACGGGTCAGCGTGGGGCGTCGCGCACCACACATGGGAGCTGCAGGCCAAGATCGGTTTGACGCCGGCCGCCGCATTCTGCGCCCGTTCCCACAGCTTGAACTGGTGATCCACCAAATCCGCTTTGCTTCTCATGGTTTCCTCCGCTTGCGCGTGAAAACCCCCGCTGGAGACAGTATGCCCGCACAGGCGCGCACACGCAGCTCGCGCGGACTCAGACTTTCGCGACCTGGACGTGACCAGCGGGACGATCAGCCGCCCTCACACCAAGCGCGCCAACACCGCGCCGAACCCCAAGGCCGCGAACAGGCGTCCGCCAGCGGCCACATTGGACCGAAAGTGCGCGAGACAACTCGCAGGCGACGTGAAGTCGACGGCCCGAGCCTGGCGCCACAGCGGCACGCCGAACGCGATGGCGCTCATGCCCGCCGTCAGCGCGGTAACCGGGCGCGGACCCTCCGCCATCCACGCCCCAAGAGCGACCAACAGCACCGCCGCGCCATAACTCACGCCAACGGCCGTGCGCGACTGTTCGCCAAACAAGCGCGCCGTCGAACCCACGCCGATCAACGTGTCGTCCTCACGATCCATGTGCGCGTAGACGGTGTCGTAGCCGAAGGTCCACGCCCATAAGCCCGCGAACAGTACGAACACGGACGCGTCCAGCCGCCCCGAGGCCGCGGCGTAGCCCACAAGCGCGCCCCAGCTCATGGCCAAGCCGAGCCAAGCCTGCGGCGCGGCCGTGATCCGCTTCATAAAGGGGTAGGCCGCAATCACGGGGATGGCGGCCAGCGCCGCGAGCTTCGCGACGCCCGGCAGAACGAGAAACGTCAGGAACGCCACCGCCGTCTGGACGCCGAAGAACACCCACGCCTCGCGCACGCTCACCACGCCCGCCGCCAGCGGCCGATCGGCCGTGCGCGCGACCGAGGCGTCCAGATCTTTGTCGATGATGTCGTTGTAGGTGCAGCCCGCGCCGCGGGTGGCGGCGGCGCCGAGCAGCATGAGCGCGGCCCACCCGATGTCGGACCAGGCCAGCACGCCGTCGAGCCGCGCGAGCGCCAAGCCCATGAGCGCCGGCAACGCCAACAACCAAAAGCCGACCGGCCGATCCCACCGCGCCAAACGCAAAAACGGGCGCGCGCGCGCCGGCGCGCGCTCCACCCAGCTGGACGTCACGGAATCGGGCACCGGACGGTCGGCCGGCCCGTTCGCCGTCGGGCCGGAGCTGTTGTGTTCCGCGCGTTGCGCCACTCGTCGCCCCTTGGTCTTGATCGCTGGGAGGGACCCCGCCAGTTTTCGGCGTCGATTTCAAGGACGCGCGACCGCGATCGCGCCCTCTCGCCAACCGATATGGAGCCGCGCATGGCGATCCCACGCCTGATGGTCGACCAGTCCCTGCGCGCCGGATCCACCCTGCCGCTCACCCCAGAGCAGGCGCGTTACCTGCGCGCGGTGATGCGGCTCGACGCGGGCGCTACCGTGCGGGTGTTCAACGGACGCGACGGCGAATGGCGCGCGCGCCTTCTGGTGGAGGGCAAGCGCGACGCCGCCCTCGCACCCGAAGAGCGATTGCGCGAGCAGCAGTCCGGGCCGGACCTTCACCTGGTGTTCGCGCCGCTGAAAAAGACGCGTACGGATTTTGTGGTGGAAAAGGCGACGGAGCTTGGCGCGGCCGCGCTTCGGCCGGTGTTCACGCGCCGCACCAACGCCGAGCGGGTCAACGTCGAACGTCTGAGGGCGCTGGCGCGCGAGGCCGCCGAACAGTCCGAACGGCTTGACGCGCCATCGATCGCCGCGCCCGAACCGCTGGAGGCGCTCCTCGACGCGTGGCCGAGCCGTGAGGCCGATCGGCGCCTGGTGTTCTGCGATGAGGCCGCCGCCGGCGACACCAGCTGGGGCGCCGCGGACGCCGCCGCCACGCCGCCTGCGCTGGCGGCCTTCGCCGCCGCCGCGCCGGGGACGCCTGCGGCGATTCTCATCGGCCCGGAGGGCGGCTTCGCGGCTGAGGAGCGCGCCCGGCTGCGCTCAGCCCCCTTCGCGACGGCGGTCAGCTTAGGGCCGCGCATTCTGCGTGCGGACACCGCCGCCGCCGCCGCGCTGACGCTGTGGATGGCGGCGCTTGGCGATTGGCGGTGAGAGGGACCCCGCCCCCTTGGCGGGCGCGCCCTTAGACGGCTACGGTTTGATGTTGGCCTCAAGGGGAGATGCGATGTCACGCGACGCGATAGCAGCTGCTGGAATGATCATCCTGGGCGCGGCCGGCGCCTACGCGCAAACCACGAACGCCTTTGGCGGCGGCGGCGCGGACCTTTCCATCGACGCGATGGAGCCGACGGCTGAACCCGCGCAAGTTGGTCTGGCGGGCTCTGATCCGGCGGACATCGGCCGCTACCTCTTGGCGACTGGCCCACGGGGCGCCCAGCTCTCCCCCGATGGCGAGACGCTGGCCTATGTCTGGTCGATCACGGGCCAGCCGCAGATTTGGCTGGCGCCCGCCGCCGGCGGTCAGCCGCGTCAGCTCACGTTTGGCAATGGGGTGACCTTCTTCCGCTGGACGCCGGATGGCGCGCGTTTGCTCTACGGCGCGGACAACGACGGCGATGAGCAGGAATCCTATTTTCTAATCTCGGCCGACGGCGCGACGGAGCAGTTGGTCTTGCCCGCGACGAAGGGCGGCTTTCGCTCCTTCGGCGACTTCGCCGACGATGGTCAAAGCTTCGTCTTCGCGTCGACGGAGCGCAATGGGCTCGATTTCGACATTTATCGCGGCACGCTCGCGGGCGAGAGCACGCGCGTTTTCGAGGGCACGTTCGGCTATTTCGCCCGCGCGCTGTCCCCCGACGGGACCACGGCGATCGTCGTCGAAGTCGTCGGCGAAGATTCGGACAACCTCTTCTTACTCGATATGGAGAGCGGCGACCTGACGACGGTGTCGCAGCCGGATCCGCGCGCCAACCATGGCGATGGCGGCTTCGCATGGACTGAAGACGGCGGCGCGTTCTACTTCACGAGCAATCGCGACCGCGAGTTCGCCGCCCTGATGCGCTACGACATCGCCTCGGGCGACATGACCGTGGTGGAGGAGGCCACCCACGACATTGGCGCGGTGACGTTGTGCGGCGCGGGTGACCGGTATCTGGCGTGGACGGTCAATGTGGACGGGTTCCACAGCCTGCGCGTGCGCGACCTTGCCGAAGATCAGATGTTGGAGACCCCGGCTTTGCCCGAGGGCGTCTATGGGCTCGATTGCGCCGCGGACGCCGCGCGGATGGCCATCCGCGTCAGCGGCTGGCGCACGCCGGGCGCTCTGTGGCTGTGGGACCTCGACGGCGGCGGCGCGCGCGAAGCGATCGCGCCCACCTATGCCGGGCTCGATCCGGCGCGGCTGGTGCGCCCGGAGTCCCTTCGTATGACCGCGCGGGACGGCGTTGAGCTGCAAGGCTTGTTCTACGCGCCGGACGCCGCCTCGCGCACGGGGGACGGACCGCCGCCGGCGCTGTTCTTGGTCCACGGGGGACCGACGGCGCAATCCCAAGCGAGCTTTGACCCCATCGTGCAGTACCACGTCGACCGCGGCGTCGCGGTGTTCGAGCCGAATGTGCGCGGATCCACAGGCCTCGGGCGCACCTATGTGACCCTCGATGACCAAGAAAAGCGCCTCGACAGCGTGCGTGACCTCGTCGACATGCTGGGGGCGCTGGGCGAGCAAGGGCGAATTGATCCGCAACGCGTCGCCGTCGCGGGCGGGTCTTATGGCGGCTACATGGTCAACGCGGTGTTGGCGGCCTACCCGGACGCTTTCGCCGCGGGGGTCTCTCTCTTCGGCGTGGCGGACTGGGTGACGGCGCTGGAAATCGCATCGCCGGCGCTCAAAGCGTCGGACCGGATCGAGTACGGCGACATCACCGAAGAGCGCTGGAAAACGTTCTACACGGAGAACTCCCCGATCCGCCAAGCCGACCAGATCCGCGTGCCCGTGCTCTTTTCACATGGCGTCATGGATCCGCGCATCGACATCGCGGAGACCGAGACGATGGTGAAGACGTTGCGCGCAAACGGCGTGGAAGCGCCGTTCGTCCGCATTCCCGACGAGGGGCACGGCTGGCGGAAGCTGAAGAACCGGCTGTTCTACTATCGCCGTGAAGCGGAGTTCCTTGAGGCGCAGCTCGCCGCGGAAGACTAGCCGCGGGGCGCTACAAGCAGAGAACCTCCGGGGTCACGCCCAACGCGGCGAGATCCCGGCGGATCTCCGCCTCATAGACACGGTTCATCACGATGACCAGGTCGGGCTCGATCTCCGCCAGCTGCGCCGGCGGCACGATTTCATGGGCCGTCTTCGGCATGAAATGATGGTGACGGCGCGGATTGATGTCGGTGACGGCCGCGATCTCGTCGTCCAAGCCGAGCGTCGTCAAGAACGACACCGCCTTTGAGCCGCTGCCCCACAGCACGATCGACCGGCCGTCGGCGCGCGCGCGCGCGATCGTGTTGCGCCACCCGTCCAGGGTTTCGCCGCAGCGCTCCGGAAACGTCGCAACAAGGTCCGCGACGGCGGCGATCGCCTCCTCTTCCGCGAGGGGCGCGACCGACGTTCCGCCCGCCGGGCGCGGACGCGCCTCAATCGTCAAGTATTGGTCATCGTATTCAATGTCGAGCGTGGTCGGTTCAAAACCAGCTGCGCGGAACACGCGCGCCAAAGACCCCGGCGTGAAGTATCCGCAGTGCTCGTAATAGATATCCTCGAAATGGCAATTGCGCAAAATCCGCAGCGCTTCGGGGATTTGAAAGAAAACGATCGTGTCCGTCGCGTCGCCCAGACCGCGCCGCACGCTCATAAGGAAACGTTGCACATCCGGGATGTGCTCCAACGTCATCTTGCAGGCCAGGAAGTCAACATCGGGATCGGCATGGTCGTCGGCATAGAAGGCTGGGATGAGCGTCAGCCGTTCAGCGATCGACGCCGGGATACGGCCAGGATCGACGCCCGGGTCGACGCCCACGCCGACATTGTCCCCCCGCTCGGCCAGCAACGCGAGGAACTCGCCCTTGCCGCATCCGATCTCCATCACCTTCTTGCCGCGCAGGCTGTGACGATCGATCAGCCGGTCGACCAAGCCCTCATGGAACGCGTTGAACGTGCCTGAAAACGCTTGGGTTTCCTCGTAACGACCCGAATACTCCGTGCACGCGGGATCGAAAGCGGCGTTGAACACAAACCCGCACGCCGGGCAAAAGGCCAAGCGCATCTGGCCCGTGGGGTAGGCCTTCGCTTCCGCCGGATCGCGCAACAGAATGCAGCTGTTGGTGGGCACGTCTTCGAGCGCGAAGAACACCTTCGCGCCCGACGCCCCACAGGCCGGACACGTGCACGTCGCGTCGACGGCGTCGGTGTCTGAGCGGCTCTGGTCGATCACAGTCATGGTTGGCTTTTCCAGAGATCATCGGCCCCAGCGCAGCGGGGCGCGGCGGGGTCACACAAGTTTGGGTTCCGGCACGGGGATGATGAAACGCCCGCCCTGGGCGCGGAACTCCTTTTGCTGGGCGAGGATTTCATCAGCGAAGTTCCACGCCAGGAGCAGCACGACGTCCGGCTTCTCATCCATCAGCGCCGATACGGGCCGGATGGGAAGCCCCTGCCCTGGCATGTACTTGCCGTGCTTGTGAGGGTTACGGTCGACGACGTAGTCGATCAACTCCGTCCCCAAACCGATGTGGTTGATCAGCGTCGCGCCCTTCGCCGCGGCGCCATAGGCGGCGATCGTCAGTCCTTGGGCCTTTAGATCACGCAGCATGGTCTTGAGGGCCGTCTTGACGGTCGCCACCCGCTCCGCGAACCGGGCGTAATAGGCCGTGCTGGTCAGCCCGATGTCGGCCTCCAGAGCCAGCTGGCGACGGACGCTCTCCTGAACACGCTCCTGCGGTTCGACGAACAGGCGCAACGACCCGCCATGGATCTCAAGATGACGAATGTCGTTGAGGTAAAGCCCGTGACGCCGAAACAAATGGTCGAGCGCGGTCACCGAGAAATAGCACAGATGTTGATGGTAAATCGTGTCAAACTCAACATAATCGATCAACGGTTTGACGTAGGGCGCCTCGATCACCGCCACGCCCGTGTCCTTCAGGATCAGGCGCAAGCCGGCGACAAATCCATTGGTGTCAGCCACATGCGCCAGCACATTGTTGGCGTGCACCACGTCCGCCAGACGCCCGGAATCGCGGAAGCGCTGGGCTAAGGCCTTGTCGAAAAACGCAATGTCCGTCGGCACGCCGCGGTGTTGCGCCGCCATCGCCGGACCCGGGGCCGGATCGACGCCGAGAACCGGCACGCCACGGTTCATGTAATGCTGAAGGAGATAGCCGTCGTTGCTGGCGAGCTCGACGACAAAACTGTCAGCGGACAAACCACGCCGCGCGATCACATCCTCTACGTTGCGGCGCGCGTGTTCAACCAGCGCCTCCGACACCGACGAGTAGTACGGGTAGTCTTCGAAAAACAGGATCTCGGGACGCACGGTTTCGGTGATCTGCACCAGGCTGCAGCAGGGGCACACCGCCACCTTCAACGGCGCGGTGATCTCCTCGGCTCCGCGTTCCGCCTCCGGAACCAGGCGATCAGCCAAGGGCGTCACCCCCAAGTCCAGAAACACCTCCAACTCCGGGTGACCGCATGAGCGGCATCCAACGATGCTCTCGAACAACGGCGCTTCGAGCGTGGCCGGCGCGCTCACGCGGAGCGCTCCGCCACACGCGCCGCCTCAGGAGCGCTGGCGTCGCGCCGCCACCGCAAGTCGGGGTCGAGCTCGCCACGGGCGATCAAGTCCTTCACATGGGCGATGCGGCTGAACCGCGCGCCTTCGAAGTCCTCCAACGTCAGGCCGTGCGTGTGAAACGCGTCCAACACCTGCTCCACGCCCCGCCGGCAGGTCCACTGCGGCTTGAATCCGGGGATCTCGCGCGCGATCCGTCCGCAATCGACGCGGTAGTTGCGCGCGTCGGCGGAGGCGCCGTCGGCGAAGGTCACCTGGCTGCCAGGGACGATGTCGCGCACGATCATCGCAATGTCGCGCACGAGGTAATTCTCCGTGGTGACGCCGACATTGAACGCGCGATCGTGCACCGTCGCGCGCTCCGCTTCGAGAAGGCAGACATAAGCCAACGCGATGTCCGCGACGTGCACGATGGGCCGCCACGCCATGCCGTCGCTCTTCAGGCGGACTTGACCTGTGGTGAACGCCCAGGCGGTGAGATTGTTGACCACCAGATCAAAACGAATGCGCGGCGAGACGCCATAGGCCGTGGACGCGCGCAGATAGGTGGGGCTGAACGCGTCATCGGCCAGGCTGGACACCGCCTGCTCAACCTCGACTTTGGATCGCCCGTAGGGCGTGACGGGGTTGAACGGCGCCTCCTCCGTGAGGAACTCATCGCCGGCCGCGCCGTAGTTGCTGCAGGACGACGCAAATAGGAAACGCTGAACGCCCGCCTGCTTTGACAGGCGCGCGAACGCAACGGCGGCGTCGCGGTTGATCGCCCCGGTCAGCTCCGGGCGATAGTCCCCCAACGGATCGTTGGAAAGCCCCGCCAAGTGGATCACCGCGTCCACGCCACGCAAGCACTCCATGAGCGCGTCATCGGCGGGCGCGTCGCGCACGTCCGCCGCGAACTCGGTGATGTCCGACAGACCGCCGCCATAGGTGCACGCGCGAAACAGATCCGTGTCGAAACCGACGACGTCGTGGCCGCGCTCCAAAAGAAGCGGATGAAGGACCGTCCCGATGTAGCCGCGATGTCCGGTCAAGAGAACGCGCATCACCCTGCTCCTTCTTGTGTTAGCACCAGGTCTTCCAGGGCGGCACTTCTGAGTTCCACAAATTTTCAAGAATGCGCTTCTCGCGAAGCGTGTCCATGCACTGCCAGAACGATGTGTGTTTGTACGCCATCAGCTGACCGTCCGCGGCGAGGCGCGCCAAGGGCGCGTGCTCGAACATGACGTCGTCGCCGTCGATGTAGTCGTGCACGCCGGGCTCCAGCACGAAGAACGCGCCGTTGATCCACCCTTCGCTGGCTTGCGGCTTCTCAAGAAAATCAACGATCTGATCGCCGTCGAAAATCAGATGGCCATACCGCGCGGGCGGCCGCACCGCCGTCATCGTCGCTAGCTTGCCGTGGCTGCGGTGGAACCCAAGCAGCGCGTCCAAGTCGATGTCCGACACGCCATCGCCCCAGGTCAGCATGCAGGTGGAGTCGCCCAGCCAGGGGCGGAGGCGCTTAATCCGCCCGCCCGTCATGGTGTTCAACCCGGTGTCGACGAGGTCGACGGTCCAATCGGGACGGTTGTCGTGACGCGTCTCAACCAACCCGCTTCCCGTTTCGACGCGCATATGCCCGCCGAGCGCCGTGAAGTCCCGAAACCAACGCTTGATGTATTCACCCTTATACCCTAACGCGACCACAAAATCTGAGTAGCCGAAACTAGAGTAAATCATCATAATGTGCCAGAGAATTGGCCAGCCGCCGATCTCCACCATTGGTTTCGGCCGCACCTCTGTTTCTTCAGCGAGACGTGAGCCGAAACCGCCCGCCAAAATACCCACTTTCACACGTCACCTCTTTGAGTTTGTTTGGAGCGACGTCGAGGTTGAAATTCGCTTTCACGCTTTAGGGTTTTAAGCATCGCTTATGACGCGAACCATCATGTTGCGCATATGCATTGAAGCTGCGCCTGACGTTTGACAGAGCCGACCGTCAGCGGATCGTTTTCACGGAACATCGCGGTTTCGGGCGGCGTCGCCAAACGCCACGCCGCGGTTGTCGCGCTGCGAGCGCGGCGTTGAGGGACGTCACAACACTGGCGAGCGGGGAGATCATGCCGTTGTATCCGAGCCCGAAGGTCGTGATCGGCCTGCCTGTCTATAACGGGGAGAATTATCTCGAACCCGCGCTGGACTCGATCCTTGGACAGACATTCAGCGACTTCCGGCTGATCATCGGCGACAACGCGTCAACCGATGCGACGCCAGAGATTTGTCGGCGGTACGGCGCCCAGGACCGGCGCATCGTCTACCACCGCCACAGCGAGAACATCGGCGCCGCGCGGAACTACAATTTTGTCTATCAGCCCGACGGCGCCCCCTACTTCAAATGGGCCGCGCATGACGACGAGTTGGCGCCGGAATTCCTCGCCAAGACGGTCGCCCTCCTTGACGCGAACCCCATGGCGACGGTCGCGCACAGCCGCTCCCACAGAATTGACCAGCATGGCGATGTCGTCGGCGACTATGACGCGGCCGTCAGCCTCCGGGACGACACGCCGGCGGCGCGCTTCTGGCGCACTCTGTGGGCGAACTATATGTGCGAGGTGTTTGGCCTGATGCGCACCGACGCCATCGACAACACCTATCTGCACGGCAGCTATGTCGGTTCGGACCGTAACTTGATGGTTGAGCTTTTGTTCCAAGGCCCGATCGTCTACGCAGATGAATACTTATTCCGCCGGCGCGATCATCCGGAGTGCTTTGTGCTCGCCTTGAGTTCGCTCAAGGATCGGCAAAAATGGTTTGATCCCAGCGTCAAGTTCGCCCTGCCGACCCAGCTGTCGCGCACCGGCGCTTATGTGCGCTCCATCGTGACCATGCCCATGCGCACGTCTGACCGCTTTGCCGCCGCCGGCGTGCTGGCGCGATGGGGCCTTGCGCGCGTGGGTGAAGTGGTGAAGCGGGTGGATGCGAGCCGCGAAGACCGTTTGGACGGAATTCGCAGCGCTTACGGCGTCACAAGCTTGAAGGAAGAGCTCGCCTAGCGCCGAGCCTCTGACAGCGAGACGCGCGCCGCCTGGGCATCGTTCTCCGTCGGACCACTCACGCCGTGGCTGACGAACCGCGCGACGCGGAGACCAGGCCGGCGCCGTAGAGTTCCGGACGAAACCGGCCCGCCCAAAACACCTTGCCCAAGCCGCCGCGCGCCGTGACGCCGGCGTGACGCGCGCGATCGCGCGCGACAGGGGTCAGGGCCATCGCCAGCGCGCCATAGAGGCCCGCCTGGATCGCGCCCGCCGCCATCCACTTGGCGATCTCCAACCGCGGCCGCGGGCGAAGCATGTCGAGCACGAAGCAGCGGATCTGGCCGCTCAAGAACCGCCGTTGGCGCACATACGCCCATGTCAGTCGTCGGTCCGGAACCCACTCGACCACGCGCGCCTCAGCCGCCCACGCCAGCGTGCGTCCGGAACGCACCAACCGCTGCAGCAAGAGGCTGTCCTCCCCGCCAACGCTGTTCAGCTCCGGCGCAAACGGCGTCGGCCCGTCGAAGCACCGCGCGGCGTGAAACACCGAGTTGTTCGTGCCGACAAAGGCCGCAAGATCGGTGATCGACGCCTGATCCGGGCGCGCGAAGGCGCGGCTGAAATAGCGGGCGAACGGACCAAGCTCGCCGCCATGATCGGCCGCCGCCTCGACCGGACCAAAGCTCGCATCCGCCCCTGTGCTGCGGAGCGTCGCGAGGTGGCGCGCCAGCCAGCCCGGATCGGCCTCCTCATCATCATCAAGGAAAGCGACGAAAGCGCCCCGCGCCTCGGCGACGCCGCGGTTGCGGGCGTTTGAGACGCCGGGAGCGGGCTCGGACACGTACCGCACCGGCATCGGCCCCGCGTCGAGGAAACGCGCCGTCACGTCACGCGCCGACTGATCAGCGGAGTTGTCCACGACGACCGCCTCCACCCGATCTGTCGGATGAAGGTTCTGACCGCACACGCTGCGCAGGGCCCGCGCCAAGGGGTCCGGGCGATTGAGCGTGGGGATGACGACGCTCGCATCCAAGGTCGGCGCGGCCGTCATGCCGCAACCGGAGCCACAGGGCCCACACTCGGCCGCAGGAGCGCTTTCGCTCGTTTCACGGCGGCGCGCTCCATCGCCAAGCGCTCCGAAACAAACGCCAACATGAGCGGGAAGTGCCCCGCCGCAATCATGCGCGACAACATGCTGGCCTCCATAAGGTTGTGAAGAAGAAAGCAAGCCAGCAGCACGAACGCTGTACTGTGCAGGACGTAAGCGTGGGTCTTTGGCGGGGCCGCCACGGCGCGCGCGAACGACGCGGCGGTGGCGAACACGAACGCGGCGCTCGCGGTCAGGACGCCGAAGAAGCCCACTTGCACCCACAAATCCAGATACCCGTTGTGGGCCTGGTTGATCGCGCCGTCCTCGACTTGGCTCAGCCAAGAGTTCGGCGACAACCGGCGCGTGGGGTCGAACACCTCGCGAATGTCCCAATACGCGCCGTAACCATGGCCAAGCACGGGGCGCTTCGCGATGTCTTCAACCACGAAATCCCAAATATCCGTGCGCAGGCTGAATGTTGGATCACCGACTAAGAGCGTGAAGACATCACCCCGATCCCAGCCATTGACGGCGATGACTGTGGCGAAGCCCGCGGTCGCCAACGCCGCCACAAGCACGCTGACGACGCCAAGCCTTGGAGACGCCCGCCAAGCCCACAGCATGGGCGCGAGGAGGCCAATGCCGACGGCCGCCAAACCCAAACTGGTCTTGGACTCCGTCAGCACCAAGAACGCTAAGGCGGACAGGAAGATCCCCGCGCCGAACACCCGAGCGAAGAAGCGTCGGCGCCCGGCGGTCCAGCCGAGGCTGTAAAGGGCCACGACCAGCGCCGTGAATCCGGCCAGGTTTTTCGACGGATGGGCGGCGCGCACGCCATTGTAGTCAATCGCGAAGTCCCGATGCAGGAGGATTGTGAGCGCTTCCACCGCGAGGATCGCGACCATCGCGGCAAGCACCACACCCGCCAGCGCCGTCCCGCGGCGAAAGCCCACAGCGATCGCGTACGCGGTGACCGCCAACATCACGAGGATCATCACGCGCTTGACGGTCGCGGCCGGGTAAATCGACCACGTCACGCTGACGACGCAGATGCCAATCGCCAACCAAAACAGCCACGTGCGCCCCAACAACCGCACCGCGACGTCGGCGCGCAACGCGAGCACGAGGCTTGCGACCGCGAACATGGCGAACACCTGCAGGCGCACCAGCGAGGGATTTGTCGCCCCCGGCCCGTCCACCAGGTTCGGGAGCCCGACGAGCACGAAGATCGTGAACACGAAGGCCAGTCCCGACGCCAAGGAGGCCGCCAGCCACTCACCCAGTGTCGGGCGGAGAAGCGGGTCTTCGCTGGGTTGGTTCACAAACTCAGACGGCACAGCCGCGTCATCGGCGTCCGGCGGCGGGCCGTCTTTCGGCCGCCCCCCCGGATCGGCGGGCGGCGACCCCGGCCATCCGCTCGACGACGGGTGATCGTCTCCGTCCTTGCCGGCGGCGGTAACGTTGACGGGGGGCTGCGCGTCAGGGGCGGCGCGCCATGTCAGCGCCGAGGATTTGCGCTCGTCGCCAACCTCCCGCGGATAGGGAACCGGCGTGGGGAGCGTCGGACGGACCCGATCAAGCATCCCTCGGTCGCGGGTCATCATGTTGAGGCGATGGAAACGTTCGCCCAGCAGGTCGCGAACCCACAGACCAAGCACGCGCGGGCTCTGAACGAGGTACCGCCTCGCCAACCGGCGCGGCTCCGACACCAAGCGGTGGGCCCACTCCAACGCCGCCTTCTGCAGGATGCGCGGCGCGCGCTGCTGGATCCCCGTCGCAAAGTTCAGCGCGTTGCCCACGCACAACCCGACGCCGGTGGCCCGACCCCGCCGCTGGAGCTCCGAGGCGAGCATCTCTTGCTGCGGCGACCCGACGGCGACGAACGTGAAGCGGTAGCGTCCACGCTCCACCTCTTCGACCACGCGGCGACGGGCGGCGGCGCTCATCCGCAGCCCCATCGGCGGGTCGATGTGGGTGATGTTCACGAGCCCAAACTGTTCTTTCAGCCGCGCCACCATCTCGGCGGCCCCGCCGACGACGCACACGGGCGTGTCCGGCGTGATGGCGCCGCTGCGCAACAGCCGCTCCGTCAAGCCGGCGCCCGTCACCGTGCCGATTGGCTTGCCCCGCAACGCGCCCAGCGCGCTCAACACACGACTGTCGTTCAGGCAGAGCCACGCGCTGGCGTAGATCGAGGCCAACCAATGGCCTTCATCATGAATCCGGACGACATGGTCGGCGTTGGGCGTGACGACACTGACAAATGGAGCGTCCTGCGGACGCGCGAGGATCCGCTGAAACACCGCCTGGTCGTCGAGATTGTCGAAATGGACCCCAAGAAACCGCACGCGGCGAGAGCGCCGCGCCTCACCCCCCATTGTAGATGACCTCGGTGACGGCGGCGTCGGACGTGGCGAGCACGTCGTAGGCGCTGCGGAGGTCAGCCTTGCGTGTCCATCCGGCGCGCACCACGAGCGCGCACCGATCCGCGTAACGGAGCAGCGCCTCCGAGTCGGCGCGTACGAACAAGCCCGGGGTGTCGAGGATCACGACGTCGTACTCGGCCACGGCGCGGCTCAATAGGGTGTCCCACGGCGGCGACTGGCTCAGACCCAAGCCCAAGGTCTCGTCCGCCGCCGCGGCGACGTCGATCAAATCGAACCGGTCGCGCCGCACGCGATAGTCGCCGGGTCCGCCGTTGTGCATCGTCAATCGGGTTTCGCCGCCCATCATGGGATGCGCGGCGTGAGCCGCGGCGCCGGACGCCGAGGCGGCGTCTCCGCCGTTCCCGTCTTCCCCGCATCCGGCCAGCTCCGTCAGATGGGGGTGCACGCGGTCGCCCTCGACCACCAGGACGCGGCGCGCCTCCATCGCCAACGCGCGCGCCAAGGAGAGCGCCACGGTCGTCTTGCCTTCGCCAACGCCGGGAGACGTCACGACAATGCATTCGCCTCGCGACTCGTCGCGGTCCGGGCGCGCGGCCAGCGTCGCCACCGCATAGGCCCGCACCGCATCGGCGAACGGCGACCGACCTGGCGTCGCGACGAGGTCCTCCGGCGTTTTGGATTTGCCGGCGGGCAGTTCGAACATGTCGCCCATGGAGGCGAAGCGCGCGTGCCCTTGGCGGCGAATGAGCTGGGTGGCCCAGTCGAACGCCAGCACGAGGATCGCCGACAACACGCCGCCCGCCAGCGTGCCCGCCGCCAGGATCAGCTTGCGGGACGGTCCGATGGAATCGACCGGAACGCTGGCGTGGCCGACAATCTCAACATTGGGCTGCAGCACGGCGGATCGTTCCTGCATCCGGTCCAGCCGCTGGGACACTTCGCCGAAAATGTTCAGCGCATCCGCGAGTTCGCGATCGAGGATGGACATGTCCACGTCGTTGACAGCGCGCGTGCGCAGGCGGTCTTGCAGGTCGGAATGGGCGCGTTCAGCGCTTTCCAAGCGCGCTTCAGCAAGGCGCAGACGCGTCCGCAAGCCGAACACGATCGATTGTTTGGCCGCCGTCAGGGACGATTCAATCTCCGACACCGCGGCTTTCGCGGCCAGGAAATCGGGGTGTTTGGGACCGAGTTGCTGGCTCAGTTCAGCCAGCACGCCCTTCCGCCGGGCGAGATCCGTGCTGAGATCTTCAACGAGCGTGGAGTCATCCGGCGGGGCCGCCCATTCGCCCTCCTCCATCGCGCTTTCGACCGCATCGTGCTCAGCCCGCGCCGTCTCCGCGGCGATGCGGGCCTCCAACAGATTAAGCTCGAGGCGCTCCAGCAAGCCCGCAAGCGCCACCGTGTCGCCGTCATAGACCCGCGCTTGCTTGTCCAACAGGGCGTTGCGCTCGGCCTCCAGACGGCGCACGTCGCCGCTGAGCGCCTGTTGCCGCGTTTCGAGCACGGTGATCGCGTCATCGAGGTCCGAGCGGCGTCGATCAATCTGCGCGTCGATGTGCGCGTCCATCAAGGCGTTGGCGATCTCCGCCGCCAAAGGGGGCGATGTGGTGGTCACGGCGATCTCAATCACGCGCGACAGACCGACCTGAACGACCCCCACGTTTTCAAACAGCCCCTTAATCGCTTCTTCGCGGCGGGCCTCCGCTTCTTCCTCAGCGCTTGGCCGTCCCCGGCCGCGCACGGCCGCCCCGACGCCCGCGAAGAGGCGCGCGATCCCCGACGGTTGTTCGACGAAGTCCGGATTGTCCCCCAGACGCAAGCGATCCGCGACAGCCTCGTAGTTCTCCCGCGTCTGCAGGATTTTCACTTCGCTTTCGATGGTCGTGGGATCGTCGAACCGCTGCTCAAACCCCTGCTCCGTCCGCAGCGGATCCGCTTCCTTTTGCAACACGGCCATCTGCGCGTAGGCGCGATACTGCTTGGGCGTGTTGAGCGCGACGATCAGGGACACAAACGCCGCGCCGGCGACAATCACAAGGATCAACCGGCGCCAGTGCCACAACGCCCCAATGACCGCACGGGCCAGGTCGAGTTGATCGATCTCACGCCAATCCGCGACGACATCCTCTTGATAGGCTTGCGTCGTCAGCGCGCCCGCCGTGCGCCGCCTTCCCTGGACCAGGTTCATTTCTCTTGCCGTCCCCAGAACCGCGCGCCCGTGCCGCGCGCCCGTGCCGCGCGCCCGTGCCGCGCGCCCGCAAGCGTGTCGATCGATGAGAAGCCCCCGCCAGGACGATGACGCTACGGGCCAGCGCGCTGAATTGAAACTGCGAAGAACACCGTGAACGGTGCTTCGAGCATCAGTGTTGCGCTTCAGCCGTCACGCGCGCGTCGACACGGTGGACGGCAAGGCCGGACGCAACCATTGGTGGACCATGAGGGCGTGGCGTCGGGCGAGCACCCACACCGCGCCCGCGTACGCCACCACCCCCGCGGCGACGCCCAGAACAAGGGCCGCGAACGCGCCGGCTTGAGGCGCCACCACGACCTCGAGCCCAAACACGCTCGCCGCCATGACCAGCCCGCAGATCCAGAGCCGCCCAACCGCCTTCAACAGATCGACGACGGGGTAGTTGAGCGTCCGCGCCGCGATCGTCGCGGACCACGCCGCCTCCGTGGCGTCCCCGATCAAGCGGCCGAGCCCCGCCGCAGCCGGGCCCAGAGCCGCAGCGCCCAGCAGCGTGGCCAACATGCTCGCCAGGCCGAGAAGCCGCCGCACGAGGTTCAAGCTCGGACGTCCAATGACCTGCGTGGCCGTGTAAAGGGCTTGCACCGACGCCATCACAGCCCCGCCGCCGGCCAAGCACATGGCGATCACGACGGCTTCCTCCCAGCCCGGTCCGGCGACGACCGGGATAAGGCTTGGGCTGATGGCCGCCACGCCCAAAAACATGGGCAGCGCAATCAACGTTTGGGCGACGGCGGTGTCGTTGATTTGCCGGCGCAAATCGAGCGGATCACGCGCCGCAGCCGCCAAGCTCGGGTAGGCCAGA
Organism: uncultured Caulobacterales bacterium; assembly: GCA_964526675.1. Classification (GTDB taxonomy): domain Bacteria; phylum Pseudomonadota; class Alphaproteobacteria; order Caulobacterales; family Maricaulaceae; genus CAZADA01. Next base: position 102,020 of record CAZGLY010000006.1, read on the forward strand.
TTGTGGGAGATCGTCATGAACGCGCCGCGCAACGGCTCCACGACTCGCATCGCCAGGTTCAACGTGCCGACCGCGGCGACGCCGAACACCGCACCCACAACATAGTTGAACACAAAGTAATGGGCGTTTTCGGTCAGGCGCTCCAAAGACGTGATCTGCGCGAAGCCCATGAGATCTTGCAAACGCCGCCAACGCCAAACAGGGAGGATGGCGACGCGCAGCTGCACCGACAACACCGCGGCTTGCGTGCAGACCCAGACGATCCGCCCGCCGACGATCGCCCAGACGCCGCCGTCCATCACCGCAAAGACAATGCTGGCCAAGCCGCCAACGATAGCGCCGATCAAGCTGGATCGCGCGACCGCGTTGAACCGTCGCCGCCGGCGGGCGAAAGCGGTGAGCACAACGATTTCAGCGCCGGCAAACAAGGTCACGCATGACGCGAGGAGCGGCAGCGCAAGGCCCGGGGCGGACAGAGCCTGCGCAAGCCACGGACCGCCCACCCAAGCCAGCACCGTAAAGGCGGTCGCCAAAGCGAAAGACGCCGCGAGGGCCGTTTGAAAGTGGCCGCGGTTCACGCGGCGTTGGTAGACGAGCGCTTCTTCAAAGGGCGCGCCGCCGGCGATCGTGGCGACCACCGTCGCCGTGGACAACACCAACGCCGCGACGCCAAATTCTTCCGCGGCCAGAAACCGGGCGAGGACCGCCGTCACCACCACCTGCGCGACCAGGCGCCCGGCGGCGTCAGCGCCGGCGCCGGTGAGCCATGAGAGCATGCGCGGCGCGCTCATAGCGGTGCATTCAGCGGATCACGGCCCCCGGGCGCAGGCGGCGCATCAACGCTGGAGCGCCCATCGAGGCCATGGTTCTCCGAAGCCCGTGTTGCGGGGCGTTCGCCATCGTCTTGGGACCGTAGCCCGGCCAACGCGGCCGTGCGAAACGCCGCGCGTTCGTCCTCGGTCAGTCCGAGATTGGACTGAATGCAAAACGCAACGTCGTGCGCCGCCGCCGCCCGGCCGAAGTCATACCCCGACCGATAGCGTTGCAGGTCTTCGGGCGTCCAAAGCGTGTGGCAAAACTCCGTATCGTCCGTGTAGAGCAAATCTTGATGGGGACCCTGTACGTGTTCGGCGAAGACGCCGTAGAGAATATACTCCGACAGCTGAAGTCGCCGCGCGACCCGCAAGTACCACTCCGCCCCCCAGCCGCCAGCGATGCGCTGAATCAGCGCGCGCACCACCTCAGGACTCCAGAGCACGATCTGCGTGATGTAATCAGCGCCAAAGTAGTCGCGCGCCGGCAGGTCGAGAAGACGCGCCGCCGTGCGGTGCCACGGATAGTGCGTCGGCAGTTGCGCGGCTCCGCGACGGGCGTACATCCGCACACGGCCATCGCGCACGAAATCGTCGGGGCTGAGGGTCCGCACCAGCTCCACGTCGGAATCCACGATCATGGCGGCCTGAACGTCCAGCTGCGCCACGTGCGCCAGCTTCGCCAGCTGCTGCAGCACCCAACCGCGCACCGGCATGGTGCGGGGGTTCAGCCAGAAGCGCCGCCCGAGGATCGTCGTCGGCCACAATCGCGGCAGGATATCCTCCTTCGCGATGAGGTGACGACGATCCGACTGTAAAGACTCAAAGACCGCGTGATCCCAACGGTCAATGATCAAGTAATGGGGAATAGACGGATCGGTGTGACGGTCCACGCTCTCACACAGCGTGCGGCACAACGCGGCGTCGCCCGCATAGGTGACGGTCACGATCGCCAGGGATCCTGGCGCGTCATTGCTGGCCATCCGGGCCCCTTCCCGCCTTTGGAGCGCGCGCGTCATGCAGGAGTTCGCAGCGCAGCGTACGTGCAGCGCCGCCGCCGATCCACCATGGCCGGCAGGCGAAGGGCAGCCGACCTCAGCGACGTGTGGCCGTACTCCACGGAGATGATTGGCGGTTGGGTTACGCGACCGGCTGGCAACGCGAGCCGTGCGAACGGTCAATGCTGGTTGCGGGGGCAGGATTTGAACCTGCGACCTTCAGGTTATGAGCCTGACGAGCTACCGGGCTGCTCCACCCCGCGCCAAC
>CAZGLY010000007.1:0-94611 GCA_964526675.1 uncultured Caulobacterales bacterium
GGCGTTTTGCATCGCCAGCGCGTTCAGCACCGTCGCGAGCATGCCCATATAATCGGCCGACGCGCGTTCCATGCCGCGCGCCGCGCCCGACAACCCCCGAAAGATGTTGCCGCCGCCGATCACCAAGCACAGTTCCGTGCCGCCGCGCACCGCGTCCGCGACCTCCGCGGCGATGCGATCGGCGGTCGCCAAATCAATGCCGTAGGCTTCGTCGCCCATCAGGGCTTCGCCGGAGATTTTGAGCAAAATGCGCCGGTAGGGCCGCGCGGCGCGCGGCCCGTTCTCTCCGTTGGATGGCGACAAGGAGCCCATTGTCGACGCCGCCGCGAACGGCGCGCCCGTCACGCTTTGGCCGCCGCAGCCGCGGCCACTTCCGCCGCGAAGTCTTCCTCTTTCTTCTCGAGGCCCTCGCCCAACGCCATGCGCACATAGCCCGTAAGGGTCACAAGCGCCCCGATGTCGGCTTCGGCCTTCTTGATGACGTCTTTGACTTTGCTCTCACCATCGACCACGAAGACTTGCTCAAGAAGCACGGACTCTTCGTAGAATTTGCGAAGCCGGCCCTCCACCATCTTGGCGATCACCTCTTCCGGCTTGCCGGAGGCCCGCGCCTGTTCGCTGAGCACGCCGCGCTCCCGCTCCACCAACGCCGGATCAAGATCCTCGATCCGCGCCGCCGCCGGCGCCGTCGCGGCGATGTGCATGCAGATCTTCCGCCCCAGCTCCGTCAACGCCGCCGCGTCGCCCTCCGATTCCAACGCCGCCAGAACGCCGATGCGGCCAAGCCCCTCCGACACCGGGGCGTGGACATACGCCGCCACCACGCCCGGCTTCGCCGTCAGCGCTCCGGCGCGACGCAACGTCATGTTCTCCCCGATCGTCGCAATCAAATCCGTGAGCGTGTCGCCCACGGTTTTGCCGCTGGAGGCCGCGGTGGCGGCCGCCAGCTGTTCCGCGTCGCCATCGACGTCGAGCGCCAGATCCGCAACTTCACGGACAAACCCCTGGAATGACGCATTGCGCGCCACGAAGTCCGTTTCGCTGTTGACCTCCACCACGGCGCCGGCGCCGTCGCGCACCGCCACGCCGATGAGACCGTCGGCCGCCACGCGCCCCGCCTTCTTCGCGGCCTTGGAGAGCCCCTTCTTGCGCAACCAGTCCACGGCCGCTTCGAGGTCGCCCTCCGATTCCGAGAGCGCCTTCTTGCAGTCCATCATGCCCGCGCCGGTCTTTTCCCGGAGCTCTTTGACGAGGCCAGCGGTGATTTGGGCCATGGATCTCAGTCCTCCGTATCCGTGCGGCGTGGTTACACAAACTCGACGCGGTCTTCACGGCGTCATTGCGGCGACGCCGGTTCCGTTTCTTGATCGCCCGACGCGGCCTCGACGCTCTCCGGTTCAGCGGCGACAGCGGCTTCAGCGGGGGCCGTTTCACCCGCGCCGGCGTCCGGCGCTGCGTCCGCCGCGCCCGTCTCCGAAGCCGTGTCTGCAGCGGCGGCCTCAGACGCGTCGTTCAGCGCCAGCTCGGTGGGGTCGACCATTTCCCCCAAATCCACGCCCAACGCGGCCTGGCTTTCGGTGATCCCATCCAGCACCGCGTCCGCGACCAAATCGCAATAAAGCGCGATGGCGCGCGCGGCGTCGTCATTGCCCGGGATCGGGAAATCCGCGTCATCGGGGTCGCAGTTGGAGTCCACGATCGCGACAACGGGAATGTTCAGCTTGCGCGCTTCTTGGATGGCGATGACTTCTTTATTCGTGTCAATGACGAACATCAGGTCGGGAACGCCGCCCATCTCTTTGATGCCGCCCAGAGACCGCTCGAGCTTCTCACGCTCCCGCGTCAGCTTGAGGATTTCCTTTTTCGTCAGGCCCGTCGGCCCTTCTTGATCAAGCAGGCCTTGCAGCTCGCGCAGGCGTTGGATCGACTGCGAGATGGTGCGCCAGTTCGTCATCGAGCCGCCAAGCCAGCGGTGATTCACATAATACTGCGCGCAGCGCGACGCGGCCGCCGCAACGGCTTCCGAAGCTTGGCGCTTCGTGCCGACAAACAGGATCCGCCCGCCGCTGGCCGCAACTTCGCGGACCTTCAGCAGCGCTTGGTGCAACAGCGGCACCGTTTGGGACAAGTCGAGGATATGGATGTTCGACCGTTCGCCGAAAATGAACGGTCCCATTTTCGGGTTCCACCGATGGGTTTGGTGTCCGAAATGAACGCCCGCTTCCAAAAGCTGACGCATGTTGAAGTCCGGTAAGGCCATGGGCCGTGCTCCTTTTTCCGGTTCGCCGCCGCGGGGACGCCGGCGGTTCGCCGGACCGGAAGGACGCATGCGCCCAAACCCCGCGTGAGGAATGCGCGGGTTATAGGCGCCGGCGCCGCGCCCCGCAAGGGCCCGGCGTGTTCAGTCCGGTCGGTGACGCGTCTGGGACGAGCACCTTAAGATTCCTCAAGGAGTTCGACCTGCTCGACACCCCGCGCGGTCTTCAACGCGGCCCGGGCCGCGGCGTCGAGCGGCGCGCGCCCCAATTGCAGTTCGACCTCCGCGGGCGCGGCGCCGCTTGTCGTCAGCACCAAGCGCACCGGCGCGCAGGCCGCCTCCGGACGATGCGGCAACGCGCGCAGCCGCGCCGCCACCGCGGCGATCGCGTCCTTGTCCCGCGCGCGCACGCGCACCCCAACGGCCGACGGCGCCGTCACCAGAGGCTCGGCGTCATCCAACAAGAGGCGCGTCTCGCCCTCCCGGTCCGCCAGACGCACGTGCGCCAGCAAGCGCGCCCCCGGCTCCAACAGATCGCGCAGGCGCGCCAAGGCCTCCGGCGGAACCAACACCTCATAAGCGCCCGTTGGATCCGACAGCCCCAGAAACGCAAATCGCTCACCCGATTTCGCGGCCACCCGCTCCTGGCGGCGGGCCACCAGCCCGGCCATGCGCACGTTTTGGCGACCTTGCGCGGCGCACCCGGCCACATCCGCGGCGAACACGATCCGCCGCCGCTCCAACTCAGGGCGCGCCTCGTCCAGGGGATGGCCGCTCAAATAAAAGCCGATCGCCCCGAGTTCTTCGCGCAAGCGTTCCTCGTCACTCCACGGCGTCGCGTCCGGCAGCGGCGGCGGCGCCAAGGGTTGCGCCTCGCTGAACAAGCTCGATTGGGCGCTCTCGCGTTCGGCCGTGGCCGTGTTCGCGATGGCCAGGAGCGATTCCGCCGCCGCAACCGCGCGCGCCCGCTCGACCCTGAGCGAATCAAACGCGCCGGCCCGCCCGAGATTCTCCAACGTCCGCTTGCCCACCTGGCGCGGATCCACCCGGCGCGCGACGTCGTGCAGATCCGCAAACGGCCCATTCTGCGCGCGTTCGCTGATCACCTGCTCCATCGCCGCGAGCCCGACATTGCGCACCGCGCCGAGGGCGTAGCGAACCGACGTCCCCTCCACCGTGAAGTCGGCCTCCGAGGCGTTGATGTCCGGCGGGGCCACCGGCACGTCAAGCCGACGCGCCTCCTGCACGAAGGTCGCCAGCTTGTCCGTGTTGTGGAGGTCCAAACTCATCGACGCCGCCAAAAACGCGACGGGGTAATTCGCTTTCAGATAGGCGGTCTGATAGGCCACATAGGCGTAGGCCGCCGAGTGCGCTTTGTTAAACCCATAGCCGGCGAAGCGCGCCAACACGTCGAAGATCATGTCCGCCCGCGCGGTCTCCACGCCATTGCGTTCAGCGCCCTCGACAAACCGCACGCGTTGCTTGTCCATCTCCTCCTTCTTCTTCTTGCCCATCGCGCGCCGCAGAAGATCCGCTTCGCCAAGAGAATAACCGGCGAGCTTTTGGGCGATTTGCATCACCTGCTCTTGGTAGATGATGACGCCATAGGTGTCCTGGACGATGGGCCATAAGCTCTCGTGCAGCGCCTCCGGCGTCTCCTGACCATGCTTACACGCCAGATATTTCGGGATGTTCTCCATCGGGCCTGGGCGATAGAGCGCCACAAGCGCGATCAAATCCTCAATATTGGTCGGCTCCGCCCGCCGCAGGAGATCGCGCATGCCCGTGCTCTCAAACTGGAACACGCCCACGGTCTCGCCCGCGGCCAGCATTTGATACGTTTTCGCGTCATCAAGGGGCAACGCGTCGACATCAAGCGTCACGCCCGCCCGCTCGAGAAAGCCGACCGCCCGGTCCAACACCGTCAGCGTCTTCAAGCCCAGGAAGTCAAACTTCACCAGGCCCGCAAGCTCCACCCACTTCATGTTGAACTGCGTGGCCGGCAGCGGCGCGCGCGGATCGCGGTAAAGCGGCGCCAAGTCCGGCAGCGGACGATCGCCAATCACCACGCCGGCCGCGTGGGTCGAGGCGTTGCGGTAGAGCCCCTCGAGCTTAAGGGCCGTATCGAGCAGTTTGGCCACTTCGGGCTCGCGGTCGCGCTCGGCCTGCAAGCGCTCCTCGCTCTCCACGGCTTGGGCCAGAGTCACCGGATTGGCCGGGTTGTTGGGCACCAGCTTGGCCAGACGATCCACCTGACCAAGGGGCAGCTGCATCACCCGCCCGACGTCGCGCAACACGGCGCGTGCTTGCAACGTGCCGAAGGTGATGATCTGCGCCACCCGATCCGCGCCATACCGATCGGCGACATAGGCGATCACCTCCTCGCGCCGGTCCTGGCAAAAGTCGATGTCGAAGTCCGGCATCGACACGCGTTCGGGGTTCAAGAACCGCTCGAACACCAGATTGAACCGCAGCGGATCCAGATCGGTGATCGTCAGCGCCCACGCCACGATCGAGCCCGCGCCGGAACCGCGCCCCGGCCCCACCGGCACGCCTTGACGGCGCGCCCATTGGATGAAATCCGCCACGATCAGGAAGTAGCCGGGAAAGCCCATCTCGATGATGACGTCGAGCTCGTGGCGCAGGCGCGCCCAATAGGCGTCCTCTGGCTGCGACAACGGCGTCGCAGCCAGACGCTCCCGCAGACCCGTCTCCGCCTGGGCCGTCAGCTCCGCCGCCTCATCGCGGCCCGCCTCCGTCGTGAAGCGCGGCAGGATCGGTTTGCGCACCGGCACCCGAAACGCGCACCGGCGCGCAATGTCGAGTGTGTTGGCCAGCGCGTCCGGCAGGTCGGCGAAGCGCTCAGCCATCTCCGACGCGCTGGCGAAATGCCGCGTCGCCGGCGCGCGCCGGCGGTTCTGGACGGACAGAAACGAGCCCTGGGCGATGCAGCTCAACACATCATGGGCTTCGTGCATCGCCGGCGACGCGAAGAGCGGTTCATTCGTGGCCACGATGGGCAACCCGAGCGCGCCCGCGCTTTCAAGCAAAAACGGCTCCGACCACCGCTCCGTCTCCGCTTCATGCCGTTGGAGCTCCAGATAAAGGCGGTCGGGAAACGCGGACGCCAGCCGCTCCAACAGCGCGCGCGCCTCCGTCTCATCATCGGGACTGAGCGCTTGTTCCACTGCGCCGTCCGGACCGCCGGTCAGCGCGATCAACCCCTCGGTGTCCGCCAACACCTGTTCAAGATCGAGGTGCGGATCCTCAGTGGCTGTGACGTCCAGATAAGCCGCCGAGGACAGCGCCATCAGCCGCCGATAGCCCGCCTCGGATTGCGCCAGGAGCGCCAGCGTCCCATCGGGGACGCGCCGCGTCGCGCCCGGTTCCGGCGCGCGCCATCGAACCGACAGCGTCACGCCCGCAATGGGTTGCACCCCGGCGTCCGCCAGCGTCTCCGAAAACTCCAGCGCCCCAAAGAGATTGTTGGTGTCCGTCAGCGCCGCGGCGGGCTGCCCGTCGGCCACGCATAAGCCCGCGATCGCCTTCACCTTCAGGGCGCTCTCAAGCAAGGAATAGTCCGAGCGGCACCGCAAATGGACGAAAGCCGGTTCAGCCATAGCGCCAACCCCCAAAGTTCTTTTTTTGTTCTAAGTTGCCAGACGCCTCATCTCAAGCTGATTCTGGCGACGGGGAGCCCGCGCGCGGCGGCGGCTGTGGGAAGCGCGCCGCGCCCCGCTGGGGATCGCTAGAAACTGGTGAGGACCACGCGGCCGTCGCGCAGCGCCAGCGCCCGATCCATCTCACGCGCGAGGTCGAAATTGTGCGTGGCGACCAGCGCCGCCACGCCCTCCGCGCGCACCAACGCGCCCAGGCGCGCAAACACCGAACGCGTGGTGGCGGGATCGAGGTTGCCCGTCGGCTCATCCGCCAGCAGCACGGAGGGGCCGTTCGCCACGGCCCGTGCAAACGCCACGCGTTGCTGCTCCCCGCCGGAGAGTTGGGGCGGGTGATGATCCAGCCGCTCGGCCAAACCCAGGAGCTCGAGCAAATACGCCGCGCGCTCGCGCGCTTCACGCATGCCGCCGCCCGCGATCAGCTGCGGCATGGCGACGTTGTCAATCGCGGTGAACTCGGGAAGCAAATGGTGGAACTGATAGATGAACCCGATTTTGTGCCGACGGATGTGCGTCCGCTCCCGGTCCGACAGCCCCAAACACTCCCGCCCATCGATCCACACCTGACCGGCCGTCGGCTTCTCAAGCAGGCCCGACGCGTGCAGCAAGGACGACTTCCCCGATCCCGACGGGCCCACCAGGGCCACGATCTCGCCAGGGCGGACCTCAAGATCCACGCCGCGCAGCACCTCTAACTGGTGGGCGGCGGTGGCGTATATGCGCGTGAGCCCGCGGATGACGAGACCGTCCGCTTGGGTCTTCGTCGCCTCGGACGTCCGCAAGGCGGCGTCAGCCATAGCGCACCTCCGGGAACCGACGGTCACTCATTGCGCAAGGCCTCCACCGGGTCCAAGCGCGCGGCGTTCCACGCCGGCGGCAACGACGCCAGGCACGACATCAAGAAGCCCCACACCGTCACGAACGCCACCTCTCCCCATTGCAGGCGCGCCGGGATGCGCGACAGCAAATAGACGTCCGGGTCAAAGACGCGGGTGCCCGTGATGAACTCCACAAAACCTTGGATCGCGCCAATGTTGGTCACGAACAGGATGCCCAAGATCAGTCCCGCCATCGTGCCCAAAATGCCGATGGTCGCGCCGATCATCAAAAACACGCGCAGCACGCCGCCGCGCGTGGCGCCCATGGTGCGCAGCACGGCGATGTCGCGCGCCTTGTTCTTGGCCAGCATCACGAGGCCGGAAATGATGTTCAGCGCGGTGATCGCCACCACGATCGCCAGGATGATCCGCATCGCCGTGCGCTCCACCCGCAGCGCCGTGTCGAAGCTGGAGGAGCGCTGCCGCCAGGTCTGCACAAAGGCGAACACCGGCGCTTCCGCCCGGACCAAAGGCTCGATCTCCTCCACCCGCTCCGCGTCCTCCACCCGCAGAGCGAGGAAATCGATGCGATCGCCAAGGCCGAAGAACACGCGCGCCTGGGCCAGCGGCATGAACGCGTAGACGTCGTCGACCAACGTGTTGCCCGTGTCGAACACCCCCGCAATGGAGTAGACTTTCCGCCGCGGCGTCATGCCAAACGGCGTCGCCGACCCCCGCGGCGCGATGAGGCTGATGCGATCCCCCGCGAACAATCCCAGCTTGCGCGCAAGCCCGGCGCCGACAATCACCTCGTCGCCGCCGTTGAGCCCCTCGCCATAACGCCCCAAGCCGCCATCGATGAAGCTGTCGGTGATCAGGTCCAAACGCTCGAGATCCGCCCGCGCCAAGCCCCGCACCTGCACGGCGTCGGCGCTGTCCTCCGTCGCCCCCAGCGCGAACTGGTTCACCGCCGGGGCCACATTGGTGACGCCGGGGATCGCCGCGAACCGCTCCGCCGCGGCGGCGATCTCCTCCGCGGTCCCGCCACGCGGCGCATAGACGTACATGTGCGGCTCCACGCCGATGATCTTCGAGATCAAAACATGGCGATAGCCGTTCATCACCGACATGGTCGCGATCAAGCCGAACACCGCCAACATGATGCCCACGAAGGAGATGATCGCGATCAGCGCCACGCCGCCATGGGCCCGCTTCGCCCGCAGATAGCGCCCCGCGAGCAGGCGTTCATAGAGCCCGAAGGGCGAAGCGCCCGAGGCGAACAGCGATTGCTGCGGCGCGGGCGGCGCCGTGTCGCTCGCGATCTCCGCATCCGCCCGGCTGACGTCCACTCCAGTCACGCTAAGGCCTCTTCGCGCGCGGGCGCGGCGGTGAGCGCGTTCAGCGCCGCCTCGAGCGGGAGCGTGTCGCGCGCGCCGGTGGCGCGGTCTTTCACTTCCACCACGCCGTCCTTGAGGCCGCGCGGCCCGATAATCAGCTGCTGAGGAACGCCAATCAGGTCCATCGTGGAGAACTTCGCGCCCGGACGCTCTTTGGTGTCGTCATACAGCGGCTCAAGCCCCGCAGCGGCCAACGCCGCATAAGCCGTTTCGCACGCGGCGTCCGCCTGCGCGTCCCCCGGTTTGAGATTGACCACCGCCACGCCGAACGGCGCCACCGCCGCGGGCCAGATCACCCCCGCGTCATCGTGGCTCGCTTCGATGATCGCGCCCATAAGCCGCGACACGCCGACGCCATAGGAGCCCATGTGCACGACGACGTCCGCCCCATCCGGGCCCGCCACGGCGGCGTTCATCGGCTCGGAGTACTTCACGCCGAAATTGAAGATGTGGCCGACCTCTATGCCCCGAGCCTCAAGGCGCCGAGCCTCCGGGACGTCTGCGAACGCGGCCGCGTCGTGCATCTCCTCCGTCGCGGCGTAAAGCGCCGTGCGGGCGTCCACGAGGGGTTGGAGATCGCCGTCCCAATCCACGCCGGCGCCCGGCGCCTCCATGTCCACCAGCTCGGCGTCGCAAAAGACGGCGCTTTCCCCCGTCTCCGCGAGCACGATGAACTCGTGGGACAAATCCCCGCCGATCGGTCCGGTGTCCGCGCGCATCGGCACCGCCTTGAGCCCCATGCGCGCGAAGGTGTTCAGATAGGCCACGAACATCTTGTTGTAGGCGCGCACCGCGCCCGCGTGATCCAAATCAAAGGAATATGCGTCCTTCATGAGGAACTCGCGCCCGCGCATCACGCCAAAACGCGGGCGGATCTCATCGCGAAACTTCCATTGAATGTGGTAGAGGATCTTCGGCAGATCCTTGTAGCTGCGGCATGACGCGCGGAAGATCTCGGTGATCATCTCCTCGTTCGTCGGGCCGTAGAGCAGATCGCGCTCATGCCGATCGACAATGCGCAGCATCTCCTTGCCATAGTCGTCGTAGCGGCCGCTTTCGCGCCAGAGTTCCGCCGGCTGCAGAGTGGGCATCAGCACTTCGATCGCGCCGGCGCGGTCCTGCTCTTCGCGCACAATTTGCTCGATCTTGCGCAGCACCCGCAGACCCAGCGGCAGCCAGGCGTAGATGCCCGCGGCTTCCTGGCGGATCATGCCCGCCCGCAGCATCAGCTGATGCGAGACGATGGACGCCTCCGCCGGCGTCTCCTTCATGACGGGAAGAAAATAGCGAGACAGGCGCATCAGCATCCTCGCGCGGGCGCGGCCATCGGCGGCCCAGGCGGACGCCGCAGAGATCGGGTCTTAGACCGCTGCTTGACGGCTGGCAACGCGCCGCGGCCTCATGCGTTTGTGAGTTCCGCGCCGGGGCGGCGCGCCACGGGCGCTGTCGCTCGCCTGACCGTAAAGAGTAAGGAGCACGCCATGGCGCGCACAATCCTCGTCCTCTACGCCCACCCCAGCCCGGAACGCTCTCAGATCAACAGCGATCTCGCCGCCATCGCGCACGCCACCCGGGGCGTCACCTTGGTGGATCTTTACGCGCTCTACCCGACCTTCGACATCGATGTCGACGTCGAGCAGGCGCGCCTGCTCGAGCACGACGTTGTTGTGTTTTTGCATCCGCTTTACTGGTATTCAACGCCGTCAATTTTGAAGGAATGGCAGGACTTGGTGCTGGAGTATGGATTTGCGTACGGACATGAGGGGAAAGCGTTGCGCGGCAAGCTCTTTTTCTGCGCCGTCAGCGCCGGGGGGCCACAGAGCGCTTATGGCGAGAAGGGGTACAATCAGTATCCGCTGCGCACGCTGATGACCCCGTTGGAGCAGACCGCCACCCTCTGCAGCATGGTGTACCTGCCGCCGTTTGCGCTGTTTGGCGCGCGCACGGCCTCCGACGACGGGCGCGCGCCGGCCCATGCGGCGGGGTGGCGCGCCCTGTTGGAGGCGGTGCGGGACGATCGCCTGGACCTTGCGGCGGCGCGGCGCGCGCCCTTGCTGAACGCCGCGGTGGAGGGGAGCGCGCCGCGGCCATGAGCGAGTTTTTTGTCGACGGGTTTCTGTATCTGGCCGCGGCCGCCATTGCGGTGCCGTTGGCCGTGCGCTTCGGGCTTGGTTCGGTCCTCGGCTATCTGTTCGCGGGCATTGTGATCGGCCCGGTCCTCGGTCTCGTCGGCGGCGAGATGTCGGACGTTCAACACTTCGCCGAGTTCGGCGTGGTGATGATGCTCTTCGTCGTCGGACTGGAGTTGGAGCCCCGCCTCCTTTGGAGCATGCGCTGGCGTTTGCTCGGGCTGGGCGGTCTGCAGGTGCTCGTCACCGGAGCGCTGATCACCGCCGCGGCCGCGGCCCTCGGACAGCCGATGAGCGTGGCGTTGGCCGTGGGCATGATCCTCGCGCTGTCGTCCACCGCGATCGTCTTGCAGAGCCTCAGCGAGAAGGGTTTGGCGAACACCGAGGGCGGGCGCAGCGCCTTCTCGGTCCTTCTGTTTCAGGACATCGCGGTCATCCCGATGCTCGCGGTGTTTCCGCTTCTCGCGTTGCCGGAGGTGATGGATGTCGGCGGCCATGGAGCCCATGACCACCACGGGGCCGGCGAGGCTGGCGGTCACAGCGAGACGCCGCTCTCCGCCCTGCCCGGCTGGGTCCAAGCGATCGCCGTGCCGGCGGCTGTCGCGGTCATCGTGCTCGGCGGCCACTACCTCTCGCGCCCGCTGTTTCGCTACATCGCGCAGGCGCGCTTGCGGGAAGTGTTCACCACGGCCGCGCTGTTGCTGGTGGTCGGCATCGCGTTGTTGATGACGCTGGTCGGGCTCTCGCCAGCCTTGGGGGCGTTTCTTGCGGGCGTCGTTCTCGCCAACAGCGAGTTTCGGCACGAACTCGAGGCCGACATCGCGCCGTTCAAGGGCCTGTTGCTCGGTTTGTTTTTCATCACTGTCGGAGCCGGCGTGAACGTCGCGCTGCTGCGTGATGACCTCGCCGCCATTCTGGGGCTGACGGTCGGCGTCATCGCGTTGAAAGGGCTGGTGCTCTTCAGCCTCGCGAAACTCTACCGCCTGCCGGAGCGGGATGGCTGGTTGTTCGCGCTGGGGCTGGCGCAAGCCGGTGAATTCGGTTTCGTTCTCGTCAGTTTCAGTTTGCAAAACAATGTGTTGCCGGCGGCCCTGGCGGAGCGGTTGTCCTTGGTGATCGCGCTCTCCATGCTGCTCACCCCGGCGTTGTTCATTCTTTATGAGCGTCTCGTGGTCTGGAAGCCCGCCCGCGCCGGCGCCCGCGACCCCGACGCGATTGACGAACCCGGCGCGGTGATTGTCGCGGGGCTCGGCCGCTTCGGGCAGATTGTGAACCGGATGCTTTTGGGCTCCGGGTTCACGACGGTGGTGCTCGACCATCGCGCGGAGCTGGTGGAGAACCTCAGGCAGTTCGGCGTGCGCAGCTTCTATGGCGACGCGTCTCAGCCTGACCTTTTGCACGCCGCAGGGCTTGGCGACGCCAAGGCGCTCGTCGTGGCGATCGACGACATGAACCGCGCCGAGGCGATGATCCGGTACGCCCGCCGCGAGCGGCCGGATCTGGCCATCATCGCGCGTGCGGCTGAACGCCAACACGTCTACATCCTCGCCCAAGCCGGCGCAGACCATGTGGTGCGCGAGCTGTTCGAGAGTTCCGTGCGGGCGGGCAAGCACGTCCTGTCGGCTCTGGGCATGCACCCCTATGAGGTGGAGAAACGCGCCCGCGCCTTTGTCGATCACGACCGCGAAACGTTGGCGCGCATGGCCGAGGTGTGGGACCCGAACGTCAAGATCACCGACAACGCCGCCTATGTCGCGATCGCCCGCGAACGCAACGCCCTTGAGGCCGAAGCCATGCGCGGGGCGCGCACGCGCCTGCACGACGCCAGCGAACGCGGCTGGACGCCGCCGCCCAAGGGCTACGCTGAAGCGATCGCCGCGGAACTCGCCGGCGGGAACGCCGCGTCTGACGTGGAAACCCCGCCCGCGCCGCCGTCGCCCATCAGCCCGGACGACCCGTAGCCGGTCCCGCCGGCGCTTCGCCGCCGACGGAGGCGGGACCATCTCGTTTACGCGGCGCCGGCTGGCGAAAGCGCTGCGTATGACGGCGTGTACATCGCGCGCTGAACATGGCCGGGCAGATCAGCCCGCTCGGCGTCCGTCAGCGCGGCAAGGCCCATCCGGTCCGCCTCTCGAATGACGGCGAGCGCAATCGCTTCGGACACGGCGCGGAGCGTGGTTAGGCGGGGATACAGCGCCCCCTCCGCCAGGTCCTCGTCGCTCACGAAATCCGCCAGCGCCCGCGCCGCCACGAGAAACAACGGTTCCGGCAAACGGCGCAGACGTCCCGCCACCGCCCCCAACCCCACGCCGGGGAAGATGTAAGCGTTGTTGCCTTGGCCGGGCCGGTGGACGCGCCCCGCGCGCACCACAGGCGCAAAGGGGCTGCCTGACGCGAACAGCGCGCGTCCGTCCGACCAATCGTAGGCCTGCTCGGCCGTACACTCCGCGCGCGACGTGGGGTTCGACAGCGCGAAGATGACCGGGCGCGCGTTGTGCGCCGCCATGTTCTCCACCACAGCCTTGGTGAACGTTCCCGGCGCCCCCGTCGCGCCGATCAAGACGTGAGGCTTGTGGGCCTCCAGCGCGGTCAAAAAGCCCATCGCCCCCACGTCATGCGCATAGGGTCGGTTGTGAGGCGCCAAATCGTCGCGGGCGCTCTGGATCAGGCCGTCGCGATCGACAAACCACAAGCGCCGCCGCGCCTCGTCGCGGGCGAGGCCTTCCGCCTCAAGGGCTGCGACCAGCAGATCGCCAATGCCCGTGGCCGCCGATCCCGCGCCCAAGAACATCACGCGCAAATCCCGAAACGCCGCGCCGCTCGCGCGCGCGCCGGCGTAGACGCCCGCCAGGGCGACCGCGGCGGTTCCTTGAATATCGTCGTTGAAGCACAACGCCCGATCCCGATACCTCTGCAGCAAGCCGTAGGCGTTGGGAGTCAGGAAATCCTCAAACTGCACCAGGACGTCGGGAAAGCGGTCGGTGATCGCCTCCATAAATTCGTCCACAAGCGCGAGATACGCCGCCCCTTCCACACGCGTATGGGGATACCCCAAGTAAAGCGCGTCGTCGCGCAACTCCGCGTTGTTGGTGCCGACATCCAGCATGACGGGCAAGCATTGCTCCGGCCGAACACCCGCGCACGCCGTGTAGAGCGCGAGTTTACCAATCGGGATGCCCATGCCGTTCGCCCCCAAATCGCCCAATCCCAGGATACGCTGGCCATCGGTCACCACCACGACGCGGACATCATCGTGACGCCAATTGTTGAGGTGCGCCCGGATCCGCCCGCGGTCGTCGGGCGTGATGTAGAAGCCTTTCGGGCGCCGGAAGATGTGGGCGAATTCTCGGCACGCCTGACCCACGGTCGGCGTGTAGATAAGCGGCATGACCTCCTCAATATTGTCGATCACAAGCCGGTAAAACAGCGTCTCGTTGCGATCTTGCAGAGCGTTGAGGAAGATGTACTTCTCGATGTCGTTTTCCTTGCGGCGCAGATTTTCCAGCGCCCGCGCCACCTGGCCTTCAAGCGTCGTCACCGCGTGGGGCAACAACCCGTTCAACCCAAGCGCATCCCGCTCCGCGCGACTGAAGGCCGTCGATTTGGTGCGCTCAGGGTCTTTGAGGACGTCAAGACCGTCAGTGGGATGTGTCATGGCGGTGGGCTCCAACGCGGCCGAAGGGTCCCCGCGCGGCGCGTGAGAGCGGGAAAACCACGAGAACATGCGCGCCGCCGGACGTCTGTGAGTGATGTGCGCGCAGTGCTAGGCCGGCGCTCCGGGGCCGAGCAAGTCGCTTGTTTTTACATGTCCGTGAGCGAGACGTGCGTCATGGACGGGAGGCGGCGTTGGCCGCGGCTCGCCATCGCCGCAACAACGAGTCCCCAAACGCTCGCCTGGTGGGCGCTGCACCCGGCGGCGCTCGACATCTGCGCGTTTGGCGCGTCTCCACCGCTGCGTGCGCGCAAAAGTTTTCCAAAACGCCGGCGCCTGATATCGCTAACGTTCGGTTGTCGCACCGAGGCGTCGTCGCACCGTCGCACCCCGCACGATCATGCGGCCGATTTGCGCGGAGGGACGCCGTCGCCTGTGCTAAGGACGCCCGACGTGACGGCCCCGCGGAGCAAAATGTTGCGACGGAAGACGTATCTCGATCCCCACTGCGAGCGCACGGCCGCTGCGGGGAATCAAACGTCGACGCTCCGGAGCGTGCTCCCCGCACGGAGCCGCGGCCCGTCCGCCTCGCCGATGCAGAGCGGAGGGTGGACATGAACGGCCGCGGCCCGCTTCACGGCCTTGCGGTGTCGGCCGCCAAAGGCATGTACCGCGCCGCGACGTCCAACGCGCTGCGGCTCGCGGGCTCGAGCCCCCGTCCAGGGCGCATCATCGCCTCCATCATTGAGAACGAACCGCTGGGCATCAGCGTGGCCGGCCATCTGATGGTCGACAGCCTTAGGGCTGCGGGCTTTGCGCCGCACACCCATGGTCTGCGGCCGATTTTCGACACGACGCATTGGCTGCGGGGACGGTTTTCCGCGCACGAACGCGCCGGCGGCGTGTGGTTCGCGCATTGCAACGCTCCAGAAGCCCTGGTCGCGTTGATGAAGATTTCGCCGCTGGAGTGGTGGCGCTTGTACCGCATCGGCTATTGGGCCTACGAGCTGTCGGACGCCCCGCCCTCATGGAAGCGCATTGCGCATTTGTTTCATGAGATCTGGGTTCCAAGCCGCTTTGTCGCCCAGTCCCTCGCCGGCGCCGACACGCGCATTCGTGTCGTCGGCCACAATGTGGGCCGCCCTGAGATACGCGTCGGCCCATCGGCGCACTTCACCCAAGGCGCGGATTTTGTGGCGCTGTGCGCCGCCGATGCGCGCTCCAGCGTGTTCCGGAAGAACATCGAGGGCGCAATCATCTTGTTTCGCAAGGCGTTCCCGCGCCCGTCGCCGCAGCGGCGCCTGGTCGTCAAAGTCCACCACACGACGTTCTGCCCGCTGGCTGTCGGTCACATTCGGGAGTCCATTGCGGGGCGTCCCGACATCCACGTGATCGATCGGGCGCTGGACGCCACGGAGATGGCCAGCTTGATGGCCAGCTGCGACGTGTTCCTCTCGCCCCATCGGTCCGAGGGGTTCGGGCTGATGATCGCTGAAGCCTTCCGAGCGGGACGCGTGGCGCTGGCCACCGACTGGTCGGGCAATCTCGAATTCATGGAGGGTCTTGAGCCTCTGCTGATCCGCGCGCGCGCCGCGCGCGTCCGCGATCCCTATGGGGTCTACCCCTGGGCTTCGGACGCGCAATGGGCGGACCCGGATCTTGACGACGGCGCCGCCAAGCTGATCGCGCTGGAGCGCATGAGTGTGGAACGCCGACACGACCTTGCCGCCAGCGCCTGCGCACGCCTGGACGCCATCGGCTCCGCGTGGACGCAAGCGGCCCTTCTGGACTTGCCCTTCGCGCGCTATGTGGCCCGCGGCGCGCCCAGCGCCGGCGCGCCACACGCGTACGCCGCCGCCGACAGCGTCCGTCCTGGCGTCGTGCCGTCCCGCGAAACACAAGAGGCGGCGCGCGTGAGCGTGCTGTCAGACATGCCCTAGCGTCAGTGGCGTCGCGCCGTTGAGCGCGTCCGCCATCGCGGCCAACCTCATGACGGCAGCGTCACGACGCGCACCCCAACCGGCGCCCATGGCCGACGTGCGACACGCGGAGAGAGCGCCGCCGGACAGCGCGATCGATCGAGCGTCAACCCGCGTCGGGCCCGCCGGCGCCGACGTCGCTGCAGCGCTGACGGCAAATTGGTGGTGGGGGCTGGATTCGAACCAGCGTACGCTTTCGCGGGCAGATTTACAGTCTGCTGCCTTTAACCACTCGGCCACCCCACCCCGCCCTGGCCCGCATGGGCCGCGACAGAGCCGCCGCTGGACGTGAGGACGCGGAAAATAGTCATGACCGGCCGCTCACGCAACACGCCACATCCGCCCGGGAGGCAAACACCCAAAAGCGCTGCGCGCGGGCGTCGGACGCCGGGCGCTCCAGCCGGGCGCGCGGCCGGCGGCGACGCGGAGACGGCGGGATGGATTTGGGGCCGCCACGCGGGCCTTGCGGCCCTCGCCAACCCGGACCGACGGGTGCATCACGCGCTCGTCACGCGCAACGCCGCACGCAGCCTTGGGATCGACCTCAGCGCCGACACCCGATTGACGCTGGCGGAGCCCGCGGCCCTCGACGCTGCGCTGCCGCCGGGCGCGGTGCATCAAGGCCTCGCCATTCGAGCTGAGCCCTTGGTCCCGGCGCCTCTTGACGCGCTCGCGGAGCCACAGGCCGGCGTGTTGCTGCTGTTGGACCAGGTGACGGATCCGCACAATGTGGGCGCCATCCTGCGCACGGCGCTCGCCTTCGACGCCCGCGGCGTCATCCTGCAAGACCGCAAGGCGCCGCCGTTCATGGGCGCGTGCGCCAAGGCCGCCGTCGGCGCGGCGGAAAAGATCGCGCACGCGCGTGTCGTCAATCTCTCCCGCGCCTTACACCACCTGCGCGAGGCGGGGTGGCGCAGCGTCGCGCTGACCGGAGACGCCGAGACACCCGTTGAAGACGCGCTCGGGGACGCAACCAATCCCGCAGGGCCGGCTGCAGACGGCGTGGTGCTGGTTCTCGGCGCGGAGGACAAAGGCGTCCGCCCCAGCGTCGCGGCCGCCTGCGATGTTGCCGCGCGCATCCCCATCAACCCCGCGGTGGAAAGCCTCAACGTCTCCATCGCCGCCGCGGTCGCCCTCTACGCCGCACGGCGGCGCGGAGCCGCCCTCAACGACTGATCACGGCAGTGTGGTCGCGAGAGTGATCGACCCACGCCGCGTTTTCACCCATAAGCCCTTCGGCTGCGGCCATCGACGCCGGCCCATCGACCCGCTGAGCGCACCTGAGGAGAGTGTCATGTCCACAGATCGCAAATCCGCCATCGTCACAGGATCCACGAGCGGCATCGGCCTTGGCGTGGCCACCGCGTTGGCCGCGGCGGGCTACGACATCGTGATCAACGGATTCGGGGACGCAGGCGCGATTGAGGCCGAACGCGCCGGGCTGGAGCGCGATCACGGCGTCCGAGCGGTCTACTCCGGGGCCGACTTGACGAAGCTCGATCAAATCGAAGGGCTGGTCACCCAGGCGAAGGAGGCGTTCGGCCGCGTGGACGTGCTCGTGAACAACGCCGGCGTCCAGCATGTCGCGCCCCTTGAGGACTTTCCGCCCGAGAAGTGGGACTTCATCATCGGGCTCAACCTCTCCGCAGCGTTCCACCTGTCGCGGCTGGTGTTCGCGGACATGAAGACCCAAGGGTATGGCCGGATCATCAACATCGCCTCGGCCCACGGTTTGGTGGCCTCGCCCTTCAAAGCGGCCTATGTCGCCGCCAAGCACGGGGTTTTGGGGTTGACCAAGGTCATCGCGCTCGAAGGCGCCACCGCCGGCGTGACGGCCAACGCGATCTGTCCCGGCTATGTGTTGACCCCTCTGGTGGAGAAGCAAATCCCTGACACCGCCAAGGCGCGCGGCATCACCGAAGAAGAGGTGAAACGCGACGTGCTGTTGGCGGCTCAGCCGACGAAGGAATTTGTCACCGTCGAGCAGATCGGCGCGTTGGCGGTGTTTTTGGCGTCGCCGGCCGGGGCTCAAGTGAACGGCGCGGCGTTGCCGATGGACGGCGGCTGGACGGCTCAATAGACCGGAAGGGCGCGCGCGCCATAAGGTGGCGGCGCTCACTTCTCCCGCCCGCAAGGACCGTCCATGACCCAGGCCCGTCAGGATGCCGGGGGCTCGCCCTCTGAGCCGGCCTCCGACTCCGCCCCCACCACGGGTTCGGAGGCGTCGTGCAACGCCCCCGATCCTGAGGCCTCGCCCCGACAGCGCTCGCGCCCAACACCGGTGAAGCCGATCAACCTCGCCCTCCAGGGCGGCGGAGCCCATGGCGCGTTTTCATGGGGCGTGCTCGATCGCCTTTTGGAGGACGAGCGCATCGCCATCGACTCCGTCTCCGGAGCCAGCGCGGGCGCCATGAACGCCGTCGTGCTGGCTGAGGGTCTCGCGGGCGGCGGACCGGAGCACGCCCGCGCGACGCTGCGCCGCTTCTGGACGTCCATCGGCGACGCCGCGCGCACCAGCCCGCTGCAACGGGCGCCCTGGGAGCAATGGTCCGGCGGATGGAGCCTGGACAATTCCCCCGCGTTTCTCTGGCTCGATCTGATCTCGCGCGTGGCCAGCCCCTACGATCTCAACCCCTTCGACTACAATCCCTTGCGCGATGTCTTGGAAAAACTGGTGGACTTTGACGCCGTCCGGGCTTGCAACTGCATCAAAGTGTTCATTTCCGCCACAAACGTCGAGACCGGCCGCGCGAAAGTGTTCTCTCACGACGAACTCACCGTCGATCATGTCCTGGCGTCGGCCTCGTTGCCGCTCCTCTACAAAGCGGTCTGGATTGATGGATCGCCGTACTGGGACGGCGGCTATATGGGCAACCCGCCCTTATGGCCGATCTTCGACAACGCGCAGAGCGACGACGTGGTGATCGTGCAGATCAACCCGTTTCACCGATCAGGCGCGCCGCGGACCGCGCGCGACATCGTCAATCGCCTCAACGAGATCACCTTCAACGCGTCGCTGTTGCGCGAGCTTCGCACCGTCGACTTTGTGACCCGCCTGATGGACGCCGGCCGCCTGGAGGGTACGGGCTACCGTCGTGTGTTGATGCACCTCATTGAGGATGAAGAATTCATCGAGACGCTGGGAGCCTCCTCGAAACTCAACGCCGAGAGCGCCTTCCTGGATGCGCTGTTCGCTCGCGGACGCGAGGCCGCGGATCGGTGGCTCGCCGCCCACTTCGACGCCATCGGCGACCGGTCGTCGCTGGACATCGCCTCACTCTTCAAAGGCGATCAGGACGCTCTCGACGGGGAGCGGATCACCCGACCGGCGCGGTTTCAGTCGGAGTCGTAACGCAACCGCGCGCCCCAACCGGGCAAAGCCGCAGCCGTGACGCCGCAGAACACGACGTCACGGCCACAGCGTCCTTACGCGCTCTTTGATCAGAGCGGCGGGATCGGCGCCCCCGGCGTCCACGGCGCGCCCGCGGCGGTCAGGGCTTGCTCCAGCTCCGGAAGCGTTTCTGACAACAAGGTGTTCAACCGGTCACGGATCCCCGCGAACTCCTCTTCCGCGTAGCCCAGTTGCTCCTCATGGCTCGGCGTCGGACCGTAGGTCGCAAGGAGGGTTCCGAATTGGGCGAAACCCAACCGGTCCACCACCGTCGCCGGACGCGCGCCCATCACTTGCGCCGAGGCGTTGCCGCTGAGCGCTTCCGCGATTTCATACGCTTCCGTCCGCGCGGCCTGCCATTGGTCGTCAAGCTCCGCGGGCGCCGTTTGGGAGCGCGCCAACGCCGTGCGCAAGTGCTCGAGACGCGGCTCAAGCTCGCCCAGCGTCGCTTGGGCGGCGCTGACGCTGCGCTCCAAACGGGCCGTGCGCTCCCAGAACGCGACCACCGCCTCAGGCTCCGCCCCCGGCAACGCGCCCGAGCGCAGCCGCTCGACCGCGAACGTCTCCGGGCCGGCCAGCACCGTCGTCTCGCCGCGAACACGCTGAGACAACGTCACCGAGTACGTGCCCGGCGCCGCCATGTGCCCCGTGACTTCGTCATCCGGATAGGACGGCTCGGCCGTGACAGGAACAACCGCCGGCACCCGCAGATCCCAGGCGACACGATGGAAGCCCTTCGTGATCGGTCCCGTGAGCCGGCGCACCACCGCGCCCTCGGCGTCTTGGATCGTCAACACAATCTCGGGCGGCGTTTCGCGGCGTTCGGCCTCCACGGCGTCAAAGCCCGGGAACGGCGTGTCGTCGCCGGCTTCCGCCAACGGCTTCTCGGCCTCCTGACGGATCTCCTCCAAGGTCTGGAGGTTCTCTTTCAGGTAGTAGGTGATGACCGCGCCAAAGGGCGGGTTTTCGGCGCGGAAGAAGCCGTGGCCCTGCGAGCCGCCCGCGTTAAAGCTGAGCGGGTGCTCTTCCATGTACCACCAGGCGCGCCGCGCCGGGAACAGAAGCGCGTCTTGCTCCAGCGCCTCCTCGGTGACGGTGCGCAAGGGCGTGTAGTCGTCGAGGACGTAGATGCCGCGGCCGAAGCTCCCGGCCACCAAGTCGTTCTCGCGCCGCTGGATCACCACATCGCGGAAGGAGATCGTGGGCGCCCCGCCCGTCAGCTCCACCCAGCGCGTTCCGCCGTCCACCGTGAAGAACGCCCCGAACTCCGTGCCGATGAACATGAGATTGGCGTTCTCATGATCCTGCACGATGCGCCACACCAGGTGATCATCGGGAATGTCGCCGGCGATGGACGTCCAGGTCACGCCGCCGTCGACGGTCTTCAGGAGGTACGGCGCGAAGTCGCCCTCCTTGTGGTTGTCAAGCGCGACATAGAACGTCTGGTCGTCGAAGAGATCGGCCTTCAGGTCATTCACAAACGCCCGCGGCGGCACGCCCGGCAGGCTCGACACTTCCGTGCGGGTCCACGTGTCCCCGCCGTCGCGGGTCATCTGGATCAACCCGTCATCCGTGCCGATCGCCAACACCGCCTCGTTGACCGGCGACTCCGCGATCTGGGTAATCGTGTTGAACTCCGACATGGCGTAGACGTCCCAGCCCGCGTCCCAAGACCATTGCCGGCCCATGAGCGGCAGCAGCATCCGATCTTCGTTGCGGGTCAGATCGTCCGACAGCGCGCGCCAGGTGTCGCCGCGGTCGTCGGACCGCCACAGGCGCTGAGACGCGTGATAGATCCGCGCCGGGTCGTGCGCGCTGACGAGGATCGGCGCATCCCAATTGAACCGCTCAGCGGGGTCGCCGGGTTGAGGCTGCGGCTGGATGTAGACGATCTCGCCGGTCGTGCGGTCGAAACGCGCCAGATTGCCTTGCTGCCACTGGCTGTAGGCGATGTTGGGGTTGCCCGGCTCGACCGCGGGTTGATGGCCGTCGCCGAAGAGCGTGATCTCCCAGTCCGAATTGCGAATGCCGTGGCGGTTCAACGTCCGCGACGGGCCCATCTGCGTGTTGTTGTCCTGGGTGCCGCCGTAGATGGAATAAAACGGTTCGGAATCATCAGCCGCGACTTTGTAAAACTGAGTCAGCGGCAGATTGCCGATAAAACGCCAGCTCTGTTCGCCGTCATAGCTCTCATAAATGCCGCCATCGCAGCCGAACAAGACATAGTCCGGATCATC
Organism: uncultured Caulobacterales bacterium; assembly: GCA_964526675.1. GTDB lineage: Bacteria > Pseudomonadota > Alphaproteobacteria > Caulobacterales > Maricaulaceae > CAZADA01. The sequence goes on from CAZGLY010000007.1 coordinate 21,538, forward strand.
CGGGCGGAACGCGATGGCGTGATCATCCACGTGCTTGAACTCGTTGTTCAAGTCGCGCCACGTCTTGCCGCCATCGTCAGACACTTGCGTGGTGTTGCTGACCAGATAAAGCCGCTCAAAGTGGTGTGGGCTGGCGTAGAGCTCTTGATAATAGTGCGGGCCAGTGCCGCCGCCGACGGCGTCGCCCATCTCTGTCCAGCTGGCGCCGCGATCATCGGAGCGCCACACGCCGCCGGTGCGTCGATTGCGTTCAATCGCAGCGTAAACGATGTCCGGATTCTGCGGCGACAGAGCCAAACCGATCTTGCCCAGATTGCCGTCCGGCAGCCCCTGCTCCAGCTTCGCCCACGTCTCGCCGCCATCGTCGGAGCGGTAGATCGCCGTCTCGGGCCCGCCGCCGATATAGGCCGCGACGGTGCGGTGATGCTGCCACGTCGCGGCGTACAGGCGATCGGGGTCGCGGGGGTCCATCACGACGTCGGTGACGCCTGTCCACTCGCCATCGGACAGGACGTTGCGCCACGTTTCGCCGCCGTCGGTGGTCTTGAACAAACCGCGCTCGCCGCCGGGCGACCAGAGCGGGCCCTGCGACGCCACCCAAAGCGTGTCGGGATCCTCCGGGTGGATCACAATCTCGGAGATGTGCTGGCTGTCTTCGAGGCCACGCTTCTCCCAGGTCTCGCCGCCATTGTCGGAGACGTAGAGCCCGTCGCCCCAGCTGACGTGACGCCCGCCGACGTTTTCGCCAGTGCCGACCCACACCACCTCGGGATTGGCGTGATCCAGCGCGATCGCGCCGATGGAGTAAACCGACTGGCCGTCGAACAGCGGCGTCCACGTCGTGCCCGCGTTCTCCGTCTTCCAGACGCCGCCAGACCCCACGCCGACATACCAGGTCGCGGGATCGTCGGGGTGAATGTCGATGTCGGCGATGCGCCCGGCCATCAAGGCGGGCCCGACATTGCGCAGCTCAAAGGCCGCGAAGGTTCCGCTGGAGAACGGGCCTTCATCCTCAGCGGCCTCTTGCGCGTCCGCGCAGCCGGTTTGAACCAAAGCGGCCGCGATTGCGGCGATGGCGACGCCCCTCATGCCCGTTCCCCTTTGTGCTTCGCGCGCGGTGGATCACCTGCGCGCAACCCAGCCCGTCTCAGCAGACCGCCTGGCGGCGCCCCGTGATGGCGGCGTGGGAGCTTAGCGCGCGGATTTCGCCGACATCAAGCGGCGCCGCCCATGCGACGTTGTGCGCCGAGCGGGCCTGACGGCCGGCGTTGACCCGTCATCCCACGCCCGGCAGCGTGTCGCCCATGGCTCTCCAACGCTTCGTGCGCGTCGCCCACCGGTGGGTATCTCTCGCCGCAGCGCCGGTTCTGCTCATCATGATCGGCGCGGGCGTGCTGTTGATGGTGAAGAAAGACGTCGGATGGATCCAGCCGCCCACCGCGCGCGGCGCGCCGATCGCCGCGGCGCCGGACACCTCGCTGCAGACCTTGTTCGCCGCCGCCCAGAGCGTTCCGCACGCGGGCGTGGAGAGCTGGGCGGACGTGGCGCGGTTCGACATCAAACCCGACAAAGGCGTCGCGAAAATCGTCTCGAAGACGGCCTGGGAAGTGCAAGTCGACATCTCCACGGGAGAGGTGCTGGCGATCGCTTATCGGCGCTCTGATCTGATCGAATCCATCCACGACGGCTCCTTCTTCGCGCCCTGGACAAAGCGTTATCTGTTTCTGCCCGCGGGCGTCGGGTTGTTTATCCTCTGGCTGTCGGGCTTGTACTTGTTTGCGCTGCCCCACGTGAAGAAGGCGCTGACCCGTCGGCGCCGCGCCCGCCAGGCCTCCTCGGTCCTTGACGCGCCGCAGACCGCGGCGACGGCATCGCGCGTCGACGCCCTCGCCCCGTGAGCGCCGCCGGCCCGAGCGGCCGCGGCGTCGCTGTCGTTGGTTGTCCTCCTTGCTTGCCGCCGTGGTAAAACAGCGGTACCTCAGCAACGTGTCGCAAGAAGGGGATCGGGGATGCTGCGCAAGCTGGCGATGTTGTTCTTTGGGCTGATCTTGACCAGTTGCGTGTCCGCCCAGGTTTGGCGGTTTGAAGGCGGCGGCGACGATGAATACGAGGTGATGTGGGACTGGCACGCCCGCAATCAGGAGGAAGCCGACAGCCGCTGCCCAGTGTTTCACACGGATGTGTCTCGTTGGGGCCAGGTGATCGGGTGCCAAAGTCTTGAGACCCTCGACGCCCGTTCCTTTGGCGTCACCACCTTGGTCAACCAACACCTTGTGTCCCAAGGATGCGACTCCCTCTGTCGTCGCGACGAGTCCAGCCCGAGCGGCTACAACTGCAGCGACACCGACATCCGCCGGCCGTTCACGCGCACCCAGCGCCACTTCTTGTTCCTGGATAAGGAGTCGCGAACGCTGTGGTATGTTCCTGAAAACTATTACTCGGATGGATTGAGTATTCCGGACTGGCTTGTGCGGCCCCTCGCCTTCCTGGGACAGGGCACGGCCGATCCGAAAACCCTGCCCTCCGCACTGTCCCATGATCGCTACATCTGCCTCTACAACGACGCGCGCGCCAACGCCCTCGTCGCCAAACGCACCGTTCAAGAGATGGGCGACGACGAAGTCCGCCGCGGCCTGACGCGCGCGGAATGGCGCGATCGCCGCCAGCTTCTGTCGGAGGGGTTTCGGCGGAAAGGGTGCGCCAACGACGCTTTCGAAAACGCGTTGCAGGCCACCGGCAACAGCAACTTCTTGACCCGCGCGATGCGCACGGCCGTCGGCTGGGCCAATTCGGGGCTGTGGGGGTACTGCCCGCAGTTTCAGTACAACCACGTCGCGGCGCTCGACAATGTGTTGGACGATTTTGAAGGCGAAGCCGGCGGACAGTCCCGGCGCTTGCGCGACGTCATGCGCGACTGCCACGAGGCGGAACCGGTGGTCCTCTGCCTCAGCGATCGGGACAATCTTCGCGATGTCCTGACGGGCTTTGACGCCGCCGAAACCACGCCTGATCTCGCGGCGTGGTTCGACTTAGGGTCACGCGTGTTTTGTTTGGATCACAAGGCCGCACGGTCGGAACGCGTGGCGGGCTTGGCCGCGTTGGCCGACAATCCGGCCGAACGCCCACGGTTCGAAGCGGAGTGGGCGCTGTTTCGGGCCGACGACGTGCGCTGCGCCATTCAAGCCTCGCCCTACGTCCCGGCGGACTTGGCCGCCCCGGCGCCCCAGCCCGGCAGTCCGTTGCGCGCGGGCGATCTGTGGATCGAAATCGCGCCACGCTTGAACTGCACCTCGCCCGCGTCGGCCTTGGACCTGATCGCGGACGCCGCGACCATGGACGACGCCATGGTTCGGGTGATCACCTGGAACCGCGCCAACATTGAGGGTCAGCTGACGGCGCGCGCTGAGAAGCAGCAACGCCGCGCGCGCAAGGAAAGCGGCGACGAAAGCACCCGGCGCGAGCGGTCCTTCCAATGCGTCGCGGCGTAGGGGGCGTCGCGGCGTAAGGGGCGCCGCATTGACGCGGCGGTGTTGACACGCACCGCCGACGCGCCGCCCAACGCGATCTCAACCCAACAGATACTTCAGGGTTCCAAGAGATGTTGGGACGCCTTGTCGATCGAGGCGCGCGCGAGTAGGGAATCATCATGAAGTTCTTTGCTGACACCGCAGACGTCGCGGAGATTCGCGACTTGGCCGCCGCCGGCCTCATCGACGGCGTGACCACCAACCCGTCGCTCATCAAGAAAAGCGGCCGCGACTTCCGCGACGTGATCGCGGAGATCTGTGACGCCACCGATGGCGACGTCAGCGCGGAAGTGGTCGCGCTCGATGAAGCCGGCATGATCACGCAGGGGCGCGCTCTGGCGCGCATCGCCGACAATGTGGTCGTCAAGCTGCCCTTGACGCTCGATGGGGTGAAAGCGTGCCGCGCCCTCGCCCAGGACGGCGTGCGCACCAACGTGACGCTCTGCTTCTCGGCGAACCAAGGGCTCGTCGCGGCGAAGGCCGGCGCGACCTACATCTCGCCCTTCATCGGGCGGCTGGACGACATCCATGTCGACGGGATGGAACTCATCCACGAGCTGCGCACGATCTATGACAACTACAACTTCAAAACCGAGATCTTGGCCGCCTCGATCCGCTCGCCCTTGCATGTGAAGCATTGCGCGCTCGCGGGCGCGAACGTGGCCACAGCGCCCCCCGCCGTCCTGAGGGGGTTGCTGAATCACCCGCTGACGGACAAGGGCCTCGCCGCCTTTATGGCAGACGCCCAGACGGCGGCGATCACCGTCTAAGCGCGCAACGGAGCAGCCCGTGACCCCGAGTTCGACGACTGGTGCGAAACTGCGGACCACGGTGCTCGTCACACTCGTCGCCACCCTTGGCGGCTTCCTCTTCGGCTACGACAGCGGCGTGATCAACGGCACGGTCGACGGCCTTCAGACGGCGTTTCAGTCACAATCGATCGGCACGGGGTTTTCGGTCGCCTCGATGCTGTTGGGGTGCGCGGTCGGCGCGTTTCTCGCCGGGCGTCTCGCCGACGTGGCGGGGCGGCGCACGGTGTTGCTGGTTTCGGCGTTGTTCTTCCTGGTCAGCGCCTGGGGATCGGGCATTGCCGGCGACACCCTGACGTTTGTCTTTTACCGCATTCTCGGCGGCTTGGCCGTCGGCGCGGCGAGCGTCATGGCCCCCGCCTACATTAGCGAGATCGCGCCGCCGTCTGTGCGCGGGCGGCTGTCGGGCATTCAGCAGATCGCGATCATCTTCGGACTGACGGGCGCGTTTTTGGCCAATCTCGCGATCGCGCGGTCGGCGGGGTCCTCACTCAATCCATTCTGGTTTGGGTATGAGGCGTGGCGGTGGATGTTCTGGATGGAGATCCTTCCCGCGTCGGTGTTTTTCTTGGCGCTGTTTGCGATCCCGGAAAGCCCGCGTTTTCTGGTTGCCGCGGGCCGTCGATCGGCGGCCGTCAAAGCGCTCAGCCGCGTCGCCCACGCCGACGCCGTGGAGGGCGTCATTGCGGACATCGAAACCTCGCTCGCCGGCGATCACCGCCCCAGCCTGCGGGATCTGTTTGGCGCCGACGGCCGCATTCGGCCGATCGTGTGGGTTGGCGTCGGGCTGGCGACCTTCCAACAACTCGTGGGGATCAACGTCGTCTTCTACTACGGCGCGGTGCTGTGGCAGTCGGTCGGGTTCTCCGAAAACGACGCCCTTTTGATCAATGTGATCTCCGGCTCGGTGAGCATCCTGGCCTGCGCCATCGGCTTGGCCGTCATCGATCACCTCGGCCGCAAACCGCTGCTGTTGCTGGGATCCGTGGGCATGGCCGCCACCCTCGCGGTGATGACGATCGCGTTCGCGACCGCCGTCACCAGCGACACCGGCCTGTCGCTGCCGGGAGCCTACGGGCCGACGGCCCTGATCGCGGCGAACGCGTATGTGTTCTTCTTCAACATGAGTTGGGGACCGGTGATGTGGGTGATGTTGGGGGAGATGTTCCCCAACCAGATGCGCGGATCGGGGCTCGCCGTGTCGGGGTTCTTCCAATGGATCGCCAACTTTGGGATCACGATGACCTTCCCGATTTTCCTCGTGACCATTGGACTGACGGGAGCCTACGGCGCCTACGCCGTGGCGGCCGCCGCATCGGCGGTGTTTGTGGTGCGCGCCGTGCGCGAAACGCGCGGCCTCAGCTTGGAGCAGATGACGGGCTAAGGCGCCTTGCGCTTTTCGACGCGCTCCGCCTTTCGCGGCCACGCCGCGTGCGTCAGTCCTTCACGACCCGAAAGCCGATGTGCGACGTCCCGAAGGCGAGATCCTGCGCCTGACGCGCCGCGGGTCTGAAGCGAAAGCAAAACGAGGCGGCGCACAAATAGGATCCCCCTCGGATGACGCCGACGGCCGCGCCGGGCTGGCTCGGATCAAGGCCGCGCACGCCCGCGTGTTGGCGGGCGCGGTCCGTGTGGTCGGCGGCGTAGGGCGTCGCGGTCCACTCCCACGCGTTTCCGATCATGTCGTAGAGGCCGAAGCCGTTCGCGGGAAACTGCGCAACCGGGGCGAGACCCGAATAGCCATCCTTGTTCGTGTTGTAATGCGGGAAAACGCCCTGCCATGTGTTGGCTTGAGCGCGGGCTTTCGCCTCGGCTTCCTCCCACGCGTACAAAGCGCCGTCCACGCCGCCGCGCGCGGCGTACTCCCACTCCGCCTCCGTCGGCAAACGACCGCCGACCCACGTCGCGAACGCCTGGGCGTCCTCCCGCGTGACGTGCGTCACGGGCGCGTGCGCCTCCGGCGGCTCCGCGGCCGAGTCGGCGCCCATCGGCCGCCGCCACGAGGCGCCCTCCACAAAGCGCCACCAGTTCAGCGCCCGCAGCGGACCCGTCGTGGGCGGATCAAACACGGCGGCGCCGGGCGGCACCGGAGCGCCGGGACCGTCCGGCTCCTCCCCGGTCCAGCCGCGTTCCGCCCGCGTCACATAGCCCGTGGCGTCCACAAAAGCCGAGAACTGCGCGTTGGTGACCTCCGCCCGCATGATCGCAAACGGGCCCACGCACGCCTCACGCACCGGCTTCTCTTCGGGGTAGACGCGGTCGTCGCCCATCCGAAAACAGCCGCCCTCGAGCGACACCCAATCAACCGTCACCGGTTCGCGCGCTTGGGCCGCGACGCCGTGCGCAAGCGCAACCGCAACAAACGCCGACAGGCGCGCCACAACCGTGGGCCATGCATTGCCACGGCGGATCCCGCCGTCTGCCGGGTTCACGGGAGCACAGCCGCCGCCTGCGAGACGTCGCCCCGCGCATGCTGGCGATAGGCGCGCGGCGACACGCCAAAGTGGTTGCGGAAACTGTTGGCGAAGTGGGCGGGCGTGGCGAACCCCAGACCATGCGCGATGTCGCCAATCCGGTGGCCCGTGGCGATCAACTCCCGCGCCGCCAGCCGCAGACGGTAAAGCAGAACGTACTCCGAGAAGTTCATGCCAATGAGATCTTTGAAGCGCCGCGAAAAATAGGCCGCCGACAAGCTGCAGCGCGACGCCGCGTCCGCCATGGACAACGGGGCGGACGGATCATCGGAAATCAAATCCAACGCCGGGCGAATGCGCGCCAAATTGTCCAGCGAATGGCCCGTTTCAACAACGGAATTCGGCTGCGCCCGCGCAATCGCCGTCAGAAACATCTCCGTCACGCGCCCCGCCACGAACGGATCCGACGACCAACTCTCGCGATGGCTGATCCACGCGCACATGGCGTCGACGGCGCGGGCGGTCACATCGTCAAAGTTCACGCACACCGGCGTTTCCAACGCCCGCAGCCCGCGGGCCTTCACGAGGCTTTGCACCAGCGCCGGATCAATGTGGATCAACACCCACTCTTTGTGAGCGTGTTCATAAGCGAAATCGTGATATCGCATAGACGGCACGAACACGCCCGCCCCGTCCCTCAAATCAAAAACGCCCGCTTCCGAGTAAAATGTGCCCCGCACGTGACGAAACCAAATGAGTTCGCACGCGTCATGGTAATGCGCGAAGCGGCCAAACACGCGCGAATCCGCGGGATCCACCACGTTTTCCACGGTCACCGCCAGTTTGGGGTCCACGTCAATCGGCTGGCAGATCGGTCGGACGTCCATAACCGCAACTGGGCGCAAAACAGACGACGATGTCAATCCGCCTGACGCCGCGTCGACGTCCACGACTCCTTTTCTGCAGCGCAGCATTTGTGATCTCGCCGCAGGACGCTGAGCCCGCGGGTCGAATGTCATCCCAGCGCAATTTTTTGACGGCGTTTCCGTAAGACGTCCCCCGCGACGGCCGCGCCCGGTGGCGTATCGTGGCTCATCGCGAAAGACGACCGGTGGGAGTCCGCTATGACCGCGCGCAGCGCTCGTCCAGTCTCGCAACCGTCGCGCCTGTTGCGCACGGCGCTGATGATCGCGCCCAGCGCCGTCATCGCGGGATGCCACGGGCTCGGCGCGGCCCATCAGGCCGCTTTGCCCACCGCGACGCACGGAGCGTCGGCCGTGTGCGCCAGCGACGACGCGCAACTGCTGCATGTGCCGTCGCCCGATTGGCGCGAGCAGATCATTTACATGGCCTTCATCGACCGCTTTGAGGACGGCGACCCCAGCAACAATGATTTCGGCGAAGGCGAATACCTGCGCGGGTCGCCCGCGCATTTCAACGGCGGCGACTTACCCGGGACTTCACAGCGGCTGGACTACATTAAGGGTCTTGGCGCCACGGCGGTCTGGGTCTCCCCGCCGGTCCTGAATCAATGGTGGAGCACAATCTATGGGTCCACCGGCTGGCATGGGTATTGGGCCACCGATTTCAGCGCGATTGACCCTCATTTCGGAACGATCGACGACTATCGCGCGTTGAGTCACGGCCTGCATTGCCGTGACATGTATTTGATCCAGGACATCGTCATCAATCACACGGGCAATTTCTTCGGGTATCCGGAGGGATACGACCCGGACGACACGGCGAAGAACTTCGTGCTCTTCGAAGCCGACACGCCGCACAAAACGGGGCCTGTGCAAGCGCCGTTCGACAAGATCGACCGTCTCAACCCCGAACACGCCGCGGCGGCGATCTACAATTGGACGCCGCCGATCTCCGACTATTACGATCTCAGTCAGGAAAAAACGCGGCAGCTGGGGCATCTGGCCGACATCAACACGACCAACCCGGTCGTGATTGACGCATTTAAAGCCATCTACGGCGATTGGATTGAACAGGTCGGGGTCGACGGATTCCGGGTCGACACCGCGCGGTATGTCGAACAGGACTTTTGGCACGCGTTTTTCTCGGACAACGATGGCGTTTACGCGCGAGCGCGTGAAACCGGCCGCGACGACTTCATCGCGTTTGGCGAAACCTTCATGGGGTCCAAACCGTTCGAGACCGACGGCGAGCGGTATATCCGGTCTTATTATGGCGACGCCGAGGAGCCCGGCTTCAACTCCATGATCGGCTTTCCGATGTACTTCACGGGCAGCCGCGTGTTCGTCGAGGGCGCGCCGACAGCGCAGATGGCGTTTCGCCTGAACGCCCTGATGACGGAGTATCCGGACCCCTTCACCACGCCGAACTTCATCGACAACCACGACACCGCCCGCTTCTTATCACTGGGCGACCGAGCGAGCTTTGAACAAGCGCTGCTGCTGATGTTCACCGCACCGGGCGTGCCCATCATTTATCAGGGCACCGAGCAAGCGCTGAAAGAGTCCCGTCAGACGCTGTTCGCCGGCGGCTTCGGCACGCAGGAGGATCAGTTCGACCCGACCTCGGCCAGCTACCGGCTGATCCAAGAGCTCTCGGCGCTGCGGTTGGGATCGAAAGTCTTCACGCGCGGCGACCTGACGGTCCTCGCCTCCGAGGACTCAGGGCCCGGCGTGCTGGCGTATCGGCGGTCGCTCAGACGGGACACCGCGATCGTGATGTTCAACACGTCGCGCCACGCCATCCTGGCTCATGGCTTGGAGACCGGGCTGCGCGCAGGCACCGTGCTGCGCGGCGAAGGGCGTTGGGCCCCTGAGGACGACCTCATCGTCGGCGCCGGCGGCGCGCTCACCGCAACTTTGCCGGCCCGCGCCAGCTGGGTGCTGCGCCCCGCCGGCCGCGCGAAACCGCCCCAAGCGCAACCCATAACGCTGACCATCGACCGTTCTGCGTTGGGCGACGCGCAAACCGCGGACTTCCAGATCGCGGGCACGGTGTCGGACAGCGAGACGGATGTTCTCGTGCTGCGCAATGGCGATCTCGATCGGCCGATCGCCGCCGCAGCCGACGCGAGCGGGCGCTGGACCGCCACCGTGCCCGTGCGCAATCTCGGCGACGAGACAATCACCCTCCAGGCCTACGCGCCGGAAGCCGGCGCCGTATCTGACCGCATCCAACTGGCCACCCGCGTGGCCGTCCCCGAGCGCCGCGCGCGCGTCGACGACCCGAAGAGCGACGACCGCGGCCCGTCGGGGCGCTATGTGCGTCAACAACAGCAGGAAAGCGGCGCCCAGAAAGACCTCATCGCCGCGGAGGTCCGCAGCGGCGGCGCCAATCTCGAGCTGACCCTCGAAATGGCGCAGGTCTCCACCGTCTGGCAGCCCTTCAACGGGTTCGACAACCTGATCCTGAGCGTGTTCATCGATGTGCCGGACCGCGAGGGCGTGCGCGTCTTGCCCCAACTCGACGCCGAGATGCCGGACGGGCTCGCTTGGGACTTTTCCCACGTGGCCACCGGCTGGTCGAGCGCCATGTACGCGGCCGCCGGGGCCTCCGACCACGACCGCGGAGACGCCCAAGGCGTCGCGCCCGACATCATCGGCGACCAGGACGCCAAAACGATCACGCTGCGCTATCGCGGCGAACGCATCGGCGTCGAGGATTGGGCGGGCGCGACGATCTACGTCACGACTTGGGATTCAACCCAAGAGAGCGGCTACATCGAGCTGACCGAAGACCCGTCCAACTGGACAATCGGCGGCGGAGCCCCTGGCGACCCCAAGGTCCTTGACGACCTCATCATCCGGATACCGGACTAGGAGATCCACAGCATGCTCGCTGACCTCAACGCCGGCTATCGGTTGAGCGACGCTGACAGAGCGGCGTTCGCCCGAGACGGCTTTATCCATCTCAAACGCGTGCTGGATCCCGATCTGCTGAGGGCGGCCGGCGAAACGATCACGCGCCTCACGCTCGATCTGAACACGGAAAATCGCGCGATCGAAGACCGATCGACCTACGACCAGGCGTTTCTGCAAATCATGAACTTGTGGGAACGCTCCACCGAGGTCGCGCGCTTTGTCCGCAACAAAGACCTGGCGCGCCTCGCCGCCGAGCTTATCGGCGTGGACAGCGTGCGGCTTTATCACGACCAATCGCTCTACAAGGAGCCGAGCGGCGGCATCACCCCCGCCCACGCGGATCAATACTATTGGCCGATGGCCACGGACCGCACCATCACGGCGTGGATCCCGCTTCAGCCGGTGCCGCGCGATATGGGGCCGCTGGGCTTCTATCGGGGCAGCCAAACCGTCGAGTTCGGCCGCGACCTCAACATCTCCGACGACAGCGAACGCCTCATCCGCGAGCGTATGGAGGCGGAAGGCTTCGAATACGTCGAGGAGCCGTTCGAGCTCGGCGATCTCAGCTTCCATTTGGGCTGGACGTTCCACCGCGCCGGCGAGAACCGGTCCCCCACGCCACGCTCGGTGATGACCATGATCTACATGGACGCCGACGCCCGGCTCAAAGACGTTCTCGACCCCGTTCAAGAAAACGACCGCGACCATTGGTGTCCGGGCGTCGCGCCAGGGCGGCTGGTCGACAGCCCGAAAAACCCTGTTCTTTACCCCTAATCCAGAAGGGCGACGCCATGACCGCCGCGCTTGCCGAGCATCCCGCCATTCCCCGCTCGTTCGCGAACATCGTTTCCGACGAGCAGCGGGCCCTCTTCCAGGATGAGGGGTACATGATCCTGCCCGGGGTCATTCCCGACGACATGCTCGCCATGCTGCGGGAGGAATGCGCCTACTTCATCGGGTACTTCGACGCCGAGTTTGACCTCGGCGACAAAAAAGAAGGCGCGCTCAGCGTCAAAGGAAAGCGCTATTTCATCAACAACCGCTTTGAGCACAGCCAGCGTTTGTGGCGGTTCTTGTTCAGCGAGCTGATGGCGGAAGTGTGCCGCAACACCATCGGCGACGAGGCTGTTCTGTTCAACGAGCAGTGGGTCGTGAAAGGCGCAGAACAAGGCATGACGTTCTCGTGGCACCAGGACTCCGGCTACGTGAAGGCCGTGGACCCCGCCACGGACCACCCGCCCTACGTCACCTGCTGGTGCGCTCTCGACGACATCGACGAGACCAACGGCGCCGTCTACCTGCTGCCGCACTCGATCGCCGGCACCAAGGGACGCATCATCACGCACGACCGCGACCCCGACACGAACGACCTGATCGGCTACACCGGCGACGAGCGCGGCGTGGCGACGATCGTGCCCGCGGGAAGCATTGTGTGCTTTTCGAGCTTCAATCTGCACTCCAGCGGAGCGAACACCGCCGACCGCATGCGTCGGGTCTATCTGCCCCAATACGCCGCCGGCCCGATCCGCAACAGCCAGACCGGCGAACAGATCGGCTCGGCGATCCCGTTTCTGCGCGACAGCCGCATCGTCTATGATCGCGCGACAGCTTGAGGGGACAAGCGTCATGAACTGGTTTCGCAAGACCGGCGCCGCGGCGCTGATGTTCGCGGCGGCCGCGTGCACGCAGGCCACATCCCAGGACGCCGAGCCGGACGCGACGTCCTCCCCGTCAGACACGCAGGCGGCGCCTGACGCCTCTGCGCCGCCCGCCAGCCCCGCCATCAAGGACGCCGCGGCGCTCAACGCCGTCGTCGACGGGTTTGTGGAAAGCGGCGCGTATCCCGTGGTCTATGTCCGTCTCGAGAACAGGAACGGCGAGGTGTTCTACGAGCACGCCGCCGTGAACCGAGAGCTTATCCCTGACGCGACCATCGACGGCGACACCTGGTTTCGGATCTGGTCGATGAGCAAGATCGTCACGATCACGACGGTTCTCGACCTGATCGAAGACGGCGTCCTCGCCTTCGACGACCCCGTGGCCAAGTACGTTCCAGAGTTTGACGCCCTCGACGTCGCGCGCGCGCCCGATGGCGGCGCGCTCCTGGATTATGTCAACGCCCGCGCAGACGCGGCCGACGGCGGCGAAAACGACGAGGCGGTCGTCTGCCCCTTGCCGACGGAACCGGTCACCGCGCCGATGACGGTGCGCCATCTCCTCAATCACACCGCGGGCTTCTACTACACCTACGGCGGTGTTCCTTGCCTGCCGGAGGCCTTCGCCGCCCAGGATTTGGCCGCCTCGACGACCAGTGATGATCTGATCGCCCGCATGCAATCCTTGCCGCTCATTCAACAGCCGGGCGCCTCCTACTTTTACGGCATGAACACCACGGTTCTCGGTCTTGTGGCCGAGCGCGCGACGGGCGCGCCGCTGAAGACCCTCGTCGCGGAGCGGGTGACGGGCCCCTTGGGGATCGAGGATCTGCGGTACGGGCTGCCCGAGGGCGCAGCGCTCCTGCCCCGGTTCTCGGGCCAAGACGGCGTTCTGCGCGTCGCTCAGGACGGCGAGTTGGACATCTTCGGGCAGTCGCTGCCGGGCTATGACCGCGAGAGCGCGCTCTATCTCGGCGGCGAAGGCATGGTGGGCACGGCGGACGCCTACACCGACTTTATCCGCATGCTGCTGGGGCGCGGCGAACTCAACGGCGTGCGCATTCTCGACGACGCCACGGTGAGCGACCTCACCTCCCCGCACACCCAACTGGACAGCCCTTGGGGGCACAACGGCTACAATCTCTGGGTCAACAGCGGCCGGCTTTCCGACGGCACCCAAGGCGTCGGCGGCTTGTGGATCGGCGGCGGTTATGAAGGCACATACTTCTGGATCGACACCGAGCGTGAGTTTGTCGGCGTGATCATGTCACAGATCTTCTGGGTTCCCGAAGCCGGCGCCAACCGGGACGAGATCATTCGCGAAGCGGTGTACGGCCAACTCGTCGCGGAGCGCTGACGCCCCAGCGCGCTAGCCGACCATCAGGGCGCTGGCCGACCACCAGCGCGCTCACCGCAGCTCACGCCGGCGTTTTCTCCCGCGCGGCGCCGGCGATCTTCTCCGCCACGCGTGCGGCTTGCGCAGGATCTTCGGGGCGGACGTACGGGATGGAGAGATCCGCAAGGCCCGCGTCGGCGAAGGGGTCCTCGCCCGAGAGCATTTCGATGTCGCGATAGTCCTCAACGCGATCGCCGGTCACGCCCTGAACACGCCAGGGCAAGCGCGAGCGCGCGCTCATCACATGGTTCACCAACGCGCTGCGATACCCTTCCGTGCGCGTGTTGTTCAACGAGCGATGCAGAATGAAGCCGTGGAAGATCACGACATCGCCCGCGTCCGCCTCCACGGGCACGCCGCCTTCGCGCTCATAGGGAAAGTCCACCGTCTCCGGCGACGCGTCGAACCGCGGATCCTCATGGGCGGCCATGGGCCACAGCCTGCCGTGACGATGGCTGCCCGGATGCATCCAGAGCGCGCCGTTGTCGACGCGCGCGTCGTCGAGCGCGATCCACACGCCGGCCAGGGACCGATCCTCCGTGGGAATGAAGCTTTCATCCTGGTGCCACGCCTGACCCGGCTTCCCCGGCCCTTTGACGAAGAGCATGGACTGCATCGCCTTGACGTCGGGACCGATGAGGGCGTTGAGCGCGCGCACGATCTCGGCCTTGTGCATGGCCGCCTTCATCACCGGGGAGACCTTGTGCGGGAAGTGGATCGCCAAGACGCGGCGCTTGGCCTCCTCGGGCGTGGCGACGCCGTGGCTCACTTCATCAACGCCCACGAGCGCGCCCCGCGCGCCCATGCAAATTTGGAGCGTCTCCGTCCGTAACGCGTCGACTTCAGCCGGCGCGAAGACGTTCTTCAGGACGACAAAGCCGTCCTGCTCATAGGTCTCCACCAGGGAGTCCGGGAGCGTGAAGGGCGTGCTCATGACCGTCTCTTCTTGATGCTAGAGGGTTTCAAACTCACGCCGCCACGCGGTGATGGCGGTCTTGAATCCCGTAATCAGGGCCTCCTGCTCGCCCGACACGTCGGTCAGCTGGCCCGGATCGTTCTCGAGATCGTAGAGCGCGGTTTCGTCGGTGTCCGGCAGCCAGACGAAGTGCCAGCGCAGATCACGCAGGTAGTAGCCCTTGAACGGCGCCCCCATCAGGTCTTGCTCCGGCGCTTCGAACGGCGCGCCGCGGAAGTCCGACCCCGTACGGTGGACGTCCATCTTGCCGATCATCTGCGCGCGCGCGTCGGGAATATCAGCGCCATCGATGGCCGGCCGCAGCGAATACCCCGGCAGGCCGTCGGGCGCGGCCACGCCGGCGTAGTCGAGGATCGTGGGCATCACATCGATCGCGTTGGCGAGCGTGGTGCGGTCCCGCACCGGGGTGATCTTGCCCTTCCAATAGAAAATGATCGGCGTGCGGAAGGCCGTTTCAAAGAACGAGCCTTTGCCGCGCGGACCGCCATTGCCGAAGGTGATCCGGTCGTTGGCGTATTCGACGTCGGCCGGCTGCTCCCAGCCGTTGTCGTTGATGTAGACGATCAAGGTGTTGTCCAAGACGCCGTTGGCTTCGAGCGAATCGATCAGTTCGCCCACGCCCCAGTCGAACCAGGCTATGTTCGCGTAATAGAGTTTGGCCGACTCCGACAGATCATCACGATCCTGGAAATACTTGCGGAAGCGGTGCGGTGGATTGAGCGGCACGTGCGGCAACGCAGGACCATACCAGACGAAGAACGGCTGTTCCGCGTGGTCCGCGATGAAGTCCGTGATCGGCTCCATCGTGTTGCGGCCAATCTCCATGCCTTGGCCGCCCATGAAGGTGAAGAACCAATTGTCGCCGAGCCCTTCGGCGTCCTCCCACTCCCAACGCCCCGTCATGCCGTGCGTGAAGCCGCCATGGGCGTACGACTGCTCCCACCACTTGCCGCTCTGGTGAGACGCGTAGCCGACCTCGCCCAGCACACGGGGCAACGTCCGGAACTCCGCGATCATGCTGGTCTCGATCTCGTTCCGATAGGCGTTGGACGCCTGCTGGGACAAATCCTCCGGCGCGGGGTCGGCGTCGAGCCTTTGTTCGACAAGCTCTGAGACTTGGTTCTCGTACTGGACCGGATAGAGGCCGGTGATCAGGGACTGGAGCGTCGGTCGGCAGTGGTTGGAGGACGAGTGGCCAACCTCGAAAACCGCGCCGCCCTCGCCCAGCACATCCATATTGGGCGTCAGGACGTTCTCATCGCCGAGAAAGCCCATATACGGCCAGCCCAGATCATCGGCGATGATCAACACCACATTGGGCGGTCCTTCAGGGCGGCGCGGCGGCGTGTCGACGATCGCGGCGCCCGCCGGATGCTCGAACGCGCCGTCGAAGGTGTACTGCTCCGCCTTGGGAGGCTCGGTGTCGCCGGCCGCGTCGGACGCGCCGTCCTGCGCGGCGGCTCCAACGGTCAGCGCGAGCGTTGTCAGCCCGGCGACGAGGCCGTGTCTGTGCATCATGGTGCCCTCCCGGATGGGTCTTGTTGTGTGGCGATGAAACCGCCGCCGGCCCGCACCCGGCTGGGCGGCGCGCTCTGGTCCGCGTCAACGCTGGCGACGACAACCGCGTGCGCCGCGCTTGGAACCGCATCGGCGAGGTCGACCTCGCGGCCGCTGAGATTGAACACGCACACCATCGTCTCGTCATCGAGCACGCGATGAAACGCCAAAACCCCCTCAGGCGCGGGGATGGTCTGGAAGGCGCCGCGACGAAGAACCGCCGAGCGCCGGCGCAACGCGATCACCGACCGGTAAAACGCCAACGAGGAGTCCGGATCCGCCGCCTGCACGTCCGCCGCCAAGTCCCCATGTCGGGCGTCCACGGGCAACCACGGTTCGCCCGCGCCAAAGCCGGCGTTCGCCGCGCCCCTCACCCACGGCATCGGCGTGCGGGCGCCGTCGCGGCCCTGGTCGGACGGAAAGTTTGCAATCCCTTCGGGATCGACGAGCTTGTCAAAGGGGATGTCGGCCTGCGGCAGGCCCAACTCTTCACCCTGGTAGACGAACACGACGCCGCGGAGGGCAACCTGCAGCAACGCAAAGAGCCGCGTCGATCGGGCGGCGTCCACGCCGGGCACGGTCCAGCGGCTCGCGACCCGACGGCAATCATGATTTGAAAACGCCCAGGCCGGATAGCCGTCATCGAGCGTGTTCGCCCACTGTTCGAGGGTGCTTCGGATGTGCGTGACATCCGGCGACATCGCGCCGATGAAGTCGAAACTGTACGCCGTTGACAACCGATCCGAGCCGAGGGTGTAGGCGGCCATAATCGCCTGGGGATCCGCACCGCCCAGCTCAGCGACCGTGAAGAAGTCGTCGCCGCCGGCGGCGCGAAACGCCGCGCTCAACCGCTCGACCATGGCGACCATCTTGGGATGCGACATGCTGTGTTTATGGATCTGCATGTCGAACGGCCGCCCCATCGCCCGGGCGTCGGGATGGGACGGGTTGTCCCGCAACGCTTCGTCCTGCATGCCCATGTTCAGCGCGTCGAGGCGAAACCCGTCGACGCCCCGGTCAATCCAGAAGCGACCAACGTCAATCAACGCCTCGACAACAGCGTCGTTGTGCAAGTTAAATGTGGGTTGTTCCTTGAGGAAATGGTGAAGGTAGTACTGCCGGCGGCGGCCGTCCCAGGTCCACGCCGGCCCGCCGAACACGGAGCGCCAGTTGTTGGGCGGCGACCCATCCGGTTCCGCATCCGCCCACACATACCAGTCCGCCTTTTCGGCGTCGCGGCTTCCGCGGCTGTTCTGAAACCACGCATGCCGATCGGAGCAGTGACAGTACACCTGGTCGATCACGACTTTGAGGCCCAGCGTGTGGGCCCGCTCAACCAGGACGTCGAAATCGCGCAGCGTCCCAAACAGCGGGTCGACATCGCGATAGTCGGCGACGTCGTAGCCGAAATCTTTCATCGGCGAGGTGAAGAACGGCGAGATCCAGATCCCGTCGACGCCAAGGTCCGCCACATAGGGCAGCTTTTCGGTAATGCCGGCGAGATCGCCGACGCCATCCCCATTCGAGTCCCGAAAGCTGCGCGGGTAGATTTGATAGATCACCGCGCCGCGCCACCATTCCGCACCAACACGCGTGCGCGTCGGCGTGCGGATCAACGTGGACACCGCGTCACCCATCAGCACCTCCTCGACGGTCACCGCCGGTGTGACCGGCGATCATCCCTAGCCTACCGATCATTCCACGAAGCTGCGAGCCGGTCGCAAGCTATGTGTTTCACCGCCGCGGCGAAAAACTTGCGCCGCGTTGCGCTTCCGCCGGCGAGTCTTGCGCGCGAAAGAGTTTCGCCGATTTGACTTCCCCCGTGCTCACAGGTCCAATCCGCAGACGAACGAGCGGCCCGCTCAACACCACACATAAGGGTCGCCGATTGGGAGGATTTTCGGCGTGCGGCGGTTTTGGCGCACAATGGCGCTCGCCTGGGCGCTCGGCATCGGTTTGAGCCTGGCCGCTTGCGGCGCGGCCCGCGGGGACGCAACGGCTCCAGACGCCGCGCCCGAGCTAACGCTGTGGTATTCGTACCCCGCCGACAGCCGCGATGAGGCGATCCTCCTGGAGGCGGTGGACGCGTTTGAAGACGCCCATCCCGAGGTCGCGGTCGACGCCGTTCGCTTGCCCTTTCTCCAGCTCGTGCCTCAATTCATCACCGCCTCCCAGGGCGGCGAAGCGCCCGACGTCGTGCGCCTGGCCGACACGCATCTTGGGCGCATCGCGCCGATCACCGTGGACGGCTTGCCGCTTCTGGAGGACCTCCGCCCGCATCTGACGCCGTCGGACTTGCGCGCGTTTGACCCTCGGGCCGTTGAGGCGATGCGCGTGGGCGCGCCACTGTTTGCGATCCCCTCGAGCCAGGGGTCGGTGTCGCTGCTCTACAATCGCGCGCTGTTCGCGGCCGCCGACGTCAACCCGCCGAACGCGGACTGGACCACCGATGATCTGGTCGACGCGGCGCGCGCGCTCACCACGGGGGACGTGTCCGGACTGAGCTATCCGTTGCGCTGGACGTATTGGTGGATCCCCTTCCAAAGCGGCTTTGGCGGGCGCCTCTTTGACGACGAGGGCGCCCCGGCGCTCGACTCGCCCGGCTCCGCCGCGGCGCTCGAATGGGTCCTCGCGCTCGAGCAGAAAGAGCGTCTGGTCACCGGCGGCGGCGCCATCGAGACGATGAAGACGCGCTTCACGTTGGGGCGCGCGGCGATGGTGCTCGATGGACCGTGGAACCTTGAGGACTATCGCGACGCGGGCATCGACGTGGGCCAGGCGCCGTTGCCGACCGTCCCAGCCACGGGCGCGCGGATGGCGCCTCTGATGTCCTATTTCGGCTGGAGCGTCTCCAAACAGAGCCGCCACAAAGTCGCCGCCGCCGATCTTGCGCGGTGGCTGACATCTGAGGATCTCCAGCGGCGGATCGCGCTTGAAACCTCGGTCCTGCCCACGCGGCGCGTCCTCAAGCGCGACCCGCAACTGCGTGACGATCCGATTCTGGCGGGCTTCATCGATCAGCTGGACCACAGCGTGACCGCGCCGACGCGCCGCGGCGTCCAAGGGCTTTATGTCGTCGTCGACACGGGCATCGAGCTGACGTCCACCGGCGCGATGACGGCCGAAGACGCGCTGCGCACCGCCAATGAAGAGCTGGCCAGGATGATGGAATGACGCGCGTCGTTCGGATCCTGCTGGGCGCGCTGGGGGCGGCGTGGTTAACCGCCGGCGCCGCCGTGGCGGACCCGACGGTCGAAGCGCGTCACGCGCCGGAGCGCTCGGACTACCGGCGCATCGGGATCGCGGTGTCAATCTCCGGCGCGCACGCGATCCGCGCCTTTGAGGTTCGGGCCGACCCCGCAGGCGCGCCGCCGTCCGCGGCGCTGCACACTGTGGTGCGCGTCGGTTCGGTCGCGGGCCTCACCCGCGTGCCCATCGGCGACGCCTTCCAAGACTGCTGGAGCGACGGCGCGCCCATCCACCGGGACGCCGACGGCGCGCCCGTCGTGTCGCCCGCAACGCGCACGTGGGGCTGCGCGCTCACCGGCATGCGACCGGGCGAAACCTACACGATCCACGTCACGCCGATCGGCGCCGATGGCGCCACAACGCCCGACGCGCCGGCCGCCTTCGAGGCCGTCACCACCACGCCGGGCGCGCGGTTAAGGCCGCCGGACACCTCGCCGATCCTGTTCGCGCTCGGCTCGATCTTTTTGTCGCTCAGCGTTCTTATTCTTTATCTGCGCGCGCGCGAGGCGCGCCGGGGGCGCACTAAGGCGAAGAGCGCCTACGCTTATGTCGCGCCGGCGCTGTTGGCGCTGGCCATGCTTACGTTTTACCCGATCCTCTATGGGGTCTGGCTCGCCTTCACCAACGCGCACCAAGACCACCTCGGCGACTCGCACTTCATCGGCCTGGCGAACTTCGCAACCATTCTCGGCGCGCCGGGACTGGTGCGGGTGTCCCTGTTCACTCTCGCCTGGACGGTCCTCAACCTCATCGCCCACATCGGCCTCGGCCTCGTGTTGGCGCTCGCCTTCCAGAACCAAAACATTCGCGGGCGCACGATCTATCGCACCATCCTGCTCCTGCCCTGGGCGATCCCCGGCTACATCACGGTGATCGCCTGGAGCGGGATGCTCCAGCCGGAGGGGCTGATCAACGGCGTGCTCGACACCGCCTACCCCTTCTTGGGCGATCCCTGGGCGGCTCGGGTGTTCGTGATCGTCGTGAACATCTGGCTGGGCGTGCCGTTCATGCTGATGGCTTTGAGCGGGGCCCTCCAAGCGATCCCATCGGACATGTACGAAGCCGCGACGCTGGACGGGGTCAGCCCTTGGAATCAATTCCGCCGCATCACCCTCCCGAACCTGAAAGGCGCGCTGATCCCCTTAAGCCTTCTGGGCTTTATTTGGAACTTCAACATGTTCCACACGATCTACTTGCTCACGCGCGGCAATCCCTATGTCGCCTTTGGGGAACCGGGCGCGACGGACGTGTTGGTCACCTATGTCTTCGATCTGGCGTTCGAGCATGGGCGCTATGGCGTCGCGGCGGCCTGGTCGGTGGCGATCTTCCTGATGCTCGTCGGCCTCTCCTGGGCGTATCTGCGCCAAACCAAAGCAACGGAGGCGGCCGCATGAGCTTGGCCGCCATCTCCCGCGAGTGGTATCAGCCGACCGAAGTGACGACGCTCACGCGGTGGCTGGTCTGGGCCGCGGGGGTCAACGCCGTGCTCGCCTTCATCGAAGGGCTGCGGGGATCCGACACGGCGGGGCTGCTGACGTTCCTGGCCGCGGCGGCGTTTGCCGGCGCGGCCCTCCGCCGTCCGGACGGTGCGAGCACGCCACGCTACTATGTCACCCTCGCGCTTCTGGCCGCGGCGTTTCTCACGGGCGCGCTGGCGCTCGTCGCCGCGCCCCTGTCCGCTTTTTCCATCTGGGCGCGCGCATGGGCGATCCTCCCCGCCGCGCTCGGCTTGCATTGGCTGGCGAAGCCGTTGGTGCGGGCCTGGTCGGTGCGCGCCCTGAGCGTTCCGGAGTTGGAGGCCGGCCTTGCGCACAACAAGCATCGCGCGCCCGTGCTGAACGGCGTCGCCACGCACTGCCTGCTGCTGCACGCGTGCCTCGCGGTGGTCATCCCGGTGCTGTGGATCGCCGACGTCGCGATCTCGCCCGGCAACATCCTGGGCGGGACGATCGGCGACGCCTTTTCGCTGGAGCATTTCGCCACGGTGCTTGGCGGTCGGGACTTCTGGCTGTGGACACGCAACTCCGTGATCGTGGCGATTGGAACCACGCTCATGGGGCTCAGCCTCGCCATCCCCGCGGCGTTCGCGTTCAGCCGCTACGATTTCGCGGGGCGCAAAGAAGCGATGTTCGCCTTCATGCTTGTGCAAATGTTTCCCGGCGCGATTATTCTCGTGCCTTACTTTCTGGTGATGAAAACGTTGGGGCTCTTGAACACCAGCCTCGGCTTGATCATCGCCTATTCGGTAACGGCGTTGCCCTTGTGTATTTGGATGTTAAAGGGCTTCTTCGACGCGGTGCCGCGCGAACTCGATGAAGCCGCAAAGCTCGACGGCTGCAATCAGCTTCAGGTGTTTTGGGTGATCATTTTGCCGCTGTCGCTGCCGGCGGTGGCGGTGACGGGCCTCTTTTCGTTTTTGGCCGCCTGGAACGAGTTTCTGCTGGCGCTGGTGTTCAACACCTCCAACGACCAATTCACCCTGCCCGTTGGCCTCTCGTCCTTGATCCCAGCAAACGGGCAGCGTTGGGGTGATTTCGCCGCGGCCAGTCTCCTCGTCAGCCTGCCGGTCGTCGTGTTGTTCGTGTTGTTCCAACGGTCGCTGATCCAAGGCATGAGCGCCGGCGCCGTGAAAGGGTGAAGCCATGGTGGCTGTCGAATTCAGGCAAGCAACGAAAGTCTTCGATGACGGCAACATTGGCGTCGATCACCTCGACCTGAAGATCGAGGATGGTGAGTTTCTGGTGCTGCTCGGGCCGTCGGGCTGCGGCAAGTCCACCACGCTGCGCATGCTTGCGGGGCTGGAGGACATCAGCTCCGGCGACATCATCATCGACGGCGTCCGCGTCAACGACCTGCCGCCCGGCGCCCGCGGGCTCGGCATGGTGTTCCAGTCCTACGCGCTTTATCCGCACATGACCGTGCGCGACAACCTCTCCTTCGGTTTGCGCATGGTTCCGCGCAAGCACCGCCTCGCGCCGCAAGCCATTGACGATCGCGTGCGAGACGCGGCGGAGCTTCTCAATCTCCAGAAAGAGCTCGACAAGAAGCCGAAGGACCTCTCCGGCGGCCAACGTCAGCGCGTCGCGATCGGCCGCGCCCTCGTGCGCCAGCCCAAAGTGCTGCTGATGGACGAGCCTCTGTCGAACCTCGACGCCAAACTGCGCACCCGCATGCGCCGCGAGCTGCGCCGCCTCCATGAGATGCACGGCACCACGACGGTGTACGTCACCCACGATCAGATTGAGGCGATGACCCTGGCCGATCGCGTCGCCATCATCGCGGATGGCCAGCTGCAACAACACGGCACGCCGTTGGAGGCCTATTACCACCCGCAAAAGCCATTTGTGGCGTCATTCCTCGGCACGCCCGCGATGAACCTCTTGGAGGGCGTCGCCGCGAACGGGAGCTTCACTTCAGGCAATCTGGCGTTTGACCTGCCGGAGCATTTGCGGGAGCTCTCCGGGCCTGCAACCTTCGGCGTGCGCCCGGAATACGTGAAAATCGTCCAGGATGGCGGCGTGGAGTGCGCCATCGATGCGGTGGAACACCTGGGCGGCGAGTGCGTGCTGAGCCTGGACGCGGCCGGCCACACCTTGCGCGTTCTCTACCACCGCTCCGGCGCCGACGCGAAAATGCTCCAGGATGTGCTCGACGACGGCCATGTGCGCGTGAACGTGGCCGTGCCGTCCGCGGTGATGTTCGGCGCCTGGGGCGCGCGGTCGACCGACAAGGTCGCCTGACAACGCCGCGCGCACCGCGCCGCGTTCTCCTCATCCTGCGCGCCGCGCCCTGCCGCTGCATCGGCAAAGAAAAAGCCCCCGACAACGCGCCGGGGGCTGAGAGTGAGGGGAGAAAAACGCCTTAGTACGTGTAGCTGAACCCGAAGAAGAAGGTCCGCCCGAAGTTCTGGATCGTGCCCGTTTGAGCCTGCGTTCCAAAGAATGTCGCGGTTTCTTCGTCGGTCAGGTTGTTGGCCTGGAAGAGAAGGGTCAGGCCTTCGCCAAGCGGCGTGGCGATGTCGTAGGAGCTTTGGAAGTCCAGCACCAACTCGTCGTCCGTGAACGGCAGCTGTTGGTTAATGCCCACCTGCGGCGACACGAATTCGCTCCGATAGCGCAGGCCCAAACGGGCTGCGAAATCATTGAGCTCGTAGAACACGGTGCTGTTGAACACGTGATCAGACAGCCCTGGCAGCGGCAGCTGGATGTCCGTCCCGCTGATGCTGTCTGGGATCTCGACCTCGCTGTCCGTATAGGCGTAGTTCGCCGTCACCCCGAAGCCGTCCAACGGATACGGCAGAAAATCGAAGGTGTAGGTGCCCGCGATCTCCACACCCGCGATGAAGCCGCCTTCGCCATTCACGGGCCCAAACACCGCGCCGACCGTGGACGCGCCGAGCTCCGCCAACGCGTTCTCGAACTGCGCCAACTCCAACTCGTCCAAGTTCTCGGCGAGGATATTGGCAAAGTCGACATTCTCATCGACGTCGTCAAAGACGAACGATTCGATGTCCTTATAGAACGCCGCCAACGTAATGATGCCGCCGCCGTCGAAGTAGTGCTCGTACGACAGATCCACTTGGTTGGCGATAAACGGCTCCAACAACGGGTTGCCAGACCCCGCAAGTTCGAGACGGTTCAAACTCTCATTGAAGAGGAAGTTAAACCCGGCGCCCAGATCATTGATCGGCGGCCGCGACAACGCGCGCGACGCCCCGAAACGGACTTGGTCGTTGTCCGTCAGCCGGAACACGAGGTTCAAGGCCGGCAAGACTTCCGTGAAATCGATGCCCGCGGCGGCGGCGCCGTTGTTCGCCGCCGCTTGACTGAGTGATGACTGGTCCGTGTTGACGACGCGCACGCCGACATTACCCGTGACCGGGAGGTTCGCGACCTGCGTGTCCAAATTGAACTGGAAGTACCCCGCCAACACGTCTTCGTTGAGCGTGAAGCTGTCGGTCTGGGTGAAGCCTTGGCTTTGATCCAGCGTGATGGGGCCAACCTGTTGCGCCACCAGCGCGCGCGGATCCTCCACGACCAGGAAGTCCGGGAACCCGGCCGAGGCGAAATCGCCGGAGAAACTCTCAATCGACGAGTTCTCAGGCGTGAGCGTGATCGGCGTCAGCGGGTTCTGCGCGAACTGGAAGAAGCCGGCGTCATTCCCGAAATCGACGGATTGACGGAACTGGCTGGCCTCCCGTTCGGAATACCGCAAGCCAACCTCAATAGACGCGAGCGGTCCCCAATTGGCCTCGAACTTGGTGTCGCCTTGGATCGCGATCAGCTCATCGTCGTTGTCAAACGGAAAGGCGCCGAACCGCGACAGTTGCCAGACGCTGCGGTCAGTAAAGTCCTGCGCGAAGTTGATATCCGGCAAGTTGTTGCCATTCAGCTGATAGTCGACAACAAAGTCGGTGCCCATGATCGGAATGTCGGCCTGGGGCACGCCGTCGGCGTTGTTCCCATTGAAACCGACAATCGGCAGGATCGCGCTCACCTCGTTGGCGAAGAAGCTTTCCGCCGATGAGTAGGTGAAGTCGGCGGCAAAGGTCCACCGATCGAGCGTCACCTCCGCTTTACTGCCGATCGACACCAGCTCGTCTTCGTCAAACTGGTTGTCGTTGATGCCTTGGAACGTCAGGCCGAAGCCGCCGCCGTCGACTGTCGGCGCGCCGACATTCCGTCCGAGCGTGCCGCCGATGATGGCGTTCCCCGCAAAGACGGGGTTATCGATCGTGGTGTTGCCGCTGAAGAGAACTTCTTGCGGACCGATCACGCGGATGCCGCGGCCGAACGACTCCGATTCAAAGCGCGAATAATAGGCGTCGAGTTCCCAATTGAAGATCTCGTTGGGACGCCATTGCAACGTGCCGATGATGCCGTCGCGCGTGTCGGTGCCGCCCTCTTCTTCGGTCTCAAAGCCGAAGCTGATCGTGTCGAGCGTGCCGTCGCCGTTCACGTCCGCCGCGGCGCCGGGGTAGTCGAAGCCGACAAACCGCGTCGCCACATCGGGCTGCTCCAGGCGCGCATAGCCGATCGCGATGCCGATGGTGTCGTTCGCGAACTGATCGACATAAGACGCGCTCAACCGATACCCCGTGCTGTTGGCGTCAAAGATTTCATTGGCGCGGTCATTGTAAATGCCGCGGATGTTGAAGGTGACGTTCCGGTCGGGACGATCCAACGGGCGCACGGTTTTCAGCGCCACGGTGCCGGCCAGGCCGCCCTCGATCAGATTCGCTTGCGGCGACTTATAGACGTCCGCGCCGGCAATCAGTTCCGACGGGAACTGCTCAAACTCGATCGCCCGGTTGCCGTTTGGCGTCACTTGCTCACGGCCGTTGAGCGTCGCGAAGGTGAGGCTCTGGGACAGGCCGCGAATGTTGATCGCGCTGGATTGGCCCGTGATCCGCTGGGACGAAATGCCGGGCAAGCGCGCCAGCGCTTCGGCGATGGAGATGTCGGGGAGCCGGCCAATGTCCTCCGCCGAGATCGATTCAATGATGGTCGACGCGTTGCGCTTGTTTTCAATCGCGCTGTCCAAGCTGGCCCGGAAGCCCCGCACGACGATGGTTTCGGTGTCTTCGTCTTCAGCCGCCTCCGCGGTTTGCGGCGCGTCAACCGTCGCGACGGCCTCCTCGTCCGCCTCTTGCGCGACGGCGGGCGCCGCAGCGCCAACCGTCAACGCCGCGACGGATCCCCCGCACAAGAGATACAGCCGCCATGTCTTCGTCATGTTGAGCATTACCGGTCCTCCCCTTTGACATCTGTTTTCTATGTCTCGATCGTCTCGATCCGTCAGGGGCCCCGCGCAGCGTCCACTCGCGCCCTCGCAACGACTCCCGTCGAGTTGCGGGGAGCTTGCGCGCTTTTCATTTTTTTTCAACGGAGCACCTGCGGCCAAGGCTCGTCCAAAGGTCGCAATTGGCTCAGAAAGCTGCGAGATGGGTGCATTCATGCAACAGATCTTGGCCGCAGCCCGGGATTCAGGCACTGTTTGCGGACGTCGCGACGCCCATGGCGTGCGATAATGCAAATTTTTGCAATGATCGGGAGGCCGCGCGACCTCCCCCGCCGCAGGGAGACCGGCATGGGCGTCATCGCTTCCGCTCGTCAGAGATTCTGTTGGGACGGCGACGGCCGGCCCGCCATGGCGGCCCTGGTCGTGGGTCTGCTGGCCGCCCTCGTCGCCGCGGGCGCGCACGCCCAGTCACCGATCGCTGATCGCACCGTCCACGATGAGATCATCTACTTCGTGCTGCCGGACCGTTTTGAAAACGGCGATCCCGCGAACGACCGCGGCGGCTATGACGGCGGCCCGCTTCAACACGGCTTCGACCCGACCCACAAAGGCTTCTATCACGGCGGCGATCTGGCCGGTCTCACCAAACGCCTGGACTACATCGCCGGCCTCGGGGCGACCGCGATTTGGCTGGGACCGATTTACCAGAACAAACCCGTGCAGGGCGGTCCGGGCGAAGAGTCCGCCGGCTATCACGGGTATTGGGTGACGGACTTCACCACTGTCGACGCCCATTTCGGAGCCCGCGAGGCCCTGAAAACGTTCGTGGACGCCGCGCACGCGCGGGGCCTGAAGGTCTATTTGGACATCATCACCAATCACACCGCTGACGTGATCGGCTATCGCGAATGCCACGACCCGACGTTCGAGGGTGAGCGCGTCACCGACGGCTGTGCGTACCGCAGCAAGGCCGACTACCCGTATGTGACGCGCGGCGATGTCGACGGCGCCCGCATCAATGAAGGCTTCTTGGGCGACGCCGCCCCCTTCCAAACGCCCGAGAACTTCGCAAACTTGAGCAGGACCGACTACGCTTACACGCCGTTCACAACGTCCGAAGAGGCGACTGTGAAGGCGCCCGCCTGGTTGAACGACTTTCGTTACTATCACAACCGCGGGGACACCACCTTCGAAGGCGAAAACTCGCGCTATGGCGACTTCGCCGGCCTGGACGACCTCTTCACCGAGCACCCCGATGTCGTGACCGGTTTTATTGATATCTTCAAAGACTGGATCACCGACTTCCGCATCGACGGCTTCCGCATCGACACCGCCAAGCACGTGAACCCGGCGTTCTGGCGCGCGTTTGTGCCCGCTGTGCTGGACCACGCGCGCGCCGAGGGCATCGACCACTTCTACGTGTTCGGCGAAGCGTATGAGCTCGAACCGCAAGGCCTGGCGCCGTTCACCCATGTCGACGGGTTTCCCGCCGTGCTCGACTTCGCGTTTCAGTCCGCGATGACCGATGTTCTCGCGAAAGGAGCGCCAACGGCCCGCCTGACGCGGTTGTTCGATTCAGACGTGTTGTACAAGGGCGGCGAAGCGACCGCGCGCCAATTGCCGACATTCCTCGGCAATCACGACATGGGCCGCTTCGCCCATTTCATCGCGGACGCGGCCGCGACGGAAGGTCGCTCCCTCGGCGAGGGCGAGATGGTCGAGCGCCTCATCGCCGCGCACGCCCTCATGATGTTCGCCCGCGGCGTGCCGGTCATCTACTACGGCGATGAGCAAGGGTTTGTTGGCGACGGTCATGATCAAGACGCCCGCCAAGACATGTTTCCAAGTCAGGTGGCCAGCTACAACGATGACGTCTTGGCCGGGACCACGGCGACCACCGCGGAGGACAACTTCGATCGCGACCACCCGCTCTACCAAGCCATTGCGGAGATGGCCCGCGTCTACCACGCCCATGCGGCTCTGCGTCGCGGCCCTCAAGTCTTGCGCCTGACGGAGAACGACGGCGGTTTGGTCGCGCTGGCCCGCCGCGACGACGACGAAGGAGGAGAGTTTCTCATTGTTGTCAACACGCGCAACGAAGCCCGCACGGCGCAAATTGAAGTGGACCCTCGCGCCGAAGCCTGGTCTTCCATCCTCGGCGCGTGCGCACCGCGCGTCTCCGTCCCGGGCAGCTACCCGGTAGAGCTTCCCGCTTTCGGCGTTCTCGTCTGTCGTTCAACGGAGCCAGGGCCGCGCCCATGACCACCACCGTCGCCCCAAGCGCCCAACGCGCGGACGCGCTTCAAGCCCGCAGCGGTCCGAGCCCCGCGCCTGAAACACGCAGCGAGCCTTGGTGGCGGGGCGCCGTCGTCTATCACGTCTACCCACGCAGCTTCCTGGACACCGATGGCGACGGCGTCGGCGATCTGCCCGGCGTGATCGAGAAGCTGCCCTACATCGCCTCGCTGGGCGTCGATGCGGTGTGGTTGTCGCCCTTCTTCACATCGCCAATGCACGATTTCGGTTATGACGTCGCCGACTACTGCGATGTCGACCCCATCTTCGGAACGTTGGCGGACGCAGACGACCTGATCGCGCGCGCGCACGAGCTTGGGCTGCGGGTCATTATCGACCAAGTCTACTCCCACACATCGATCGCTCACCGCTGGTTTGCGCAATCACGACGGGATCGGACGAACCCGAAGGCGGACTGGTATGTGTGGGCCGACCCGAAGCCGGACGGATCCCCGCCGAACAACTGGCAATCGGTGTTCGGCGGCCCGGCGTGGACGTGGGATCCCCGTCGCGGCCAGTACTACTTCCACAATTTCTTGACGACGCAGCCCGACCTCAACCTCCACAACCCGGCGGTGCAGGAGGCTCTGCTCGACGTCGCGCGCTTTTGGCTCGACCGCGGCGTCGACGGCTTTCGTCTGGATGCGATCAATTTCGCGATGCACGACCCGCAGCTGCGCGACAACCCGCCGGCGCCCGTCACCGGGGCGAAACGAACGCGGCCGTTCGATTTTCAAAGCCACATCTACAGCCAATCCCACCCGGACATTGTCCGCTTCTTGGAGAAGGTGCGCGCCGTCACCGACGGGTATCCCCAGCGTTTCACGGTCGCGGAAGTGGGCGGGCCTGAGCCTCTGCGTGAGATGAAGGCGTTCACGACAACCGACGAGCGGTTGAACTCCGCCTACAGTTTCGCGTTTCTCTACGCCGACCGCATGACCGCGCAGGGCGTGCGCACCGCGATGGCGGCCTGGCCCGGCGATCCGGCGGAGGGGTGGCCGTCTTGGGCGTTCTCCAACCACGACGCCCCGCGCGCCGTGAGCCGCTGGGCGTCGCCGGAGCACAGGGCGGCGTACGCGCCGCTCATGCTGCTGCTGCTGATGGCGTTGCGCGGCAACGCCTTCGTGTATCAGGGCGAAGAACTTGGGCTGCCGCAAGCCGACGTGGCGTTCACGGACTTAAAAGACCCCGAAGCGATCGCGAATTGGCCAGAAACCTTGGGCCGCGACGGCGCGCGCACGCCCATGCCGTGGCGCGCGGAAACCGTCCATGGCGGCTTTACGGACGCCGCCGCGCGCGCGTGGTTGCCGTTCGAACCGCGCCACGCATCCCTCGCGGTGGATGTGCAGGAGGCCGACCCGGGCTCGCTGCTCCACATCGCCAGACGGCTGATCGGACTGCGCCGGCGCTATCCCGCACTTCGTCTTGGCGCGCTGGACTGGCGCGACGCCGCGGAGCCCGTGCTGGCCTTTGAACGGGTGTACGGCGCGGACCGGATGCTCTGCGTGTTCAATCTGGGCGCGACCGATGTCGTCTGGACCTCCGAGAGCGATCTCGCGGGATGGCGCGTCGTGGACGGCGTTGGAGGCTTGGCCCAAGGGGCTCCGGCGCCCGCCGCCTTGGCCCCGTTCCAGGGCTTCATCGCGGGTCTTGGCTCGTAATCACGCGCCGCAGGACTCCCGCACAATGAGTTCCGTCGTCACCCTCTGGGAGAGGATCGGGCGTCGGTCGTTCGCGGACAACAGCCGCGAGACCAACAAACGCCCCGCCTCAGCCAAGTTTTGCGACACGGTCGTCAGCGCCGGTCGCGCGCACCGCGCAAGCAGCACGTCGTCATAGCCCACCACCGACACGTCCTCCGGCACGCGCACGCCCGCTTGAGCCAGGCCGCGAACCGCGCCGACGGCGATGGCGTCGCTCGCCGCGATGATGCCGTCAAAACGCGCGCCGTCCGCCAGCAAGCCGGACACGGCCGCGGCGGCGGAATCGATCTCGAAGTAAAGCGGCCGGACGAGGTCGGGATCGAACGGGATATCCGCTTCGTCGAGGGCTTTCCGATACCCCTCAAACCGTTGCATGGCCTCCGGCGCTTCGGTGTCGCCGAAGAACGCCAAACGCCGCCGGCCCAGCCTCAGCAGGTGCGCGGCGGCGCGCTGGCCGCCCCGGAAATTGTCGCTGCCCACGGAGCCATACCGCTGCCCGGGCAGTTCGGCCCCCCAAACCACGAAGCGCCGTTCAGTTTCCGCCAGTTTGTTGAACCGGTCGTGCAGCGAGCTTTGCCCCAAAAAAATGGTGCCGCCGGCGCGGTTGGCCGCCATCAGCTCCGCCAGATCGTCAAACGTGCGCGGTTGCACATGCGAGATCAGCAGGTCGCAGTCGCTGTCGCGCGCCGCCTCCCCGATCCGCCCCAAGAGCTCGAGCAAGAAGGGATCAGACAGATACACCTGCCGCCCCGCCTTCCGTCCTTGGGGCGGCGGCACCACGATCGCAATCGTCGCGGACGCGCCGGAAAGCATCGCCGGCATGGACGGGCGGAACGGATAATTGTGCTCGCGGGCGATCTGCCAAATGCGGCGCTTTGTGCCGGCGTTGACCGACGCGCTGTCGTTCAGCGCGCGCGACACCGTTGCGATCGAAACGCCAGCCAGCGCGGCCAAGTCCTCCAAACGCGTCACCTTGCGCGGCGCCGTCATCACCCGTCCTACGCTTACTCCGCCGGCACGGCGGCTGGCGCCGTCGCGCGGGCGTGCACAAACACCATCGCCACGGCCGCCAACACGAACGACACCGCCGCCATCGGATACACCCAGATCACCTCTGAGCCGACGATCGTCTCGCCGCCGGCGCTGGCCTCGCCGCCGAACAGCCCGACCAACACCGTGCTCATCACGCCAACCACGGTGATCTGGGGCAACACGATGAAGAAGTTAAAGATCCCCATGTAGATCCCCATTTTCTTGGGCGGCAGGCATTCTGACAGAATTGCATAGGGCATGGCGAGGATCGACGCCCACGCCACGCCAATTCCCAGCATCGGGACCCACAACAGCGCCGGATCGCGGATGAGCATCATGCTGGCGAGCGCCCCGGCGCCCACAAGGAGGTTCACCACATGCGCTCCGCGCTTACCGGCGCGCTCCGCAATCGCCGGCAGAAAAAACGCATAGATCGCGGCCACGCCGTTGTAGACGCCAAAGAGCACGCCAACCCAGTCCGCGCCGCGATTGTAAAGCTCGGACCCAACCTCGGTGGTGCCATAGTGAAAGCTGGTCACCGCGGGCGTTGAGTACACCCACATGATGAACAAGCCGAACCATGAAAAGAATTGAACAACGGCCAGGCGTCGCATCACGACAGGCATCGTCGTCAAATCATCAATGATGTGGCTGAAGAAATTCTCGTCCTGCTGTGCGCGTTTCATCAGAGCGCGCAGCAGGAAAAACGCCCCCAGCACAACCAAGCCGCCCGCCAGGATGTAGAGCTGCTTGTCGCCGTCCAGCCGCATCACCCCCGCCGTCGCCACCACGCCGGCGACCAAAAAGCCAAGGCCCGCGCGGACAAGCGCCGCCACGGAGGCGGGCGCAATCCCCTGCACCTCTTCTTCGGACCGGAACAGGCTCGGCGGCTCGCGGAACTTGGCCAACTCCTCCGGCGGATACTCTCTCGATGTGAAGACCGTCCAGAGGATCGAGCCCAACAGCACCACGCCGCCAAGACCGAACGCCACGACCACATTGGCCGGCACCGCCGCGTCGGTCGCATCGCTCACGCCAAACCACCCCGACAGCATCCATGGCAACGCGGATCCAAGCACCGCCCCGGCGCCGATGAACACCGTCTGCATGGCGAAGCCCTGGGTGCGCTGGCGGTTCGGGAGCATGTCGCCGACAAACGCCCGAAACGGCTCCATGGAGATGTTGATCGAGGCGTCGAGCACCCACAACATCACCGCCGCGAACCACAGCGCCGGCGCATGCGGCATCACAAACAGCGCCAATGTGGTCAGCACCGCCCCGACTAAGAAGTATGGCCGGCGTCGCCCGCCAAAGATCCATGTGCGGTCGCTGAAATGCCCGATGACGGGTTGCACGAGCAGCCCCGTCAGGGGGGCGGCAAGCCAGTACACCGCCAAACTCCCGGTGTCGGCGCCAAGCGATTGGAAGATCCGACTGACATTCGCGTTCTGAAGCGCAAACGCGATCTGGATTCCGAAGAAGCCAAACGACATGTTCCAGATGCGCCAGAATCCCAGCGATGGCTTCTCCACAGCACGCCTCCCTGTTTTCATTTTTTTTCAAACCCTGCCCAATCGCTGACCGATTGTCGAGCTGCACGGTCATTTCATCGAAAACGCACGCGAAGCCCGTCGGACGCCGGCGGCCCCCGTTGCAGAGGTTTTCACAATGTGGAACGGTTGAGCGTCACCGCGACGACGCCGACAGAGCGTCCTGCGCGGATGGGAGGACGCACCATATGACCACACGTCTCGCGCCGAACCGCGCGTTGCGCACGCTCGCCGCCGCCGTCGCCGCAGCCCTGACGGCGGCGCTGGTTGCGCTCCCGGCGGCGCACGCTCAAAACGACGACGCCGACGCGCCGGCCCGCGTGGCGTCACCGGACGGCCGCACGGTCGTGGAGGTCACCAGCACCGACGGCGCGCCGCGCTACCGCGTGCTGCGCGACGGCGCGGAAATCGTCGCCCCCTCGCGGCTCGGCTTCCGCTTCGCCGCCGGCGCCCATCGCGACACCGGCGCGATCCGCACCGTGGAGACGGCGACGCGCGACGCCACGTGGGAGCAGCCCTGGGGCGAGCGTCGGCTGGTGCGCGATCACCACAACGAACTGCTGGCGGCGATCGCCGACGACGCCGGGCGCGGCTTCGCGCTGCGCGTGCGCGCGTTCAACGACGGCGTGGCGTTTCGGTATGAGGTGGCGGACCTGTCAGCGGAGCAAACCGAGATCATCGATGAGCTGACGGAGTTCCGGATCGACCCCGCCTCGCGGGCGTGGTGGATCCCCGCGGCCTTCGCCAATCGCTACGAGTATCTCTATCAGTCGACGGATTTGCGGGCCGTCCACCGCGCCCACACCCCGTTGACGTTGCAGGTTCCCGTTGGGCCGTATCTCGCCATCCACGAGGCCGCGCTGGTGGATTACGCCGGCATGTGGCTCAACCAGCGACGCGACGGCGCGCTGACCGCCGAACTCGCGCCGTGGAGCGACGGCGTCAAGGTGAAGGTCGAGGGCGAGTTCGTCACGCCGTGGCGCACAATCCAAGTCGCCGACAGCGCCGTCGGGCTGATCAACTCCGACCTCATCCTCAATCTCAACGAACCCAACGCCCTTGGCGACGTCTCCTGGGTGAAGCCCGGCAAGTATGTCGGCGTGTGGTGGGGGATGCATTTGGGCGTGCAGACCTGGGGCTCAGGCCCGGACCACGGCGCGACGACGGCCTACACCCGCCGGATGATCGACTTCGCCGCCGACCATGGCTTTGACGGCGTTTTGGTGGAGGGCTGGAACGTCGGCTGGGACGGGGACTGGTTCTCAAACGGCGATGTCTTCAACTTCACCGAGGCCTATCCCGATTTCGACATCGAGGGCCTCGCCGCCCATGCGCGCGAGCGCGGCGTGCGCCTGATCGGCCATCACGAGACCTCGGGCGGCGTCACCAACTACGAAGCTCAACTTGGCGACGCCTTTGATCTCTATCAGCGCCTGGGCGTGACGACCGTGAAGACGGGCTACGTCGCCGATGCGGGCGAGCTGGTGCGGCGCGATGACGACGGCGTCGCTCGCTATGAGTGGCATGACGGCCAGTTCGCGGTGAACCACCATCTGCGCGTCGTGCGGGAAGCCGCGGCGCACGGCATCGCCATCAACCCCCATGAGCCGGTGAAAGACACCGGGCTCCGTCGAACCTATCCGAACTGGGTCAGCCGCGAGGGCGCGCGCGGCCAGGAGTACAACGCCTGGGGCGAGCCCGTGAATCCGCCGGAGCACATCCCCCTGGTGGCCTTCACGCGCATGCTGTCGGGCCCCTTCGACTACACGCCGGGCATTTTCGATTTGGAGTTCGTTCGCCCCGAGCCCGATGGCCGCGCGATGCAAATTGAAAGCACGCTCGCGCGACAGCTGGCGCTTTACGTCGTGATCTACAGCCCGATCCAAATGGCCGCCGATCTCCCCGAAAACTATGAGGCGCGCCCGGACGCGTTTCAGTTCATCAAAGACGTGCCCGCGGATTGGGAGAGCTCGATCGCGCTGCAAGGCGAGGTCGGTGATTTTGTCGTCATGGCGCGTCGCGAACGCGGCGGCGCGGATTGGTATCTGGGCGCCGTGACGGATGAAGACCCCCGCGCCCTGGACGTCCCGCTGGATTTTCTCGACGGCGGCCAGACGTACCAGGCCACGATCTACCGCGACGGCGAGGACGCCGACTGGAAGACGGCGCCCTACGCGATCGCCATTGAGGAGCGCGCGGTGACCGCCGAGGACACGTTGACCCTGCCGCTCGCGGCGGGCGGCGGCGCGGCGGTGCGTTTCACACCGGTGGCCGCAGCGCCGTGAGGACCGGCGTGACGCTAGGCGTAGCGCCCCCGTCCACGACGAGTGTGGGCGGGCCTCTGGACGCGCGTCGCGCCGATGAGTGTCACACGGGCTAACGAATGAGGAGGTGGGCGCATGATGGGTAACGGCTTGCGGCGCGCCGCCATCGGCGTGGCGATGACGCTGCTGTGCGCGTGCGCGTCGATGAACCGACAGGACGACACGGTGTGGGCGACGGAAGCGACGTTTCGAAACCCCGTCATCTCCGGTTTCGCGCCCGATCCCTCGATCGCGCGCGTCGGCTCCGACTTCTATCTCGTCAATTCGTCATTCGAGTATTTTCCCGGGCTGCCCATTTATCACAGCCGTGACTTGGTGAATTGGACGCTCATCAGTTACGCGCTCACCGACCCGCAAGCCCTTGAGTTCGGCGCTGTGGAATCAAGCGGCGGCATCCACGCCGCAACCATCCGCCACCACAACGGCGTCTTCTACGTTGTGACGACGACGATCCTGGCGGGGGAGCCCACCAGCTTCATCCTCACGGCGGACGACCCTCGCGGTCCCTGGTCCGCGCCCCACATTCTCGAGGCGGCCGAAGGGATTGATCCGTCCTTACTCTTCGATGATGACGGGCGGGTCTGGTACACCGCCAACCGTCACATCGACGACCCCGATTTCCCAGGTCAGGCCGAGATTTGGCTTCAAGAGCTCGACCTCGACGCGATGAAGCTGACGGGGCCGCGACACGCGCTCTGGCGCGGCTGTTGCCAGGGCGCCCACGCAGAAGGCCCCCACCTCTATAAGCGCGACGGGACCTACTACCTCCTGATCGCGGAGGGCGGCACGTCCTATGAACACGCGGTGTCGATCGCGTCGGCGTCGCAGGTCACGGGCCCGTACGTCAACAACCCGCGCAATCCGGTGCTCACCCATCGCCATCTCAGCTACGACCACCCCGTCACCGGCGTCGGGCACGCCGATCTGGTCGAGCTTGAGGATGGCCGGTGGTACGCTGTCGCCCTGGGCTGGCGGTTGATCGACGCCGCCCACGGAACACTCGGTCGCGAGACGTACCTCCTGCCGGTCACGTGGGAGCGCGAACGGGAATGGTGGAAGGACGAGAAGGCGACCCACCCGGTCTTCAGCCCGCGATCCGGCCGCATCGACCTGGCTTACCCTCTCCCGTTTGAGAACGCGCCTCAGCGGTCGCGCGGCCCCCTCAACGACACCTTTGACGCCGCGACGTTGGGCTTGGAGTGGAACACGCGACGCGCCCCCGCGACGCCCTTCCACGATCTGACAACGACCCCGGGCGCCCTGACGCTGCGGCTCCAGCCCGGCCACATTGCGGAGACGGCGCAATACAGTTTTCTCGGCGTGCGCCAGCGGGACTTCGCATTCCAGGCGGAAACAACCGTGCGGTTCACCCCCGCCACAACGACCGAGGAAGCCGGACTGGCGATCGTGCAGAACGACCGCGCGGCCCTTTTGTTCACCATCGCCGGCGGTCCGGACGCCCCGCGCGTGCGTGTCGCGCGCTCGCTCTATGAAGAGGTCACCGAGCTCGCGTCCGCGCCGATCGACACGCCGCGGGTGCAGTTGCGCGTGGTCGGCGACCACCTCGCGTATCGTTTCTTCATGTCCACGGACGGCCGCCAATGGAGGGCCGTCGGGGACGAGGTGGACGGCGCGTTCTTGTCGCCCAACACCCTACGCGGGTTCAACTACACAGGCGTCTATGTCGGCGTGTACGGCTCCTCGAATGGCGCCGTCACTGAAAACGCCGCGCAGTTCGACGCGTTCACCTATGAGCCTCGCGGGAGCGACGCCGCCGCATCGTGGGCCCGCAGCCCGGAGCGTTGACCTCGAAGACCGGCCCAGCGCGGCGCGTCATCGTTCCCAACGACCACTACCCCGCGACGCCCCAAGCGGGCGGCGCTTTGGCGAGAACAGCGCGTCAGGAGCGCTGCGAGCCCCACACCTCTATTGTCCCAGTGGATGTTAAGCGCTGCTGGCGGAGTGGAAGGGATTCGAACCCTCGATACTGTCTCCAGTATACTCCCTTAGCAGGGGAGCGCCTTCGACCACTCGGCCACCACTCCATCGGCGTACGTGCCAGGGTTCATCTGCGTATGTCAATGACGCGCCACGCCGGATCCCACGAGAGACCCTAGCGGCGGCCCGCATCGGCCGCCGCGCCGTCGGCGCGCGCCGCCGAGCGCCAGCGTGTCCCGCGCGCACTCCCAGTGGTGCGCTGCGGCAACAGCAAGGGGAAAAGGCGGGTCAATAGCGCATGGCTCCCTTCCCTCTTCGCAAGGCGAACGTCACCCTCAGTGTTCGACGTCCGTCGCAATGGACGACGGCGCGCACAGAAAACAGCACTAAGGGGTTCACCATGCGTCGATCATTCAGAGGAAGCTTTATGGCGAGCGCGGCGGTCGCCGCCTTAGCCGCTGCGCACATGGCGGCCGTCGCGCAGGAGAGTGAAGAAGACGAGCCCGACGACCGCATCGTCGTCACCGGTTCACGCATCGCGTTGGATTCCGTCACCGCGGCCAACAGCCCGGTGCTCGCGATCGGCGCGGAAGAGATCCAGCGCGCCGGCGAATCCGACATCACCTTCCTGTTGCGGGAAGCGCCGGCTCTGAACAACTCGCTGCCCGGCAGCTTTTCGGCGTTCAACGCCGCGGACACCGAGGACAGCGATCTCGGCGTCGGCTTCTTGAACCTCCGGAATCTCGGGATCGAGCGGACGTTGGTGTTGCAAAATGGCCGCCGGCATGTGTCCGGCGCGTCCGGCCAACAGGCCGTGGACGTCAACACCATCCCGGCATCCATGATCGACCGGGTCGAGGTGCTCACCGGCGGCGCGTCCTCCATTTACGGTGCGGACGCCGTGTCGGGCGTTGTGAACTTTATCCTGCGCGACGGCGGGGACTTCAACGGCTTGGAGGCCCGCATTCAGACGGGCATTTCCGATCGCGGCGACGCGGAGGAGTTCATCGGCTCCGTCGCGACGGGCTTTGAGTTCGACGGCGGACGCGGCGACGCCGTCGTCGGCGTGGAGTACACGCGCACGAGCAAGGTGTTCGCCAGCGACCGCGATTTCGCCGGCTCGGGCATCCGTGGCTTCTTCCCGTTGGATCCCGAAAACCCCGCCTTGGCGGACGCGCTTGGCGCCGACCCGTCGGCGTTCAACACGTTCGCGCCGAACTTGACGTTGCCGATCTCGAGCGCCCTGGGCATCATCGCGATTGGCGACGGCCCCGGCACCAGCGCGTTCGTCAACGCCGCCACGATCGCGAACTTTGACTTCGCCGGCGTCCCGACCCTCGGCGCCAGCGGCGTGCCGATCGCGCAAGTTTTCGATAACGGCGCACTGCGGCCCTACAATCCGGGCGACATCATCAGCGGCCCCTTCAACGCCGTGGGCGGCGACGCCGTGCCGACGACGCCCGACGTCGAGCTGATCCTGCCGGAGACCGATCGCGTCGTCCTGAACGCCAACGCGAGCTATGAGCTGAACCGTTACGCAAACTTCTTCATGGAAACGAAGTTTGCGTTCACCGACACCACGGACTCCGTCCAGGTGAACGGCTTCAACGACGACATTCCCATCGCGCTCGACAACGCCTTCATTCCCGCGGACCTTCAGGCGCAAATCTTATCGTTGCAAGGCGAAGGCATCGATCCGACCATCGTGATGTCCCGCGACACGCTGGACCGCGAAGTCTTGCCGTTGCTGAACGCCGAACGGCAAACATTCCGGATTGTCGGCGGTGTTGAAGGGGAGTTGCCGTACAACACGGCCTATGAAATCTCCTACAATTTCGGACGCACAGACTCCAGCGTCACCAACTCTAACACCCGCTTGGAAGACCGGTTCTTCGCCGCGGTGGACGCCGTGGTGGACCCGGACACGGGCGAAATCGTTTGTCGCTCGGAACTCGACGGTTCCGTGCCGCCGACATCGCCGTTCCCATTCTTTAGCCCCGGCCAGAACGCCGATGGGTCTTTCCGTCCGGACACCTTCCAACTGGGCAATGGCGAATGCCAACCGATCAACCTGTTTGGCGCGAACTCCATCACCGGAGCGGGGGCGGACTTCGCGTTTGTCCCGACAACCGACCGCACGGTCGTGACGCAGAACGTGCTGCTGGCGACATTGACCGGCGACACCGAGGACTTCTTCTCGCTGCAGGGCGGCCCCATCGGGTGGGCGGCCGGTATTGAGTATCGCGAGGATGAGAGCCGCTTCACGCCGGACCCGCTTGACACCGCGGGCTTCACCTTCGGCGCGGTGTCGGCCGGCCCAACCTTGCCTTCTGGTGGTGACGACGAGGTCTTTGAACTCTTTGGCGAGGCCCGCTTGCCGCTCCTCGCCGGCCTGCCCTTGGTCAACCAGCTGGAAGTGAACGGCTCCGCGCGGCGGTCGGATTACACCAGCATCGGCGCCTTCACGACCTGGTCCGTCGGCGGTCGCTACAGCCCGGTTCCGGCCTTCACACTCCGCTCCACTTACGCGGAAGCGACGCGGATCCCGAACCTCGGCGAACTGTTCGCGCCGCAACAGCCGGCGACCTTGGGCGCCGACAGTGATCCGTGCAACCCGCAGTTCATCGACGCAGGCACCCAGTTCCGCGAAGAAAACTGTCTGGCGCTTGTCGGTCCGGACTTCAACTCCACCGACTTCAACTCCGCCTTCGTCGCCGGCGTGTCCGGGGGCAACCCGAACCTCAATCCGGAGTTCGCGGAAACCTTCACCATCGGCGGCATCTTCGAAGGCACCGGGCCGCTCGAAGGTCTCCAGGTGATCGCTGACTACTACGACATCGAGATCACCGGCTTCATCGATGACTTGTCAGGCTTCCAGATCGCGCAGAACTGCGTGGATTTGCCGAGCCTGAACAACCCGTTCTGCGATCAAATCGTGCGTGATCCGACCAACGGCAACATCACCTTCTTCACGTCGGGTCAGGTCAATTTGGGCAGCGCGAACGCGCAAGGCTTGGATTGGAGCGTGAGCTACAACTTCCCCGTGCCGGAAATCATGGGCCGGGCGAACCTTGGCGACATGCTCCTGAGCGCGGTCGGCACGCGCTTCCTCACGTACGACATCATCGAGGACCCGCTGCAGCCGGACGTCGTCACCGACGAGCTCGGGACCTTCAACGATCCGAAGTGGATTGTGAACTTCGCCGCGGATTGGTCGTTGTCCGACCTGACGGTCGGCTGGCGCGGTCGGTATGAGAGCTCCCAGCTCTTGCCGGGCGTCACCAACGAGGACATCGACAGCAACCCCGACTTCTCCGACCCGTTCCAAACGGGCGACGCGTTCGTTCACGACTTCACAGCGGATTATCAAGTGCGTGACGACACCCTGCTCTACGGCGGCATCGTCAACGCGTTTGACCGGGATCCGTTTGTCGGAACCCTGTCGCGTCCCGCCGGACCGCGCGGCCGGTTCTTCTTCGTCGGTCTGCAAATCCAGCGGTGATTGCGTCGCTTTGAGCCCAGCATTGGCCCCGGACGGCGACGTCCGGGGCTTTTTCTTGGCCCAGCGCACGGGACGACGCGCGGTCGCCCGCGCGCTTGCAAACCGCGGTTGCTGCGACATATTGACCAGTGTGGACGGGGGCGGACCGAGTGTGGCCGCCCTCTGGCGGATCTGGCGCGACGCGGACGGTCGGAAGTGGCTCTAGTCAGTTTGGGTGTCTTTGCTGCGGTCAACATGGCCGCCGCGTCATCGGGCGCGGTGTTCAAACCCGGCGCGTGGTACGCAGCGCTGCGAAAACCGCCCTGGACGCCGCCCAACTGGGCGTTTCCCGTGGTCTGGTCCATGCTGTTCGTCGCCAACACCCTAGCGGGATGGTTGGTGTGGCGCGCCGGCGGGCTGGAGGCCTGGCCGGTGTTTGCCCTCTATGGCGTGAGCCTCGTGGTCAACGCGGCGTGGTCAGCGCTCTTCTTCGGGCGTCGCCGCATGGGTTTGGCGTTGATTGACGCGGGCGTGCTGTTGCTGTCGATCGTGGCGGTGATGGCCGCGTTCGCGCCGTTCAGTCTGTGGGCGGCCGGGCTCCTCGCGCCCTACGCGGCGTGGGTCGGCGTCGCGTTCGCGCTGAACTTGCGCATGTTGCAGCTGAACCCGACGGCCTAAGGCCCGGTGTCTTCGAACTCCGCGACATCGCCCTCATTGGTCAGGCGCGCGTCATAGCCGGTGCGCCGGAGGCTGTACCGCGCGGGCAGCGGCTCCAACGTGCCCTCGGTGACGCGCGTTGACCGCGCAATCCGGCCTTCCAGCTCGTTGATCCGCACCATCAAGCCGGAACGCTCGGCGGACCATTTGGCGTATTCAAGCCGCAACGCCTCCAGCTCCTCGAGATCCCCGGCGAACGTGCTGCGCTCCGCCCGCCATTGGGCGTGTTCGTCGCGAATGGCCTCAAGCTCCTCCACGCGGGCGAGCAGACGCGTGCGTTCCAAGCGCCAGTCCGCCCGTTCGCTGCGCAATTCGGTGAGCTTGGCGGCCACGTCCGCCTGCTCCACCTCGAACGCTTCGAGCCGACGCAGCTTCTCCACCAACGTGTCGCGTTCGGCCCGCCACACGGAGTGCTCCGCCTTGAGGACGTCGAGCTCCTCAGCTTTCGCCAGGAGGTGAGGCCGGTCGCCCGCCCAACGCGCGTGCTCGTCGCGGATCCCTTGCAGCGCGTCGATATGCGCCAGGAGTTTCGCCCGCTCCGCGTCCCAATCGCTGCGTTGGGCCCGCAACGCATCGGCTTCATCGGCCCTTGCGGCAAGCCCGGTGCGTTCGGATTGAAAGCGCGTGAGCTCCGCGCGCACCGCGTCCAGCTGCGCTGTAAGGGCGTCGACCCGTTCGGCTTTCGTGACCAACACCGACCGCTCGGCGCTGTATTTCATGTTCTCGGCGCGAACGCCTTCCAACTCCTCCACCCGGTCGAGGAGTTTCGAGACTTCCAAACGCCACTCCTCGCGCTCGGTGAACAGCGCGTCATACCGATCGCGCGCCTCCAGCAAGCCCTGACGTTCGCCGCGCAAACTCGCCAGCTCCCGCTCCAACGCCTCCAGCCCGCGCAAACGATCCACGAGCTCGGCGCGCTCGGTTCGCAGGACCGCGACCTGACCGGCGTCGGTGAACAACCGCTCTTGATCCGCGCGCAGCGCGTCCCGCTCCTGTTGCACGGTCTCAATCTCGTCCTGACGTTCGCCAAGGCGGGCGCTGAACTCATCCCGCTCGGCGCGCGCGCGGGCGAGCTCGGTGTTGATCGACTCCCAGTCGCCGCGGCCGCGCCCCCAGACCCACCAAGCGATGGCCACACCCAACAGAGCCGCAAGCACCGTCAGGCCGAATTGATGAATGACGAGCCAAGCCATGGCGTTCTCCTAGAGCGAGACCGAAATCT
Organism: uncultured Caulobacterales bacterium; assembly: GCA_964526675.1. GTDB lineage: Bacteria > Pseudomonadota > Alphaproteobacteria > Caulobacterales > Maricaulaceae > CAZADA01. The sequence goes on from CAZGLY010000007.1 coordinate 63,966, forward strand.
CGATGCGACGATTGAGGGCTCGGCCCTCGCGAGTGGCGTTGTCTGCGGCGGGACGATCCGCGCCGAAACCCAGCGCCTCCAAACGTGCGCGCTCCACGCCGTTGGCCGCAAGGTATTCCAGAACCGTCTGCGCGCGCGCCTGCGACAAATCACGGTTGAAACCGGGATCGCCCGTGGCGTCGGTGTGCCCTTCGATGGTGAGGGACGCGTCGGGGCATTCCGCCGCGATCGCCGCCAACCGATCCAGCAACGACAAGCTCACGGGGCGAACCGTGGCGCTGCTGGACTCAAACAGGATCGTGTTGGTCGCGAGCACGGTGTCAAAGGCCTCTTGGCACTGCACGGCCGCGGCGCGGCGCCGCTCCTCCTCCTCGGCGCGCGCGACCTCTTCCGGCGACGGCGTCGGTTCGGGCTCTGGGGTCGGTTCGGGCTCTGGGGTCGGTTCGGGTTCTGGGGCGGGCTCGGGTTCCGGCGGCGCGATGACGACGATGTTGCTGCGCGCCGCCACCGGCGTCCCGTCTACGGAAAAGGCGGCATGGGCGGCCCTCAGCGCGCGGCGCGCGGCGGCGGCCGCGGCGTCGCCTTGGGCTTCGCCGCTCACCGTCAGCGTGACGCCCTCCAACCGCGCCCGCCCAGGCTCAAGATGCGCGAGCGCGTCGAGACCCACCGCCGCCACATCCGTCCAAGCGGCGAAGGGCGTCTCGGGATCTACCACCATCTCGTCGCGGAGCCGGGCGTCATCCGGCAGCGCCGCGCGGGCGCGCGCGCGCAACAGCGCCGCCCCCTCGGCGTGCGGCACAAGCCCTCGCAAGGTGATCGCGCCGCTCTCGCGCTGCGCCGACCAAACATAGGGCTCCGTCCGCGGCGGCTTGATGACGACCTCGCGGGCGTCCACCGCCGTGACGCCGCCCCACAACACGCCGCCCTCGCCAACGCCAAAGAGCGTGCCGGCCCGCCAGGCCGCTTGCTCAAGCGCGGCGCGTTGATCGTCGTCGGCGACGACGCCGGTCAGGATCGCGGCCTGGCCATCCATGCGCACGGTCACGTCCGCCCCGAGAGGCGCAATCGCCGCCGTCACCGCGCGCTCCAGGCGGTCCTGCGCACGCCACGCCGACGCGCCGAACCCATCCAGCACGACGCCCGCCACGAACAGGATCACCAAAAGCGCGAGGCCGACGCCCCATTTTACGGCGTTGGTCACAGTGTTTCCCATGATGAAGAAAGATGATGCAAGCATGATGCCGGACCAGGCCGCCGCGCACAATTGCACGACTGCGTCCTGAGCTGCGACTGCCGCGCGCGCCGCCAGCAGACGTGTGTTCTTGACCGGCGTGGGCCTGTCTGCGACCAGCAGAGCCAGCGGCGACGCAACAGACGCGCGCGTGAGAGGAGCCCCACCACCCGTGACCCATTCCGGCGAAACCCCGCGGCTGTCGGTGGTCGTGCCCGTCTACAACGAAGCCGCCGTCATCCGCGACGTCGCCGCTGAAGCGCTTGAGGCGCTCGCGCCCCTCGGTCCGATTGAACTGATCATTGTGGACGACGGCAGCGACGACGCCGCCGCCGACGCGCTTGCGGACCTGGCGCGCGCGACGCCCCATATGCGGGTCATCCGCCATCCGCGCCGGTCCGGGAAGAGCGCGGCCTTGCGCACGGGGGTCGTGGCGGCGCGCGCGGTGTGGGTCGGCACGATGGACGGCGACGGTCAAGACGATCCGCGCGATCTGCTCGCGATGGCGCAAACCGTGGATTTGTCGCGCGTTGAGACGGTCGGGCTCGTCGGCGGCGTGCGCCAGAACCGCACCGATGGCGGCTCGCGCAAGCTGGCGTCGCGCCTCGCCAACGGCTTGCGCCGGAGCTTGTTGAAGGACGACTGCCCGGACACCGCCTGCGGCCTCAAGCTGATCCCCAGGGACGTGTTCCGCGCCATCCCGTTTTTCGACGCGGTGCATCGGTATCTGCCGGCGTTTACGCGCCATCTGGGTTTCGAGACCCGCTACGTGCCGGTGACCAACCGTCCGCGCACGGCGGGCGTGTCGAAGTACTCCAATCTCGGCCGCGCCGCCGCCGGCCTGTTCGATTTGATGGGGGTGGTGTGGTTGATGCGCCGGGGCCACACGCCCGGCGCGCCGCTGCTGCTGACCGCGCCCGCCGGCCGTGACGTGGGGACCACGGCGACTGCGACGGGAACGTCCGCCGCACACGCGGCCGAGGACGCCGTGGGGAGCGCCGACATGATCGCGCCACGGGCGTGACCGCCGCGCGCGGGACGCTGTCCCGCGCCGGTGTGAGGGGGAGTTAAGCACCGCGATGAGCGCGCTTTGGGACACGCTGACACGCCCGCAGGACGATGGGAGCCTGAGCCCGGCCGCCTGGGCGACGCTGATCGCGCTGGCGTTGGCGCTGCTCACCCCGGGCTTTGCGGAGCTGCCCGTGTGGGATCGCGACGAGGCGCGTTACGCCCAAGCGACCAAACAGATGTTGGAGACCAACGACTACGTCGACATTCGGTTCCAAGACCAAACCCGCTATGTGAAGCCCGTCGGGATTTATTGGATGCAAGCGGGCGCCGCGTCGTTCTTCGGCGGCGCCGACGCGCCGATTTGGGCCTTTCGCTTGCCGTCCCTTCTCGGAATCATGATCGCCGTCGCCGCCACGGCCTGGCTTGGTCTTCGGATCGGCGGACCGAGCGTGGGCGTGATGGCCGGATTGCTGCTGGCGCTCGCCGTCGTGCCGGCCGTGGAGGCGCGCACCGCCAAGACCGACGCCGCGCTGGCGGGCGCGGCCGCGATCGCGCAAGCGGCGTTGTTTGTCCTCACCGTGCGCATGGGCGGACACGCCGGCGGAACGCGCGTGGACAAGCCAGCGTTTTGGGGCGCGCCTGCGGTGTTCTGGGCGGCGTCTGCGGCGGCGATCCTCATCAAGGGACCGATCGTGACCATGGTCTCGGCGCTGACGGTCGGCGGCTATTGCCTCTGGCGGCGGGACGTCACGCCGCTGAAGCGGTTGCGGGTTGGTTGGGGGTTGCTGCTGACGGCGGCGATTGTCCTCCCGTGGGTGCTCGCGATCACCATCCAAACGCAAGGCGCGTTTTTGATGGACTCCATCGGCCACGCCTTGCTGGGCAAAGTGGCGGAAGGCGACGACTCCCATGGCGGCCCGCCCGGCTACCACACCGTGGCCGCGCTTCTGACGCTCTGGCCGGCGACGGCTCTGTTTGCGCTGGCGGGGCTCACAGCGTGGCGGAGCCGACGCGAGCCCGCCGTCCAATTCCTGATCGTGTGGCTGGGGCCGACCTGGATCATCTTCGAGGTCGTGGCGACCAAGCTCATGCACTATGTGCTGCCGGTGTTTCCCGCGATCATGATCTTGGCGGCTCTCGGCGCGCGCGACGCCAACGCCCTGCTGGCCTCGCGCCCCGTTAAGATCGCGCATGGCGTGTTCGTCGTCCTGTTCGCGGTGATGGCGGTGGTCTTGGGTCTCGCGGCGGCTGTCTGGCAACACACCTATGAGGACATCATCGCCCTGCCATCGGCCCTGGCGATTGGGTGCGGCGTCCTCGCCGCCGCCGCGGGCGTTTGGTTCGCGCTGCGCCCCACGGGCGGACGCCTTCTCGCGCTCACCGCCGCCACGTTCGCGCTCTACGTCGCTGGGTTTCAAGTCGCGATCCCGCGGGTGGACTCCTTCTGGCCGTCAGACCGCGTGGCTCAACGCATCGACACGCTCTCTGGCTGCGACGCTGTGACGGTGGCGACGGCCGGGTACCGGGAGCCGAGCAACGTCTTTCTGTTCGGCACCGAGACCGTGTTGAGAGACGGCGGCGACGCCGCCCGCCATCTGCTGACGCATCCTCTGTGTGGTGTGGCGGTTGTGGATCGGCGCCAGCGGGACGCGTTTGACGCGGTTCTTCTCGCGGCGGAAGCCGACGTTCGGTCATTCGGCGTCGTGAAAGGCGTCAACACGGTCAAAGGCCGCGAACTGGAGCTCGACATTCTCGCCCTGAGCGTGTCGCCCCTCGCCGCAGCCACGCCCTAACGGTCACGCACCGACGCGCCCCGCCGTCAGCCGCCGCTCGCCTGCAAGCGCGCCCAAAACGGCTTGAACGCTTCGCAATAGAGATTGCCCTGCGCGTAAGGGGCGCACGCCGCGCGATAGTCCGCCCATTCCGCGCTGCCGCCCTTACAGGACGCCGCAAAGCCCTTCACCTGCTCGTTAAACGCGACCGCTTCCGCGTCATACGCATCCGCCTGGTCTTCAAAATCGCGGAACATGCTGCGCAGCCGCGGCCCGGGCGCGCGTTGATCACGGCGAGCCCGCTCCGCCAGCCGTTCATACTCCGCGCGCTGTGCGTCGAGGGACGCTTGGGTGGCGTCGAGCGCCGCGCGCGCCTGGCCGATGGCGTCCGCCTGCCGCGCGCAAGACGCCAGCACCGCCCGCGCCAAGCCCTGCGGCGCCGGCGTATCGCCTTCGGTGGTCTGCGGCGGCGCCGCCGCGGCCGCCTGAGCTTGCGCCGCGTCTTGATACACGATCTCGAAATTCACCGGCACGATGAAGGAGACGGACGGAAACGACATCGACTCCGGCAGCCGGGGCAACCGCGTTGCGGCCCGCATCACCCGCTTCACCTCGTCATCGAGGAGCGGGTAGCCCGTGCGACGCCGGAACGTCCATCCTTCCACCCGGCCACGGCGATTGACCGTGACCACGACCTCCGCGCGACCGCCCCAACCGCGCTTGCGCGCCTCCACCGGATAGCTCAAACGCCCCATGATGACGCGCCGCGCTTCCGCCAACCATTCGCGGAACGCGCGAAACTGCTCAAAGGTCAAATCGCCCGCCGGCGCGCCGGCGCCGCCAATCCAGATGTCCTGGATCGGCTGGGCTTCAATCGGCGGCAACTCCAACGTCTCGCGCGGCGTGACCGGCGGCAGAGGCGGAGGCGCTTCGGCCGCGCGTTCTTCGATCACCGGTTCGGGCTCGGGCTCTGGTTCCGGCTCAGGCTCGGGTTCCGGTTCGGGCTCCGGCGGCGCGATCGGCGGCGGCGCGAGGCTGATCGGGATGCCCGCATCGGCGACGCCGATGATGGGCGGCTCCTCGGGTTTCTTGAGAAAGGGCGCCGCCGCGCCAAGATGAACCGCCAACGCCGCCGCCAGGCCCGCCGCCCAATGGGCGGTCTGGGGGACCGGCGCGGCGATGTCGCCGAACAGCTTGGCCGCTGTGCTCATCCCTGACCTCCCACCGTCAGAAGCACCAAGGACCGGACCCCGGCCTCCCGAAGCAGCTCCATCACTTCGATGACCCGCGCGGCGTCCGCCCCGCCGTCCGCCTTCAGCTGCACCGCCGAGTTTGGACGGTACGCGAGCCAGACCGCGGCCGTGCGCACCAACTCCGAGTCGTCCGCCATCGGCTTGTCCTGAAACGCGACCTCGCCCTCCGCGCCGATGAGGATGACCACATCCTCCTCATCGCCTTCCTCCTCCGCGTCGGAGCGGGGCGGTTCGACCTCAACGGGGTCGGGCTTCTCAATCGCGCCCGCGAGCATGAAAAAGATCAGCAGGATGAACACCACGTCGATCAGCGGCGTGATGTTCACCAGGTCCCGCGGCCGGCGCTGGGCGACAAACCTCATGGCGCGCCCTCCTCGGGGGGCTCGTTCGCGTCGGGCGGCGAAAACGACACCGCCGCCGCGCCCGCGCCTCGCGCGGTGTCGTAGGCGTCAATGGCGTCCTGCAAGGACACGCCTTCTTCGGGGCGCACCAGAAACGCTCGGCCCGGATCGATGGCGATAATGCCCGCGACCGCCTCGCTCAACGTTTGGTCGACCAGCGGTTCGCCGTCGAAGCTGAAGTCGCCGTTCTCTAACAGGCCGATCACGATCGCGCCTTCGGCCGTCTCCACGACCTTGGTTTCTTCGGGCGTGTCGACGCGGATGAGCCGATAGCGCGAGAAGTTCGTCGCCAGCATGAAAAACACCAGCAGAATGAACACCACGTCGATCAGGGGCGTGATGTTCAGCCCTGGCGTTCCCCGGCGCTCCCGGCGAATGCCCAGACCGCCGCCGCGCACGCCGCCGGCCTCGCCCCCATGGTGATGGGCGTGGCCCGATTGGGCCCTCACGCGGCGTCCGCGCGCTCAGCCTCAGCCGTCGCGCTCTCCCGGTAAAGCGGCGCGGTGAACACTTGCGTCGCCGCGTCTTCCATGTACTGGGCGCTGACATCCGCCGAGCGTTGCAGCCAGGTGTAGAAGGCCGCCGCCGGAATGGCGACGCTCAGGCCCGCCGCGGTGGTCAGCAGCGCCTCCCAAATCCCGCCGGAGAGGATCGCCGGATCCACGCGGTCGCCGGCGTCTTGGAGCTGCTGAAAGGCGTCGATCATGCCAAGCACGGTGCCAAGCAAGCCCAGAAGCGGGCTGATCGTGGCGATCAAGCTCAGAAGCGGCAGCCCGCGCTCCATGCCGTCCATCTTCATCGTCGCGACGCGCGTCACCTCCTCGCGCACGCGATCCTCGTCGTCGGTGAGAAGCTGGCCGCGAATGGCGGCCTCCATGACGCGCGCCACAACGCCGCGTCGGGCTTGCACCGCCTCAAGCGCCTGCTGCGTCTCACCCCGATGGAGCTGATCCGCGACGCCCGCGACAAAACCGCGATTGGCCACGCGCAAGAGACGGAACTGCACCAGCTTGACGATCACCAGCGCCAAGCTGATGACCGACAACGCCGCCAGAAGGACGATGATCGGCCCGCCCGCGTCGACAAGGTTGAGGATGGGTTCGAAGGCGTTGACCGCCTCGGGCGCGGCGTCGGCCCCCGCATCGAGGGCCCCGTCCAACGGTTCCGCGCCGTCATCAAGGGCCTCGTCCGCCGCGGCGTCGTCGCCACTCGCGGGATCAGCCTCCGCATCGGCGTCCGCCGCGGGCTCCGCGCCGTCTTCGGCAGCGACGTCCTCTGTGTCCGACCCGGCGTCGGCGTCTTGCGCGCCATCAGCCGGCGCGGGCTCAGCTGACGCGTCTTCGGTCGATGCGTCTTCGGCGGATGCGTCGTCAGCCGCCTCGGGAGCCGCCGTGTCGCCGTCGGCGGTCACATCCGCGGGCGACGCGTCATCGGCAGGGGCGGCCTCGGCCGCCTCGTCCACGTCAGATCCCTCGGCCGCAGCCTCTTCCGCCGCCGCGTCGTCAACGTCGGAGGCCGGCGTCACCGGTTCCGACGCCGGCTCCGTTGCCGGATCGTCCTGCTGGTCCGTCGCTTGCGCGTCCGCCTCGTCCATTGCGGGCCCCCCTCGCCTGGATCCGGTTGTCGAGCGCTGACGGCCTCATTTCATCGCAGCGCAGCACAGCCCATAGCGGTTTGTGGCTGTTGACGCCAGTCGGGAGGGAGCGGCGGAACGCCGCGGGGCGGCTACGCCCCGAACCGGCCCGAGCGCGGGAAGCCCTTGGGCGCGGCCTTGCCGGCTTGCGCGCGTTTGCCGAGCCAGTCGCGCCAGGCCTCGCACGCAATCCGCCGACCGCTGGCGTCGCGCCACGCGAACCCATCCTCGCCACGGAACAGCATGGCGTCCGCCAAGGTGACCGGCGCGAGCGCCGCGCCGCGATAGGTCTGCAGACGCACGCCCTTGCCCCGGCCCAAGACCGGCAGTTCGGCCGTCGGGAAGATCAAGAGCTTGCGATGGGTCCCCACCACCGCGACGTGATCAAGAACGCCGCCGACCGCATAGGGGCGCGCGACCGCCACGGCGTCGCCGTCGCCGAGATTAACGACCTGGCGACCGCCGCGCTTCTGAGCGACCAAGTCCGTCATCGGCGCGAGGAAGCCCTGGCCGCCCCGTGTCGCCAGCAGCACGCGGCTGGCCTCGTCATACACCAACAGAGCCACCGGCTCGGCGTCGCCGGGCAGATCCGCGTGCAGGCGCAGCGGCTCCCCACCACCGCGTCCGCCGGGCAATTTGTCCGCCGCCAGCGTGTGGGCGCGCCCGTCGCTGGCGATCAGCACCAGGCGATCCAGCGTGGTCGCCGCCAGCGCAAACGCGGGACCGTCGCCGTCCTTGTATTTGACTTCGCCCACGTCATCCGCCGGTCCGACGCGGCGCAGCGCGCGGATCCAGCCCTTTTGCGACAACACGACCGTCAGCGCTTCCTTGGGGGTGAGCGCCTCCACCGTGACGGCCGTCGCCGCCGGCGGCGCGGAGAACTGGGTGCGTCGCACCGCGAGAGCTGGGTCCTTGGCGAACAGGGCGCGCGTCGCGCCCAGCTCCTCATCCACACGCGTCCATTGCGCCGCTTCATCCGCGAGGAGGGCGGTCAACGCCGTCTGCTCCTCGCGCAAACGCGCGTCCTCGCCGCGGATCTCGATCTCCTCCAGCTTGCGCAACGCCCGCAAGCGCATGTTCAGCACCGCCTCCGCCTGGCGGTCCGAGAGGCCGAAGCGCGCGATCAGCTCGTCCTTGGGGTGGTCCTCGGTGCGAATGATCCGGATCACCTCGTCAATGTTGAGGTAAGCGATCAGATAGCCGGCCAGGATCTCCAGCCGTTCGGCGATTTTGCCGAGCCGCCAGCGCGCGCGCCGTTGGAGCACTTCGCGTTTGTGGTCCAAGAAGGCGCGCAGGCACGCCTTGAGCCCCATCACGCGCGGCGCGCCGTGTGCGTCCAAAACGTTGAGGTTGAAGGAGAGCCGCGTCTCCAGATCGCACTGGCGGAAGAGCGACTCCATCATGAGCTCGGCCTCGACCGTTCGGCTCTTTGGCTCAATCACGACTCGAACGTCTTCGGCGCTCTCATCGCGAATGTCGCCCACCAGCGGCAGCTTCCGCGCCTCAAGCAGCGCCGCCATCCGTTCGACCAGCTTCGACTTTTGCACCTGATAGGGGATTTCCGTGACCACGGCGCGCCATTGGCCGCGACCATAGTCTTCCCGCTCCCACCGAGCGCGCAGGCGCAACCCGCCTCGACCGGTTTCGTAGGCCGCCGCAATCGTCTCCGACGTCTCCGCCACGACGCCGCCGGTGGGCAAGTCCGGACCGGGAGCGCACGCCAGCAGCGCCGACAAAGGCGCGTCCGGCTCGGCCACCAAACGACGCGCGGCGTCGATCATCTCCAACGGGTTGTGCGGCGGCACGGACGTCGCCATCCCGACCGCAATGCCGGACGCGCCATTCACGAGCAGGTTGGGGAACGCCGCGGCCAACACCGCCGGCTCTTCGTCCTGGTCGTCAAACGTCGGGCGGAAGTCGACGGCGCCTTCATCAAGCCCTTGCAGCAGCGCTTGGGCGGCGGGCGTGAGCCGCGCTTCGGTGTAGCGCATGGCCGCCGGGGGATCGCCGTCGATGTTGCCGAAATTGCCCTGGCCATCCACCAGCCGCGCGCGCATCGAGAAGTCTTGAGCCATGCGCGCCAGGGCGTCGTAGATCGCCTGATCGCCGTGGGGGTGGTAGTTCCCCATCACCTCGCCGACGATTTTCGCGCACTTCTTGAAGCCGCCCGCCGGATCAAGCTTCAGCGCCCGCATGGCGAAGAGGATGCGCCGCTGCACCGGCTTCAAACCGTCGCGCACGTCCGGCAGCGCGCGCGCCGTGATGGTCGAGAGCGCGTAGGCGAGATAGCGCTGGCTGAGCGCGCCCTCCACCGGTTCGTCGATGATGCGGCCGCCGTCGTCGGGGGCGCCGGAAGGCGGGTCGAGCGTGTCGGTCATAGCGGGTCTCTAGCAGTCCGCGCCGCGATTCGGGACAGGTTCGACGCCGCGGGAGGCCTCCGCCAGCATCGCCATGAGGCGCGCGCGGGCGTCCGGCAGCTGTCGGTCCGCCGGCCAAAGCACCCAGCGCTCGAGGAAATGGCCCGTGAGCGTCAAGCCGTCGCGCACATCGTCATCGGTCACCGCGGCTTGCCGCCCGAGCAGAAACGGCGGCAGCCGCAACAGCTTGTCGCGATAGTCCGCCACGTCCGGATGATCGCCGTCCACCGCCCGGCCGGTGCGCGGGCTGACATGGGTGAGATTGTCCGCATCGCCGGACACCGCGCAGCGCCTTAGGTCGAGCCCATAGCCCAAATCGGTCAGCAACCCCGCCTCCCAGCGCACCAGGAGCGCCGGCCATTGCGCGACCGTCTCCATGGCCGCAAACACCGTTTCCAACCCGTCGTGCACCGCGGTGTGCGGCTCCCGCTCCGGCAGCGCCGCCACGGCCACCGCGGACGCCGCCAGCACGCCTTGCAGGGCCAGGGCGTCGTCCATGAGCTGGCCGGCGCGCAAGCGCACCGGCTCCAGCGCCATCGATCCCAGATGATCCGCGAGACGGGCCCGCCACGTGGCGCGCACGCGATTGCCCGGCTGCAGCAGCGGACGCATGGCGCGCCCGCGCCCCCCATAGACGAGCCCGGCGTGACGGCCATGATCCACGGTCAACACCTGGGCGATCGCGGCGCTCTCGCCGTGGGCCTTCACGGCCAGCACAATGCCCTCGTCCGTCCATTCCATAAGCGCATGGTGCCGCCGGTTCTGATGTCGCCGCAAGAACCGGGTCGCGCCGCGCGCCCGCCGACGCGTAGGGTCCCGCACGCGGTGATGGACCGCCGCATCGTGTGACCTGAGGAGTAACGCCATGGGCGTGCGGGAGTGGATCATTCTGGTGGCCATGGCGGCGGCGTTCGGGTCGTCGTTTGTGTTTGTGGAGATGGGGCTCGACGGCTTCGCGCCGTTCACGGTGGTGATGTTGCGTCTCGCGCTGGCGGCAGCGGCGCTCCACGTCATCGCGCGCGCCCTCGGCCACGCCCCGCCCCGCGACCCCCGTCTCTGGCGCGCCTATGCGGTCATGGGGTTTCTCAACAACGCGCTGCCCTTTTCGCTCTTCGCGTTGGGTCAACAGCACATCACCGCCGGTCAAGCCGCGATCCTCGCCGCGACCACGCCCCTCGTGACGGCGGTTCTCGCCCACGTGACGACCCACGATGAGCGCCTGACGCGCCATCGCGTGGCCGGCGTTCTCGTCGGCCTGGCGGGCGTCGCCGTCCTGGTCGGGCCGACCGCCTTCGCGGGCCTGGACGCCTCCTTGTGGGCCTATGGCGCCGTCACGTTGGCGGCGAGCTGTTATGCCGTCGCAAGCCTCTATGGTCGTCGGTTCAAGGCCCAGGCGCCCATCACCACCGCGGCGGGACAAGTGACCATGGGCGCGCTGTGGATCGCGCCGTTCGCCCTCGCGCTCGACCGCCCGTGGACCAGCCTGCCCATGGACGCCACGCCCTGGCTGGCGGTTCTCGGTTTGGCTCTGATCGGCACCACGGTGGCGTATCTCCTGTACTTCCGCCTGCTGGCGACCGCCGGCGCCAACAACACCGTGCTTGTGACGCTGTTGGTGCCCGTGGCCGCCGCAGCGCTCGGCGCCCTTTTGCTCGGCGAAAGCCTGACGCTGCGGGAGGCGGCGGGGATGGGGCTGATCGCGACGGGCTTGCTGACCGCCGATGGCCGGGCGCTGGGTTGGATCGGGCGCGCCGGCCGCAGCGGTCGTACGAACGACGGCCCCGCGGGCGCCGCCTCGCCGGCGGAGATCAGCAGCGATTGACGCGGTGGGGCGAGGGCCCTAGGAAACGGGGCTTGCTCGGACGAACGCGCCGCCTGGCGCGTCTCTCGGTCGGGTGTGGGCGGTTAGCTCAGCGGGAGAGCACTACGTTGACATCGTAGGGGTCACTGGTTCGATCCCAGTACCGCCCACCATCCCAACAGCCTCATCATTCGGACCCACAGGCCGCCGTGGTCTGGCGCGTGCGCGCTCGGCGCGTTGCCGTGGCGGACGCTCAGCGCAGGCCCCGCGAGGCGCAGGCCGGAGCCCCCACAATCGTTGACGGTGTGGCTGGCTCCGCGACCGTTACGGTTAGATCGCCAAGCGGAGCTGTGCTTCCCTTCCAACGTCGTCGCCCCGGGAGAGAGCCATGGCCCGCCGCACCCTGTTCGCCACCGAGCATGACGTTTTCCGCGACTCGTTCCGGAAGTTCGTGGAGACTGAAATCAGTCCTCATCACGCCGCGTGGGAGGCGGACCATCAGGTCAGCCGTGCGCTGTGGCGCAAGGCCGGCGCGCAGGGGTTTTTGTGCCCCACTGTGCCGGAGGCCTATGGCGGGGCGGGAACCGATCGGCTGTTCAGCCTGATCGTGTTTGAGGAGTTGGCGCGCGCGAACTGCTCAGGCCCAGGTTTCGCCGTGCATTCCGACATCGTCGCCCCGTACATCGTCAACTACGGCACCGAAGCGCAGAAAACGACCATCCTGCCGATGATGGTCAGCGGCGACGCGATCGGCGCGATCGCCATGACCGAACCCGGCACGGGCCCGGATCTGCAAGGCATCCAGACCAAAGCGGTCGCCGACGGTGATGACGTCATCCTCAACGGCTCGAAAATGTTCATCACCAACGGCTATATGAGCGATCTGGTGATCGTCGCCGCGCAGTTCACGGACCCCCAGACGAACGAGCCGCCAAAGCTGACGCTTTTCTTGGTCGAGGCGCACCGCGCCGGCTTCACCAAGGAAAAACCCCTCGAAAAACTGGGCCAACGGGCCCAAGACACCTGTATCCTGACCTTCGCCGACGTGCGGATCCCCCGCGCCAACATTCTCGGCGGCGAAGCCGGCGTCGGCGGCGGCATCGCGATGCTGTTCGGCGAACTGGCGTGGGAGCGCTTGATCATCGCCGCGGCGGCCGTCGCGGGAGCGGAGTTCTGTTTTCACGAAGCGCTCGCCTACACCCGTGAGCGCCAGGCGTTTGGCCGCGCGCTCGCGGACTTTCAAGACGTGCGGTTCAAACTCGCCGAAATGAAATCCAAGATCGCCGTCGGGCGCGCCTATGTCGACCAATGCATGGCGCAGCTCCTGGAGGACGAGCTGTCCGCCGCCGACGCCGCGACCGCGAAGTACTGGACCACGGAGATGGCGTTCGAGGTCGCCGATCAAGCCGTCCAAATGCATGGCGGCTACGGTTACATGTTGGAGTATCCCGTGTGCCGCGCGTTTGCCGACATTCGCGCGCACCGCATCTATGGCGGCGCGAATGAGATCATGAAGGAGCTCATCGCCCGCAGCCTCTAAGGCGTCGAAGAACGCGCATGGGCAGCGCCCGCGAACGCGGCGCTGCGCGCGGAGCGCGGTTGACCATGGACGGCGCAAGGGAATTGCCGTTTATCGACGGTGTAGCAGCGGCGGCGTCCGAAGGCGGCGGACGGGCGCGCAACGCCGCGACAAGGAAGAGGAGGAGCCTATCATGGCCTCATCTCGGGGGGGATCCGCCCGCCGCTTTATGGCGGCGGCGGCCTCAGCCTGCGCCGTCACCGCAAGCGTCAGCGGCGCGGCCGCAACCGCTCAAGAAACGCCCTCAACGCTCGAACGCGTGATCGATGAAGGGCGGCTGATCTTCGTCACGCGCCTGCGCTATGAGGGCGCTGACGAAGGCGGCGTGGCCGAAAACGCCAACGCCCTAACACTCGGCACACGGCTGGGTTTCGAGACCGGCGCTGTGGCGGGGTTTCAGTTTTTGTTGGAGTTCGAGGACGTCCGGGAAGTTTTCTTGGACGACTTCAACAGCACGACCAACGGCCGCACCCAGTTCCCGGTCGTCGCCGACCCCGACGCGACGGAGGTCAACCGACTGCAAGCGCGCTACACCGGCGTCGACGGCGTCGACGCGACGCTGGGACGCCAGCAGATCGTGCTGAACAACGCCCGCTTCGTGGGCGACGTCATTTTTCGTCAGAACCAACAGACCTACGACGCCCTGCGTTTGCAGACCACGCGGATCCCCGGGGTGGATCTGCAGTACATCTACATCGACCAGGTGCAACGCATTTTCGGCGACGACAGCGACCAGGGGGAGTTTGAAAGCAACTCCCACGTCGTTCAGGCGGACGCCGCCACGCCGTTCGGCGCGCTGTCGGCCTACGCCCTCCTCCTCGATTTCGACAACGCCGACGCGTTTTCATCCGCCACGTTCGGCGCGCGGCTGACCGGCGCGCGGCCGCTGCCGGCCGGTCTGACCGCGCAATATGTTGCGGAATACGCCCGCCAGAACGAGTACGCCGACAATCCGAACGACATCGGCGCGGACTACGTCCACGGCGATCTCGTGGTCCGCCGCAACGCCATCGGCTTTGGCGGCGGCGTCGAGATCTTGGGCGCCGGCGACGAAGCGAGCCTCCAAACGCCGTTGGCGACCCTGCACAAGTTCCAGGGGTTCGCGGATGCGTTTTTGATCACGCCGATTGACGGCGTGCGCGACCTCTACGCCAAAGCGGTCTTGAACTGGCCGTCGCCGCCGGTGGGACAGAAGCTCGTCGGCGCGGTCATCTACCACGACTTCGCGGATGAAGGCGGCGATCTCTTCTACGGCCGCGAATGGGACGCCGTCGCGACGCTGACCGCAACCGAACGCGTCACCTTCGAACTCAAGGCCGGGTTCTTCAACGGCGAGGAAGCGGGCTTCGCCGATCTCGACCGCGTGTGGGCGGCGGCGCAATTTAAGTTTTAAGGACAACCCGACACCGATGACAGGAGACGCCCGATGCGGCACGCACGGTTTGCGCTTGGAGGCGCGGCGCTGGGTCTGGCGGCCCTCGGCGCTCACATGGCCTTCATGATGTTGGGCCCAGCGCCCCACGCAGCGGCGGAGCCGCCAAACCTCGAGGCCGTTCTCCAGACCGAACTCGACGCGCTGCAGGCCGCCCACCCCGGCAGTCCGGGGTTCGCGGTGTCTGTGCGGTTTGGCGATGGCCGCACCATCCAGGCCGCCACCGGCGTCGCGGATCCGGACGGCGCGGCGATGACCAGCGCCACGCCGGTGCGTGTCGCCAGCGTGACAAAGACCTTTGTCGCGGCGACCCTGCTGCGCCTGTGGGAGGATGGCCGGCTCGATCTCGACGCGCCGATCGCCACGCTCATCAGCCCTGAGCACAACACGCTCCTCACCGAGGACGGCTACGACACGGACGCCATGACCGTGCGCCACCTCGCGATGCATGTTGGCGGCCTCGCCGACCACGTCGGCGACGCGTACCTCGCTCAGATCGGCGACGACCCCACGCATGTGTGGACCCGCACCGAGCAGCTCGAAGTG
The DNA here is from genome assembly GCA_964526675.1 of uncultured Caulobacterales bacterium. GTDB lineage: Bacteria > Pseudomonadota > Alphaproteobacteria > Caulobacterales > Maricaulaceae > CAZADA01. The sequence continues at coordinate 79,042 of CAZGLY010000007.1, forward strand.
CTGGTCGCGACCAGCGACCCGCTGAGCGCGCCGGGCGAGAAATTCGCCTATTCGGACACGGGCTACATCCTCTTGGGGGAGATCATCGAGCGAACGACGGATCAGCCCCTCCACCGTGCGGTGCGCGAGCAGCTGGGGTTCGCGGCGATGGGGCTTCACGCGACATGGTGGGACGAAGCGGAAAGCCCGCCGGACGGTCCGCCGGCGCGCGCGCATCAACGCATCGACGGCGCCGACATCCACGGATGGCACGGCTCCCTGGACGCCTTCGGCGGCGGCGGCCTGATCGCCAGCATGGACGATCTCACCCTGTTCTTCGCCACGCTGTTCAACGGCGGCGTCTTCGCGCAAGCCGACACCATGCGCGTGATGACTGACGCGCCGGGCCACCCCGACCCGGACGCCTATCGGATCGGGCTGTTTCCCCGGTCCATGGCCGACACGGCCGCCTACGGGCATGGCGGATTTTGGGGGATCGACGCGGTCTACGCGCCCGCGCTCGATCTCGCGATCGCGGGCGTGGCGCTCGATCAGTCCGCCTATCGCGATATGAAAGCGGTGTTGGAGTCCGTCGCAGCGCAGGCGAGCGCCGCCAAAACGACCAGTAAAATAACCCGTTAAGCGCCCGCGTCCACAATCGAGCGGCCGTCGCCGTCGACCCAACTGCACCGCGGCGACACAACACAGTCGCGTTTGGACGCCCCCGCTTCTATAACAACTGCTCCAGTTTCGGTATCAGCTCGATCGGGTTTGTGAATGTCGTCGTCGTCCGAAATCGCGGTGCGTGAGGGCCTGCCGGATCTTCTGGATCGGCTGTGGCGCTTCGCAATCGTGACGTGCGGCGACCGGGTCGCCGCCGACGATTTGGTGCAGGCGACCTGCCAGCGCGCTTTGGAGCGGGCCCAGCAATTCCGGGCCGGCACGCGCTTGGATCACTGGACGTTCTCCATCCTTGCATCCATTTGGAAAAACCAACGTCGTGCGGAGCTTGTGCGCCGGGGCCATGGGGTCGTCGACGCTGAAGAGGCGTTAATCGCGGACCTCTCCGCCGACGTGGAGACGAATATTTTCACGCGCCAAGTGTTGGCGGCAGTGAACGGGCTGCCGGAAGCGCAGCGATCGGTTGTGATGCTCGTTTACGTGGAAGGGTGGACTTACAAAGAGACCGCAATGGCGTTGGACGTTCCCATCGGAACGGTGATGAGCCGGCTGGCTGCGGCGCGTAAAGCGCTCGCGCCGCTGAAGAGTCATGGGACGCCCCCGTCGACTGGACAGGGAGGGGCGCCGTCATGACCGCAGCCGCCCACACCCCGTTCACCGATGATCAATTGCGCGCCTACCTCGATGGCGAGGCGCCGAGCGACGTCACGGCGGCGATCGACGCGGCGTTGGAGACCGATGACGCGCTGGCGGAACGCCTGGCGGGTCTCGACGACTTTGCGGAGCTGATCCGTCCGGCGTTTGAGGCCGTTCGGGCCGCCGCGCCCCGCGAGGATTTGCTGGAGCGCTTGCGCGCCGCGGAAGCCGCCGCCGCCGCGGCCGCCGCCGATCCGTCGCGGCCGGGAGAGGCGCGCCGGTGGGCCGCCCTTGCGGCGGGCTTGGCGGCTGCCGTGACGACCGGCGTGCTTATCGGACGCGGCCCCCTGGCGCCGCCGCCTGAGATCATTGATCGCGAAGTGATTGTGGAGCGCGAGGTGATCGTCGAGCGCGAGACGCCGCCGCCCCCGCGCACGTGGATGATGGCGGTGGCGGACTACGTCGCGCTCTTCTCGCAGGAGACCTTGATCGATCTTGGCGTGCAGCCTGAGGAGCTGGCGCAGCAGGTTGATAAAGTCAGCACCGCGGTGGGCCAGGATTTGACCGTCGCGGTGGACCTCCCGGATCTGACCTTGCAGCGCGCGGAGCTGCTGGAGCTCAACGGCCTGCCGTTGGCGCAACTGGCGTACACGCATGAGGACGGCACGCCGGTGGCCTTCTGCATCATTCTGCGCCCGCGTGAGCCCGACGGCGCCCCGGTCGCCTTCCGCACCGGACGCGCGCGCGATCTCAACGCGGTGCTGTGGGATGTCCAGCCGCGTGGCTTCCTGGTGATCGGTGATCGCGCGCCTGAGGAGCTCGACGCCCTCGCCCGCTTGTTGGCGGATCGCCTCGCGTAAGCGCAACCGCACACCGCAAAACGGCGAACGCCGACTCCCCCTCGCGGGAGAGCCGGCGCCGCTGCGAGGCGCCGCGTGTGACAGGCGGGGAAACGCGACGCCCGAGCTCTAGACCTCTCACGCGCTGCGGTTACGGCGCCGCCACATCCCCAAAGGCGAGCCCGCCGGTCAGCGCGCGCAGCTGCAAGGTTTGGCGATAGAAGTCAAAGCGCGTCGTGATCGCGGCGAAGGCCGCGTCTTCGAACTCCAGACGGACCTCCACGAGATCGGGCAAGGTCCGCCGGCCCGCGGCGTGCTCCCGCTGGGCCGCGGCGAACTGGGCGGCCTTCTCCTCCGCGACCGTGTCGCGTTGGCGCGCCTGCGCTTCGAGGCTGAACATCCGCCTCTGCGCCACGGTCACGTCTTCCCGCAACCGTCGTTCGGCCGTCCTGGCCTGGGCTTTGATGGAGGACAGCTGCGCTTGGGCCCGCCGCGAGCGCGCGCCGAGGCGGTCGCCTGAAAAGATCGGCGCGGACACGTCCACGCCGAGCCGTTCGCGCAGATTGTCCTGGCCATCGTTCTCGTCGAACGCGTAGGACACGATGCCGACCAGATCCACCGTCGGGAGACGGGCCGCCCGCTCCCGCTTGAGCCCCGCGCGCAGACTGGCGACCTGATGATCCAGGGCCTGGATTTGGGGATTATCCGAGAGAGCGCGCTCAACCACCGTTTCCGCGGAGACGCTCGCACTCTCCAGCATCGGGCCGAGCGCTTGGGGGTCGACCGGGCACGCCGGCGTCTCGACGCCCGTGTCCAAGTTGAGTCGGGTCGCAAAACGATCCCGCGCGAACTGCAGCTCCAGGATCAGCGCGCGCGCGTCCGCCAGCGCCGCCGCCACCTCCGCGCGGTCAAGGACGGTGGCGCCCCCGCGCGCGAGCGCGCCCTCAACAGCCGCCAACTGCCGCGTGAAATAGTCCGCGCGGTCCTTTGTCGTCTCAAGACGCGCCTGCGCCTCCAGCAGCCCGAGATAGGCGAGCCCGGTTTCGAGCCCCGCGTTGACGCGCGCTCCGGCGACGTCGAACTCCGCGGCCCGCAAGGCTTCGCGCGACTGCCGACGAGCGAAGCGCGCGTCGCCAAAATCGAGGAGCCGCTGGGAGGCCCTGAGCCCCACCTGGTTCTCAATCACGTTGTCCGCGAGCCCGTCGTCCCCGACGCTGGTGCGTGCGAAGGCTGACAACTGGGGGCGCCGCAGCGACCACGCGTCCGCGAGGTTCGCCGCCGCCTCGTCAACGCCCGCCTCAGCGACGTTCACCCGGGGATCGCGGGCGGCCGCCAGCGCGAGCGCCTCCTCAAGGGCGAGGCAGCCCCCGACCTCAGGCTCCGCCGCCATAGCCGCGGCGCTGCAGCACGCGAGCGCGGCTGCCGACATCAAAAATCGACGCATGCCAGGCCCCCTAGCTCGACCGGAAGCCGCGGAAGAGCGACTCTGACAGCGGCGCAAAGAGGTAATCGAAGGTCGTGCGGCTCACCCCTGAAAAGATGAACGCCTCCACCGGCATGCCGGGACGCACGTCAACGACGCGCGCGGCCGTCTCACCGCCCTGAACCTCCACCGGCGGCAGCTCAACGCGCGCCTCGTAATAGGCGGCGCCCGTCGCGGGGTCGGATTTGAGGTCGGCGCTGACGCTGACGACCTCGCCTTCAAGCCGCGGCGCCCGCCAGCTGCGATAGGCCGAGATCCGCGTGCGCACCCGCTGTCCAACAAAGACCGAGGCGCGGTCGGTCGGCCGGATGCGAACGGCTGCGGTGGCCGTGCGCACCGGCGGGACAATCTCCAGAATTGGCTCGCCCGGACGAACAACTCCGCCCTTCGTGGAGAAGCTGAGATTGAGCACGGCCCCCGCCACCGGCGCCATGATCACCGATCGGTCCAAGACGTCCTGGGACGCAGCGAGCGATTCCTGGGCGGCCAAGAGCTTCGCTCTTGCGTCCAGAAGCGCGGCCGACATGTCTTGAGCGAACCGCGCGCGCGCCTGGGCGATCTGCCCCTCAAGATCGCGCGCCCGCGCCGCAGCGTCTTCTTGCTCGCTGTGCAGGCGCGCAATGTCGGCCTCTAAGCCCGCGACGCGTTGCTCCAAGTTCGCGACCTGGTCACGCCGCGCCAGCTGCTGGTCGAACATGGTCCGTACGGACCGCAGCTCGTCCTGCGCCGCCGCCAACGACCGCTCCGTGATGACGATCTGCTCGGCGCGCAAACCCTCCGTGGTGACCGCGCCATCCCGGCGCGACGCCAAGACCTCGAGTTCAGCCGCCAGGGCCTGGCGCTGTTGGTCGAAGAGATCGGCCTCGCGCTCGATGATGTCCGCTCGTTCCGGCGCGCCGAGGGCAAGAGACGCCAACGCGCTGAAGTCCGGCGACGCGGCCTCGCCCTGCAGCGCGGTGAGCCGCGCAACCGTCGCCACGAACGCGGCCACTTCCTGGGCGACTTGGTCGCGGCGCGCTAAGGCGGCGGTGTCTTGCAAGCGCAGCAACACATCGCCCGCCTCCACCCGATCGCCCTCGCGCACGGCGACGGCGTCGACAATGCCGCCCTCCAAATGCTGAACGACTTTGCGGTTGTCCTCCGCAACGATTTGGCCGCCCGCGGCGACGCCCTCCTCCAGCGGCGCCAAGCCCGCCCAACTCGCGAAGCCGCCAAAGCCGGCGACGCACACAAGCGCCATCGTGATCGTGAAGCCGTCTTTCGCCGGCGGATCGGTGAGATTGATCATGACGCGCCTCCCAGGGCGTGGACGGCGTGCGCGCTCGGGCCCGCGGCCCCCGCGACGCCATCGTCAAGACTGTTGAGGTATTGCTGGGCGCTGGCGCCCATCACGGCCCCGCGCCGCACGACCAACACGGTCGAACACTCGCCGATCAGCGCCGGATCGTGGGTGGCCACCACGATGATGGCGCCGCGCGCGGCTTCTCGCCGGAGCGAAGCGCGCAAGACGCCGCCGGCCAGTTGGTCGAGATGGGCCGTCGGCTCATCAAGCAACAGCAGAACCGGCTCGCCGAAGAACGCGCGCGCCAAGCCGATCAACTGGCGCTGACCAGCGGAGATGTGCGCCCCGCCGGGGCCGATCACGGTGTCGTAACCATCGGGAAAGCCGAGGATCGCCTCATGGCCGCCGACTTTCCGGGCCGCCGCCACCACGTCGTCAGACGCCGCCGGCTTCAAGCGCGCGATGTTCTCCGCCACCGTCGCCGGGAGAAGCTCCACATCCTGCGGCACGTAGCCAATGTGGTCCCCCCGGTCGGCGCTCGGCCAGCCGTGGAGATCACGCCCGCCCAGCGCCACCGACCCGCTGGCCGCAGGCCACGAACCCGCCAAGGTCTGCAGAAGGGTTGTCTTGCCGCCGCCGTTCGCCCCAACCAGAGCGACACGATCGCCCGCGCCGGCCTCAAAACTGAACGGGCGGATCAGCGCCGCGCGCGACCCCGGCGCGGCGACCGCCAGCCGATCAAGCTGCAGTCGCGGTTCGGGGCGCGGCAGGCCCATAAAGCTCTTCGGCTCCGACGTCGCGCCCACCCGCGCCATGGTCTCGATCCACGCGCGACGCGCCTGGGTGAGGCCTCGCCAGCCGCCGACGATTTGATCGATCGGGGCGAGCGCACGCGACAAAATGATGGAGGCCGCCACGATCGCGCCGGGCGAGATCTGTTGAGAGATCGCCAGCGCCGCGCCCGCGCCAAGGATGAGGATCTGCACGATCTGACGCGTTGAGCGCGCGGAGGCGGCGAACGCCGCGTCGCGCTTCGACGCCGAGAGCCCAAAGCCGCGCCCCTTGGCTTTCACCGCCGACCATCGCTCGAACACCCGCGGCGTCAGGCCCATCGCCACGATGACCGAGCGTTGCCGGTCCAAGCCTTGGGCGAAGTCCTGCGCTTGCGCGCCAATGGTCGAGGCCAGGTTGCTGGAGCGGCGCGTGGTCCACTCCGCCGCCACCGCGACCGTGAAGATCGTCGCCGCGCCGCCAAGGCCCAACAGACCCAGCGTCGGGTGCACCAGAAACATCAGGCCGAGAAACATCGGCGTGAACGGCGCGTCGAAGAACGGCAACACCAAGCCGTTCTGGAAGACGGACTGGATCCGCCCAACATGGTGCAGATCGTTGGCGACGCCCGTGGTCGCGCTGGGGTCGTCCTCGAAGCGTTGAAAGATCCGGCGCGCCAGCCGCGCCTCAATCCGCGCGCCCGCCAGCGCGCACACCCGCCGACGTCCCGCTTCCGCGGCTCCGTAGACGCTGAGTAGGAACACCGCCACCAACGTCAGCCACAGCAAGGTGTCGATCGACGCCGAGGTGAGCACCCGGTCGTAAATCTGGATCATGTAGAGGGGCGCCACCAGCAGAAGCAGGTTGGCGACCAGGGAAAAGCCCAGGATCCAACCGAAGGATCCCCGCGTTTCAAGGCGCATTTGCGCCAGCCACCGCACGACGCCCAAACGCGTCGCGTCGGCTTTCGGTTGTGTCGATTTCATCTGAAGCCCGCCTGTCACAAAGAAAATCCCCGGGGCGGCCGAGCCGCCCCGGGGCGCGGCCCCTAGAGGCCGTCGCTGGTGTCGACTGGCGTCGCGGCCAGTTCATCCAGCGCGTCGAACGCGACCGCGTCCGCATCAGCGGCGGCGCCGTCGTCGGACGCATCCGCCTGGTTGGCGCTGTCGACATCATCGCTGAGGTCGACAAAGCCGCCGCCGAAGGAGCCCGTCTGGGACGCCACCGGCTGGGTGACCAACTGCACCGTCACGGTCGACGCCGGTCCGGTTTGGTTAAGCCACAGCGTGTAGGTGCCCGCCGGCAGAGAGCCCTCGAACCCGATCGCCCCCGGCAGCGTGCCGATCGTCCCGAGCACGTTTCCGCCCACGTCGCCGGAACCGTAGGTGATGCCGCCCAGCAGATCCGCCGCGGACGGGTTGGCCGGATCGACCGTCGAGACCGGGCCTTCCTGCAGCCCCAAGAACGCCAGATTGCCAGCGCCGGCCTGGTAGTCGGCGATGACGATCTCGGTGAGCTCCTGGCCCTCAGCCACGGTGAAGGAGACGTAGTCGATGTCCCGGCCGCCGGGCTCGGCGTCGCCTTGCTGAGTGGCCGTGACTTCGTTCGTCCCAAGCCCAAGCGCCAAGCTGGTGGGGTTGGCGGGATCGCCGGAGAGGTCCCCGTCAGAGGCCTCGTTAAAGGTCACCGCCGGAGCGTCCTGCACGTTGACGAACTGGAAGTTGTCGGCGGAGAAGCTGGCGAGGGCGTCGATGGCGTCTTGACCGGTGAGGTCGGTCTGCCGCGACAGGATGGAGAGATCCGCCGTCGGGTCGGAGAGATCCGACGAGTAGACGACGCGGTTCAGCTGCAGGTTCGAGTTGAAGTAGACGAAGATCCCCGGGCCGGGTTGATCCACCAGATTGGCGATTTGACCCGCCGCCGTGCCCGCCAGGAAGGGCGTGCCGGGATCCGCATCGTTGTCGCTGTTCAGCAGCACGATGACGTTCGCGCCCGCCGGGATTTGCGCGTTGGGATCGTTGGCGTCCACCGCCGCGAAGGAGACGTCGCCGGTGATGCCGAAGTCGCCGGCGTTGAACTGGTAGGTGTCTTCGGCGAAGTTGAAGTCTTCGATGGTGTCTTCGTTGCCGATGATCTGACGGTCGGCCGCGGACACGTCCGCGCCGTCAAAGGGATCGCCGGAGAACGCAAAGACGTCGTTGCCGCCGCCGCCGATCAGGGTGTCCGCGCCGCCGCGGCCGTCCAGGAGGTCGTTGCCCTCACGGCCGTTGAGGACGTTGACGTTGGCGTCGCCCAGGATCGTGTCGTCGCCATTGACCGAACCCAGCACGTTTTCGAAGTTCACAAACGTGTTCGGGCCGGCGGTTCCCGCCGCCAGGTCGACCGTCACGCCCGTGGCCGCCGACAGGTTCAGCGTGTCGGAGCCCGCGCCGCCGTCGGCGAAGTCCGTGCCGCCGAAGGGGTGGATGTTGTCGTCGCCGTCGCCGCCGATGATGACGTTGGCTTCGTTGTTGCCGAACAGCGTGTCGTTCTGATCGGTGCCGATGACGTTTTCGATGTCGGTGAGCGTCACCGTGGCGTCGCCTTGGGTGAGCACGCCTTCTTGGCTTTCCGGAGCGTTGTTCAGCGCGCCCTGATTGGAGGCGTCCAGGTCCACCGACACGCCCTCAGACAAGCCCGACAGGTCGATCGTGTCGCCCGTGGCGATGTCCGCCGCCGACGTCGCCGTCGCGCCGTTGTTGTCGTCGCCGCCATCAATGACGTCGCCATCCGTGACGGCGTTCACCACAAACGTGTCGTCGACAGCGTCCTGCACGTTGACGAACTGGAAGTTGTCGGCGGAGAAGCTGGCGAGGGCGTCGATGGCGTCTTGACCGGTGAGGTCGGTCTGCCGCGACAGGATGGAGAGATCCGCCGTCGGGTCGGAGAGATCCGACGAGTAGACGACGCGGTTCAGCTGCAGGTTCGAGTTGAAGTAGACGAAGATCCCCGGGCCGGGTTGATCCACCAGATTGGCGATTTGACCCGCCGCCGTGCCCGCCAGGAAGGGCGTGCCGGGATCCGCATCGTTGTCGCTGTTCAGCAGCACGATGACGTTCGCGCCCGCCGGGATTTGCGCGTTGGGATCGTTGGCGTCCACCGCCGCGAAGGAGACGTCGCCGGTGATGCCGAAGTCGCCGGCGTTGAACTGGTAGGTGTCTTCGGCGAAGTTGAAGTCTTCGATGGTGTCTTCGTTGCCGATGATCTGACGGTCGGCCGCGGACACGTCCGCGCCGTCAAAGGGATCGCCGGAGAACGCAAAGACGTCGTTGCCGCCGCCGCCGATCAGGGTGTCCGCGCCGCCGCGGCCGTCCAGGAGGTCGTTGCCCTCACGGCCGTTGAGGACGTTGACGTTGGCGTCGCCCAGGATCGTGTCGTCGCCATTGACCGAACCCAGCACGTTTTCGAAGTTCACAAACGTGTTCGGGCCGGCGGTTCCCGCCGCCAGGTCGACCGTCACGCCCGTGGCCGCCGACAGGTTCAGCGTGTCGGAGCCCGCGCCGCCGTCGGCGAAGTCCGTGCCGCCGAAGGGGTGGATGTTGTCGTCGCCGTCGCCGCCGATGATGACGTTGGCTTCGTTGTTGCCGAACAGCGTGTCGTTCTGATCGGTGCCGATGACGTTTTCGATGTCGGTGAGCGTCACCGTGGCGTCGCCTTGGGTGAGCACGCCTTCTTGGCTTTCCGGAGCGTTGTTCAGCGCGCCCTGATTGGAGGCGTCCAGGTCCACCGACACGCCCTCAGACAAGCCCGACAGGTCGATCGTGTCGCCCGTGGCGATGTCCGCCGCCGACGTCGCCGTCGCGCCGTTGTTGTCGTCGCCGCCATCAATGACGTCGCCATCCGTGACGGCGTTCACCACAAACGTGTCGTCGACGATTTGCGCGCCGCCGTTGTCGTCATCGTCGTCGCTGAGCGCGATCGCCGCACCCGCGCCGCCGGCGATCGCCACGCCCGCCGCGCCGAGCAACAACGCGTTGTTGCTGAGAAACCCGCCGTCGGCGTCCAGCGCCGCCAGCGCGTCGTTGTTGATGAAGGCCACGCCGTCGCGGACTTGCACGTCGCTGGCCGGGATGACCACCGAGCGGCCATTGTCCAGCACCAGCGTCGCGGACCCGTCGCTGTTGACCCGCACCTCCGCCACGCCGTCGATGGCGTCCGCGCGGGAGTAATTCACCAGGTTTTGCGCCTGCGCCTGGCCGGCCAAGCCGACCACAGCGCCAAGCGCGCCCAACGCGCCGAGCACGCCGCCGCGCCGCTGATTGTCTTTCCGTTGCATACTGGGCCCCTTCCGGAAAATCCCCGACGGTCCGCCGACACCCGGCCCGACCGCGATCGCCTGTCACGGTCCGCCAACACCCGGGCTGAGGATTTATTCGTTCACGAGAGCGTGAGCTGAGCAGCGGTTGTGATCGCGGAGGGCGCTTGTGCGCCGCCGACGGTCGCTCAGCGCGGTTTTTCGCCGTCGACGTCGGTTCCCGTCGATCGCCTGTGCGGCGATTGCGCATGCGGTGTGCGGTGTTGCGCCAACTGGCGGCGCCGTGGCGTCTTCACGAACCCCTGCGTGTCGCGCCATGGTGTCTTGAACGCGCGTCGCGCGGCATGGCCGGAGATTGTCGGGCCGACCGATCGGACGCGTCGGCTCTGACGTCTCCGCGTGGTGTTCGCGGCGGCGTCATGGCGGCCGCCTGGTCTCAGCATGCGACTGTGGCGGCGCGGCACGGGGGGAGTGTGATGGCGCGCGCGGCGTTTCGCGTGAGCACGGCAACGGGGATTGCGCGATGAGCGCGACCGCGCACGGCGTCGCTCCGGTGCTCATACGATGACGCCCGGCGACCCCACGCGCCCCGGCGCCGCCGGCGACGCGGCGGCCCGCGCCGAAGCGATTGCAGCGCTCAATGAACGACTTCTGGCGTGTCCGTTTTGCGATGCGCTGTGGACGCGGCCCGCCCTCAAAGAAGGCGAGCGCGTCAAGTGCGGCCACTGCCACTCGATCATCCTCACGAACAAAACCCGCAGCGCAGAGCGGACAATCGCGCTGATGCTCGCCAGCGTGATCCTCTACGCCGTGGCCGTCGCGTTTCCATTCATGCGCATGGACCGGTCAGGCTTCTCAAACCAGATCTCGGTGCTCGACGCCGTGGGGGTGTTGTGGACCAACGACATGGCGATGATGGCGGTGCTGTGCGCGTTCTTCATTCTGTTGTTTCCGCTCTCCCGCGTTGTGATCCTGCTTTACCTTAGCGGCGCGATCCAAACGCGCGGCGAAACGGGGACGCCGCACGCGCGCTCCTTGCGGCTCCTGCAGGCTATCGAACCCTGGGCGATGGCGGAGATCTTTATGATCGGGGTCATCGTGTCGCTGGTGAAAGTGGGCAAGCTGGCGGACATCACGTTGGGCCCCGCGTTTTGGGGAATGGCCGCGTTGATCGTGCTCCTGGCCATGGGCAGCTCCGCGGTCTGCCGCGACACGCTCTGGCGCGCCATCAGGCGGCCGTCATGATCCAGGCGCAGGACCACGGCCTCGCCTTGTGCCGGGTGTGTCGCACGCTGACCGACCAGCCGGGCGAAGACTGCGTGGTCTGCGGCGCGCCCACGCGCCTGCGCGACCGCGGCAGCCTCCAGCGGGTGTGGGCCTTCTGGGTCGCCGGCGTGATCGCCTACATTCCCGGCAATCTGATGCCGATCATGGTGACCCAGTCCGTCTCCGGCGAAAACGCGTCGACCATCATGGGCGGCGTGGTGACGCTGATCCATCACCACAACTACGCGATCGCGGCGGTGATCTTCATCGCCAGCATTCTGGTGCCGGTGTCGAAGTTCGCCATCATCGCCTGGTTGGCGCTGTCGATCCAACGCGGTTGGCGGGTGAACGACCACCATCGCCACATCGCCCACGAGGTGATCGAGTTTATCGGTCGGTGGTCGATGGTCGACGTGTTTGTCGTGGCGGCCTTGGCCGCGCTCATCCAGGTGGGCGGCCTGATGTCGATCGCCCCGGGGCCGGGCGTGGACGCCTTCGCGATGTCTGTCATTTTCACGATGCTGTCGGCCATGAGCCTCGATCCGCGATTGATCTGGGATCATCATGACCCAAAGCCGGCCGCCTTGGAGACCGTCGATGTCTGAGCCTCGCGTTTCTGAGCCGACGGTGGAGCGTCCGCGTCGTCTGTCCGTTTCCGCGGTGTGGATCGTGCCGATCCTCGCGGCGGTCATTGGCGGCTTTGTCGCCTGGCGATCCCTCGCCGAGCGGGGGCCGCTGGTGGAGATCCACTTCGCCAAAGGCCACGGCATCACGGCGGAGAAGACGGAGGTCAAGCACAACGACATGGTGGTCGGTCTGGTGGAGGAGATCCATCTGTCGGACGACTTTGACGGCGTCGTGGTGAGCGCCCGCCTGGAAAAAGACATCGCCCCTTATCTCGGCGACACGACCGACTTTTGGGTGGTGAGCGCCCAAGTCACGAGCTCGGGGCTGTCCGGCTTGGGCACCCTCCTGTCAGGCGTCTACATCGAAGTGGATTGGGCGCAGCCGCCGACGACGAAACAGCGCACGTTCGACGGCCTCGACGCCCCGCCCCTGACACCGCCGGGCGCTCCGGGCCAGCACGTGACCCTGCGGGCGGAGACGGCCGGCTCCGTCGATGTGGGATCGCCGGTGCTCTATCGCGGTTTGCGGGTCGGCCAAGTCGAGAGCCGCATGCTGGCCGACGATTTCAGCCATGTCACGTACCGGGCGTTCATCGCAGCGCCCCACGACGCGCTGCTATCGCCGTCGACGCTGTTCTGGAACGTCTCCGGGGTCACCGCGGCCGCCGGATCCGAAGGCCTCACGATCAATGTGGAGTCGCTGGAGGCGTTGCTGTCCGGCGGCGTGACGTTCGGCGATGTCGGGGTCAACCTGAGCCAGGCGGCGCTCACCGACGAGACCGTCTTCCGTCTCTACGCCAACCGCGACGCCGCCGAGGAAAGCCGCTACGACAGCGGCGCGGAGCAGAGCTTCTTCCTGATGGCGCAGTTCGAGGACTCCATTCGCGGCCTGGAGCCCGGCGCGCCGATCGAGTGGCAGGGCATACGGATCGGAACCGTCCATGACATCGTGTTGGATCTCAGCCAACGCCGCGAGGGTCGCGGGGACATCAACGTCATCCTCGCGCTGCAGCCCAGTCGCATCGGGTTGGAGGACATGACGCCTGACGACGCTGAGGAGTCCCTCACCGCGTGGGTGCGCTCCGGCATGCGGCCGCAATTGGCCACCGGCAACATCCTCGCGGGGCGAAAGCTGGTGCGCTTCGTCGATGACGTCGCGGACGTTGGCGGGACGATCGACTTCGCCACCATGCCCTATCCCACCATCCCCACGGCGAGCTCGGGCCTTGAGGCGGTGACCCAGAATGTCGAGCAGATCGTGGCCAACATCGCCGCTTTGCCGCTTGATCAGCTCGTCGGCGCGGCCGCGGAGCTTCTGGCGAACCCGGACACGCAGCGCTTGCCCGGCGAGCTCAACGAGGCGCTGTCCGCCATTGGCGGAGCCGCGGGCAACATCGACGAAGCGACCCGCAACCTGCCCGATCTCGTCGCGAGCCTGGATCAGATTGCGGACGCCGGAGAAGCCGCGCTCGTCGGCGTGTCGCCAGGCTCGGAGCTCTATGTCGACTTGTCAGGCGCTGTGCGCGACCTGCGCGACGCGTCGCGGTCGCTGGCGGCGCTGGCCGCGCGTCTTGAAGAACAACCCAACGCCATCATCACGGGACGATAGGCCATGAGCGTTCGACGCGTTATTGTCTTCACCGCCATCGGCGTGGCCGCCGCCGCGTGTTCGCCCGGCCCCGCGCCCTCGCTCTATTTCCTCGACACGCCGGCTCCGGGCGTCGCTTACGACGCGGAGGCGCCGCGGATCGGTTTGGCGGAGGTCGCGTTGCCCGCGTACGCGCGCAAAGTGCAGATCGCCAGCCGCTTGGCGGATCAGCGGATTGTCCAGGATGACGACCACCGCTGGGCGGCGCCGCCTGATGAAGCGATCTCAAAGGCGCTCGCCCGCGCGCTCGAGGCGACGCTCGGCGGTCCGGCGTTGCTGCGCCCCTACCCGCGCGGCTTTCAGCCGGACGTGCAAGCCCGCGTGACGTTCGACCGCTTCTTGCGGGGGGGCGACGGCGCTGCGGAGATGGCGGGCCAATACCTGATCCTCGACGGCGATGGCGGTTCGGTCCTCCGCGTGGCGCGGTTTGACATCTCGGAGCCGGCGTCCGGCGATGGCTATGAAGGCTATATGCGCGCGGTGGCGGCCGGTCTGTCAGCGCTCGGCGCGCGCATCGCTGACGACATCCAATAGAACGCCGCGCCATCGTTGCGACGGCGAAAACGCGATGAGCGCGATGTGGGACTCGTCTTGGCGGCACACACGAAAAGAGCCCGCTTTGGCCAAGCGGGCTCTCGACACTCGGTGAGTGTTCGCGACGTTCGCGCTATTCGACGACTGTGATTTTCGCCACGCCATTAAAGCCGCGCGAGGTTTCATAGTCGGTCGTGAAGCCCACCGTGGGCTCTTCGGGAAGCGCGGAGAAGGTGATGCAGACTTCGCCTTCCTCGTCCGCGCTGCACAAGACGCGCGTTTCGGGATCGAGGGTGTAGGGCGCAGAACCCTGCTCGGTGGTCACCATCATCGCTTCGTCGTCAAACACGGCGGTGCGAACCGAACCGTCGTCGCGGGTGAACTCCACGGTGACATTCGTGGCGAAAGCCGGCGCAGCCAGCAAAACAGCCGCCCCAGCGGCGAACACAGACTTCTTCATGGTACGTCCCCTGATCGTTTCTGATGTTCTCGACGCCGCCGACCACCGTGTGGATGCATCAAGCCGCGCCCGGCGGCGCCCCGCGACGACCACGTGCGAACGTCGTAGGCCGGACACGCCGCGGGCAAATGCATCACAGATTTATGCGCCTGAACAGGGAATTCCGACGGTCCCGTCTCCCCCATTCGGGTTTGTTTCGGCGCCACGACGTCGGCGGCGCGCGTCGGCTGCCACGCGCGCCGCCGTGCGTCAAACGATGCTCGTCGACGTCCGCGCAACCACGAGGTGCGGAACCCCGTCGCTCGTCTTCGAGAGCGACACGCCGGAGGACGACACCACAGCGCTGACGCGCCGTCGATGCGCGGAGAAGCTGTCGAACCGCACCACGTCGACCGGTTCGTCGAACTCGATCGTCACCTCATAGGCGTCGCCTTGGGAGACGGAGCGGGCCGCGATCACGGAGCCCGTGAAAGGCTGTCGGAGGTAACACCCCTCGACGCGGTCGCCGAGCTGCAGCGGAATCTCCGGCGCGCCCGACAAACGCGCCGACAAGGTGTTCCAGTCGGCGTAGCCAAGCTCCGCGGCCACGCGTTCCAACGCCGCGGAATGACTGATCGGGCGGTCCGCCGCCGCCAGCTCGGCGCGGAGAGCGCGAGCCCGCGCTTTGGCTTGATCGTGAGTGTGGATGATGTGGGTCATGGTGGCGATGGTCCTCAGCGAGGGCGGCCATGCGCAACGGTGCTCGCCTTGCCGTCAGACCGCCGGTCGAGAGGTCAGTCGCGTATCGATCGCAGCCCTTGGCGGCTGGGAGGTCTTCACCGTGGGGACCAATCCCCGCGAGCGGCCGGCGCCTCTGCCGTGCGCCGCTGCATAGGCCCAACGGCGCCCATCGTCAAATCGCGCCGGCGCCCCACGCCGCTGTCGCGACAGGCGACCTCGGCCTGGCTCCCTCACCGGCGCTTCGCGTGCGCGTGTCCGACCCCCGGCCTCAAGACCGCTCTCGCGACAGAGCCGATTGTTCGGGCGCCAATCCGTCCGGTCGGCGCGCCTGATCCGTTCGATTGACAACGC
>CAZGLY010000007.1:94711-100356 GCA_964526675.1 uncultured Caulobacterales bacterium
TGTTCGGGCGCCAATCCGTCCGGTCGGCGCGCCTGATCCGTTCGATTGACAACGCGCCCCGACGATCGACACGGTGCCGACGTGCGCGCCCCCTGGCGAACCGGGGCGCAGCCGCTCACGCGGCCGACCACATGGCGACGGCATACGCCGCCCACTTGCGAACGTTGCGGAACCAACAGACGTAGTATCTCTATGACGGATCTGGAGACATTCCGAACATCCAGATCGCAACTTCTGGCTGCTCTTGAAGATGTGTGGCAGGGGTGTGCGATGTGGCGTCTGTGGACGGCTTTGGCCTGGGAGGATTTGCGGCAACGCTTTCGCCGATCTTACGTTGGCGTTTTATGGATCACGATATCATTTTCAGTATTTATATTTGTGAAATTCTTGATATTTAGCCAGCTCAGCACGTCGGACGCCGGCACGTTCTTGTCGTATGTGACGGTCGGCTATTTCGTTTGGGCGTTTTTGAGTTCGATCGTGACGGACGCGCCCTACACCTTCGTCATGTCCGAAGCGTGGATCAAATCCGGCCGACTGCCACTCACGGTCTTTGCTTTGCAAAACATCACGCGCCACGTCGTGCAAACCAGTTTCACAAGCCTTGTCGTCCTCGGCGTTATTCTGAGTGTCGGCGTCACATTTTCCGCGGCGTGGATACTCTCTCTCGTGGCCTTCCTCATTATGCTGGTCAACTCTTTGACGCTCAGCATTATCCTGGGATCAATCGCCGCGCGCCAACGGGATATTGCGCATTTTGTCCAAACCATTATGCGCGTGATGTTCTTCGCAACCCCCATTGTGTGGGAGCCGGAGCGCATGGGGGAACTTTGGCGCTACCTCCAATACAACCCTCTCGCGCATTTTGTGATCGCCTTCCGTCAGCCGCTGATCGACGGCACCGTGCCGACAGGCAGCTTCATTGTCGTTGGAGGCGTGACGATCGTCGGGCTTTTGTGCTCCATGATCGTGTTCGCGTACGCCCGTCGGCGCATCGTTTACTGGTTGTGATCATGGCTTTTGTTCGACTCTCAAAGGTTACAATTGCATTCCCCATGCTTGGCGGCGGCGCCCAGCCAAAGGTTGACGGCGCGAGTCTCCCGGGGGCGGGCGCGTTGATCCGTGATGATGACCAAAGGAGCCGCAGCGTGGTTGCGCTGTCGGATGTCTCGTTGTCGATGCGCGACGGCGACCGTGTCGGCCTGATCGGGCGCAATGGGTCTGGAAAGTCCACGTTGCTGCGCACAATCGCGGGCGTTTACGAGCCTCATGTGGGCGAGGTCGAAGTGCACGGGCGCGTGGCCGGGCTGTTTTCCGCCGGATTGGGAATCCGCGCCGAAGCAAGCGGCTACCGCAACATCGAACTCGCCGGCCTTGTGGCCGGGCGCAGCAATGAGGACGTGCGCGCCAAAATTGCCGACATCGCCGCGTTCACCGAACTCGGCGAATACTTGAATATGCCCGTGCGGACATACTCAAGCGGCATGGCGATGCGTTTGAAGTTTGCCTGCGCCACGGCTTTCGCTCCCGACATTCTGCTGATGGATGAATGGCTTGGCGCGGGAGATCCCGACTTCAAGAAAAAGGCGAGCCGCCGGATGGATGAACTGGTGGACCAAGCCGGGCTTCTTGTGCTGGCGTCCCACAACCACCGTCTCGTTCAAGAAACGTGCGAAAAAACCATTTGGATGGACCGGGGCTGCATGCGCGCGTTCGGACCCTCGGAGTTGGTTGTCGCCTACAGCAACGGCCGCTTGGATCGCCACGACTACGAACGCGCGATCGACGCCGAGATGGCGACCGCATAGGACCGTCATCACGCCGACATGTCGGCGGCCCGAAAGGTGAAGCGGTGCGAATTGGCTCCGCGCCCCCACGTTTGATGTGACCTGGACTTGCCGTTATGGGCGTCGCCCCGCCACCCAACACCCGTCTTCGTCCACGCGGCGCAAAACGCTCCGATCGCCGGGGTGTCGTCTTGCTCTCCGACGCCTTCCCCTCCGAGACGGCCGGCGGCGCGGAATGGAGTTTGACGCGCGCTTTAGAGCACGTCGACCACACGGAGTTTGCCGTGACGGTGGTCACGTTCTCGCAGCGGTGTCGTGATGTCGAGCGTGAACATCGAGGCGAGATCACGGTTCTGCGCGTGCCTGCCGCATTTCACTGGGCGCGCGTGGTGTTGGCGCGCGGCCGGCCGAACACCGCGCGGCGCGCACGATCGTCGCTGCTGAACAAAAGCCTCGCGGGGGCGCACTACGCCACGTCCGCTCGTTTGACCAGCGACCGACGCGAGCGCGCGAAAAAGCTTGCTCTGTTCTATGACTTGGACGCGCGGGACCGTACCGAGTGGACGCCGTGTCACGATCGTGACGTTATCGAACTGCAAGGTATCCTTAAAACTCTGAATCGAATTCTTCGCGATCACCAGCCTGACATTGTCCACGCCGACAATCTGTACAGCATTTTGGTCGCTTCGCTGGCGGAGCGCGGGCGGGCGCGCTTCGTCGCCCAGGTGCGCGACAACCGCTTTTTGTGCATGAAAAGCGGGCAAGACACCCATGTCGAGGGAGCGGCGTGCGACACGTGTCGCTTCCAGTGCTTGAGCGCGCATCCAAACGCAACGGCGCAGCAACTGGCGAAGTTCATGGAGGACGACCGCCGATTGCGGCTGGGCGCCTTGGCGGCGGCCGACGCCGTGATTGTCAGCAGCCAGTATTTGCGGGACCAAATCCGGGCGGCGGCGTTCGGCGCTCCCGTCCATGTCGTCGTCAATCCAATTGATGACGTCGGTCAGGTTGACGCGTGGCGCAGCGGGGTCGCGCGTGCGGACCCCGCGGAAATCCTGATCGCCGGTCTCGTGGACCGGCGCAAGGGACACCATCGCATCGTGGATCTCATCAAACGTCTGCGGACCCACTCGTCGCGCTTTAAGGTCGTGGTGGCGGGGGCCGGGCCGCTCCTCGCGGACTTGCGGGCGCAGGTGACGGCGCAGAACCTGGAGCCCTGGATCTCACTGACCGGACACGTGGAGCGGGAGGCGTTGTTTCGGCTGTACGCCCGCGCCTCGGTCGCGTTGATGCCCCACCGATGGCCGGAGCCGTTTGGCCGCGCGGCGTTGGAGGCCGGCGTGTCGCGGCGTCCTGTCGTGGCGTACCGGCTTGGCGGCGTCTCCGACAGTGTGGTGCATGGGGTGACCGGTTTCCTCGCGCCGCCCCAGGATGAGGAGCGTTTGACGGCCTATGTGGCGGAGCTTTTGGCCAACCCAGAGCTGGCTGCGCGCATGGGCGACGCGGCGTTTCGGGTCGTGACCGAGCGCTTCGATGCGGCACAGGCGGCCGAACAAATGTCAGCGGTGTGGCGTGGACGCGACTCGGCTTAGCCAAGCTCCGCGCCGGGCCGCGGACGAACCATCAGCAGGCCGCGCATGCGAATACTGATGATGAGCGTCGACTTTCTCCCCACGCTCGGCGGGGTCTCGATGATGACGCATCACCTCGCCAACGCGTTGGTGGACCATGGGCATGACGTCTTCGTGGTCGCTCCCGAAAAGCCGCTCAGCGCATGTCTCGGACCAGAACGGAATGGCCTGATGGGGGCCAACGACCTGCCTCGGCGCTACACCGTCATCCCCGACACGCACGCGCGCCCGGATCGCAAGCATGGGTCGGCGTGGCTCCGAGCGGGCGAGGCTGAGCGCGTTGCGGCGCTGCTGCGCTCCGTCATCGTCCGGCGCGAGGTGGAGCGGGTCCTGGTCATGCATCCGCATTACTACGGGCCGGCGGCGCTGACCGCTGCTCGCGCGCTGGGCGTCCCTGTGTCGGTTTACGTTCACGGGAGTGAGCTGACGTCGCTGCTGACGACGCGCCACACCATCCAAAGCTTGCGCCAGGATCTGAGGGGACTTGGGCCCAGCCTGCGTCGGCTGACCTGCCAACTCGCACGCGATGCTGACGAGATCTTAGTGAACAGCCGCTTTACCGCGCGCGCGGTTCGCCGCACCGGAACGCGCCGGCGCATCGTCGTGACGGGATGCGGCCTTGCGCGCGCTGACTTCGCCGCGTTGCAAAGCATCGATCCGTCGGCCAAGCGTGCGGCCCGCGCGCGCTTCGGCCTCCCACACGACGGGCCTGTGGTGGGCACGGTGGCGCGCCTCGTGGCGTCGAAGAATGTGGCCATGCTTCTGCGGGGCCTCCAAGCGCGTGCAAATGTACGCGCGATGGTTGTTGGCGCCGGGCCGGAGCGATCGGCCCTGCAGGCTTTGGCCACCGATTTGGGTGTTGCGGATCGCGTGGTGTGGACGGGGTGCGTCCGTGAGGACGACAAGCGCGCGGCGTACGCCGCCATGGACGTGTTCTGCCTGCTGTCGAAGCCCCAGCGCGACGGCGCCGTGGAGGGATTTGGCATCGTGTTGCTTGAGGCCGCCGCGGCTGGGCTCCCGATCATCGCGACCCGAACCGGCGGGATGGCCGATCTCATCCGACATGAACAGACAGGGCTGGTGGTCCGCGTCGGCGACACGCCAGGGCTGTCGTCGGCGATCGATCGACTGCTCGGCGATCATGCGCTGCGCGAGACGCTTGTGCGGGAGGCGCAACGCCAAATCCGTGCGCGCTACAACTGGCCCCACATTGCCGACGCGCTTGTGCGCCAATGGTCTGTTGATCGCGGATGATGGATGCTAGAGCCGTCCATCGGCGCTAAGCGGTGCGCTGGAGCCCCGCTGATCCTAGGGTTGCCAGGTGATCGGCAACCGTCAGCGCCGCGTACGCCCGTGTGTGGAAGTCTTCGAAAAAAGCCGGAGATGGTGAAGTGACGGAAGCAAACGCCACCAAGGCTCGTTATGTGCCCGAGGCTTATTGGAACAAACGCGAGCACCCCAACACGCAGGCTGACGCGCCGCTCACTCCGGCTGACGAAAGCTTTTTCTACCCGCTGATACGCCCTGCTTCAAACATACTCGAGATCGGACCAGGCGTCGGCCGGTTATTCCCGATGTCACAAACGTCGGGCGCGTCACGACCCTCGACATCTCGACAAACTATGCCGAGCGCGCCCGCGCGGCGGCCGATGCCGCCGATGTCGTGCTCACACAAGAGTATTTGGACGATGTCGCGCACCCCTACCCCTTCGATGACGGCGCATTTGACCTCGGCGTTACCGCCCTGGTGTTTCAGCACATCCCGTTCGAGACGATAGCCCACGCCATGACTGAGGCGGCGCGCGTGTGCGATGTGGTGGCCGTGCGGTGTTCGGTCAATGATCAATGGGCGAAGCCCGGTGAAGCGTATGACCCCCGCGCGCACTGCTTCTTACACAACTACATCAGTCTGTGCGCCGATCTCGGCCTGCATTTGATCTCTTTTGACGATCGCTCCGCTCATTCGGTGCAATTTGTGTATTCCCGACCTGGGCGCGCAGGGCCCGCCCTCGCATCCTCCGGCGACGCGTCGTGACATTGTCACGGCTCCGTTGACACACGACCGCGCTCGGATCGCCCCGGCCCGTCCCATCGAGGCACGCTCCGACCGTTACGCCCCAGCGGCTCACCGTGTCCTTGGGGGCCGGTGACCTTCCAACGTGAACGGAAAAAGTCTTCACACGCTCACGCCGATGTGTCGCCGGACTGGGGGTGGTGTGCGGCGAGC
>CAZGLY010000008.1:0-15646 GCA_964526675.1 uncultured Caulobacterales bacterium
GGGAGAGAGGATTCGAACCTCCGGCCCCCTGGTCCCAAACCAGGTGCGCTACCAGACTGCGCCACTCCCCGACGCGTGTGTGAGTGGCGATACCGGCAGCGCGCGGCCGCCGTCAATGGCCTCGACGCCGATCGCGTGACCGACCGCGCTCACAGGCCTGAGCGCGGCCTTACTCGAGCGGCGCGTCGTTCGCGTCGAGGGGCGCGTCGTCGCCGCCAACGCTCGGAGGCGACGACGGCGGCCCGAAGCGCAGCCGATCCCCCGGCTTCAACCCGATGGCGGCGGCGCGCCCGCCGGCGATCTCCCACACAAACCGCACCGGTTCCGGCGAGGGAATGGAACTCTCGTCATACGGCGTGGCGTCGGCGGAGACGCCCGCGACCTCCAAGTCCTTCGTCACCCAGACCAGATCGAGCGACGCGCAGGTGTTGCGCATAAAGAACGACCGCGGCGCGTCATCATCAAAAATGAACAGCATCGCCTCGTCGGCCGCCACAGCAGGGCGAAACATCATGCCACGCGACTTTTGCGCCGGCGTGCGCGCGAGTTCCGTCGCGAAACGGTGCGCGCCGGTGTCCGTCGTGACCGTCATCAGGACAGGCGGGCCAAAGCTGACGGGATCGGGAACCGGCGGCGGCGGGCACACGCGCTGCGCTGCCGCCGGGCTGGCGGCCAGCCCCAGAACGGACCAGGCGATCGTGAGGGCGAGAGCCCAAAAGGACAGATGGCGCATGCAGGGCGTGCTAGCGCAGCAGGAGACAAAACACACGCCGAAAACGCACGACTGACGGTCGGCCGCTCGCCCCCTCCATCGGCGCTGCGCATCCCGGCGTGTCGAAGCGTCCATAAGCGCACGAAGCGGACGTTTTAAAACGCCCGATCGCCGTGAGCGTCGCTGCGCGCCTCCACCACAACTTCGCCCTTGGGCCCCCGACCACACCGCACCAACAGCGGTTGGCCCGGCTCAACATCATCCAACCCGCCGGAGCGCAGCGTTTCAACGTGGATGAAAACGTCTCCGGCCATGTTCACCCGGTTGATGAAACCATAGCCTTTGACGCGATTGAACCACTTCACGGTGGCTGGCTCGAACGGACCCGCGGCCGTCTGGACCTGCCGGCGGGGGCGATCGCCCGGCTCACGCGCCGGCGTCTGATCCGCGGTGGTCTCGTCCACCTCGATGATCCGAAAGGCCTGCAGCCCTTTCGCCCGGCGGATGGCCTCACAGGTCACCGTCGCACCCTCCGGCGGCTCATCCCGGCCGGCGGCGCGCAAGCACGAAATGTGCAGAAGCACATCGCCCGTATCTCGCGCGTCGATGGGCGACAGAAATCCGTACCCCTTCACCGCGTCAAACCACTTCACACGTCCGCGCAGCGTCACGCGCTCTTCATTTGCCCCGCCTTGTTCCTCCGACGGGCCTGCCCAACTCATGCCGCTCTCCGTCACACAGCGTTCTGGCGTTGCGCCATCAGCGCCCAACAACACCCACAAGATACCACAAACTGCGGCGCGCGGCGCCAAAAAAGCGCGGATCGGTGATCCAAAAGCTGAATCACCACGTAGTAAAGTGATCACTTTGTATGGAGGTCATCATGCGCGTGCGTGCGCTCACCGCATTGCTAGTAGGGTTTTTGGGGACAACGGCGATGGCTGAACCTACCTCTTCGAATGCTGAAGCACATTCGTATTCATTTTCCGCAATTTCTGGGGGCGACCTGCAGCTTTCCGATTACGCGGGCAAGGTTCTGCTGGTGGTCAACACGGCCTCGCAGTGTGGTTTTACCGGACAATACGACGCACTACAGGACCTTTACGACCAGCATGCGGACAAAGGCCTGGTGGTATTGGGCGTGCCCTCCAACTCCTTCAACCAAGAATTGTCAACGGAAACTGACGTCAAAGATTTTTGCGAACAGCGGTTCGACTTGACGTTCCCGCTCACGGCGATCACGCCGGTCAAAGGCGAGAGCTCTCACCCGTTCTACAACTGGGTTCGCGAGACGACCGGCGAGCGTGGGTTCCCCGGTTGGAATTTCAACAAGGTCGTTATTGGCCGCGACGGCGCTCTGTTGGCCACCTATGGCGCCACGGCCAATCCACTTAAGCGCAATGCTTTGCAGAAAGATCTCGTCGCGACGGTCGAGAACGCGCTGACGGCGACGGCGTCTTAAACACCACTCGCAGCGGCGCGGCGTTCGCCCCTCTCAAGGTGCGGCGTCGCGCCCTCGCCGCTCACACAGCGTCAGGATCGCGATGCTGACCGATGGTCCTGGCCGACGAACGGACGATCCGTCATCGCCCGCGCGGTGGCACGCCCTAGGGGAATCGAACCCCTCTTTCCAGGTTGAAAACCTGGCGTCCTAACCGATAGACGAAGGGCGCGCAGGTCGCGCGGTTCCGCGACGCGGCTGATACCCATATAGAGCGTGCGCGCGGGATGCAAGACGGTGTCCCGCGGCGGTTGGGGAGCTAGGCCTCCGCCGCGTCCTCAATCTCGACGTCCACATAACGCCCGCGTCCCGCCTTCACGCGCATCGCCAAATGCACGCGCGCGCCGGGGCGCGCCAGCATGGAGCCAAGGTCGGTGTCGGCTGCGCGAAAGGCGATCGCGTCGAACCGACCGCCGTCGGCGTGCTCCACGCTCACGCGCAGATGGCCCGTCCCCACCTCGCGAGCGGCGCGGACCGTCAGATCCGCCGCCGCAAAGATCGGCTCGGGATTGCCTTGCCCAAACGGACCGGCTTGGGCCACGGCGTCGGCCAACGGGCGCGCGACGGCGCGTGCGCTGACGGCCGCATCAATGCACAGCTCTGGCCGCGGCGCCGGACCCGCCTGATCGACCACGTCTCGAAGGAACTCCCGAAACGCAGCGACGTGTCCGGGATCCACCGAAAGGCCAGCGGCCATAGCGTGTCCGCCGCCGGACGCCAGCAGGCCGGCGCTGCGCGCCGCCGCGACGGCGGCCCCCAGATCCACCCCGGCGACCGATCGGCCCGAGCCCTTCGCCAATCCCAAGCCATCCTCCGGCAGAGCGATCACAAAGATCGGCCGGCCGTACCGTTCCTTGAGCCGGCCAGCGACCACGCCAATCACCCCCGGATGCCACCCCACGCCAGCCGCGACCAGGGTGCTGTCCTTAACCGCGTCTGGGTCGCCGTCGAGTTGGGCGACCGCCTCCTCGAACACCGCCTGCTCGATCTCGCGACGCTGCTTGTTGAGGGCGTCCAGCTGGCGGGCGATCAACGCCGCATCGCCGGACGCGTCCGTGGACAACAAGCGCGCGCCAAGATCGGCCTTGCCGACCCGCCCGCCGGCGTTGATCCGGGGGCCATACACAAATCCGGCCGCGGTGACTGTGGCGCCGTCCCGCGCGCCCGCCACCTCGGCAAGCGCCGCCAAGCCCGGATTGGCTCCGCGCGCCATGACCTTCAAGCCTTGCGCGACGAGAGCACGGTTGACGCCGGTCAAGGAGACCACGTCGCACACCGTGCCCAGGGCCGCGAGATCCAGCCATTGCAGAAGATCGGGGGCCGGACGTTCATCCGTGAAGAAGCCGCGCCGCCGCCCCTCGCGATTGAGGGCCGCCAGCAGCACATAGGTGACGCCCGCCGCAGCCAGGTGGCCGCATCCGGAACCGCAGTCGGCGCGGTTCGGGTTGATCACCGCCGCCGCCGGCGGCGGATCAGCCATCTGATGATGGTCCACGACGATCACATCAAGCCCCATCGCGGCGGCGGCGGCCAAAGGCTCGTGGGCGGTCGCGCCGCAATCCACGGTGATCACGACCTCCGCCCCGCGATCCTTCAGCGCGCGAAACGCCTCGGTTGAGGGGCCATATCCTTCGGCAATCCGATCAGGAACATAGAGCGCGCCCTTCACGCCGACCGCCCGCCACCAGCGCAGCAACAAGGCCGCGGACGTGGCGCCATCCACGTCATAGTCGGCGAAGACCGCCAAGGCCTGGCCAGCCTCGATCGCGTCGAGCACGCGCACCGCAGCGCGGTCCATGTCCGCGAAGCGGCTCGGGTCGGGAAAGTGGGCGCGCAGGCTCGGCGCCAAGAAGTCCGCCGCCGCATCGACGCTCACGCCGCGACTGACCAACAGCCGCGCCAGGGCGTCCGGCAGATCGTGGACACGCGCCATCTCCGCCGTCTCGTGATCATCCGCCGGCCGGACGCGCCAGCGCCGGCCTTTTGCGGAGCAATCAACGCCGAAGAAGGCCGGTGAGTCCGTGTCGTCAAGCATGGTTGAACCATGGGTGATTCGTCGGCGGCCCGCGACGGTCATCGCTGTTCGCCATAGAGCGCCAGGACCGCTAGCATTGGCGCATGCGATGGATCTGGGTCGTGTTTTTGGCGTTGCTCGGCGGGTGCGCGGCGAGCGGCGCCCGATCGTTCGACGTGGTGTTCGCCGGCGACACCGCGTTTGGCGAAAGCTATCAAGACGCGCGCCGCCGGCGCGGCCTCTCCGCACGCCTCTACGAACGCGGTGCCGACGCCATGATCGCGCCCTTCGCACGGCTGCTGCGCCGCGCGGACGTGGTGGTCGTCAACCTCGAAACGCCTCTGACGACCGAGCGCCAATCGCCTCTTGGGGGCGTCAAGCGCTGGATCCACTACGGGCGTCCGGATGAAACCACCGCCGCCCTCGCCCGCCATGGCGTCACCATCGCCTCGCTGGGCAACAACCACGCGTTCGATTTCGGCGCCGCCGGTTTGACCACGACCAACGCCGCCTTGATTGATGCGGGCATCACCCCGTGCGGAGCGGGCGCCGACGCGGAGGTCGCCGGCGCGCCCCGTGTCCGCGCGGCGCCGTCGGGGCGCGCTCTGATCGCCGTGGCGTGCGCCTTCGAACCGCGTCAGCAATACGCCGACCGCTACGACTGGTATGCGGGCCCCGCAACGCCGGGCGTGGCCGCGCTCGACCCTGCGGCGATGGCCGCGCGCCTGGGCGTGTTGAAAGCCGACGATCCCGCCCTCGTCACGGTCGCGTTCGTGCATTGGGGCGCCAACTACGACTGGGCGCGGGAGCGTCAGCGCGACGCGGCCCGCGCGTTGGCCGCGGCGGGCGTGGACATGGTGATCGGTCATGGCGCCCATCACGTGCAGGAAGTGGAGCGGATCGGCCAGACGTGGGTGGCCTACGGGCTGGGGAATTTTGTGTTCGGTTCGCCCGGGCGGACCGAAGCCATGGGCGCCCCGCCCTACAGCGTGGTCGCGCGCGTGCGCATCCGCCCGGACGATCCGTCGGATCTGGCGATCCGGCTTTACCCAATCGTCACCGACAACAAGCGCACGGACTACCGGCCGCGTCCGGTCACCCGCGCCGAATTCGCCGACGTGATCGCGCTGCTGGGCGTCCACAGCCCTGATGTGATGGCGGCCGCGGAGACCGGCCGCGACCGTTACGGCCGGTTCATCGACCTCGCCGCGCCTTAGACGGGCAGCGTCGTGTAGAGCTCGCGATACCCCTCATCGAAGGAGGTCAGCAGCATGGTGTGGGTGCTCGCGGTCTCATCATCCGCGACCACGCCATCGACCAGGAAGCCCTGGGTGACGCCCGTGGCGGCGAACACGATCCACTCCCCGCCCGCCAGCTCGTGGAGGTCGTAGATTCGATCGAGATCGGTCACGCCCACCCGCGCGGCGCGGGCTTTCTCATCATCGTTGCGAAACACCAGACGGCCTTGCATCTGACCGCCGACGCAGCGCAACGCCGCCGCCGCCAGCACGCCCTCCGGCGCGCCGCCGACGCCCATATACATATCGATCGGGTTTTCCGCCTGGGCGACATTGATGACGCCCGCCACATCGCCATCGGAGATGAGCGCCATGCGCGCTCCGGCCTCACGCAGCTCCGCGATAATCTCCTCGTGCCGGGGACGGTCCAAGGCGCAAACCGTGATGTCGGACACCGCGACGCCTTTGGCGTCCGCGACAGCCCGCGCGTTTTCCGCCGGCGAACGCTCCAAGCTCACGACACCGTCCGGCAGCCCTGGCCCCACGGCGATTTTCTGCATGTAGGTGTCCGGCGCGTGGAGCAGCCCGCCGCGCGGCGCCAGGGCGAGAACCGCCAACGCGTTGGGCATGCCTTTCGCCGTCAATGTCGTGCCTTCGAGCGGGTCCAGCGCGATGTCCACGCCGATGCGCGCATGGGCCGACGCGTCGGCGGCCCAGCCCGCTCCGACCTCTTCGCCGATGAACAGCATCGGCGCTTCGTCGCGTTCGCCTTCGCCGATGACAACCCGTCCCTGGATCGGCATGCCGTTGAGGCCCGAGCGCATGGCGTCGACGGCGGCTTGATCCGCGGCGTCGCTCTGCCCGCAGCCGGCGAGACGGGCGGCCGCCACGGCCGCGCGCTCAGCCACGCCGGCGGCCTCAAACGCCAGAGCCCGCAGCATGGCGTGGTCAAGATCGGAGATGGCGGCGACGTCGGTCATGGCGGGCTCCCTTGGCGGCGCGGGGCGGCCACCGCCCCGGGGAGCGCTGTATCATGCGTTGCGTTGAGAACAGACTGTTTTCCCGACCAGCGCGCGCCGCGACGGGCGCCGGCCGCGCAACCTCGCCTTAGTGGTCGGTCAAGCCCCACGAGCGGGCGCGCAAAGTGGCGACCACCGTGGCGCCGAGCGCATGCAACACCGCGGTGCCGGCCAGAACGCCAGCGAGATAGGTGGTCCACGCCGCGCCCGCCGAAACAGCCGCGCCGTGCGCCCAACCATGGCCGAACGCGATCGCGCCGCACGCGAGGAACGCCAACGCGCCTGGAACCCGACGCCCGGCGACCACCGCCGCCACAAGCGCGACGGCTGAGAGCGCAAGCACCATGTCCACGCCCGCGGGAACGACCTGTCCGACCCCCGCGACGACGCCCCACGCCATCACGGTCAAGAACACGCCGGGAAGCGCCCAAAGCGCCGCGCCGCCGCGCCGCGCTGCAAGCGCTCCGACCGCGACCAACGCCAACAAGTGATCGACGCCGGAGAACGGGTGGGCGAGCCCCGCGGCGAAGCCGGTGACTTCGGTCGCGGCGGGCCCATGATGAGCGAAAGCAGGACCCGCGACGCCCACAAGCGCGATCACCGCCGCGGCGGTGCGTGCGGAGACCATGCGCGCCAGGGGCGCTTGTCCTTTGGCCATGCGTGTCATCGTCTCCTCCCCGATCGTTCTTATGCGCCGCGCCGAGCACGCGCGGCGATCCAAACCCGTGATCGCACGCCCCAAGAGCGCGCCTGCACAACGTCGCCGCTGAAGACGGTCCGGCGGCGGTCCTGGCGTGACAAGAGCGCGTTTCGTCACACGGCGCGCCCACAGTCGTCGCATGCGAGCGTATGGCGTCGACGCGTTTGGCGTCCATGGCGCCAAAGTCCTGCGTCGGATGGGCGCATAGGGAGACTAAGCGCAAACGCATACACTCGCGTCACAATGAAAGTGTGGATGTGGGCCAATGCAGCCCACGCCGTCATGTGGGAGGGGCGCGCCACAATACTGGCGTAGGCCGGCGCAGTTGCGTCTTATTCTCTTTCGCAGGGGGCGGTCATCTGGGTCCACACGTGAGCGGGAGCCGATGGCGATGGCGGAAACCTTTTATGACGTGATCCGTCGGCAGGGCGTCAGTCGACGTTCCTTTATGAAGTTCTGCTCGCTGACGGCGACGTCGCTGGGCCTGGCGCCCGCAATGGCGGGCCAAATCGCGCACGCGATGGAGACGAAGCCCCGCACGCCGGTGGTCTGGCTCAACGGGCTTGAGTGCACCTGCTGCTCCGAGAGCTTTATCCGCTCAGGCCATCCTTTGGTGTCCGACGTGGTCCTGTCGATGTTGTCGCTGGACTACTCCCACGTGCTCATGGCGTCCGCCGGCCATCAGGCCGAAGAGATTTTGGAGCAGATCCGCGAAGAGCATGACGGCGAGTACATTCTCGCGGTGGAAGGCAACCCGCCGCTCAACGAAAACGGCATGTACTGCATCATCGGCGGCAAGCCGTTCGTGGAGCAGCTGCAGACCATGGCCGCCGGCGCCAAAGCGGTGATCGCTTGGGGATCGTGCGCGTCCAATGGCTGCGTGCAAGCCGCGGCGCCGAACCCAACCCGCGCGACGCCGATCCACAAAGTCATTCGCGGCAAGCCGATCATCAAAGTCCCGGGCTGCCCGCCCATCCCGGAGGTGATGACCGGGGTCATCACCTACATGCTGACCTTTGACCGCGTCCCGCCGCTGGATCGTTTGGGCCGGCCGAACATGTTCTACGGCCAGCGCATCCACGACAAATGCTATCGCCGGCCGCACTTTGACGCCGGTCAATTCGCCGAAGCGTGGGACGATGAGGGCTCCCGCAAGGGCTTCTGCCTCTACAAAATGGGCTGCCGCGGGCCAACCACGTACAACGCCTGCTCCACGGTGCGTTGGAACGGCGGCGTGTCCTTCCCCATCCAATCCGGCCATGGCTGCATCGGCTGTTCGGAAGAGGACTTCTGGGACAACGGCCCGTTCTACGACCGCTTAGCCAAGGTCAACACGCCGCTTGGCGCGGAAGCCAACGCCGACAAGATCGGCTTCGCCGCCGCCGGAGCGATCGGCGCGGCGGTGGCCGCCCATGCGGGACTGACGGCGCTCAAGCGCGCGCGCGACAAAGTCGTCGCGCCCGCCGGCGACGCTGAATAAGGGGGCGCATCATGGTCACAAACACGCCAAACGGCTTCACGCTCGACGACAGCGGCCGCCGCGTCGTTGTCGATCCCATCACCCGCATCGAGGGCCATTTGCGCGTCGAAGTGAATGTCGACGAGCAAAACGTCATCCGCAACGCGGTCTCCACCGGCACGATGTGGCGGGGCCTTGAGGTGATTTTGAAGGGCCGCGACCCGCGCGACGCCTGGGCCTTCACCCAGCGCATCTGCGGCGTGTGCACCGGCACCCACGCGCTCACATCGGTGCGCGCCGTGGAAGACGCGCTGGGCATCGAAATCCCTGAAAACGCCAACAGCATCCGCAACATCATGCAGCTGGCGCTGCAGGTGCACGACCACATCGTCCACTTCTATCACCTGCACGCGCTCGATTGGGTGGACGTGGTCTCCGCGCTGTCGGCGGACCCCAAAGGCACGTCTGAACTGGCTCAGTCCATCTCGTCGTGGCCGCTCTCGAGCCCCGGTTACTTCCGCGACCTGCAAACCAAGCTGAAGAAGTTCGTGGAGTCCGGTCAGCTCGGCCTCTTCCGCAACGGCTATTGGGGCCACCCCGCCTACAAACTGCCGCCGGAAGCGAACCTCATGGCGGTGGCGCATTATCTCGAAGCGCTCGATTTCCAGAAGGAAATCAAAAAGATCCACACCGTCTTCGGCGGCAAAAACCCACATCCCAACTGGCTGGTCGGCGGCGTCCCCTGCCCGATCAACATCGAAGGCGTGGGCGCCGTCGGCGCCGTGAACATGGAGCGCCTCAACCTGGTCGGCCAGATCATCGACCAATCGATCGCTTTCGCGGAACAAGTCTATGTGCCCGACCTGCTCGCCATCGCGTCCTTCTACAAAGACTGGACGTATGGCGGCGGTCTGTCCTCGACGTCCGTGCTGAGTTACGGCGACATCCCCGAGCACGCCAACGACTATTCCGGCGACAACCTGGCCTTGCCCCGCGGCGCGATCATCAACGGCGATCTGTCGCGCGTGTACGATGTCGACCAGCGGGATCCCGAGCAGATCCAGGAGTTCGTGACGCACTCGTGGTACTCCTATGACAACGACGCGATCGGGCTCCACCCGTGGGACGGCGTGACCGAGCCAAACTTTGTCCTCGGCCCGAACGCCCAAGGGTCGAACACGAACCTCGTATCGCTCGATGAGAACGCCAAATACTCGTGGATCAAAAGCCCGCGTTGGAACGGCCACGCCATGGAGGTGGGCCCGCTCGCCCGCTACATCATCGGCTACGCCCAAGGCATTCCGGAGTTCAAGGAGCCGACGGAAGCCGCGCTGCGCCAGCTCGATCTGCCGGTTGAGGCGCTCTTCTCAACGCTGGGCCGCACGGCCGCGCGCGGTCTCGAGTGCGCCTGGGCGGCGCACAAGATGCGCTACTTCTTCGACAAATTGATCGGCACGATCCGCGCGGGCGATGTCGCCACCGCCAATGTCGACAATTGGGAGCCGTCCACCTGGCCGAAGTCGGCCAAGGGCGTCGGCTTCACCGAAGCGCCGCGCGGCGCCCTGGGCCACTGGATCCACATCGAAGACACGAAGATCGCCAACTACCAATGCGTCGTGCCGACGACGTGGAACGCGGGGCCCCGCGACCCCCAAGGGAACATTGGCGCCTATGAAGCGGCGCTGATGGACACGCCCATGGCGGATCCCGAGCAGCCCCTGGAAATCCTGCGCACCATCCACTCCTTCGATCCGTGCTTGGCGTGCTCCACCCATGTCATGAGCGACGATGGCGACGAACTCGCCAACGTCCAGGTCCGCTAGGGGAAGCCGTCATGGTGGATGTCCCCCACGCGCCCGAACCGCCGGCTCAACCGCAAAAGCGCAGCGGCTTCTTTGAGTCCCTGGTGACCGACTCCACGGAGGCCGTCAGTCCGGCGGAAAAGGTCTACGTCTATGAGGGCCCGTTGCGCTTGTGGCACTGGGTCAACGCGGCGTGCATTTTGGTGTTGTGCGTCACCGGCTATCTGATCGCGACGCCGCCGCCCAGCGTGCCGGGCGAGGCCTCAGACCACTTTGTCCTCGGCAACATCCGCATGATCCACTTCACCGCGGGTCAGATCCTCGCCATCGCGTTCTTGGCGCGGGTGTATTGGGCGTTCGCGGGCAACCACCACGCCAAGCAGATTTTCCTGCTGCCGGTGTGGAGCGGCAAATGGTGGTCGGAAGTGTTCCACGAAATTCGGTGGTACAGCTTCACGACGCCTCAGCCGAAGAAGTACATCGGCCACAACCCCCTCGCCCAGCTGGCCATGTTCACGCTGTTGATCGTGCCCTTGGTGCTGCAAATCCTCACCGGCATGGCGCTCTATGCCGAAGGCCAAGGCGTCGACACCTGGTGGTTCGCGGCGTTCGGCTGGGTGTTCGGAGTGTTCGGCAACAACTCCTTCGCTGTGCACACCTATCACCACCTGTTCATGTGGGTGATCGTTGTGTTCTCCATCGCCCACATCTACGCCGCGGTCCGCGAAGACATCATGAGCCGGCAAAGTCTTCTGTCGACCATGATCTCGGGCTGGCGGTACTTCAAGGACGATAAGGAATGAGCGCCGCTGCGGCGCTCGACCGCCGGGCCGGCCCGACCTTGGTGCTGGGCGTCGGCAACCTCCTGTGGGCGGATGAGGGCTTTGGCGTGCGCTGTGTTGAAGCGTTCGCCGCCGCCCATGACGCCGGCCCGGACGTCTCGGTGCTCGAGGGCGGCACCCAAGGGCTGGCCTTGGTGAACGACCTCGCGGCCGCGCGGCGGATTCTGCTGTTCGACGCCGTCGATCTCGGCGACGCGCCGGGATCGCTGATCGTGGCGCGCGGCGCGGACGTGCCGCGGTTCGTGGCGAGCGGGAAGGTCTCCCTGCACCAGACCTCCATGATGGAAGTGCTCGCTTTGGCCGAGCTTCTGGCGGAAAGCCCACCGGAGGCGATCACGCTCATCGGCTGCCAACCCTTCGAGATGGAGGATTACGGCGGAGGACTCACGCCGGCCGTCGCCGCCCGGGTGCCCGAGGCGGTCGGTTTGGCGGCCGAAGAGCTCCAACGCTGGGGCGTGACCGTGACCGCGCGGATCAACCCGGACGCCGTCATGCCCGAGGCCGTCGCCAGAGCGCCCTATGAGGCCGAACGCCCATCAGCGGAAGCCGCCTGCCGCACCGGCGACGCGCGGGTGCTGGCCCGCGCCGGATCGGGGGGACGCTAGCCGATGTGCGTCGGCGTCCCTATGCGTGTCGCGGCCGTCGAGGAGCTGACGGCCACCTGCGTGGCGGGCGACCGCCGCGAGACCGTGAACCTCGCGCTGACGGGCCCGGTTCCGGTTGGATCGGACGTTCTGGTGTATCTCGGCTCCGCGGTGCGCACCCTTGACCCGGTGGAAGCCCGCCAAATCGCCGACGCGCTGGAGGCCGTCGCGGCCGCCGCCGAAGGCCGCCCGTTCGATCATTTGCTGGCCGACCTGATCGATCGCGAACCGACACTGCCGGAGCATCTGCGGCCGGCGCCCGCTGAGGCCACGGGAGACTCATCATGAGCCAAGCCTTGCTTGAAGCCCTCGTGACCCAAGACGGCGTCACGCCGGTTTCGGCCGACACCGTTGACGCCTTTCTCAGCGCCGGCGCCGACCAGCTCACCGCTCTTTTCTTTACGGGCGACCCGGAGAAAAAACTTGAGACGGCGGATGTCGCCGTCGTGCTGCGGGAGCTCCTGCGCCAACACCCGACCCGCCTGCGCGCCGGCGTCGTCGACCGCGACGCCGAGGCCGCGCTGATGGAGGCCCATGGCGTGTTCGCCACGCCGAGCTTGGTTTTCTTCGCGGGAACGGATCGCCTCGAGGTGATCCCGAAAATCCAAGACTGGTCGGTCTACGCGCAGAAACTGCCGGCCCTGTTCGAACGCGCCGGTTGCGGCGCGCCAGCATAGCTTCACCACCAACGCGACAAGCTCGGGAGGGCCGTCATGCGCAAACACCCCCTGATGTGGGAGGATGAAGGCCCCCAAGACGGGCCGCTGGGCGTTCTGTCGCCCTATGGCGGCGACGACACGGCGAGCCCCTCTTTGCTGGGTCTGCCGAACGGCGACAGTCTGCTGCGATCGCGGGACGTTCGCGCCGACGCCGAAGCGGGCCCGGCGGTGCACGCCGCGCTCGCGAAAATCGCCGACGCTCTGCATGCCGCCGCCACGGAAGGGCGCGCCGCGCGCCGGCGGCTTGACGGCCTCTCGCCGGACGAACGCGCCATGCTCTACGACGCCCTGGGCGAGGGGGAAGTGTCCGTGGTGATCGCGCCCGGCGTCCCCGGCGAAGGCGAAGCGCAGATCGCTGAAACGGTCCTCCCCGGCGTGTGGATCGGCCGCGCCTACGACGCGGACGGCCAGCTGCAAACGGAATGGGTGGAGGTCGCCGACGCGCCGCGAGCGCTGCGCGAGGTCGCGGCCACCCGACCGCGGGCCGACATTGCGCTTGAGGCGATCACGCCGCCGCGCGGCGCGATGAATGTGATGGGCGTTCTGGCGGAAATCCGCGACCGCGCCGCGGCCTGGCGGCCGGGAACCGCGAACCACGTCATCAACTTCACGCTTTTTCCGATGAACGAGACCGACACGGCGTTCCTGGCCCAAGTGTTGGGCGAGGCCGGAGCCCGCGCGACGTCCGGCGGCTATGGCGCGGCGCGGGTGATCATGACCGGCCTGCAGCATGTCTGGGCGGTTCAGTACCTGAACGGCATGGGCGCGGTCATCCTCGACACCATTGAGGTAGGCGACATTCCCGAGGCCATGTTGGCCGGCCCCCAAGATTTCGAGGACAGCGCCGAGCGGCTGTCGGAAATTCTCGACGCCTACCGTCCGGCGGACGCGGGAGAGCGTCCATGAACCAGGGCTTTGAAAGCTCCGCGGCGGGGCGGCTGAACGCCGACGCCGTTTTGGAGTGCGGCGTGTGTTGGACGCTCTACGATCCAGCCCAGGGCGACGAAACCCGCGGCGTGCTCCCGGGAACGCCGTTTACGGCGTTGCCGGCGGACTGGCGCTGCCCCGCCTGTGACGCCTCGAAAGACAAGTTCATGCTCAAAGACCCCGGCGCGGCGACCGATCAGCCGGTGGTGGACACATCCCTTGAAGCGCGCATCGCCGCGCTTGGGGCCGCGTATCAGGCCGCGGAGGCCGCCATGATCGGCCTGCCCGTCCACAACCCCGCCCTTATCGTGGAGATGGTGGGCTTTCGCGCCATGTCGGACGCCCACTGGGGGGACGCCTTCGTCGGCGTCGCCGTCACGCCGTGGTGCATGAACGTGGTCGTGTTGCCGTCGGATCCGACGGGCCCTGCGCCGGGACCGCTTGGCGGCACCCGCGCCTGCGCGTTCCCCTCCGGCGTCTACAGTTTTGTCGCGGGACGAATGGACGGCGTCGGCGTCTTTGAGACCTGCTCGCTGTTCTCGCCCATGGACGAGTTCGACGACCCCGCCGTGGCGCGCCTGGCCGCCGAGGCGGCGATCGACGGGCTCTTCACCGCGCCCGAGCCTGAGGAGGCCTCGAAGGGTCCGGAGGTCAGCCGCCGGTTCCTCTTCACCACAAGCCGTTCAGGGCCTGACGCTCCCGCCGAGCGCGCCGCCCAGGAGCGCTGAGCGGGGTGACGGCGTTGCGCCGATACGTCCTCAGCGCGCGCGCCTCTGGTGATCGCCTGAGTGCGCGCGTCAACCGTCACGGCCCCGAAAACCCGCTTGTAACCGGGCTCGGGCGTCGCGGGACCGACGCGCCGCGCCTGGCAGGGCTTCTCTTTTCGCTCTGCCCTCACGCCCACGCCGTTGCGGCCCAACGCGCGCTGGAAGACGCCGCCGGCGTCGCGCCCAGTCCGTCCGAGCACGCGGCGCGCGACATCTCCGTGCTGAGCGAGGCGCTGGCGGCGGCGGTCTGGCGGATGGGCGTCGACTGGCCGGCGTTGCGCGGCGCGCCGCCGCGTCTGGCGCCGGTGAAGGCGGCGCGTGATGGGGCGGCCGCGTTGCGCACGGGAGACCCAGCCGGCCGACACGCGCTCGCAGACGCCCTCGCGGCGGTCGCCGCCGAGACGGCGCCCGTGCTGGAGCGCGCCCGTGCAATCCCGATCCGGCCGGGAGACGCCGCGCGTCCGCCGCAGGAGGAGACTCCACGAGCCCTCTCGGAGACCCCGCACGCCGAACCGCCGTCGGATCTCAGCAGCTGGTTCGCCGCGCAAGCCGCCCACGCGCACACGGTGTTGGAGACGTTGGACGCCGTCCTGGCCGATCACGAGCCTGGGGCGGCGCCCCGAACGCCGGACGAGCGCCCTTGGGATGAGACGTCGGGAGCCGGCGTGGGCTCCGCGCTCACAGCGCGCGGCCGCCTGCGTCACGCCATCACGCTGGACGCGGGCCGGATCGTCGCATGGCGCGCGGACGCGCCAACGGATATCAATTTTGCGCCGCATGGCCCGGTGGAGCACTGGGTTGATCGGTTGGCGCCTTGCCCCGATCCAACCGAAGCCCTGACGTGGCTTGTGGCGGCGTTCGACCCCTGCGCCCCCTGCGCTGTCGAGGTCAAGGTTGAGCCCCGGAACGGCGCGAGGCCGGCTGAGGAGACGCTCCATGCATGAAGCCGCCCTCGCCCAAAGCGTGATCACGGCGATCGAAGCCGCGGCCGCCCGCGACGGCTTCGCCCGCGTTGAGCGCGTCGTCTTAGAAGTGGGCGCGCTGAGCTGCGTCGACGCCGACGCGCTCGCCTTCGGGTTTGACGCCGCCAGCCGCGACACGCTCGCAGAGGGGGCGGCGCTCGACATCCGGCGCCCTCCGGGACGAGCCCGATGCTTCGGCTGCGAAGCCGACGTCACCATCGCGCGCCAGGGGGACGGCTGTCCCAAGTGCGGCTCCCATCAGCTCGTCGTCACCGGCGGCGAAGAATTGGTCATCAAAGCTCTGGAGGTTGTGTGATGTGCACCGTATGCGGCTGCGCCG
>CAZGLY010000008.1:15746-69483 GCA_964526675.1 uncultured Caulobacterales bacterium
GCGGGCGTGCATGTGGCCGGACAAAGCCAGAGCCGGCTGATCGCCATCGAGCAGGATATTCTCGCCACCAACAATGAGGCCGCCGCGACGAACCGCGCGCGCTTGACGGCCAGCGACGTCATCGCCGTCAACATGATGTCGAGCCCCGGGTCGGGCAAAACCACGCTGCTCGTGGAGACGTTAAAGGCGCTGCAGAAGACGGCCCCCGTCGCGGTGATCGAGGGCGATCAGCAAACCTCCAACGACGCGGATCGGATCCGCGCAACCGGCGCGCCGGCGGTCCAAGTCAACACGGGCAAAGGGTGCCACCTCAACGCGGACATGATCGCGACGGCGCTCGATCATCTGCCGACGCCCGCCGGCGGTTTTCTGTTCATCGAGAATGTCGGCAATCTGGTGTGCCCCGCGGGCTTCGACTTGGGCGAGGCGCGACGGGTGGTGTTGGCGTCGGTCACCGAAGGCGAGGACAAGCCGCTTAAATACCCCGAGATGTTCGCCAGCGCGGACCTGATGCTGATCTCGAAGGTCGATCTGCTGCCCCACCTCGCCTTCGACGTTGAGGCGCTCATCGCCAACGCCCGGCGGGTCAACCCGCGCTTGGAGGTGGTGGAGGTGTCCGCGGTCGAAGCGTCCGGCCTCGACCGCTGGATCGCGTGGCTGGACGGCGTGCGCCTGGCCTATCACGCCGCCGCCGAATAGATGACGGGCGCGCCGCCCCCTGCCCAGAACGCCAACGCGCGGGCGCGGGTGCGCGTGCGCGGGGCGGTCCAGGGCGTCGGCTTTCGCCCCTTTGTGTGGACGCTCGCCAACACGCTCGATCTGGCCGGCTGGGTGCTCAACGACGAGGAGGGCGTCCTGCTGGAGGTGGAGGGGCGGCGCGTCGATGACTTCCTCGCGCGCCTTCGCCATGAGCCGCCGCCCCTAGCGCGCCTGGACGCCATCGAGGTGACGCCCGGCGCGCCGACGGGCGAGCACGGCTTCGCGATCCGCGAGAGCGCCAAAGCTGCGCGCGCGGCCACGATGATCCCCGTGGACACCGCCCCGTGTGCGGCCTGTTTGGCGGACATGTTCGATCCCTCGAACCGCCGCTGGCGCTACGCCTTCACCAACTGCACCCATTGCGGCCCGCGCTACACGATCGCTGAGGGCGTTCCCTACGACCGGGCGCGCACGTCCATGGCGACGTTCCCGCTTTGTAGCGCGTGTCAGGGGGAGTACGACGATCCCGCCGATCGCCGCTTCCACGCCCAGCCCAACGCCTGCACCGCCTGCGGACCGCAGCTCTCGATGGATCCCGCGGACATCCTCGCGCGCGTGCGCGATGGCGCGATCGTCGCGCTGAAAGGCCTTGGCGGCTTCCACCTCGTCGTCGACGCGCGCAACGCCGCCGCCGTGGCGCGTCTGCGGGCGCGCAAGCGCCGCGACGGCAAGCCCTTCGCGGTCATGGTCGCCAACCGCGCCTCCGCCGCGGCTCTGGCCACGCTCACGGCCTTGGAAACCAGGCTTCTGACCGACCGCAGGCGGCCCATTGTGATCGCGCCGGCCCGGCCTGACGCAGACCTCGCGCCCGCGGTGTCCAACGGCTTGCCGACGGTCGGGCTGATGCTTCCCTACACGCCGGCGCACCATCTCCTCTTCCACGACGCGGCGGGCCGCCCAGCGGGAACCGCCTGGCTGGACGCGCCGCAAGAGCTCGCCCTGGTCATGACCAGCGCCAATCCGGGCGGCGAGCCGCTGGTCACCGACAATGAAGAAGCGGTGGAACGCCTGTCCGACATCGCCGACGTGATTGTCGACCATGACCGCCCCGTCGTGGTCCGCTGCGACGACAGCGTGATGCGCGTGATCCATGGCGCGCCGGCCTATCTCCGCCGCGCGCGCGGGGCGACGCCGGAGCCGATCGCCCTGCCGCGCGCGGTTCCGCCAATCCTTGCGGTCGGGGGCCACCTTAAGAACACCGTGTGCGTGACCCGCGGCCGCGAAGCCTTCCTGTCCCAACACATTGGCGACCTGGACAACGCCGCGACCTACGGCTTCTTCTGTGAAACCATCGCGCATCTGACGGACATTCTGGAGGTGACGCCCGAGCGGGTGGCGTGTGACCTCCACCCGGACTTCTTGTCCACCCGCTACGCCGAGGAGACGGGCCTTCCACTGGTCCGCGTCCAACATCACCACGCCCACATCGCCGCGGTCCTGGCGGAGCACGGGCGGGAGGCGCCCACCTTGGGCCTCGCGCTCGACGGCTTTGGTCTGGGCGACGACGGACGCTCAAGCTGGGGCGGCGAACTGTTGCGCGTTGACGGCGCGGCCTGCGTCCGCCTCGGCGGCCTCGCGCCCTTGCCCCAACCCGGCGGCGACAAGGCCGCGCGGGAGCCCTGGCGCATGGGGGCCGCGGCGCTCTCAGTGCTCGGCCGCGGCGGCGACATTGGCGACCGCTTCGGCGCTCACGAGGGAGCAGCGCTCCTCGCGACCATGCTGGAGCGGGGCGTCAACGCGCCGCCCACGTCATCGGCTGGACGGTTGTTCGACGCCGCGTGCGGCCTGCTTGGCGTGAAACCGGTCGCCGCTTTTGAAGGCGAGGCGCCCATGGCGCTTGAGGCGCTCGCCACGGCCCCGCGCGTGCTGACGGGCGGTTGGCGACGCGCCAAGGACGGATCACTGGACCCTACGCCGTTGCTCGCCGCGCTGGCCGAACCGGGGATGACGCCCGCGGATGGCGCGAACCTCTTTCACGGCACGCTTGCGGCGGCGTTGGCGGACTGGGCGTGCGCCGCCCTCGGCGACGCCGACCTGGAGCGTTGTGTCGCGTTGTCCGGCGGGTGCTTACAGAACAAGGTTCTCGCGGAAGCGCTCGCCGCCGGGTTTGCGGCCCGGGGCGTCCACGCTCTTCTGCCGGCGCGCGCGCCGGCCAATGACGGCGGCTTGAGCCTCGGCCAGGCCTGGGTCGCCGCGCACGCGACGGTCGGGGAATAAGCTCCACGCGAACCCCCAAAACCGCGCACGGGAGGAACGTCATGTGTCTCGCCCTGCCCGCCCAAGTGATCGCGGTGGACGGCGACGCCGCCACCGTCGACCTGGACGGCGTCCAAGCCCCCATCTCGCTCGCGTTTCTGGACGACGTCGCCCCCGGGGACTTCGTGATCATCCATGTCGGCTACGCCCTGTCGAAGGTGGACCCCGCGCTCGCGGCGGAGCAAATCGCCGCCCAAAGCGGGTCGACAACGTTCGCTGAGGAGGCCGCCCCATGAAATACGTCGACGACTTCCGCGACCCCGCCGCCGCGCGCGCCCTCAGCGCGCGGATCCACGCCGACGTGGACCCCGGTCGGGACTACGCCTTCATGGAGTTCTGCGGCGGCCACACCCACGCGCTCTGCCGGTTTGGCCTCGAAGACTTGCTGCCGTCCAACATCCGCATGATCCACGGTCCCGGCTGCCCTGTCTGCGTTCTCCCCGTGGGGCGCCTCGACATGGCGATCGAGCTGGCGGTGTCGCGGCCGGACGTGATCCTCACGACCTATGGCGATCTGATGCGCGTGCCGGGCACCGACGGCGCGACCTTGCTCACCGCGAAGTCCCGCGGCGGGGACGTGCGCATGATCTACTCGACCGCCCAGGCCGTGGAGCTCGCCGCCCAGAATCCCGACCGGGAGGTGGTGCTGTTCGCCATCGGCTTTGAAACAACCACGCCGCCCACCGCCGCCGCCGTGAAGGCCGCCGCAGCGCAAGGGCTCACGAACTTCTCCGTGTTCTGCAACCACGTGCTCACCCCCGCGGCCATTGACGCGATTATGACCACGGGGACGGGCGAAACCGGCGCGCGGCTGCAGGGCTTTGTCGGACCGGGCCATGTGTCCACCATCATCGGCGCGGAAGCCTACGAGGCCGCCGCCGAGAAATGGGCCAAGCCCATCGTGATTTCAGGCTTCGAGCCGAATGATCTGCTCGAGGCGATTTGGCGGCTGGTGCGCCAGGCCAACGCCGGGGACGCGCGGGTGGAGAACGCCTTCGCCCGGGCCGTGCGCCCCGGGGGCAACGCCCAAGCCCAAGCCTTGTGCGCGGAGGTGTTCGCCCTGCGCGACGCCTTCGAATGGCGCGGCCTTGGCTCCATTCCCAACAGCGCGCTGCGGCTCGCGGACGCCTACGCCGCCTTCGACGCGGAGGCCAAGTTCGCGATGGATTACGTGTCGCGGCCGGACCACAAAGCCTGCGCCTGCGCGGAGATCTTGCGGGGCGAAAAAGCGCCGCGCGATTGCACCGTGTTCGCGACCGGCTGCACGCCGGAACGCCCGCTGGGCTCGTGCATGGTGTCGCCGGAAGGCGCCTGCGCGGCCTACTATCTCTACGGCCGGTTCCGGGACGCGCCGGACCGCGTGGCGGCGGAATGACCGACGCGGTCGCAGCGCCAAGTCGGCTGTTCGCGCGCAAGCTCGACGTCGCCAAAGGAACGGTGGAGCTGACCCACGGCGCGGGCGGCAAAGCCTCCGCTCAGCTGTTCGAGGAGCTCTTTCGTCCCGCCTTCGCCAACCCCGCCCTCGACGCCGGTGATGACAGCGCCGGCTTTGCGGGCGGCGCGCGCATGGTGATCGCCACGGACGGCCATGTTGTCAGCCCGCTCTTTTTTCCTGGCGGCGACATCGGCGGCTTGTCCGTCCACGGCACCATCAACGACATCGCCATGGGCGGCGCGACGCCCCTCCACCTGACGGCCGGCTTCATCCTGGAGGAGGGGTTCCCGCTCACGGATCTCAAGCGGATCGTGGACTCCATGGCCGAGGCGGCGCGCGCGGCCGGCGTCGCCATCATCGCCGGCGACACCAAAGTCGTGGAGCGCGGCAAGGGCGACGGCGTCTTCATCACCACGACGGGCGTCGGCGTGATTCCCGACACGGTGACCGACCCCCCCGCCGCGCGCCGCGCGCGCGCAGGCGATGTGATCTTGGTCTCCGGGCCAATCGGCGATCATGGCGTCACGATCCTGGCCGCGCGTGAGGCGTTGCCGCTCTCAGCACCGATCCAAAGCGACACCGCCGCGCTGCACGAGCTGGCCGCCGCGCTCTTGGCGGCCGCGCCGGCGCGCGTGCTGCGTGATCCCACACGCGGCGGCCTCGCCACAGCGATCAATGAGATTTGCCGCGCCAGCGGGACTGGCGCGCTCCTGCGCGAAGCCTCTATCCCGGTGCGCCGGACGGTGGACGCCGCCAGCGAAATCCTCGGCGTCGATCCGCTTTACCTCGCCAACGAGGGCAAGATGATCGCCATCGTCGCGCCGGAGCATGCGGACGCCGCGCTCGCCGCGATGACCGCTCACCCCCTTGGCGCGGAGGCGGCGATCATCGGCGAGGTGGTGGAGGATCCCAACGGTTTCGTCCAGATGGAGACCGCGCTCGGCGGCCGCCGCATGGTGGACTGGCTGGTGGGCGATCCGCTGCCGCGCATCTGCTGAGCGGCTGCGGCGGCCTCAGATGTGGACGACGCGGCCGTACGCGTCGAGCACGCTCTCATGCATCATTTCGGAGAGCGTCGGATGCGGGAACACGGTCTGCATCAACTCCTGCTCCGTCGTCTCGAGCGTTTTGGCGATGGCGTAGCCCTGGATCAGCTCCGTCACTTCCGCGCCGATCATGTGCGCGCCAAGCAACTCGCCCGTCTTGGCGTCGAACACAGTCTTCACCAACCCTTCCGGCTCGCCAAGAGCGATGGCTTTGCCGTTGCCGATGAACGGGAAACGGCCCACCCGCACCTCATGGCCGGCGTCTTTGGCCTTCGCTTCGGTCAGGCCCACCGACGCGATTTGCGGCATGCAATACGTGCATCCCGGAATGCCCGCCACATCCAGCCCGTGCACATGAGGCAACCCCGCCACGCGCTCAACCGCGGCCACGCCTTCATGGGAGGCTTTGTGCGCCAGCCAGGGCGGACCGGTGAGATCGCCGATCGCTGAGAGACCCGGCGCGCCGGTGTCGCCCTTATCATCGACCACGACATGGCTGCGCTCCACCCGCGCGCCGACGTCCTCCAGACCCAAGCCATCCGAATTGCCGACAATCCCGATGGCGAGGATCACACGGTCCGCCTCGACGACGTGGGTCGCGCCGTCCGTCGTTTGGATCGTCGCGCGCGCGCTGGCGGCGCCTTTCTCCAACCCCGTGATCGTGGCCCCGGTGAGAATCTTCATGCCCTGTTTTTCGAACTGCTTGCGGGCGAAGGCGGAGATCTCCTCATCTTCAACCGGCAAGATCCGGTCGAGCATCTCCACCACCGTCACGTCCGCGCCGAGCGTGCGGTAAAAGCTCGCGAACTCGATCCCGATGGCGCCGGAGCCGACCACCAACAGGCGTTGCGGCATCACGTCGGGCACCATCGCCTCTTTGTAGGTCCACACCAACGCGCCGTCAGGCTCGAGCCCAGCCTGAGGGATCGTGCGCGCGCGCGCGCCCGTGGCGGCGATCACGTGCTTGGCGGTGATGCGCCGCTCCCCGCCGTTTTTGTCGCGCACCATGACCACCGGCGCGCCATTGCCGCGTTCGAGACGCGCGTCGCCGTCGATGACCTCGACGTTGTTCTTCTTCATCAGGAACCCGACGCCGCCGGAGAGCTGCTTCGCGACTTGGCGCGAGCGCTTCACCACGGCGTCGAGATCGAAGCTGAGGCCCTCGGTCTTCAGCCCAAACGCCTGGCCGTGCTGGGCGAGATGATAGACCTCCGCGGTCCGCAGCAGCGCCTTCGTGGGAATGCACCCCCAGTTCAGGCAGATCCCGCCGAGATGCTCGCGCTCGACGATGGCGGTCTTCATGCCCAGCTGCGCGGCGCGGATGGCGGCCACATACCCGCCGGGTCCGGCGCCCACGACGATCATGTCAAAGTCTAAAGCCGCCATCGTGATTTCCTCCGGTGCGCGGCGATCACGCCGCTATACTGTCGTGACCCCCACCCTACATGACAGGAGCGCTGATGATGTCCACCGCCGCCATCGAGGCTCTGCGCACGCCCGACGAGCACTTCGCCAACCTGCCCGACTGGCCCTATGCGCCGCGCTATATCGAGGATCTGCCCGGCTATGAAGGGCTGCGGCTGCATTACATTGACGAAGGCCCTGCGGATGCGGACGTCACGTTTCTGTGCCTGCATGGCGAACCGAGCTGGTCGTATCTCTACCGCAAAATGATCCCGGTGTTTGTGGGCGCGGGCCATCGCGTCGTCGCGTTCGACTGGTTTGGCTTCGGTCGCTCGGACAAACCGGTGGACGACGCCGTCTACACGTTTGGCTGGCACCGCGCGGCGGGTCTGGCGTTTGTGGAGCGGATGGCTCTGCGCAACGTCTGCCTTGTGGTGCAGGACTGGGGCGGGCTGTTGGGCCTCACCTTCCCGATGGAGGCTCCTGATCGCTACACGCGCCTGCTTGTTATGAACACGGGCCTCGGTGTAGGCGTCGCGCCGGGCGAGGGGTTTCTCGCGTGGAAGGCCTACGCGGCCAGTCAGCCGGACCTCGCGGTGGGCCCGCTGATTCAGCGCGGAACCCAGGGCATGACGGACGCCGAGGCCGCGGCCTATGACGCGCCCTTCCCCGATCAACGCTTCAAGGGCGGCGTGCGCCGCTTCCCCGAACTCGTCCCCATCAGTCCCGAGATGGAAGGCGTCGACATCTCCAAGGCCGCCGCGCGCTTTTGGTCAGACACCTGGGCGGGCGACAGCTTTATGGCCGTCGGCGCGCAGGACCCCGTCTTGGGCGTCGACGTGATGCGCGGCCTGGCGCGCCTCATCAAGGGCTGTCCGGACCCGCTGGAGATCGCTGAGGGCGGCCACTTCGTTCAGGAGCACGGGCGTCCCATCGCAGAGGCGGCGTTAGCGCGCTTCGGCCTCGCGGGCTGATCACGCCCACCCGCACGCACCT
The DNA here is from genome assembly GCA_964526675.1 of uncultured Caulobacterales bacterium. GTDB lineage: Bacteria > Pseudomonadota > Alphaproteobacteria > Caulobacterales > Maricaulaceae > CAZADA01. The sequence continues at coordinate 23,643 of CAZGLY010000008.1, forward strand.
CATCGCGTTCACCCTCAGTGTGCTGACGACAACAGTGCGGCCTCCGCGACCCGGGCACAAAGACGGTGTCGCCGGGTCGTCCGGCGATCCGCGCCAAGCCGACGCGGTGTGACACCGGCTGATGTCCTCAATGGAGGTAATGATGATGTTGCGTAAGAAGAAGCCCGGTCACGTCGTGATGTCGCTCGTGATGAGCGGCGCGATGACCTCGCTCGTCCTCGTGGCGTGCTTTGACTCGTTCACGATGCTGGGTGTTTAGCTGGGGGCGCGGCGTGCCGGCCGTGTCGCCAACGGGCGTCCGTTGGCGGCGCGGCTGCCCGCGCCGCCCTCGGCTTACCCCGCTTGCCCCGCCAACGCGGCCAACAGCAACAAAGCGACGATGTTGGTGATCTTGATCATCGGGTTCACCGCCGGACCCGAAGTGTCTTTGTAGGGGTCGCCGACGGTGTCCCCGGTGACCGCCGCTTTGTGCGCCTCGGACCCTTTTTGGTGCACGACGCCGTCGCGGTCCTTAAAGCCGTCTTCGAACGACTTCTTAGCGTTGTCCCACGCGCCGCCGCCGGACGTCATGGAGATCGCCACGAAGAGCCCCGTCACGATCACGCCGAGCAGCATCGCGCCGACGCTGGCCAGAGCTTGCTCTTTGCCGGCCACCGCATTGATGACGATAAAAAGCACGATCGGCGACAACACCGGCAGCAACGACGGCGCGATCATCTCCTTGATCGCGGCGGTCGTCAGCAGATCGACAGCCTTGCCGTAGTCGGGCTTGTTCTTGCCTTCCATGATGCCGGGGATTTCGCGGAACTGGCGGCGGACTTCATCCACCACGGCCTGAGCCGCGCGCCCAACGGCCATCATGCTCATGCCGCCGAACAGGAAGGGCAGCAGCCCGCCGATCAGCAGCCCGACGACGACATAGGGGTTGTTCAACGCGAAATCGACGCTCACCCCATGGAAGAACGAGCCCGGCGCGGCTTCTTCCGCGAAGTGCTTGATGTCCTCGGTGTAGGTGGCGAACAGCACCAGCGCGCCAAGGCCCGCCGAGCCGATGGCGTAGCCCTTGGTGACCGCTTTCGTGGTGTTGCCGACCGCGTCGAGCGTGTCGGTGGTGTTGCGCACTTCGCCCGGCAGGCCCGCCATCTCCGCGATGCCGCCCGCGTTGTCGGTGACAGGGCCAAACGCGTCGAGCGCCACGACCATGCCCGCCAGCGCCAGCATCGCCGTCACCGCGATCGCGACGCCATAAAGGCCAGCCAGGTTGTAGGTCGTGATGATCCCAAACACGATCACCAGCGTCGGCAGCGCGGTGGATTCCAGCGACACCGCCAAGCCCTGAATCACGTTCGTGCCATGGCCGGAGACCGACGCCTGCGCGACCGAGCGCACCGGCCGGAAATCCGTGCCGGTGTAGTACTCCGTGATCCACACGATCGCGCCGGTCACCGCCAAACCGAGAACGCCGCAGAAGAACAAGTTCGCGCCCGTAATGCTGCGGCCGTCGGAGGCGAGAATGACGTCGTCCAGGCCGATGGCCGTTTCCACAGCCCCCGCGATGATCGGGATCGACAACAGCGCCGTAGCGATGAAGCCCTTGTAGAGCGCCGGCATCACCGCGTTCGATTTGCCCAGACGCACAAAATACACGCCCGCGATGCTCGCAAAAATGCACCCCGCCGCGATGAGAAGCGGCAGCATGATCACGCCCGGATCGCCGCCCAGAATAAGGTCTTTGAAGAAGATGCTCGCCAGAACCATCGTCGCGGCGATCGTCACCACGTAGGTTTCAAACAAGTCAGCGGCCATGCCGGCGCAATCGCCAACGTTGTCGCCCACATTGTCGGCAATGGTGGCGGCGTTGCGCGGATCATCCTCCGGAATGCCGGCCTCGACCTTCCCGACCATGTCCCCGCCAACGTCCGCGCCCTTGGTGAAGATGCCGCCGCCCAAGCGCGCGAAAATCGAGATCAACGAGGCGCCAAAGCTCAGCCCGACCAAGCCGCCGACCACGTCGCGGCCCACCGGCGACAGGCCCACGCCCGCCGTCAAAAACACGTAGTAGAGGCTCAACCCCAACAGGGCGAAACCCGCCACCAGCATCCCCGTGACCGCCCCGGCGCGGAACGCAATGTGCAGCCCTTCCGCCAGGCCGGTCTTCGAGGCTTCCGTCGTGCGCACATTCGCGCGCACCGACACCAGCATGCCCACAAAGCCCGCCGCGCCGGACAACACCGCGCCCAGCAAGAAGCCCAGGGCCACCCACACCCCCAGCGTCCACACGACCACGAGCAGCACGCCGCCGCCCACCATCGCGATCGTGGTGTACTGACGTTTGAGGTAGGCGTCCGCGCCCTCTTGGATCGCTTGAGCGATCTCTTGCATCCGCGCGTCGCCCGCGCTGGCGGCCAACAACGACCGCGTTTGCACCGCCCCAAAAGCGACGGCCGCCAAACCGGCGACCACGATGAAAAAGAGCGCTGAGTCCATTGCGCGATGCCCCTAAAACGCCACAACCAATGGGTGCGAAGCCCGTCTTCGGTCGGGACCCGCGCTCACGCCTGAGGCTTCAAGTGTGTGTCAGCAAGCGGAGTTTTCCGCTCGCGCGCCGTCGGAGCCGGAAGCTGCCATAGCCCCGCACATGGTGCAACACGAGCCGGCTGTGGCCAGCGCGTGCTTTGCAGTGCGAGACGTCAGCGGGTCAGTCGATGGCCGCCATTGACCTGCGTGAACTTCACATCCGCCAACGCGTCCGCGGACAAGACGTCAGCGACCGCCTCCAGCACCATGGCGCGGGCGCGGTCTTCGTCCAACACGCCCTCGGCGTCGACGACGTCGCTGCGGTGCGCCGCGCGCACGATGGCGTCGCGCACCCAATGGCTGCGCTCGCGCGCGCGCCAGGGGTCTTGGCCGTCGGCCACCATCAGCCGCATCGACACGAAGACATAGTGGCTCAGTTGGCCATCAAGGCTGACCGGCAGAGCCACGAGCGGCACGCTCACGGCCTTCGGGTCGTCTTCGATGAGAAGCGCCGCCTCAAGGTTCGAATTCGGCGTGTCCGATTCGATCGTGAAATTCGCTTTGATCAGGTTGGTCGGACCCGCGGCCGCCTTGTCGCCGCCGCCGCCGCCGCCGCCTCCGCCCGCTTGAGCCGCCGCGCCCAACAGCGCCGAGATCAGCGCCGCGCAAAGTGTCCGTGCTGTGGTCATCGCGAAAGCGTGCCTGAACCACGTCAGAAGTGGGTATACCCCCGGCGCGCCAGCGGCACATTCTCGCCAGCATGGTTGACGAATTCCACCGTCGGCTCGCCCGCCAGAACCGCACCGACGGCCGTTAGCGGCGCGCCCACGCGCGCAAACGCGGCCTGCGCGTGGGTTGTGTGATCGGGCGACACGCACACGAGCAGCTCATAGTCGTCCCCCGCGGACGCGAGCCAAGCCCGCGCCGCGGCGGCGTCCTCCTGCCCGCTAAGCCACGCCTGCGAGGCCGCGCTGACGGGGATCCGCTCGGCCTCCAGACGCACGGACACGCCGGACGCCTGCGCCAAGCGCTCCGCGTCCGCGATCACGCCATCCGACACGTCGAGAGCCGCGGTTGCAAACGCCCGCAGCGGGTCAATCGCCGACAAGCGCGGCGTGGGCCGCTGATAGCGCTCCGCGAGCGCATCGCGGTGCTCCCGGGTCAACGCAGGGAGTTCGCCACGACGCGCCAAGAGGCCCAGCCCGCCGTCGCCAATCGTCCCCGTGACGAACACGCGGTCGCCCGGCCGCGCGCCCGCGCGACGCACCATCGCCCCATCCTGGAGCGCGCCAAACGCCGTCACCGCCACCGTCAACGGCCCGGGCGTTCGCGTCGTGTCGCCCCCCAGCAAGCTTACCTCGAAGAGCGCTTGATCCGCCGCCAGCCCCGCCGCGAACAGCGCCCGCCCCGCCGCATCCACCCGGTCCGGCCACGCCACGCTCAACATGTAGTGCAGAGGACGCGCCCCCTTCGCCGCCAGATCCGACAGGTTCACCCGAAGCGCTTTCTGCGCGACGCGGTCCAGCGGATCGTCCGGCAGGAAATGGACGCCCTCGCACAGCATGTCCGCCGTGATCACCAGCCCGCCGCTCGCCGCGAGCGCGTTCGTTGACAGCTCCGCGGCGTCGTCGGTCAGCGCGTACGCGCCTTCGGCGGCGGCAAGGGGCGCCAGATGGCGGCGAATGAACGCGAACTCACCCTCAGCGCCGTCACGTGACCCCGCCGGCGTGCGGTCCGCGGACACGGTCGCTCACCCCTCCGCGTCGGCGCGCCCCGCGCGCGCCGGGGCCGCAGCCATCACGGCGTCGAGCGCCGCGTGGATGAAGCGTTGCTCCGCGCCATCGAAGAAAGCGTCCGCAACCGTCAAGTAAGCGTCGATCACCGCCCCGGCGGGCACGTCCGGCCGCCGCAACGCCTCATACGCGCCCGCGCGCAAAATGGCGCGCGCGGTGGCGTCAATGCGCTTCAGGCTCCAGCCCTCGGCGAGCGCCGCCGCGACCACAGGGTCGATGTCCGCCTGCGTCGCCACCACGCCCCGAACCAGATTGGCGAAATGCTCGGCGTCGACGCCGTCAGCCGTCTCCTCCGCGGGCAAGCGATGATCGAGGAACTCGCGCACCACCGCATCGACCCCGCGGCCACTCATCTCGAGCTGGTAGAGCGCTTGCACCGCCGCCAACCGCGCCTCGCCGCGGCGCGCCGCGAAACGCCGATCCGCTTCGGTGAGATCTGCGTCGCTCATCGGCCGCCCGCCCCCTTTGCGTCGGAGTTGAAACTCACACGCCGTCCCGCACGCGCTTGCGCGCCGCCAGCACCGCCAAACAGGCCCGCGCCGCCTCTGCGCCTTTGTCCTTGCCGCCGTCAGCCGCCGCGCGGGCGCGGGCCCAGGCTTGCTCTTGGTTCTCGACCGTCAAAACGCCGTAGCCGATGGCGAGCGGCGCCGGCGTCATCCGCGTCGCGTGGCAGGCCATGTTTTGGGGGTGCGTGTAGCTGACATGCTTGGTGGAGAGCTCCATCAACGCCCGCGCGCTTTCCCCGCACACATAATCATAGTGGCTGGTCTCGCCGCGAATGACGCAGCCCAACGCGACAAAGCCCTGGAACGTACGCTTTGAAGCGCGGTGGGCGTAGGCGATGAGCCCGGGGATCTCAAAAGCGCCGGGCGCCTCCAGAAGCGCGTGACTGGCGCCGGCGGCCTCCAGCGCCGCGATGGCGTTGCGTTCCAACTCCGCCACGATGTCCGCGTAATAGCGCGCTGAAACGATCAGAATGCTGGGCCCTTTAGGCATGGCCGTCCGCCTCCGACGCCGCATCGCCAGCGTCTCCGTCCGCCCCGCCGGGCTCCGCGTTAGCCGTTGATGTCTGAGCCCGCGCCGCGGCGCCGAAAGGGCGCGCGCCGACGATCTTGAGCCCATACCCCTCAAGGCCCGGGACGCGCATGGGCGTGTTGGTCAGCAACACCATATCCCGCACGCCGAGATCGCGCAGAATCTGGGCGCCGACGCCATATTCGCGCAGCGCGCGCGTCTCGCGATCGTCGCTGCTGGCGCTCACGGGCGCCCCAAACCGTTCCGTGATGGCGCTCTTATGGGTTTCGCGGATGAAGACCACGACGCCATGATCCGCGGCGGCCACCGTCTCCATCGCCTCGCCGACCAAGCGCCCCCGCGCGCTCGCCTCGCCCAGCACATCCGCGGCGAAGTCGACCTTGTGCATGCGCACCAGCGAGGGCTCCTCCACCCGCGGACGGCCCTTCATGAGCGCCACGTGCTCCGCGCCATCGAGCACATTGACGAACACAAACAACCGAAACCCCGCGCCCCACCGGCTGTCGAACTCGGCTTCGAGGCGACGCTCCACAAGGCGTTCATGGCGCCGGCGATAAGCGATCAGGTCCGCGATCGCGCCAACCTTCAGGCCATAGCGTTGGGCGATCGCGATCAGATCCGGCAACCGAGCCATGGTGCCGTCGTCATTCATGATCTCGCAGATGACCCCCGCGGGCGCGAGCCCCGCCAGCTGCGCGATGTCGACCGCCGCCTCCGTGTGGCCCGCCCGCGCCAGCACGCCGCCATTGCGCGCCGTCAGCGGAAACACATGGCCGGGGCTGATGATGTCGTCCGCTCCTTTCGAGGGATCGATCGCCACCGCGATCGTCCGCGCCCGATCATGGGCCGAGATGCCCGTGGTGATCCCGTCACGCGCCTCGATCGAGACCATGAACGCGGTTTGCAGCGGCGTGCGGTTCTCACCCGCCATCGGCCGCAAGGCGAGCTGATCCGCGCGATCTTGGGTGAGCGCGAGGCAAATCAGGCCACGGCCATGCTTGGCCATGAAGTTGACCTGGTCCGGCGTGGCGAATTGCGCCGGGATGACCAAATCGCCTTCGTTCTCACGATCTTCGGCGTCCACGAGGACGAACATGCGCCCATTGCGGGCGTCCTCGATGATGTCTTCGATGGGCGACAGCGCACGCGCCATCACGCGATCTCCTCAGACCGGCGCACAACGGCGTCCCGCCAGGCGACCGCGTCGCGTTGGCGCGCCACGTAGCGGGCGATCAGATCCGCCTCCAGGTTCACCGGGTCGCCTTCGCGCAGCCCCCCAAGCGTCGTGGCCTCGGCCGTGTGCGGAATGATGTTGATGTCGAAGCTCGCCGCATCGTCTGGGACGTCGCGCGCCTCAGCGCCCGCGGACCTTGATCGCGGCGGCACGGGGCGCGCGGCGTTCACCGTCAACGACACGCCGTCGACGCAGACCGATCCCTTGGCCGCCACAAAAGGCGCGAACTCCAGATCATGCGCGATCGTGAACCGAATGGAGCCGTCGACCTCGCGCCGCGCGCGCACGCGCCCGACCAGATCGACGTGTCCCGTCACCAGATGCCCGCCCAGCTCATCGCCCAGCCGCGCCGCGCGTTCGAGATTGACGGATCCGCCTTCAACCCAGTCGCCAAGCGTGGTCTTGCTGAGCGTTTCCGCCGACACCTCCACCCGATGGCGCGCGCCCGCGCCGTCCGGCCGCGGCTCCACCGCAATCACCGTGAGGCACGCCCCGGCGTGGGCGATCGACGCGCCAAGGGCGATGGTCGCGGGGTCATACCGGCTCTCCACCACAAACGCGCGGGCGTCGCGCCCTGGCTCCACGGCGACGATGCGGCCGACATCGGTGATGATGCCTGTGAACATGATCTCACAGTTAGGGTGTTCGGCGCCCGCTGTCATCTTGTCCGTCAGCGCCGCCGGCGCGCGCATAACGCTCCCACAGATCCACGCCCACCGGCGTGACGGCCTCGCGCGTGAACCGCGGAGCGCCCGCCAAAGCGTTGTAATCCAAGGCGGCCACACCAGGCCGCCCCTCCGCGCCCAACACCAGGGGCGCACGGAACCACTCAAGCCGATCCACCAAATCCGCGTTCACAAACGCCGCCGCCAGGCGGCCGCCGCCTTCGATCAACACCGAAAACGGATCACCAATCGCGACCCGGCCCAGGCTGGCGAGCGTCTGCGCGATCCGGCCCAGAATGCAAGCCGGGTTCAACCCGCCGAGCCCCCCATCCCGCCCCGTCGGGTCCCGCGGGCAGAAGCCTAAGCGCGCGCCGGCCGCCGCCAGCGCGCCCGCGCGCGGGTCCAGCTTCGCGATGCGCCCCTCCCGGCTCATCGCCTCGTCCGTGATGATCAGGACGGGCGCTTCAGCGCTCACGCGTCGCATCAGCGCGCTGTCCGGCGGCGTGCGCAGGCGTCCGTCAGCCACCGCGCGCAGCGGTTGCCGCACCACCGCCTCTCCCGGCAATCGCACCGTGAGCTGCGGGTCGTCCGCGACCGCCGTTTCCGAGCCCACCAACACGACGTCATGGGCCGCGCGCAAGCGATGCCCCTCAGCGCGCGCGGCGTCGCTTGTGATCCAACGGCTTTCGCCAGACGCCGTGGCGATGCGCCCGTCCAGCGAGGTGGCCAGCTTCAACGTGACGAGGGGACCGCCGCCGCGCTGCGGGGGCTCCGCGGCCATCACTCCCGATCCGCGAGCGCGTTCGGGGCGTCCACGCCGGTGGACGCGCCGTCGGCGAGTTTCTCCGCGGCGAGGAACCGGCTGAAATCCGCCGGCGTCTGAAAATCCTGATAGACGGACGCGTAACGCACAAAGGCCACTTGATCGAGATTGGCCAGGCCCTCCATCACCAGCGCGCCGATCTCGCGCGACTGGACCTCCCCGTCGGTGAGCTTTTCCAGCTGGCTGATGATGCCGGAGACCATCTGGTCGATCTTCTCGGTCTCCAACTCACGCTTTTGGCAGGCGATGTCGATCGATTTCATGAGCTTTTCGCGCATGAAGGGCTGCTTGCGGCCGCTGCGCTTGACGACGGTCAGCTCCTTCAGCTGCACCCGTTCGAAGGTGGTGAAGCGCGCGCCGCACTTCGGACAATGGCGCCGGCGGCGGATGGCCGTTCCGTCCTCAGCCGAGCGGCTGTCCTTCACCTGGGTGTCGGGGTTCGCACAAAAAGGGCAGCGCATCGCGCTTACAACGCTCCAATGTCCGTCAGCTCATGCGCGCGACGGCGCATCGCCGATTGTGTTCGCAGGGGCCATCGCGGCGAAGGCGCGCTGGCTCTGCAACGTCGCTTCGATCCCGACGCGGCGCCGGGGTCGCGCACCATAGCCGCACGCTCGCCGTCTGCATGATGTCCTCCGCAGACGGGCTGCGCGAAACTCTCACAACCTCAGTAGATCGGGAAGCGCGCCGTGATGGCCAGAACCTCTTCGCGCACCTTCCCCTCCACCGCGGGGTCCCCATCGGGGTGCTGGGCCAGCGGCGACAGCACCTCAGCGATCAGCTCGCCCACACGGCGGAACTCCGCTTCGCCGAAACCGCGGCTGGTGGCCGCCGCCGATCCGACGCGCAAGCCCGATGTCACCGTCGGCTTTTCCGGATCGCCCGGCACCCCGTTTTTATTGCAGGTGATGAACGCCCGCTCGAGCGCGGCTTCGCCTTTGTTGCCTTTGAGGCCGCGAGCCCGCAGATCGATCAGCGCCAGATGGCTGTCGGTGCCTCCCGTCACAAGGTCGAAGCCCTGCGCCAACAACGCGTCCGCCATGGCCTGGCAATTCGCGACGACGTGCCGCGCGTACTCCTTGAACTCGGGACGCAACGCCTCGCCGAACGCCACGGCCTTCGCCGCGATCACATGCATCAACGGTCCGCCTTGCAGACCTGGGAACACAGCCGAATCGATCTTCTTGCCGAGATCCGGATCGTTCGACAGGACCATGCCGCCGCGCGGGCCCCGAATGGTCTTGTGGGTGGTCGACGTCACCACATGGGCGTGCGGGACCGGGTTGGGATAGACGCCGCCCGCGACGAGGCCGGAGAAATGGGCCATGTCCACGAGCAACAGCGCGTCGACCTCGTCCGCGATGGCGCGGAACGCCGCGAAGTCGATGATGCGCGCATAGGCCGAGCCGCCAGCGATGATCATCTTAGGGCGGTGTTCAAGCGCCAGGGCGCGCACCGCGTCCATGTCGAGCCACCCCTCGGGCGTCACGCCGTAATGGATGGCGTTGAACCACTTGCCCGAAAGATTTGGCCGCGCGCCATGGGTGAGATGACCGCCGGCGTCTAAGCTCATGCCCAAAATGGTGTCGCCGGGCTTAAGCGTCGCCAAGAACACGGCTTGGTTCGCTTGCGCGCCGGAGTGCGGCTGCACGTTGACCCACGCCGCGCCATACAAGCGCTTTAAGCGCGTGCGCGCCAACTCTTCCGCTTCGTCGACATACTCACACCCCCCATAATACCGGCGGCCCGGATAGCCTTCGGCGTATTTGTTGGTGAGAACCGAGCCCTGCGCCTCCAAAACGGCGCGACTCACAATGTTTTCCGACGCGATCAGTTCGATTTGTTGGGCTTGCCGCAGAGCCTCGCGCTGAACCGATACGTGCAATTCTGGGTCAGACACCGCAACGCCGTCTTGGAAAAATCTGGATGTGATCGGTCCACTGGTCGTTGTCGTCATGGCGTCGGCCTTTCCTGATTTGTCCAACTGTCATATCGGCCAAGGGTGGTCTGGATCAACCGTTGAGACCTAGGAAACACCCAAGGGTTTGGCCCAAAATTGGGAACCGAACGTCCTGTGGATGTGGAGATCGACTGGGGCAGATCGAGAATTTTTGCTGCATGAACTGAAGTACATAGTCCTTTAACCCCTTGCGCGTTTGATTAGCCCGCGCAATATTGCGTTGACACAAATGATTCAAGCCTGACGGCTGCCCGAACGAGGAGATGTGTATGCCGACCGAAGTCGAAGAACACCCGATCACCAACGAGGACGTGTTGCGCATGACGACCGACATCGTCGCGTCCTTTGTCAGCAACAACACGATTCCGGCGGAAACCGTGCCGGAGGTGATCCGTCAAGTGCACAAGCAAGTGCACGCTCTCGCCAGCGCAACCGCCGACAAACCAGCCGAAAAGCCCAAGCCGGCGGTGCCGATCTCGAAGTCGGTAACCGACGACCACATTGTCTGCCTCGAAGACGGCCGTAAGCTGAAAATGCTGAAGCGTTACCTGCGCTCCAACTTCGACATGACCCCGGACGAGTATCGTCGTAAATGGGGCCTGCCGGCGGACTATCCGATGGTGGCGCCGAGCTATGCGAAACGCCGCTCGGAATTTGCGAAAAAGATCGGCTTGGGCCGCGGCGTGCGCCGGGGCGACAGCTAAGACTGCAGCGCGCCGCGTCGACCAGGCCCGTCTTGGGCGACGGCGCGCCAGCGGACTAAATCCGCAAACCACGCTCGTCAGGGTCGGCGTCGTCGTCGGCCCTGGCGCGGGTGTTGGCCACGCCGGTCAGCACGCCCAGCGCCTCCAGCCGGCGCGCAAGCTTCCCCAACGCCAAACGCTCGATGTCGGCGATCTGAGCGTGCGCCGGCCCCTGGGCGCTGGCCTCCGCGCCGGTCGCGGCGTCCACGGCCGCCGCCACGATCACCGAACCGTTTTGGGTGACCTCCACGATCACCTCGCGTCCCGCGAGGGCCTCAAGCGGCGCGCGTGTCGGACCCCGTCGCGACGGCATCGACCGGTCTCCTAAGCGGCGGCGCGCGCCATGTGATGACGCGCCCAAAGGATGTCCAACGCCTCGAGCAACGCATCCATCATGGCGTCGTCATGAAGCGGCGACGGCGTAAAGCGCAGGCGCTCCGTCCCGCGCGGCACGGTGGGGTAGTTGATCGGCTGCACGTAGATGCCGAATTCCGTGAGCAACGCGTCCGAGATCGCTTTGCAGCACCGCGGATCGCCCGTCATCAACGGCACAATGTGGGTGTCGCCGGGCATCACCGGAAAGCCCGCCTCCGCCAAGCGCGTCTTGAGCATGGCCGCGCGGGCTTGGTGCGCCGCCCGCAGATCCTTGCAGCCTTTGACGTGGCGCACGCTCGCCAGAGCCCCCGCGGCGACGGCCGGCGCCAATGAGGTGGTGAAGATGAACCCGGAAGCGAGGGACCGCACAGCGTCCACGATCGGGGCCGCCGCGGCGATGTAGCCGCCCATAACGCCAAACGCTTTGCCTAACGTGCCTTCGATGATGTCGATGCGATCCGCGAGGCCCAGCTGATCGGCCAAGCCGGCGCCGGTTTCCCCGTAGAGGCCGACCGCGTGGACTTCATCCAGATACGTCAGCGCGTTGTAGCGCATGGCCAAATCACAGACGGCCGCGATCGGGCCGACATCCCCATCCATCGAGTAGACGGACTCAAACGCGATCACCTTTGGCGCATCCGCCGGCGCGGCGGCCAACAGCGCCTCCAAATGCGCCACGTTGTTGTGACGCCAGATGCGCTTCTCACAGCCGGCCGCGCGCACGCCGGCGATCATGGAGGCGTGGTTCTTCTCGTCGGAGAACATGATGACGCCGGGCAAAATCTTGGCGAGCACGCTCAAGGTCGCTTCATTGGCCACATAGCCCGACGTGAAGACGAGCCCCGCGTCCTTGCGGTGGAGCGCCGCGAGCTCCGCCTCGAGATCGGTGTGCCACCAGGTGGTGCCGGAGATGTTGCGCGTGCCGCCCGCACCCGCGCCGGCGACGGCCAGCGCGTCGCGCATCGCGTCCAGCACGACCGGGTGTTGGCCCATGCCGAGATAATCGTTGGAACACCACACGACCACGTCGCGCTCACACCCGTCCGCGTCGCGCCATTGCGCGTGCGGCAGCCGTCCGCGCTCACGGCGAATGTCCGTGAACACGCGATAGCGCCCCTCATCCTTCAGGACGTCGACAGCGGCTTGAAAGCGCTCGAGATAATCCATCCGCGGCAGGCTCCGTTCGTCAGCGACCCCGTCGCTACGCTTAGAACCATTATAAGTGCGATCACCGTGGAGACCACCCGGCCGCGCGGGCCTGCGCCTAGAGGCGGTACTTGACGTGGTCTTCCCAGAAGCGCTCGAGGCGCATCAGCGCGCCGTTTACGTGCGCCAGGCCTTGAGGCCCCAGCTCGGCCACCGGCTCCAGAGACTTCAGGTGCCGTTCGAACAGGCCCGTGACCAGCTCGCGCATGGCTTGGCCCTTTTTCGACAACGCGATGCGGACCGAACGGCGATCCGTCTCGGAGCGTTCGCTGGTGAGGTAGCCGTTCTCAACAAGCTTTTTGAGGTTGTAGGACACGTTCGAGCCGAGATAGTGGCCCCGCGTTTTCAGTTCGCCCGCCGTCAGCTCCTCCTCGCCGATGTTGAACACCAGCAACGCTTGAACGCTGTTGATGTCGCCGCGGCCGTGGCGGTCCAGCTCGTCTTTGATGACGTCGAGCAGCTGGCGATGCAGCCGTTCGATCAGACGCAGCGACGCCACATAGAGCGTGCCGAGGTCGTCCTCAGCGTCGGCGGCTTGGGCGGAAGAAAGAGCAGAAAGCGGTTGCGCGGGCATGAGCGAGGCCTGTGGTGAGCGAGGAACCGTTCACCGTGAGCATGCCCTGGGAAAGCTAAAGCCGATTTAAGGCTAGCGTCGCTGTTCGCGCCACGCGCGATCGAGAGGCTCAGAAGTCGAGGGCGGCCTCCCCCGCATCCTCCGGCATGAAAAAGCGATCCACCATCGCGTCCGTCACGTCCTCCAACCGCGTCGGGCGCCACGCCGGGTTGCGATCCTTGTCGATCACCGCCGCGCGCACGCCCTCATAGAAGTCATCGCCGTCCAAAAAGCGCACCGACAGCGCAAGCTCCCGGCGCATGGCGTCTTCGAATTCGAGACGCCCGCCTTCGCTGAGCGCCCGCAGCGTAACCTTAAGCGACGTCGGCGACTTCCCGGCCAACGCCTCGGCCTGAGCGCGCGCCCAATCGCTACCATCGCTCAACAGAGCGTCTCGGATTGTCTCGACACGGTCGCCCGCGAACAAGCGCGTCATCGCCTCCGCATGCTCGGTCCAACGCGCCGGGCCGAGCGATTGGCCGGCGTGGTCGAGCACGCTCGCCACCGCGCGTCCGTCCGCATCGTGCGCGGCGTTTTCGATCATGCCGACCAGCTCAGGGATCGCCTCGGACGTGACGGCGTGCGTCGCCACGCCCGCCGCGAGCGCGTCGGCTCCCGACAAGCGCGCGCCGGTCAGGCCCATCCATGCGCCCAACCCGCCCGCAAGGCGGGGCAAGAAGTACGTGCCGCCGACATCAGGGTAAAAGCCGATCCCCGTTTCGGGCATCGCGAACAGGGTCCGTTCCGTCGCGACGCGATACGGCCCGTGGACCGACACGCCCACGCCGCCGCCCATCGTGACGCCGTCCATCAACGCGACATACGGCTTGGGGTAGCGCTTAATCAGCGTGTTGAGAGCGTACTCCTCCCGCCAAAACGTCTCCGCTTCGCCATCCCCGGCCCGACCGGACGCGTGCAGCATGCGGATGTCGCCGCCGGCGCAAAACGCGCGATCCCCGGCGCCGTCGACCAAAACCAGTTTCACCGCAGGCTCGCCCCGCCATGCCTGAAGCGCGGCGGTCATGGCCCGCACCATCTCCAGATCCAGAGCGTTGAGGGCCTTCGGGCGGTTCAGCGTGATCCGGCCGACCGACCCGACCACGCGGATGAGGGTTGAGGCGTCATCAGTCATGGCGCCACCCTGTTGAGGTGGCGTGGGATGTCAAGCGGACGATCGGCGCACGCGCGCACGCCCACCGACCGCCATATCTCGGCCCCAGACGTTTGATCCACCGCGTTGCATGACGGGAGTGACCTGGACCGCGTGGTTTCTGGCGCGCGTGCTGTTGTCGCGCGCGGTGTTGGCCGTGGCGGGCGCGGCGGCGCTCATCCACGCCGTCTACACATGGGCGTCGCCCATCCCCACCATGCGCCAGCAGTTGGACGTCTGCGCCCTCATGGACGCGCGTCCCGGGTGGTGGCGCGCCGTGCGGTCGTCGGAGGCGCGGTGGGGCGCGCCGGCGCATGTCCAGCTGGCCATCATCCAACGGGAATCCGCGTTTCGCCGGTTTGCGCGGCCGCCGCGGCGCCAACGCTTCGGCCTGCCGGTCGGCCAGCGGCTGTCGTCCGCGTATGGCTACCCCCAAGCGCTCGACGGCACATGGGATCACTACAAGCGCGCGGCCGGACGGCCCTGGGCCATGCGCGCGCGCTTCTCCGACACGACCGATTTCGTCGCGTGGTATCTGACGCGCACCGAAACCGTCGCCGATGTTCCCCTTGATGACGCCGAAACCCACTATCTGGCCTACCACGAGGGCCCCCGCGCGTTCCTTCGGGAGAGCCACCTCGCCAAACCGTGGCTGCTGGACGTGGCGGCGGGGGTCGGAAAACGGGCCGGCGCCTATGAGCGCCAGATCGACACCTGCGGCGCGCGCCTGGATCGCGACAGCCGCTGGTGGGTCTGGCCGGCTAAGCGCGTCCTCGCGGCCGCGCGCGCCGTGGCCAACGCCGCGCAGAGAGCCCTCGCATAAGCCGCGAAGAAGGATAGGGTGGCCGCGAGTCAGGAGAGCGTCCCCATGGCCCAAGCCGCCCGCAAGCCCAACCCGAGCCACCCCGCCGACGCCGCGCGCCCCGGCGACGGGTCCTATGATGCGCACGCCATTGAAGTCCTCGAGGGTCTGGAGCCCGTGCGGCGTCGACCCGGCATGTACATTGGGGGCACGGACGAACGCGCCTTCCACCACCTCTTCGCGGAAGTGCTGGACAACGCGGTCGACGAAGCGGTCGCGGGCCACGCCACGCGCATCGCCGTGACGCTCGAAGCCGATGGAACCGTCGCGGTGGAGGACAACGGCCGCGGCATACCCGTGGACCCCCACCCCCGCTTCCCCGAAAAATCGGCGGTGGAGGTGATCCTGACGACGCTCCATGCGGGGGCGAAATTCTCCGACAAGGCTTACCGCACCTCCGGCGGCTTGCACGGGGTCGGCGTTTCGGTGGTTAACGCGCTGTCGCAGTTCCTCGAAGTGGAGGTGGCTCGCGACAAGGCCCTCTTCCGCCAGCGCTATGTCCGCGGCGCGCCGCAGGGGCCATTGGAGCGGGTGGGCGCGGTGCGCGGGAGACGCGGCACGCGGGTGCGGTTCCATCCGGATCCGGAGGTCTTTGGACCGGCCGCCGCGTTCAAACCGGCGCGGCTCTACCGCATGGCGCGCTCGAAGGCGTATCTCCACCGCAGCGCGGAGATCCATTGGCGATGCGATCCCTCGCTCTTGGGCGACGCGGACGCCACGCCGGCGGAGTCGGTCCTGCGCTTTCCCGGCGGCTTGGCGGACTTCCTCAGCGAGACGTTGGGCGAGCGCGCCTTGGCCGTCGCGCCGTTCACCGGCCGCGTTGGCGAAGAAGGCGCTCACGGCGCGGTTGAATGGGCGGTGGCGTGGACGGCGGCCGGTTTCGGCGACGATGACGCCCTCAGCCGCTCGTATTGCAACACGGTTCCGACACCCCAAGGCGGAACCCACGAAGTCGGGCTGCGCGCCGCGCTGACCAAGGGCCTGCGCGCCTATGGCGACATCGCCGGCGAGAAACGAGCCAACCTCATCACCGGCGAGGATGTCCTCGGCGCGACGGCGGCCCTCATCTCGGTGTTCATTCGCGAGCCCGAGTTCCAGGGCCAAACCAAAGAGAAGCTGGCGAGCCCGGAAGCCACGCGCCTCGTTGAGCAGGCGGTGCGCGACCATTTCGATCATTGGCTCGCCGCCGCGCCGAAAGAAGCCGACAAACTCCTGACCTTTGTGATTGAGCGCGCCGAAGAGCGCCAAAGACGCCGGAAAGCCCGCGAGGTCGCGCGCAAATCCGCAACAAAACGGCTGCGATTGCCCGGCAAACTCGCCGATTGCTCCCGCGCCGAGGCCGACGGCTCCGAATTGTTCCTGGTGGAGGGAGACTCCGCCGGCGGCTCCGCCAAACAAGCGCGCGACCGCATGACCCAGGCCGTCTTGCCTCTGCGCGGCAAGATCCTCAACGTCGCCCAGGCCAGCGGGGATAAAATCACCGCCAACCAAGAAATCGCCGACCTGACGCTCGCGCTGGGCTGCGGACTTGGGCCGCGTTTCGCGTTGGACGACGTCCGCTACGAGCGCGTCGTGATCATGACCGACGCCGATGTCGACGGCGCCCACATCGCCACGCTCCTCATCACGTTTTTCCTGCGCCAAACCCCCGGTTTGGTCGAAGCGGGGCGGCTCTTCCTCGCGCTGCCGCCGCTTTATCGCCTCGCCCGCGGCGGCCACGTCGCCTACGCCCGTGACGACGACCACAAGGACGCGCTGCTGGCGGACGCGTTCAAGGGCGCCGGCAAGGTGGAGATCAGCCGCTTCAAGGGCCTGGGCGAGATGATGCCCCGCCAGCTCAAAGAAACGACCATGGATCCCGCGACCCGCACCTTGGCGCGCGTCAGCCTGCCCCATGAAGATCGCCCCGCCGCGGCGGCGTTGGTCGAGACGTTGATGGGGCGCAAGCCCGAGCGCCGGTTTGAGTATATCCAGCACAACGCGCGCTTCGTCGCCGACCTCGACGTGTAACGGGGCGATCCCGCCGACCCTGGCGATCGTCGCCACGCCCCCCATATGCGATACGGAGATCACTATTCAGGCAACATGCGCCCGCGACGATTGACTTCCCGCGCGACGCCTGTTGAAACCGCGAGTATTGGGCGCGCGCGCCCGGGGCTGCGATATTAAACGGACGCGATGACTTTTGACGAGCTCGGCCTTGGGTCGGAGCTGCTCAGCGCCATATCAGACGCCGGCTACACCGAACCGACGCCGATCCAAGCGGCGGCGATTCCTCATGCTTTAGCCGGCCGTGATGTGCTTGGTGTTGCGCAGACGGGCACTGGCAAAACCGCCTCTTTCACTCTGCCGCTGATCGATTTGCTTTCTCGCGGGCGCGCGAAGGCTCGGATGCCACGCTCTCTCATTCTTGAGCCAACCCGCGAGTTGGCCGCCCAAGTGGCCGAGAACTTCGAAAAGTACGGGAAGAACCATCGCCTTTCGATGGCGCTGCTGATCGGCGGCGTATCCTTCGGCGACCAAGACCGGGCGCTGACCGCCGGCGTGGACGTGCTGATCGCGACGCCCGGGCGGCTGCTGGATCACTTTGAGCGCGGCAAGCTCTTGATGAACGGCGTCCAGTTCCTGGTCGTGGACGAAGCCGACCGCATGCTCGACATGGGCTTCATCCCCGACATTGAGCGCATTTTTCAGCTCACGCCGTTCACGCGCCAAACCTTGTTCTTCTCCGCCACGATGCCGCCGGAGATCCAGCGCCTCACCAATCAATTCCTGCAAAATCCCGTGAAAGTGGAAGTGGCGCGCCCCTCCTCCACGGCGGACACGGTCACGCAGTGGATTGTAAAAGCGCCGGCCGGCGATCCGCGGACCAAACGCGCGGCTTTGCGCGCGGCGATCGACGCGGCCGACATCACAAACGCCATCCTGTTCTGCAACCGCAAGAGCGACGTCGACATCGTGGCGCGCTCGCTGACGCGCCATGGCTACAGCGCCGCGCCCATTCACGGTGATTTGCCCCAAGCGGTGCGCACGGAAACGCTGGGCCGGTTCAAGGCCGGCGACATCAAGCTTTTGGTCGCCAGCGACGTCGCCGCCCGCGGCCTGGACATCCCCGACGTCACCCATGTGTTCAACGTCGATGTGCCCCGGCACGCCGAAGACTATGTGCATCGCATCGGCCGCACCGGGCGCGCGGGCCGCTCCGGTGAGGCGTTCACGATTGTCAGTCCCGAAGACTCCAAATCCCTCGCGGCCGTGCAAAAGCTGATCGGCAAGACGCTCGAACCCGCGCCGCAAGTCGTGGTGGACACGCCGGCCGACCGTCATAGCGGCGATCAAGCGCCCGCCGAAGGAACGTCGCGCAATGGTCGCGGGCGGGGCTCGCGCCGGGGGCGCGAGCGCGAAGACGCAAACGCGGGCGCGGACGCACAACCCGCGGCGGAACCGCGCCGCCGCGACTCGGGACGGTCGAAGGAAGTCGGCCTCGGCGATCACACGCCGGCGTTTCTGTTGCGCGCTGTGGACTTGCCCCGCCGCACACGCGCCCAGAGCCAGAGCTGACAACGCCCCTCGCCTGACGCATTAACGCGTCTCCGACGTCGCCAGCTTTACAGCTTGTTTTCGCCTCGCCCCGTAGGCTGGCTTTGGTCAGGCGGCGAGGGCGAACACAGTGAACGATCTGTTTCGGGGGGCTGAAGGGCGCGCGCTGGCGCAGCGCGTGCTGGAAACGATGGCGACGGAGGCGATTTCGCCCTCGCCAAACAATTACGCCGTGTGGGCGGCCCACCTCACGGGCGCAAACGCCGATCTATCAAAAGCGCTCGAAGCGCGTCGCCGCGAAGGGCTGGACGACACGGTCTGCGGCACGCTCTACACGGAATATCTCGCGCCAGACCGCCTGGATGACGCCGTCGCCGACACCGGCGCCAAAATGCAAGCGGAGTTGACCGAGACGATCAGCGCCTTGGAATCCGCAGGGCGCGACATCCAAGCCTATGGCGACACGTTGGAGGGCGCGAGCGGCGCCCTGGACGCCGGCGCTGACGGCGAGGGACTT
Organism: uncultured Caulobacterales bacterium; assembly: GCA_964526675.1. Lineage (GTDB taxonomy): Bacteria > Pseudomonadota > Alphaproteobacteria > Caulobacterales > Maricaulaceae > CAZADA01. The sequence continues at coordinate 42,676 of CAZGLY010000008.1, forward strand.
AAGCGCGTCGTCGCCAAGCTCCGCGAAGAGACGCGCGCCCAACACGCGCGCAATCAGGAACTGGAATCACGGCTGCAGGACAGCACCGCCACCGTCCGGCAGCTGCAATCCGTCCTCAAGGACACCCGCGAAGAAGCCGAACGCGCCAAGGTTCAAGCCCAAACCGACGCGCTCACCGGGATCGCCAACCGCCTGCGCTTTGACTCCGCCCTGCGCGAAGGCGTGGAGGAGGCCAATCGCAACAGCACGCCCTACTCGGTCATCCTCCTCGACATCGATCATTTCAAACGTTTCAACGACACCTGGGGCCACCAAACCGGCGATCAAATCATCAAATTCGTGGCGCGCTGCATCCAGCGCTCCGCCGAAGACCACCACATCGTCGCCCGCTATGGCGGTGAAGAGTTCGCCGTTCTCGCGCCCGGAGCGACCAGCGCTCACGCCACCGTCTTGGCGGAGAAAGTGCGCAAGGTGGTGGAGGCCAAACAGCTGATGCGGAAATCCACCAATGAGAGCTTGGGCACCGTGACGGTGTCCATCGGCGTCGCCCAGCTCGAAGGCGACGACGGCCCCGAAGAGGTGTTGGACCGCGCTGACCGTCGTCTCTATGCGTCAAAGCGCGGCGGACGCAACCGCGTCACCGCCACCGGCGACGGCCAAACGCGGCCGGAGGCGGCGCGAGCCGCCTAAGCGTTGATCACGCGCGGCGGCGTCGGTTAAGCCGGCCCGGCGGCGACAGGGGTGATCGTCACGCTTTCCCCACAACCGCACGCGTCTGTTTGATTGGGGTTCTTGAACACGAATTTCGACGCCAGCGGCGTGATCTCATAGTCGACTTCAGAGCCGAGCAGAAACAGCACCGCCTTCGCGTCAATCACGATCGGCACGCCCTTGTCTTCCACACGTTCGTCGAGGGCGGCGGGCTCCATGACGTAGTCCATCACGTACTCCATGCCCGCACAGCCGCCATTTTTGACGCCGACGCGTAAGAACCCGGCGCCCCGCTGGTCCATGATCACGCGCACGCGCTCGGCGGCCCGCTCGGTGAGGGTGACCACTTTCGGCTTGGGACGTCGCGCCATGTCTCCTCCTCCATCATCTCGCAGCGGCGCTCGGCGCGCGCTAGAGCATGTTTAGCTGCAACCGCGCCTCATCGGACATGCGCGACATGTCCCAGGGCGGCTCAAACACCATGTTGATTTTCGCGTCCGCGACCCCGTCGACCTTGCGCACGGCGCTCTCAACCCAGCCCGGCATTTCGCCCGCCACCGGACACCCCGGCGCGGTCAGCGTCATGTCCACGGTCACCAGCCGATCGTCGGACACGTCAACCCGGTAAATCAAGCCAAGCTCATAGATGTCGACCGGGATCTCGGGATCGTACACGCTCTTGAACGCGGCGATCAGGTCGTCGGTGAGCCGCGCGAGCTCCTCCGGCGGCAACACAGACCCGGCGTCGGACGCGGGCGCGCCCCCCGCCGCGGCGTCGTCGCGCGGCGCTTCCGGCGGCGGCGACACGTCCAACACGTCGCGGGCGATGTCGTCACTCATCGGCATCCTCCTTCAGGTCCCTTTGGCGCATCGCAGGACCGCCACCCGTTCCGCTATCCCAGCAAGTCACGCGCTTTGCCAAACGCCGCCAAACAGCGCTCAACGTCGCTCTCGTCATTGTACATGGCGACACTGGCCCGACATGTCGAGGTGACGCCGAACCGCGTCATCAACGGCTCCGCGCAATGCTGGCCGGCCCGCACGGCGACGCCGTATTTGTCCATAATCTGCGCAAGATCGTGGGCGTGGGCGGCCTCCGACGCGAAAGTCACGATCGCGCCTTTGCCGGGCGCCTGGCCGATCACGCGCACGTCGTTCCAGGCGCGCAAACCGTCCTCCAACCGCTCCGCCAAGCGATGCTCGTGAGCCGCGGCCGCCGCGCGGTCTTGACGCTGGAGCCACGACAACGCCGCGCCGAAGCCGATCGCCTCGAGAATGGCTGGCGTGCCGGCCTCAAATTTGTAGGGGACCTCATTGTAAACGATCGCGTCTTCGCTCACGCGCTCGATCATCTCCCCGCCGCCTTGATAGGGGCGCAGCCGCTCCAACCAGGCCCGCTTGCCATAGAGCGCGCCAATGCCGGACGGGCCGTAGAGCTTGTGGCCCGTCACAGCGTAGAAATCGACGTCCAACGCCGCGACATCCACGGCCGGCAAGTGCACCGCCGCCTGGCTGCCGTCGAGCAAGACCGCGGCCCCACCCTCCGGATGCCCGGGGATGTCGTGCGCGAGGCGAACAATCGCCGCGGCGTCCGTGATCGTGCCCAGCACGTTGGACATATGCGTCAGCGCCACCATCCGCGTGCGCGGCCCGAGGGCGGCGGCCAGGGCGTCCATGTCCAGACGGCCGTCCTCGGTCACGGGAACCCATTTCAGCACGGCGCCGTGGCGCTCGCGCAGAAAGTGCCACGGCACGATGTTGGAGTGATGCTCCATCTGGGAGACGACGATCTCATCCCCAGGCGTGATCTCCGCCGCGACGCCGCTGGCCACGAGGTTGATCGCTTCCGTCGTGCCGCGGGTGAACACGATCTCCGCGGCTTCGCGCGCGCCCAAAAAGGCCGCGACCGTCTCGCGCGCGCCCTCAAACGCCTCCGTCGTTTCGTTGGCGAGGGTGTGCAAGCCCCGGTGAACATTGGCGTACTGGCCGCGCATGGCCGCCGTCATCGCCTCGATCACCGCCTCGGGCTTTTGTGCGGAGGCCGCACTGTCGAGATAGGTCAGCGGCTTGCCGTTCACCTCCCGCGTCAAGATCGGGAATTGCGCGCGCACGGCGGCGACGTCGAAGCTCTCACGGGCGGCGATCGCGGCGTCGGTCACAGATGCGTCTCCATCCAGGCGCGCGCCTCCCCACGCAAAGCGTCGCGGGTCGGCTCGTGGGCGACGCCGTCGATCACTTCCCCGACGAACGCTTCGATCAACAGAGCTTTGGCGCGCGTTTCCGGCAGCCCCCGCGCGCGCATGTAATGCAACGCCGCAGCGTCCAACGCGCCGGCGGTGTTGCCGTGGGCGCACGCCACATCATCGGCATAGATTTCGAGCTCGGGCTTCGCGTTGACGGTCGCACCCTCGGTGAGCAAGAGGGCTTTGTGGTCCATCTCCGCATCGGTGTGTTGCGCCGGCCGCTCCACTTTGATTTTGCCCTGGAACACGCCTGTGGCGCGATCGGTCACGACGCTGCGGAAGGTCTCACGCGTCGTCGCGCCCGGGGCGGCGTGGGTGACGATGGTGGTGTGGTCCGCGTGCGCCTCGCCCGCGAGCAAGGACGCGCCGTTGAGCGTGACGTCGGCGCCCGGCCCGGCCACGGTGACATGCGTTTCCAGCCGCGCCAGCTTCGCGCCAAAGGTCAGCGCCGTTTGGGCGTAGCGCGCCCGTTCCGCGACATGGACCTGCATGTCCGACAGCACCACGGCGTCGCCCGTGTCGGCGGCGACAACCAAGCGTTCGACCTCAGCGGCCGCGCCAACGTGCACATCCAGCGACACCATCCCGAACGCGCCGGACTCGGCCGCCCACCTTTCGGTCAGCAGGAGTTTCGCGCCCGGCTCCACCAGCACTTGGATGCGATGCGCGCCCGCGCCGGCGGCGGCCTCAAAGTCCAGCGGCAGTGCGCGGGTTTGACCCGCGGCCACGACGAACTGGACGACGTCGTCCGGCTGCACGCGCCGCGCCAAGGCGGCAATCTCTGACGCGCCATCGAAGTCCGCGATCCGCGCGTCCCCCTCGCCCGACGTCAGCCGGAACGCGTCCCAGGCCCCCGCGAGATCGAGGGTGTCGACGGCGCGCGCGGCCGCCCGCACGTCCGACCACTTCCACGCTTCCACGCGCCGGTGAGGCAGATCCTCCAGGGTGATCACGCCGCGCCCTCCGCGATCAAGGAATCATAGCCCTCCGCCTCCAGGCGATCGGCGAGCTCCGGTCCGCCAGACGTGATGATCCGCCCATCCGCCATGACGTGGATCACGTCCGGACGGATGTACTCCAACAGACGCTTGTAATGGGTGATGACGAGCATGCCGCGCTCGGGCGACCGCAGGGTGTTCACGCCCTCCGCCACGGTTTTCAGAGCGTCGATGTCGAGGCCCGAGTCGGTCTCATCGAGCACCAGGAAACTCGGCTCCAACATCACCGCCTGGAAAATCTCGAGCCGCTTCTTCTCGCCGCCGGAAAACCCGACATTGAGCGCGCGCTTCAGCATGTCCGCGTCGAGCTTGAGTTGAGCGCCGACCTCACGGGCTTTCTTGAGGAAGGCCGCCGCGGCGACCTCCTCGTCCCCGCGGGCTTTGCGCTGGGCGTTCAACGCCTCGCGCACAAAGGTCATGGTCGGCACGCCGGGGATCTCGACCGGATATTGGAACGACAAGAACAAGCCCGCCGCCGCGCGGTCCTCCGGCTCCATGTCGAACAAGTCCGCGCCCGCAAAGGTGGCGGCCCCGTCCGTGATCTCGTAGCCCTCGCGGCCCGTGAGCACATAAGACAGCGTCGACTTGCCCGAGCCGTTCGGCCCCATGATGGCGTGGACTTCGCCCGCTGGGACCTCAAGCGTGACGCCCTTGAGGATCTGCTTCGTCGCGCCGTCGTCATCGACCTGCGCGTGGAGATTTTTGATGGTCAGCATTGTGTGTCGTTCACCTAAAAAATGTCGCGAGCGCCATGGAGACGTTGAAACAGCTCAGAACTTCGGCCATCACCCCACGCTTCCCTCGAGGGAGACCTTGACGAGGGCTTGGGCTTCGACCGCGAATTCCATCGGCAATTCCTGCAGCACGTCGCGGACAAATCCGTTGACCAGCAACGCCACCGCGCTCTCCTCGTCGAGGCCACGCTGACGCGCGTAGAACAGTTGATCTTCACTGAGCTTCGTCGTCGTCGCTTCATGCTCAAGCTGCGCGTCGAGGCGCTTGCACTCGATGTACGGAACCGTGTGCGCGCCGCATTGATCACCGATCAGCAGGCTGTCGCACTGGGTGAAGTTGCGCGCGCCGGCCGCCTTGCCGTTGACCGACACGAGGCCGCGATAGGTGGAGTTCGACTTGCCCGCGGAGATGCCTTTGGCGATCACCCGCGACCGGGTGTTCTTGCCCAAATGGATCATCTTGGTGCCCGTGTCGGCTTGTTGAGCGCCATTGGTGATGGCGATGGAGTAGAACTCGCCGACGCTGTCTTCACCACGCAGAACACATGACGGATACTTCCACGTGATCGCCGAACCGGTCTCCACCTGCGTCCACGAAATCTTAGAGCGCGGACCGCGGCAATCACCCCGCTTGGTGACGAAGTTGTAGACGCCGCCATTCCCCTCGGCGTCGCCCGGCCACCAATTCTGCACCGTCGAATACTTGATCTCCGCGTCGTCCAGCGCCACCAACTCCACCACCGCGGCGTGGAGTTGATTTTCATCGCGCATCGGCGCGGTGCACCCCTCCAGATACGAGACGTAGGAGCCCTTGTCGGCGATGATCAGCGTGCGCTCGAACTGACCCGTGCCTTGGGCGTTCATGCGGAAATAAGTGCTCAGCTCCATCGGGCAGCGCACGCCCTCAGGAATGTACACGAACGTGCCGTCGGAAAAGACCGCGGTGTTGAGCGTCGCGAAGTAATTGTCGGTCGCGGGCACCACGGAGCCGAGATACTTGCGCACCAACTCCGGATGCTCGCGGATGGCCTCGGAAATCGACATGAAGATCACGCCGGCCTTGGCGAGTTCGTCCTTAAACGTCGTCGCGACCGAGACACTGTCGAAGACGGCGTCCACCGCCACCTTTGGCGTTTCACGAGCCGCCGCAGCCGTGTCCGCCGCGCCCTCGACGCCAAGCAGCACTTCCGCCTCACGCAAGGGGATGCCAAGCTTCTCATACGTCTCCAAGATCTCCTTCGGGACGTCGTCCAAGCTTTCGTACTTCGCGCCGGCTTTCGGCGCCGCGTAATAATAGGCGTCCTGGTAATCAATCTTCGGATAGGACACCATCGCCCACGTCGGCTCCTCCATTTGAAGCCAACGGCGATAGGCCTGCAGACGCCAGTCCAGCATCCAATCAGGCTCTTCTTTTTTGTCCGAAATGAACCGAATGATGTCTTCGTTCAGGCCTTTCGGCGCATATTCTTGCTCGATCTCGGTGACGAACCCGGCGTCATACTTCTCCGCTTCGAGCCCTTTGACCGTCTCGACCGTCTCTTTTGTGGCCACCATCACTCGCCTCCTTCAACCGACGCCGCAGCGCGCGCGCCGCCCCCCGCCGCCATCGCCAACGGACGGGCGCGATCCACCACCGCCGTCCACGCCGCCACAAACCGCTCCGCGTCCGCGGCCGTCGACGTCCATCCAAAACTGACCCGGATCGCCGAGCCGGCCACCTCCGGGCTGAATCCCATCGCCGCCAGCACGTGGCTCGCGCGCACCTTCCCCGACGAACACGCCGCGCCCGCGCTCACAGCGACACCGGCCATATCGAGCGCCATGACCTGCGTTTCGCTGGCGAAGCCAGACAGCGCGACGCAGCTTGTGTTCGCCAGACGCGGCGCGTCGGCGCCCAGCACCCGCGCATCCGGACGCGCAGTGCGAAGCGCGCGCTCCATCCCGTCACGCATGACGCGCAGATCCTCCTGGCGGCCCTGCTCCGCCAAAGCCGCGCGCGCGGCCGCCGCAAACCCAACAGCTCCCGCCACATTGGGCATGCCGCCGCGATGGCCGCGCTCCTGCCCGCCGCCGTGGAGAGCCCGGCTCACCGGCGCGCCCGGGCGCACCGCCAGCGCGCCGACGCCGCCGGGACCGCCAATCTTGTGCGCAGACAGGGCCAGATAGTCCGCCCCAAGAGGACCCAGCGCCACATCCACACGACCGAGGCCTTGCACCGCGTCGACCAACAGAAGACCGCCCGCGGACCGCACCAGACGCGCCGCCTCCGCCACGGGCTGCAGCACCCCGGTTTCGTTGTTGGCCAGCATCAGCGCGACGCCAGGGCGCCCGTCCACATCGGCGTCCCAACCGGCCAAGCGGCGCTCCAGCCACGCCAGGTCCGCCACGCCAGCCCGGTCCACGGGGATCAGTTCTACGGACGCGTCGCTCGCGGCGGCGGCCTCGCGGACCGCGTCATGTTCGATCGCCGAGATCAACAAGCGCCGCACGCCGCCGCCGACCATGCTGGCAAGCGCGAGATTGTTCGCCTCCGTGGCGCCGCTGGTGAGGATCAGCCCCTCCGGCGGCGCGTCGACCGCGGCGGCTAGCGTCTCCCGCGCCGTCTCCAGAAGCGCGCGCGCTTGGCGGCCCGCCCGGTGCACCGACGATGGATTGCCTCCGACGGCGAGGGCCTCCGACACCGCCTCCGCCGCCTCCGGTCGGAGGGGGCTGGTCGCGTTGTGATCGAGATAGACCTCGGACACGCCGGACCTCGGCTCCGCAGTCCCGGGGCGATCCATGACGGCGATCACTCCCATTCCTGCGCCACCGCGCTCAAAGCCGCTGACGCGCCGTCTCCGCGACGACGGTCGTTCGCCGGGCTGATTGCGAGAGTGTGGACGGGCCCCTGCGACCGCCCCAAGACCCGGCCGCGCACGACGTCGTCGACGCTGAGCCCGCTGAGAAACAAGTATATTTGGCGGCCCAACTCGTCCCACAGGTCATGGGTGAGACACCGGCCCGTGCGCACCAGACACCCGTCGCGATTGCCCTTACAGCGCGTCGCGTCGAGCGGCTCGTCCACCGCCAGAACCACGTCCGCCACGCGCGTCTGCGACGCCGGTTTGGTCAGCCGATAGCCGCCGCCGGGACCGCGAACGCTGGTGACGACGCCGGCGCGGCGCAAGCGCGCGAACAGCTGCTCAAGATAGGAATGCGAGATCTCCTGGCGCGCCGCGATCGAGGCTAAGCTGACCGGCGCGCCATCGCCTTGCGCGCACAAATCAACCACGGCCATCACCGCGTAACGCCCTTTGGATGAGAGTTTCATCACCGCTCCGAAAATCCGCCGAATCCGCGCGCGAGCGTGCTAGAACGCCGACTTTGAAGGTCGGCGACGCGCGCGCGCGCACAGCCCCAACCTAAATAACCAATCCTAGAGGTCAAGTTTGAGCGCTGGATTTTTGACGGACGACGCAGCCGCCAAACGCCGTAGCTGATCACGCCGCTAGGATTTAAACGCCGCGGCCATCCGTCGCGTTCGGCTTCGAGCCGGCGCGACGGCCCGCAAAGGAGAACGCGATGCCCGAAGTGATTTTCGTCGGTCCTGAAGGGCGGTTGGAAGGCCGTTATCATCCGGGCAAGGACGAAGCCGCGCCGATCGCGCTGACCTTGCACGCCCACCCCAAGGGCGGCGGGTCGATGGACGACCCGATCGTGCTGGAGCTGTTTGAGCTGTTTAAGGCCCGCGGTTTCGCCGTGTTGCGCTTCAACTTCCGCGGCGTTGGGCGCAGCCAGGGCGTCTACGACCAGGGGATCGGCGAGCTGTCCGACGCCGCCGCGGCCCTCGACTGGGTGCAGAGCTTCAACGCCAACGCGCCGTTTTGTTGGGTCGCGGGCTATTCCTTCGGGGCTTGGATCGGCATGCAATTGTTGATGCGCCGTCCGGAGGTGCGCGGGTTCTTGTCCATCGCGCCGCCCATGAACCTCTATGATTTCTCGTTCTTAGCGCCGTGCCCGGCGTCTGGCCTGGTCATCAGCGGCGACCAAGACCAGGTGGTCCCGCACGAGGATATCGCGCGGATCGTCACAAAAATCCGGACACAGAAGAACATCACGATCGATTGTGAGGTCTTGGAAGGCGCGAACCACTTTTTCACGGACAAACTCGACGCCTTGTCCGAGCGTTGCGCGGCTTATCTCGACCGCCGCCTCGTCAGCGATCGCGCCCTCGTGGACTGAGCGGGTCGACCGGCGGCCCCAACACGTCGCTGCGGGGCGTTGCGCAACGTCCCCCGGTTTGCGGCGCCGCCACGCCGGTGGTTTTGGGAAACGTCAGTGCGGCGCCGCGTTGGCTGCGCACGGCGAGATAGGCCATCAGCTCGGCTTCAAGCGTGTCGGCGCGCCACCCCCACGCCACCGCGGAGTCCAGGCGCGCGCCGCCGTCAGCAGCGTTCGGCGCCGTGCGCAAACCAGCGGCGATGGCGGTCATCAGCGCGGGATTGTCCACCCCGCCGCCGGCGGCGACCACCCGCGCCACAGGCGATGGCGCAAAGCGCAACGCGCGGGCCACGGTGTGCGCCGTGAACGCCGTCAGAGTCGCGCAGCCATCCTCCAGCGACAGGCCCTCCAGGGGCGCCAGAGCGAAGGCGTAGCGATCGAGGGATTTTGGCGGCGGCATATCGAAATGGCGATGATCGAGCAGCGCCGCCAGCGTCGCGGCGTCCACCCGTCCGGCGCGGGCGTAGGCGCCGTCGCGATCGCAGTCTCCCGCGCCATGGGCCGCCACCCACTGATCGAGAAGCCCGTTCGCCGGGCCCGTGTCAAACGCCACCAGATCATCGGGCGACGCCTGCAGAAAGCTGATGTTCGCCACGCCGCCGAGATTGAGGACGGCGTCCCCGGCGCCAAGGCCCGACATGCGCCCGCGCGCCCAGTGATAAATCGGCGACAGGGGCGCGCCGTGACCGCCCGCCTCCACGTCCGCACGCCGAAAATCCCAAACGACGGGGATCTGCATCAAATCCGCCAGCGCTTGCGCGTCGCCCAGCTGCAGCGTTGCGCCCGGGCGGTTGGCCGGCGGCCGGTGCAACACGGTTTGTCCGTGAAAGCCGATCAGCGATGGCCGCGGCCCCGCCTGCGCCGCGGGATCGGTCGCCAGGAAGGCCGCCGCGGCGCGGGCGTGCGCCGCCGTCACCGCCGCCACCGCCGCCTGGAAGGACGCCGGGGTATCGCCCTCAAAGCCCCACGCCAACGCGTCCTCGGTCGCACGCGCGATCAGCGCGCGCTCCTCGGCGGCGAAGCCGAAGGTCGCGCCCGACACCGCCGTAACCGCCGCGTCCCCGTCCGTCTCGATCAACGCGACGTCAAGCGCGTCGTAGGACGTGCCGCTCATCAAACCGAGCGCCCGCATCATGCCTGTGGCCACGCCACCTCCCGCCATCGAGACCCGCCACGCTCCTCAGGGGATAGCGCTCGCGCCGCCGGCGCGATAGGGCTGCCCCCGCGAGGGGCCGCGCGCCGGCCGACCCCGCCATCACCAACACCTGAAGATGCCGGACAGCCATGAACGCCTCCCTGTCGCCCGCCGCCCCCAAACCTGTTGACGCCGTCGAGGCCGCCGCGCTGCGCTCGCCGTTCGCGCGCACGTTGGTGGAGCGCGGCTATCTTTACCAGGCGACGGATTTGGCCGCGTTGGACGCCGCCGCGGCCGGCTCCGCGCCGCTGGTCGGCTATATCGGCTTCGACTGCACCGCCGCGAGCCTCCACGCCGGCTCGCTGGTGCCGATCATGATGTTGCGCCGCCTGCAGCAAGCGGGCGGCAAGCCGATCGTGCTGCTGGGCGGCGGCACGACACGCATTGGCGATCCGTCGGACAAGGACAGGGCCCGTCCGCTGCTGACCCAAGACGTTATTGACGCCAATAAAGCCGGCATTCGGCGCGTGTTTGAAAAGTACCTGGCGTTCGGCGACGGCCCCACCGACGCCCTGATCGTCGACAACGCCGACTGGCTTAATTACTTAAATTATATTGAATTTCTTCGTGAATACGGACGGCACTTCACAATCAATAAAATGATCGCGCTGGAGAGCGTGAAGCGACGGCTTGACCGCGAACAACCGCTGACCTTTCTCGAGTTCAATTACATGTTGTTCCAGGCCTATGATTTTCTCGAGCTCTATCGGCGTTTTGGGTGCGTGTTGCAAATGGGCGGCTCGGACCAATGGGGCAACATCGTCAACGGAGCCGATTTGGTCCGCCGCGTCGAGGGGGCGGACACGTTTGGCGTCACGACCGCCCTGCTGGCGACCGCCTCCGGCGCGAAGATGGGCAAGACCGCCGACGGCGCGGTCTGGCTCGATGGCGCGATGTTTTCGCCCTATGAGTTTTGGCAATACTGGCGCAACGCCGCGGACGCCGACGTCGGACGCTTCTTACGCCTCTACACGGATCTGCCGCTCACGGAAATCGCTGAGCTTGAAGCGCTCGACGGCGCGGCGATCAACGACGCGAAAATCCGCTTGGCCAACGAAATCACGACGTTGACCCACGGTGCGGACGCGGCCCGCGACGCCCACGCCACGGCGGCGGCCACCTTCACGGAGGGTGGCGCGGGCGCGGCTCTGCCGACCGTCGAGCGCTCAGCGGCAGAGTTCGACGCCGGGGTCGCGCTTGCGGACCTCCTGGTGGAAGCGGGCCTGGCGGCCTCGAAGGGCGAGGTCAAACGCCACGCCAAAGGGGGCGCGCTGCGCGTCGCCGGCGCCGTTGTCGACGACCCTCAGCGCATCATCAGCGCCGCAGATCTGGACGCGGACGGGCAGGTGAAGCTGTCCGTCGGAAAGAAGAAGCACGCGGTGGCGCGTCGCGTGTAGGCCTCGCCCGGCCGCCAGCTCACCCCTGATCGCGGCGGCGCGCGCGTCCGCTGGCGGGGGCGACGGATGACGCGTCCACCGCCCCGTCCAACGCCACGGGCCGGCGACAGCGCACGCCGCCCGCGGGCCGCGTCACGCCCGCATAACGGTCCGCCTCGGGCAAACGGCCCTCCACGAGGCGTCTGAAAATCCCAGGAGCCAGCGCCGAAAGCGGATTGATCTGCAGGTCAACGTCGTCGAACGCGCCGCTGGCCTCAAACGTCACGCCGATCAGCCCCTCGCCTTCCCGCGAGGTGAGCACGCCCCCCACCAAAGGAATCGCGCCGATCACCGAACTCACCCCAAAGCCCGGCGCCGCGACGCCTTGGATCGACAGCGCGCCTTCGCTGGTGTCGATCACGCCGGAGGTCGACAGACCAAGCGCTGGCCCGGACATCAGCGCGCGTTCGAAGTAAAACACGTCCTCGGCGGCGGTGATGTCGGCCTCCAAACGACGGAAGGTGATTCCGTCGCCGCTCAGGGTGTCGGCCAGGCCCTGAAAGGACACGACCGACGTCAGCAGCTGCGCGAGCAGCGGCGTGTTGACGAGGCGGAAGTCCGCCGCCTCGACCCGAAACGCGCTGGCGGCGTCCGCCGGCGCGGTCGCCGCGGGCAAATCGCCGTCAATGACGAGCGCTCCGCCCCGCACATCCGTGTTGCGAAACAAAGCGCGCATGAACAGGCTCGCGTCATCGGCGTAGACGCACAGTTTGCGCCCGCCGTCGGCGCCGTCGCCCTGCGGGCTGATGTCCGCGGAGATGACGTCGCCCGACGCCTCCGCCGCACGGACCGTCAGCCCGGCGACGCGCGAACCCGTGTGCGCCATGGACACGCTGGCGCCGTACAAGGTGTCGGTGGCGCTGGCGCGCACCCGATCGAATTTGGCGTCCAGTTCAAACGCCGCGGGCGGGCCGCCGCCGCCCTGGGAGAGCGCGGCCACCAGATCCGTGGCGGTGAAGAACGGGCCCTCCGCCTCGATCATCAACCGTCCGTCGGCGCCGCGCCGCACCGCGCCGCGGGCGTCGATGTAGTCCTCCAACACCAAATCGTGGACATCCAAGCTCTCGATCCGCCGGTCGGCGGCCAACACCGCCGCGCCACGCGCCAACAGCCCCTCCGCCGCCAACCGAACCCGGGGCACCGCGTAACCGCCGTCGTCCCGCCGCCGCACCTCGAGCTCGGCTTTCGCCGGCGCGCCGCGCGGCTTCGTCCAGCTGGAGACGGGCGAGCGCAAACGCGCCGAGGTGAAGTCCGTCGTGACGTCGGCCGTCAGCACAACACCATCGCGCGCCGTCACATCCGCGACCACGCGCGCGTCGCCGCTCATCAGGTCGCGCGCAGGCAAACCCAGCTCGTCGAGCGCGGCGTTGTCGAAGCGCGCCTCCACCGCCAGCCGCGTCACCGCGTCGTCCCCGCCATTCGGGAGATCCTCCAGACGGATGACTGCGTCCGCGGGGCCGAGCTTGCCGTCCGTGGTGATCACCAACAGGTCTGAGTCCCCCGACACCGTCACCGCGGCGTCATGAATGGGCAGCATCTCGACACCCGACGGTCCGCCCGCCCGCTCAAACGCAGCGTCCACCGCAAAGCGAACCGACGCCGGCGGCGGCGACCGTTGGATCGGCCACGTCACCTCAAAGCGCCCCTCGCCGAAGCCGGCGTATTGGTCGGCGGTTTGGTCCATGGCCTTCAAGAGATTCAAAGGCTCCTCGTCCAAAACCGCCATGACGTCGGGCAGCAAGCCCGCCACATCCGCCTCGAAGCGCGCCGTCGCCCCGGGCGTCTTGAGACGGGGCATGACGACGGAGCCGTCGCTGACCGTAAGGCCGCCCAAGGTCGCGTCATCAAACGTCGCTTCAAGACTGTCGCCGCGCAGGGTCACACGACCGTGGGCGTCGGTCAGCGGCGTCATGGTGCTGACATACGCGACCGCCCCATCCTCCACGGTGAAGCTGAACAGCAGCCGATCGTCGTCGAGACGCCGCTCCACCCAAGCTTCCGCCGGCAAGTCGATGCGCAGCCGCCCATCCGTGGCTTGGCCCGCCAGCACCGACTGCGCCACCCAGGATCGGGCCGTCTTGATGAAGCCGACCGGCCACGCCGCCATGACGTGCTCAGGCCGCACAACGCCGCTGATCGCGCCTTCGAGTCGAAACGCCGGCAGGAGCGCGCCCGTGGACGCCCGCTCCAACCGCGCCTCGCCGTCAAACGCGCCCTCGGCTTCAAACACGCGCAGCGTCAACTGATCAAAACGAACCGTCAGATCGCCAACATCAGCGTCGCCGACGACACGCAAGCGCGGAAGCTCCAACGGCTCGGCGAACGCTGGACGCATATCCGCCACCAAGTCTGTCCCCGAGAGATCGAATCCGACGGTCGCGCCTTGCTCGCCGCGCAACGACGCCTCCAAACCCGTTACAACGCCGCTCAGCGTGCCGCGCGCCCCATCGACGTCCACGCTGAACCGCTCGAGCGCCAAGCCGTCCGCGCCAAACCGCGCCGTCAGCGCCCCTGACCGCACCGTCCGCGGCGCCGCCTCCGCCAACTGCAACCGCCCGGCGCCCACTTGGGCGGTCAACGCGCCTTGCAGCGACGTCGCCCCATCGGCGAACTGCGCCGACACCTGCAGCTGCATCGGCGCGTCCAAACGACCCAGCGACGCCAACGGCCCCTCGGCGTCGACCACCCGCGCCGGCGAGACGCCGTCGATCTCCGCGTCTAAGAACCCCGCGTCGAAATCGCGGCTGACCTGAGCGCGCGCGTCAAACCCCGCGGCTCCCGCCATGGATCCGACATCGCCCAGCGCGCGCACGGCGTAGCCGTCGCCCCGGCGGGTCACGCGCAGATGGGCGTCGGTGATGGTCATCGCCGCGCCCAGGCGCTCGTCGCGCAGATAGAGCCGCGCTCGATTGAATTGAACTTCGTCGAGCCGCCGCAACGCGGTGGGCACGCGGGGCGCGGCGGCGTCGCGCGGCGCGCGCGCCTCCGACCGACGCGCGCTGGAGCCGGCCAAGGCGCGGTCCGGCGGGCCAAACGCCGCCGCCACCCCCCCTTCGGCCAACCGCACAATGGAGAACGCCCCGCCTTCGACGGCGATGCGCGAGAGCGCGACCCGCCCCTGCGCCAGCGCGCTGAGCTTCAGACCGGCCTCGAGGTAGGGCGCCGTGGCGACGACCGCGCCCGCGTCGTCCTCCGCCGCGACGTCGGTCAGCGTCACCACAATGCTGCGCAGCTCCGAGGACCACGCCGCGGAGGCTTCCCCGAGTACGACCGCCTCCGCGCCGAGGGCCTCCGCCAAGGCCGTGCGGATGTCCCGTTCAAACGGAGCGAGCGACACCGCCCCTTGGTTGAGCGCCCACGCCGTCACGGCCACCGCCGTGACCACGACGGCGAAGCTGAGGGCCACCGCCTCCAACGCATGGCGGGCGGCCTCCCGCAGACAAACTTGGACAACCCCGCCGCATCGCGCCAAAAACGGCCGAGCGGTCGTCGTCGCTGGATCGCGATTTGGGTCGTCGCCGCTCATGCTCACTCACTTTGCAATCCGAACCGCGGGAGGCCACACGTTATGACCGAAACCTTAACGGTGGGCGACGCCGCGCCGGACTTTGTTCTGCCCACCGACGGCGGCGGGACGGTGTCGTTGGCCGCGCTCTCGGGCAAACGAGTCGTGCTTTATTTTTACCCTAAAGATGACACACCCGGGTGCACCAAAGAAGCCGTGGGCTTCACCGAGGACGCGGAGGCCTTTGCGGAGGCGGGCGCAGTGGTCGTCGGAGTGTCGAAAGACTCAGTCGAAAAACACGATAAATTTAAGGCGAAACACAATCTTGGCGTCGTTCTGGCCTCCGACGCGGACACTGATGTTGTGGAGCGTTACGGCGCGTGGGTCGAAAAGAACATGTACGGCAAGACCTATATGGGCATTGAGCGCTCGACCTTTCTCATTGACGAGGCCGGCGTCCTGCGCGGCGTGTGGCGAAAGGTGCGCGTGCCGGGTCATGTCGCGACGGTGCTGGACGCCGTACGCGCGCTCGACGCGTGAGCTTAGGCCGTGATCATGTCTCTGTCCCTCGCTCCATCGGATTCGCCCGCAACGCCTGCGCCGGCGCTCGATTGCGCCGCGGGGACGAGTGTGGCCGCGGCGGCGCGCGCCGTCCTGATGTGCGGCGACCCAAGGGCGAAAGCCGCAGCGGCCCGCGCGGCGAACGAACACGTCGCGCGGCTTGCGGCCGACGCGGCGGAGGATGTTTGGACAGGCGACGAGCCGCCGCCGCCGGACACGCCGGCGCGCCCTGAGCGCCCGCGCCTGGCCGCGCCGCGGGCGATGCCCAAACGGCGTTTGGCGAACCGCGCGGGCCGCATCGCGCTGCTGCACGCCGTGGCCCACATCGAACTGAACGCCATCGACCTGGCGTGCGATATCGTGGCGCGCTTTGTCGGCGATCCGGCGTTAGCCGGCCACCGCACAGCGTTTGCGACCGATTGGCTGGGCGTCGCCGCGGATGAGGCGCGCCATTTTCTCATGATCGTGGATCGCCTGGCGGCCTACGGCGCGACCTACGGGGATTTGCCGGCCCATGACGGCTTATGGGCCGCCGCGCGGGCGACGCGCCATGACCTCGCCGCGCGCTTGGCGGTGGCCCCGCTGGTGTTTGAGGCGCGCGGCCTGGACGTCACGCCCGCGATGATCCCGCGCTTGCGCGCCGCCGGCGACGCCGCGAGCGCGGCGGCGCTTGAAGTCATCTATACCGAGGAGGTCGGCCACGTCGCCGTCGGCGCGCGGTGGTTCCGCCACGTTTGCCGCGCGCACGGCGCCGATCCCGAATCAGTGTGGACTGAATATGTGCGCGCGCACGCGCCCGGCGTGGTGAAGCCGCCCTTCAACGTTGAAGCGCGCGCGGCCGCCGGTCTCCCCCAAGCGTGGTATGCGGGCGTGGCGCGCACGGACCCGGGGCGCTCGAAAGATGAACGAGGCCCTAATGGTTAAGGAATCTCTTGTTGAAAATCTGTGGCTGATGGAGTGTATTGCGATGGGGTCGGGTGAAATCAGCGGGCGAAAAATATGATCACGCGCATGGCGTCCCAAGCGAGCTCCTTCGTGGAGCGCGTGTTTCCCGAGCGGCAGATCTACCATCGCGCCGAGGGGCAAGTTCGGTATTTCACCCTGTCCACACGGGCCCAATTCCTGGCGGCCACCGTGTCTGCGCTGGCCATCGGGTGGACCTCTTACGCAACGGCGAGCGTGTTTTTGCGCGGCCATCTGCTGTCCGCGCAATCGGCCGAGGCCGTGCGGATCAAGATGCGCTACGAGCGCTGGTTGGCGGAAGCGCGGGCGCGGGAAGCCTCCGCCTTGGCGCTGCTGCAAACGCGCACCACCGACTTTGAAGAAGCCGCGCGCGAGTTCGATCGCCGCCACGAAACCCTCAAAGGGTTATTAGATCACGCAATCGGCCGCGATTTAACGGGTCGCAGTGTCGCATCCCGGGAAGCCGGCGGCGATTCCTTGGTGATGACCGCGGCGGTCGAGGATCCGACACCGCGTCAATCGCGCCTCGCGGCGAACGACCGGGACGCCACGCAAGACTTCTCCGGCGATGAGCGTCTGGCGGCTCTGATGCAAGAGCAGTCGCGCATGCTGGATCGGGCGGAAGAGTCCGCCCAGGCGCGCGCTGAAAACCTGCGCTCCGTGCTGCGCTTGACGGATTTGAACGTCGAGGACGTGCTGACCCAAGGCCAACGCGGCGCCGGCGGTCCCCTCATCGGCTTTGAAAATGAGCAAGGGCTCGACGATCCCTTCTCGTCGCGGGTCGCCCGCGTGGCGGCGCGCGTCGCGGAAAGCGAAACGATGGAACGCGCCATCGAAGCCACGCCGCTGGGCGTGCCCGTCGGCACGGCGAGCCGCCTGACATCGGGCTTCGGCCCGCGGATCGACCCGATCACGGGCCGTCCGGCGTTCCACGGCGGTCTGGATTTCGCGTCGTCGCGCTTGGCCCCGATCACGGCCGCCGCTCCGGGTCGCGTCTCGTTTGTGGGCTGGCGGGGCGGTTATGGCCGCGTCGTCGAAATCGAGCACGGCCATGGTTTCCGCACCCGGTACGGCCACTTGCACCGCGCGTATGTGAGCCGTGGCGACGAAGTGGGTGCGGGCGACCGCATCGGCGCGATGGGATCCACTGGCAGAAGTACTGGACGCCACCTTCATTATGAAGTTTGGTTCCGTGGCAAGTCTTACGATCCGGCAAAGTTCCTAAAGGCTGGTAGTTATGTTCAACAGGGGTAAGGAAGCCGGGGGTGTCGTTCCACCACCCGACTTTCCCACATCCCCGTCAGTGAATGTGAACACTCCCATGGCGAAGCTCTCTTCTGCGCCCTCCATCATCAGTGATGATCTCCAGATCACCGGCACGGTGGTTGCGGAGGGTGAAATTCAATTGGATGGTCAGATCGAAGGCGATGTCCGCGCCGGCGCGTTGACGGTCGGTGAGAAAGCGTCCATCCGCGGCGAGATCGTCGCCGAGCAGATCACGGTGCGTGGCCGGGTCATGGGCAGTGTCCGCGGTCGGCAAGTGACGCTGGCGTCCACGGCCCGCATTGAGGGCGACATCACGCACAGCGCTCTGTCCGTGGAAAGCGGCGCCTTCTTCGAAGGCCATTGCCGTCACGACGCTGATCCTGTGTCCGGAGGTCGGGACACGACGCGCGTGAGCGTCTCCTCCGCTAAGACCGGCGATGGCGGTGACAAAGTGTCCGCTCCCTTCGGCGCGTCCGCCTCGCCGTTTAAAGCCAGCTAATCCTACACCACACACCGACGTTCGCGCTGACCGCCGCGGCCGCACCCCTCTGACGGGCGCCGCGCGGACTGGGTTTAGCTGGGTCACGCCACACGGGCGCAACCCGGCGTGTGTCGGCCGAGCCGGCGTGAAGCCCGCCGTGAAATGCGGTCGCTCCACATCGGGGGTTTTCGCAGCACGCCCTACTCGGGCGCGTCGCCCTCACCCGCCACTTGAGCCGCCAAGGCGGCGGCCATGAAGGGCGTGAGGTCGCCGTCCAACACGCCCGCCGTGTTGGACGTCTCCACATTGGTGCGGAGATCTTTGACAAGCTGATAGGGCTGCAGAACGTAAGAGCGGATCTGTCGCCCCCAACCGATCTCCGTCTTGGAGTCCGCCTCGGCTTGGGCCTCCTGCTCGCGCTTCTGCAGCTCAAGCTCATAAAGGCGCGCCCGCAACATATCCCAGGCTTGGGCTCGGTTTTTGTGCTGCGACCGCTCATTTTGGCACTGCACCACAATGCCCGACGGAGCGTGGGTGAGGCGCACCGCGGAATCGGTTTTGTTGACGTGCTGGCCGCCGGCGCCGCTGGCGCGATAGGTGTCCACGCGCACGTCCCTGTCCTCAATCGCGATCTCAATCGTCTCGTCGATTTGAGGGTAGACCCACACGCTCGCGAAGCTGGTGTGGCGACGCGCGCTCGAATCAAACGGCGAAATGCGCACCAAACGATGCACGCCGGATTCTGTTTTCAGCCAGCCATAGGCGTTGTCGCCCCGCACCGCGATCGTGGCGGATTTCAGCCCCGCCTCCTCGCCGGCATGCTCGTCGATCGTTTCCGTCTTAAAGCCGCGCGCTTGCGCCCAGCGCAGATACATGCGCACCAGCATCGCGGCCCAATCCTGGCTTTCGGTGCCGCCCGCGCCGGCGTGCACTTCGAGGAAGCAATCATTGCCGTCGGCTTCCCCGGAAAGCAGCGCCTCAAGCTCCGCCGCCGCCGCGCGCGCGCGCAGCTCCTGCAACGCGCCCAGCGCTTCTTCCGCCAGATCGCCATCCCCTTCGGCGTCGGCGAGATCCGCGAGTTCGCTGACATCCGCCAGCTCCCCCGTGAGCTCCGTCACCGCCGTCATCGCAGCGTCCAACCGATTGCGTTCGCGCATCAACGCCTGCGCGCCCGTCGGATCGTTCCAAAGCTCAGGGTCTTCCGCGCGCGCGTTCAGTTCATCCAGGCGCTTTTGGGCGACATCCCAGTCAAAGACGCCTCCGAAGCAAAGCGACCGACCGCTCAATCTCATCGGCAAGGCTCTGAAGCTCCGCGCGCATGTCCTGCTCCTCTAGCCGAAGGGGGTCCGTGGGCGGGCGTGGATCACAACCGTGCGCCCGCCGCCGCGAAGGTGTGGACGTAACGACCGTTGCGCGAAATCACAAGGCCCCAACGACGAGCGGCCCCCGCTCCGCCGCCGATGCGGACGGGCCAGATCGTCTAGAACAGACCGCCGACCCCATCGTCCTCATCATCCTCGGTTTCTTCGAGAAGGGGCTCGTCCTCGATCGGAACCGGCAGGCCGAGCGCCCGTCGCGCCCGCGCCAGCGCGCTCAGCTCCCCGTCGGGCCGGGGCCGACGCACCGTCCCGACGCTGACGCCGGAATCGCTGGCGGTTTCGCCGGTGCAAGCCATTTGCGTCGGTTGCGTGCCCGGATGGAACGCCTCCAACACCGGCTCCACTTTGCACGAGCCGGTGGGGCCCGCGAAGTAAGGCGTCGTGGCCCCAGGCCGCGCCAGCCGACCGCTGTTGGCGTCGATGTTGGCGAACACGACGCCCGAGGGGATGCGGAACGGGATGGTGTCATACCGCGGCAGCGCCCGCTCCATAAACGCTTGGAAAATCGGCGCGGCGACTTTGCCGCCCCCCTCGCTTTGCGGGACCGTGCCCAGCGGCTTGGGCGAGTCGAACCCCACAAAGACGCCCACCACAAGATCCGGCGCAAAGCCCACAAACCACGCGTCGCGGAAGTCGTTGGTGGTGCCCGTTTTTCCCGCCACCGGCTTGTCCAACGCTTTGCCGACGCGCCGCGCCGTGCCGCGGGTGACCACGCCCTCCATCATCGACACCACTTGATACGCCGTGATCGGGTCGATCACGTCGACTCGGGGGTCCGCCAACAGCGGAGGCGTCATCTCAAGCCAACCGGCCGCTTGGCACATGTCGGTGCATTCGCGAACGCCGCGGCGGAACACCGTGCGTCCGTCGCGGTCCTGAACCCGGTCGAGAATGGTCGGTTCGATCCGCTTGCCGCCGTTCACCAGCATGGCATAGGCGGCGACCATTCGCCAAAGCGTCGTCTCGCCCGCCCCAAGCGCCATCGCTTCATAGGGAGGAAGATCGTCATAAATGCCGAAACGCTCGCCGTAGGACGACACGCGGTTTAGCCCGATCTTGTTCGCCAAGCGCACCGTCATCGTGTTGCGCGACTGTTCGATGCCCACGCGCAGCGTCGACAAGCCATACCAGCGGCCGGTGTAGTTGCTCGGCTTATAGAACGTGCCGTCGCGCCCGCCCGTGGAGACGTAAGCGGAGTCGAGTTCCTGATAGGCCGGCGTAAACGCGTGGTCGCCGCGTTCGTCGAGGGCGTCCAACGCGGCCGCATAGACAAACGGTTTGAACGCCGAGCCGGGCTGGCGGCGCGCCTGGGTGGCGCGATTAAACTGGCTCAAGCTGAAGCTGTAGCCGCCCACCATCGCCAACACCCGCCCGGTGTGGGGGTCCATCGCCATAATGGCGCCGTTGACCTCCGGGATCTGGCGCAGCGCGTAGGACGCATCCCCGCCGCGCAGGCTGGGCGCGTCCGCATCGCCCTCAACCTCCAGCGGCTCCACCAGAACGACGTCGCCAAGCGCGACAGCCTCACTCGGCTTTTCAATCAACGGCCCAAGGCCGCCGTTTGCGTTGACGCGACGCGCCCACGCCAGCGGCGTGTCCTCAATGGGTCGATCGGCGTCGGCGACCCGTTGCCCTTTGGCGTTCGTTTCAGGCGGCGCGAAGGGGATCCGACCGCGCGACCCATCGAGCAAGCCGATGACCGCGGCGTCGTCGCGCAGCTCCACCACCACCGCGGGGGCCCAACCGCCAATGTCACGCGGCGTCTCCAGCTCCGCTAAGGCCGCCGACCAGTCGCCGCTGACATCGATGGTCGCCAAAGGCCCGCGATAGCCGTGGCGGCGATCGTAAGCCTCAAGGCCCGCCCGCAACGACTCCCGCGCCGCGAGTTGCAGCTCCGTGTCCACGGTCGTCCGAACGGACAGCCCGCCATCGTAGAGTTCGTCTTCCCCATACATGGAGAAGATTTCGCGGCGGACTTCCTCCACGAAGTACTCCGCGGCGCGGTAGGTGGAGCCCGACAACCGCTCCGCGACATTGAGGTCTTCTTTGGCGGCGGCGTCATGATCGGTTTGGTCGACATAGCCGTTGGCGACCATGCGCCCAAGCACGTAGTTCCGCCGGCTCACGGCGTAGGGCTTGTTGCGCGATCGGGTGATGTCGAGGCGGCTCGGCGCTTTGGGCAGGGCCGCGAGATACGCGGTCTCCGACAAGCTCAACTCGTCGAGGGATTTGCCGAAATAGAGCAAAGACGCCGCCGCCACGCCGTAGGAGCGACGGCCCAGGTAAATCTCGTTCAGATAAAGCTCGAGAATCTCGTCCTTCGAGAAGGCCTGCTCAATGCGCAACGCGATAAAGATCTCGCGGATCTTACGGCGCAGGTTCTGGTCGCTCGTCAGCAGGAAGTTCTTCGCCACCTGCTGGGTGATCGTCGATCCCGACTGAAGCCCGCCAGAGCCCCGCGCCACGTTGAGCGCCGAACGCAAGCCGCCGCGGATGAAACCCATCGGGTCGAACCCGTTGTGGGTGAAGAAGTTCTTGTCCTCCGCAGAGATGAAGGCGTGGACGATCGGCTCAGGAATGTTCTCGATGGGGACGAACACGCGGCTCTCGCGCGCATACTCCGCGATGAGCCGGCCGTCGCCTGCGTGCACGCGCGTCATCACGGGCGGCTCGTACTGGGCGAGTTCGTCAATCTCCGGCAGGTCTTCCGTCACGCGCAGCACATAGCCGGCGAGAAACACCGCCCCCACGAGCACGGCCGCCACGCCCAGCGCCGCAAGCCCCGCAACAATCTTCACCACCAAGACAATCTGTCGTGCGGACATCCGAACCCTCGCCTTTAGGCGTCACCATCGCGCGCGCGTGCGACGACACTATGACCGCACACGCCTTAGCGGCGCTTTGCGCCGTCGGCCACCTCGGATCTAGCTCGTCCGTCAGCGCGCCGCTAGGGAGCGGCCCTCCAACGCGAAATAGTCGGCGATCGCGGCCGCCAGCGCCTGAGCCATGCGTTCCTGATGCTGGGCGGTGGCCAAACGACGCGCATCCGCTTCATTCGACAGGAAGCCCATCTCAACCAACACGGCCGGCACGTCCGGCGCCAGCAACACATAGAAGCCCGCGCTGCGGTGGCTGTTCCGCAACAACCGCCCCGCTTCATCGAGGCGCGGGATCAGCGTCTCGGCGAACACCGCGGAACGGTTGTTGGTGTCGCGTTGCGCCAGCACCAACAGAATGTCGCTCACATCCGGCGGACGGCCGGTCAGGTCGACGTCGCGGATCCAGTTCTGATCACCGTTGAGCACCTCACGGCGAGCCCGCTGCGTCCCCCGTTCGGACAAGGTGTAGACGGACGCCCCGCCGACATTGGGTTGGCCCGGCAACGAATCGGCGTGCAGCGACAAGAACAAGTCCGCCCGCGCCGTCCGCGCGAGCTCAAGCCGCTCTTCCAAGTCCAAGAAGGTGTCGCCCGTGCGCGTCAACACCACGCGATAATCGCGCGAACGCTCAAGGCGCGCCGCCAACCGCTTGGCGACGGCGAGGTTCACGTCCTTTTCCTTCACGCCCGTCGTGGCGATGGCGCCAGGGTCGCGCCCGCCATGCCCGGCGTCGATCACGATCACGCGCGCATCAGCCTTGGGACGCGCGGACGCCACCCGCGTGGGAGGCGCGGCCGCCCCGCCGACCGCGCTGAAGGGAACAATCGCGGTGCGGGATTGGATGCGAAACTGCTCCATCGTCGTGGGACGCAGCGTCAGCTCCACGGCTCCGCCCGCGGATTTCTGGTTGCGATTGACGGCCACCACCGCCGGCTTTTCGAGATCAAAGACCAGCCGTGAGCGCTGGGCGCTGTGTTGCGCGTAGCGATACCGCTCCACCACGCCTTTACCGGCCGCGCGCCGTTGCCCGCCGCCAATGGTCTCCCCTGGCAGGTCAAAGCTCGCGCGGCTGAAGTCCACCACGACGCGGCAACACGTGCCCGCCAGCGTGAACACCGCGACCTTGGGTTGGCCCGTGAACTGGATGTCCACGCGGGTTGCCGGCCGATCGTAGTCGAACTTCACCGCCGTGATCACGGGCCCCGCCAACGTCGGCCTGGGCGTCTGCGCGCGCGGCGCGCTTTGGGTCACATAGCGGCCTTGGCGCGCCTGGGCGACGGCGGCGCAGCGTTCGCCGCGGCGATACGCCGACCAGTCATCGCAATCGCCGACATAGAGGTCGGTGGCGCCGGGATAGCGGTCGTCCGGATCGTAGACGCATCCGCCCAGGATCGTCGCCAGCGCCGCCATCAACAGCGCCCACCCCGTCAACCGACCACCGATCACCGAACCAGCCTCCTCTGCGCGCCGCGATCCCTGACGATCGTCCATCGCCCGCGTGACGCGGCGACGTCCGCGCCTCTCGGGTTCCGCCGCGTCTGTCCCGATGCGACGCGCTTAAGGCGGCGGCCTTGCTGAAGGGTTAAGCCAACCCGCCCGCGGCTGCAGCTTTTCATCAACCCTTTTCTGGTGCAAATTCGCCATCGACGTTCGCCGCGTGGCCCGGACGGGGCCGCCGCCGACCCTCCTGCGCGACACGAGACTCGCCTGTGAGGCCGCCGCGGTTCCACGGTCTGTTGCGACGACGTCCGAATACGGCGATCCCGCGATGCGTCGCCGCCGGCCCACGACGTCAACGACACGGTCCGGCTTCGCCCATCGCACAACGAGGACAAACAATGCGTCACCCCGCTTGGGATTTACTGTGCAGCGCCCGCGATTGCGGCCGCTTGCGCGGGGCGGCGCTCCATTGGCAACGCGCCGCAGCCCCGGCCGCTGGTGGGGAGATTACCCCCGGCGACGGCGCGCGAGCGCGCGGAGAACATGTGCATGACACGAAAAATGTTGGTCGACGCCGCCCACCCCGAGGAGACTCGGGTCGTGGTCGTCGACGGAAACCGAGTCGAAGAATTTGATTTCGAGGCGCGTGCGAAACGACAAATCCGCTCCAACATCTACCTTGCGCGGGTGACCCGAGTGGAGCCGTCGCTGCAAGCGGCGTTCGTCGAGTATGGCGGCAACCGCCACGGCTTTCTCGCGTTTAACGAAATCCATCCCGATTATTACCAGATCCCGTTCGAGGATCGGCAGAAGCTGCTCGAAGAAGCTCAAGCGGAAGAACGCTCCGCCGCCTCCGAGGACGGCGATAGCGACGGCGACAACGCGGAGTTCAACGACGACGAGGACGAGCTCGCCGCCGGCCGGGCGCGCGCCCAGCGCGCGGCCCTGCGGAAGTACCGCGTTCAGGAGGTCATCAAGCGCCGCCAGATCCTGCTCGTCCAAGTCGTGAAAGAAGAACGCGGCAATAAGGGCGCGGCGCTGACCACGTATCTGTCCCTCGCCGGACGGTACTGCGTGCTCATGCCCAACACCGCCCGCGGCGGCGGCATCAGCCGCAAAATCACCAACGCGCCGGACCGCAAACGCCTGCGGAAGATCGCCGAGGAAATGGAGGTGCCCCAGGGCATGGGGTTGATCGTGCGCACCGCCGGCGCAAAGCGCACCAAGTCTGAGATCAAACGGGACTACGAATATCTCCTGCGCCTGTGGGAGACGATTCGCGAGCGGACCCTTCAGTCGATGGCGCCGTGCCTCATTCATGAGGAGGGCAATCTGGTCAAACGCTCGATCCGCGACCTTTACGACAAGGACATTGAAGAGGTGCTTGTCGACGGCGAGGCGGCGTATCGCGAGGCGAAGGATTTCATCCGCATGCTCATGCCGAGCCACGCCAAGAAGGTGCAGCCCTATAAGGAACCGACGCCGCTCTTCATCGCCCATCGGGTGGAGGATCAGCTCGAGGACACGTTCAACCCGACGGTGCGCCTGAAATCGGGCGGATACTTGGTGATCAATCAGACCGAAGCGCTGGTCGCGATCGACGTCAACTCCGGCAAGTCCACCAAAGAACGCAACATCGAAGCGACGGCGCTGAAAACCAATTTGGAGGCCGCGGAGGAAGCGTGTCGCCAAATGCGGTTGCGCGACTTGGCCGGCCTGATCGTGATCGACTTCATCGACATGGACGACGGCAAGAACAACCGCGCCGTCGAAAAGCGCATGCGCGATTGCCTCAAGCGCGACCGCGCCCGCCTGCAAATGGGCAAAATCTCGAACTTCGGGCTCATGGAGCTGTCCCGCCAACGCCGCCGCGCCAGCCTGTTGGAAGGCTCCTCGGTGGAGTGCCCGCGCTGTCAGGGCCGCGGCGTGGTGCGGTCGCCGGCGTCCAGCGCGTTGCACGTGTTGCGGCAGATCGAAGAAGACGGCCTGAAGGCCCGCGCGGCGCAGTTGCGCGTGCGCGTCGCGCCGGAGATTGCGCTCTACATTTTCAACGAAAAGCGCGATCACCTCGCGGCGATTGAAGAACGCTGCGCGATGGCGGTGACCCTAGAGGCCGCCCCGGAGCTGATCCCGCCGGACGCCGAGATCCAGGCGCTGGAAACCCACGCGCCGGGCGAAGAGCCGAAAGCGCGTCAGGCGATCGCCGCCCCGCCCGCGTCCGAGGAGGACCGCGACAGCGGCGAGGACGACAATGGCCGCAGGCGTCGCCGCCGCCGGCGTCGGCGGCGCGAGGAGACCGACGGCGATGTCGCGGAGGCCGTGGAGCTCGACGCCGATGACGCGACGGCGGACGCCGCCGGCGACGAGCAGGCCGCGGACGCCGACAGCGACGGTGATGACGACGCAAAGCCGAAGCGCGGACGCCGCCGCCGGGGCCGTCGTGGCGGGCGGGGTCGTCGCGGCGGCGCGGACGCCGAGGTCGAGACCGTCGCCTCGAACGCCGATGCGCTGCGCGTGGTCGATCCCGAGGCGGAGCTGGCGGACGGCCCCCTCGCGCCGTTCGACGCCATCGACGCCTCCGCCGCCGAAGATGACGACGGAGACGAACCCGCGCCAGCCGAGACGACCGAGCTCACGGCCGACCATGCTGAGGCGGTCCAAAGCGTGCCAATCGTCGCCCTGGACGCCGCGGACGCGGCGCCGATGGAAGCGAATCATCTGAACGGCGCCGCGGCGGAGCCGACGGAGATCGCGGCG
>CAZGLY010000008.1:69583-83563 GCA_964526675.1 uncultured Caulobacterales bacterium
GCCGACGGAGATCGCGGCGATCGACGATGACGCGGCCAGCGAGGATGCGCCGCCGCCAGCGGATGTGGCGACGCCCGACATGACGCCGGTCGCCGACCTGGCCGCCGAGGGCGAAGAGGAGGCGGCCCCTGAAGCCTTCGGGGCCTGGTCTCCCGCGCAAGTCCAACCGCCAGAGCCCGACCCCGAAGCGGAAAAGCTGCGGAAGCGATGGCGCGACCGGTTGCGGTCCTGGGTCGGCGGTTGACGTGACGCGTCAGCGACGGATCGCGCGGCGTTCGGCGTAGAATGAGGCGGCCTCACTCGGCGTGCGCGCTGTCGCGCACGTCTGTGGCGCTGGCCTCGACGCCGCGCGGGGGAGAGCCCATAGTGCCCCCACGCACGAAGGACACGCTATGAGGTTTGTTCGCGCCTTCATTCTGGCGGTGGTTGCGACGCTGGCGGCCCCGGTGTTCGCGGCGCAAGGTCAAGGCCTGATCCGCGACGTCGAGATCGAGGAGATGGCGTGGTCCTATTCCACGCCAATCTTCGAAGCGGCCGGCCTCGATCCCGCAACCATCGAGATCTATCTGGTGGGCGACGCAACGCTCAACGCGTTCGTCATCCCCGGTCAGCGCATGTTCCTCCACGCCGGGATCATCACGGCGGCGGACACGCCCAACGAGCTGATCGGGGTGATCGCTCACGAAACGGGCCACATGGCCGGCTCGCACGCCGTGCGCCGCGGCATTGCGGCGTCGCGCTCGAGCATCGGACCCATGCTGGCGACGCTAGCGGCGGGGATCCTGGCCGCGGCGGCGGGAGAAGGCGGCGCCGCTGTGGGCTTGCTGGCGTCGTCGCAACAGTTCGCCGCGATCGAGCAGCTCAACCAGTTCCGTCAATTTGAGAGCGCGGCGGACCAGGCCGGCTTCCGGTACCTCACCCAAACCGACCAATCGGCCAAGGGCCTCGTGGCCTTCTTTGATCGCTTCCGCGACCAAGAAGTGTTCGCCAGCCCCAGCCTCGCACGGCTGCAGCGCCTTGATCCCTACTTCCGCACCCACCCCTTGTCCTCGGATCGGGTGGAGTCTCTGCGCGCGCAGTTGGCGACACAACACTCGCGCGACGCCGTCGACACGCCCGAGCACATGCGGATGCTCGAAATGGCCCAGGCGAAGCTCCACGGCTTCTTCGACCAGACCGACGTGGTGTTTCGTCGGTTTCCGGAGACCAACACGTCCGACGCGGCGCTCTACGCCCGCGCCGTCGCGCACCACCGCCTTGGTGAAGTCCCCAAAGCCGTCGCCCTGATGGATGAGTTGATCGCGCGCGACGACGAAAACCCCTATTTCCACGAGCTGAAGGGCCAGATCCTTCAGGAAAACGGCCGCCCGGCGGAAGCGATCGCCCCCTATGAGCGCGCTGTTGAACTCAAGCCCGACGCCGCGTTGTTGCACACCGGGCTCGCCACGGCGCTGTTGGATCAAAACTCACGCGAAACGACGCTGCGGGCGTTGGAGCATCTGAGCGCGGCGCTCTCCTTTGAGCCCTACAACTCCTTCGCCTGGTATCAGCGCTCCCGCGCCCACGACGCGCTCGGAGAAACCGCCCTCGCCCGCTACGCCAGCGCCGAACGCTTCTTCGCTGTCGGCGACTTGCGCCGCGCCGCCTCGTTCGCGAGCAGCGCGCGACCGGATTTGGAGCGCGGGTCGCCCGAATGGCTTCGGACAGCTGACATTTTGAACATTGTGCGCGTGCAAATGCAGGAGGCGCAGCGCGGCCGGCGCTGACGACGCGCTGCGGCGCGCGGCCGCCCTCACAGCAGGGTGACTTGGACGGCGGCGACGGGTCGGGTAGTGACACCGATCGAACGTCACTGTTGTGGAGCTGACATGTCCCTGCGCGCCTTCCCCATCCGCTCGACCCTCGCCCGCGCGGGCGCGGTCGCCCTTGCGTTCGCGGCGACGGGCGTCAGCACCGCCCAGGAGACGGCGGAGTCGGTCCTGCCGGATGGCGCACGCGAGGAAATCGGCGTCATCATCCGCGAGTACTTGCTCGAGAATCCGGAAGTCATCGAAGAAGCCATTTTTGAGCTGCAACGGCGTCTCGAAGCGGACCAAATCGCCAAAGCGCAAGAGCAAGTGCAGGAACAGGCGGAAGCGCTGTACAACGACGCGCGGGACTTCACGATCGGCCCTGCGGACGCCCCCGTCACGGTGGTGGAGTTCTTCGACTATAACTGCGGCTATTGCCGCGCCAGCGCGCCCTTCGTGCGCGATTTGGTGGACTCCTATGGCGATCGCGTGCGGGTGGTGTTCAAGGAAGCGCCCGTCTTGGGTGAAAACTCACGAGAGGCGGCGCGCTGGGCGATCGCGTCAAAAGCCACCAACAACTATCTCGACGCCCATTTTGCCCTGCTTGAATCGGAGGAACGCCTCGACGCCCAGGCCGCCGGGGCGGTGTTGCGCGGCGCGGGCGTCAACCTCCGCAGGATTGAGGCGAAACGGTCCTCGGCGGAGACCACCGCGCAGTTGGACGACGCGATTGAGTTGCTGCAAACGATCAGCGGCGGGCGCGCGGCCACGCCGACATTTGTCATCAATGGCGAAGTGGTGATGGGCGCGGATTTGCTGCGCCTGACGGCCTTGATCGACGCCGCCCTCGCGGACGCCGACGCGGGCTGACCGCGCACGGCGGGCCGGAGGCCTCGGATCCAGCCGGCCGTCGGACGACCAGCGCAGCGGTCAGTCAGATCAGACCCGCCAAGGGGCTGGACGGATCCGCGTAGCGCTTTTTCGCCATACGGCCCGCCAGATAGGCGTCGCGGCCCGCGATCACCGCGTGCTTCATGGCGCGCGCCATGCGGATCGGATCCTTCGCCTCAGCGATTGCGGTGTTCATCAAGACGCCGTCGCAGCCAAGCTCCATCGCCACCGCCGCGTCCGACGCCGTGCCCACCCCCGCGTCCACGATCACGGGGACGGATGATTGCTCAACGATCAAGCGGATGTTGACGGGGTTTTGCACGCCAAGGCCCGAGCCGATCGGCGCGCCCAAGGGCATGATCGCGCAACACCCCAAGTCTTCGAGGCGCTTCGCGAACACCGGATCGTCGGAGCAATACACCATCACGTCGAACCCGTCGGCGCGCAGCATCTCCGCCGCCCGCAGCGTCTCCGTCATGTCGGGGTAGAGATGCTTGGGGTCCGACAACACTTCGAGTTTCACCAAATCCCAACCGCCGGCGTCGCGCGCCAGACGCAAGGTGCGCACGGCGTCTTCCCCCGTGAAGCAGCCCGCCGTGTTGGGCAGATACGTCACCGCGCGCGGATCGATGTGATCCACCAACCGCTCCTTGCCCGGATCGGCCACGTTCACCCGCCGCACCGCGACGGTGACGATCTCCGCGCCGGAGGCGGCGAGCGCGGCGGCGTTTTGGGCGTAGTTGGCGTACTTGCCGGTGCCGATGATCAATCGAGACCGATACGTCCGCCCGGCGATGACGAGGGGATCCTCCGCGTTCGCCGCCACTGACGGCGGCGTCGATGTGACAACGTCAGACATAACCGCACTTCTCCGGATTGCGCACGCGCACGGTCCCGGCGGGAAAACGCGTCAGGGCGTCCCGCGGGCGCACAGGCCTTGGTTGAAACCCGCCGCCGCAACTGGGGCAAACGCCGCCCAGCCGCGCGTCCACGCACTCCCGGCAGAAAGTGCATTCGAACGTGCAGATCATGGCGTCAGGCGCGTCCGGCGGCAGATCCTTGTCGCAACACTCGCAGTTGGGACGCAGTTCGAGCATCGGCCTCACCCGCCGCCGACAAAGGTGACGATTTCGATGTGATCGCCGCCTTCCAGCTGAATGGATTCATACGCTGATTTCGGCGCGATGGCGCGATTGCGCTCCACGGCCACGCCTTTCGCGGGGACCTCCAAACGCTCCAGCAGATCCGCAATGGTCGATCCCGCCGGCACGTCACGCACGTCGCCGTTGAGGGTTATGGTGACAGCGTCGCTCATCAGCTCCCCTTCCGCGCATGAGGGATCGCGACACGCGCACGATCGTCATGCAGGCCGGCGCCGCGACCGAGGCGCTTGTGGCGGCTCCTTGGCGTCACTAGAACGTGGTGTGTGCAGGACAGCGTGTCTATGGCGAAACCGATCTTCATCCTCAACGGGCCCAATCTCGGCCAGCTCGGGCGCCGCGAGCCGGCGGTCTATGGGACCCAGACCCTCGACGATGTCCGCGCGGCTTGTGCCGAGCGCGCCAAGGACCATGGCTACACGATCGACTTTCGCCAGACGGACTCCGAAGCGGAGCTGATCGCGCACGTTCACGACGCGCTCGACGCCGCCGCAGCGGTGGTGATCAACCCCGCGGCGTTCAGCCATACGTCGATAGCGCTGCACGACGCCTTGAAAATGCTGGACGCACCGCTCATAGAGGTGCATCTGTCAAATCCCGTCGCCCGTGAGCCTTTTCGCTCAGTCTCCTATGTCAGCCTCACCGCCGACGGGGTCATAAGCGGCTTAGGAATATGGAGCTACGTTTTTGGCGTCGAGGCCGCATGCCGGCTCGCGACACCTCCGCTCGCCGCGACAAGGAGCGTGTAATGGCGAAAGCCTCCGAACCGGCTGGTCAGGCCGCGAAAACTCGTCAAGAGGCGGGCGACGCCGACCCCGTCAACACTGAGATTGTGCGCGAATTGGCGTCCATCATCACCGACACGGGCCTCACCGAAATCGAGGTGGAACGGGGCGATTTGCGCGTGCGCGTCGCCCGGACCCTCGAGCCGGCGGTGGTGAGCCATGTGACGGCGGCCGCGCCAGCCGCGCAAGCGCCTGCGCCGACCGCCCCCGCCGTTGAGACGCCGGCGCGCACGGACGCCGCCGACGCCAAAGCGCACCCCGGGGCGGTGACCTCGCCCATGGTGGGCACGGCGTATCTCTCCCCCGAGCCGGGCAAAGCGGCGTTCGTGAAACCGGGCGACACGGTGTCCGCCGGCGACACGTTGCTGCTGATCGAGGCGATGAAGACGTTTAACCCGATCCAAGCCCCCAAGTCTGGCAAGGTGCTTGAGGTCCTCGTAACGGACTCCCAACCGGTGGAGTACGGCGAACCGTTGATCATCCTGAGCTGACGTCGCGCGATCAGCCAGGTCGGCCGCGCCAACCCATCAGTCTTCCCTGCGCTCAACTGAAGAACGCCCATGTTTGATAAGATCTTGATCGCCAATCGGGGGGAAATCGCGTTGCGGGTCTTGCGCGCCTGCCGCGAAATGGGGATCCAGACCGTCGCGGTTCACTCCACCGCCGACAAAGAAGCCAAGCACGTTCGCCTGGCCGATGAGAGCGTGTGCATCGGGCCGCCGCCCGCGGCGGAGAGCTATCTCAACGTGCCGGCCATTATCGCGGCGGCCGAGGTCACGGGCGCGCAGGCCGTGCATCCCGGCTACGGCTTTCTGTCGGAGAACGCCCGGTTCGCCGAAATCGTGGCGGCGCATGATTTGGTGTTCATCGGCCCGTCTGCGGAGCACATCCGCCTGATGGGCGACAAGATCACCGCCAAACAAGCCGCCCAAGACGCCGGCATCCCCGTGGTGCCCGGCTCCGATGGCGGCGTGGCCGACGCTGACGCCGCCGCAACGATCGCAAAAGACATCGGCTTTCCCGTGTTGATCAAGGCCGCCTCCGGCGGCGGCGGGCGCGGCATGAAGGTGGCGCGCGGGCCGGAGGACTTGGCTGAGGCCCTCTCCACCGCGCGCGCGGAAGCCAAAGCGGCCTTCGGGGACGACGCCGTCTACATCGAGAAGTATCTCGAGAAGCCGCGGCACATTGAAATCCAGGTTGTCGCCGACAGCCATGGCCGCGTGATCCATCTCGGCGAACGGGATTGCTCGCTCCAACGACGCCACCAGAAGGTGCTCGAGGAGGCGCCGAGCCCGGCCTTGAACCCGGAGACCCGCGCCGAGATCGGTGAAACCGTGGTCAACGCCATGAAGCAGCTCGGCTATCTCGGCGTCGGCACCGTGGAATTCCTCTACGAAAACGGCGAGTTCTACTTCATCGAGATGAACACGCGCCTCCAGGTTGAGCACCCGGTGACCGAGGCCATCACGGGCGTCGACTTGGTGCGCGAGCAAATCCGGATCGCGAGCGGCGCCCCTCTCAGTTTGACGCAAGAAGACGTGCGGTACAGCGGCTGGGCGATCGAATGCCGGATCAACGCGGAGCACCCCCGCACATTCGCCCCGAGCCCCGGCGCAATCACGGAGTTCCATGCGCCGGGCGGCCTCGGCGTGCGGCTCGATTCCGCCGTCTACAGCGGCTATCGCGTGCCGCCCTATTACGACAGCCTGATCGGCAAACTCATCGTCCATGGCCGCAACCGGCAAGAGGCGGTGTTGCGGTTGCGTCGATGCTTGGACGAGATGGTGGTGAGCGGCGTCCACACGACGATCGCGCTGCATCAGGCGTTGCTGGACGAACCTGACTTCCAGAACGGCGATTACACCATCCGGTGGCTTGAGACCTGGCTGGAGACCGCCGAACACGTGCGTTAGCCAGACCGCGTCGGCGTGCGGTTGAGTTTCGGTGGTCGTCCGCGGAGCTGTGCCCTAGAGTTGTTGATCGTGTCACCGACGGGAGGCGGCGATAGACGGTTTCGGTCCGGACAGGCTGTTGGATTGCTACGCGCGCGGCGTGTTTCCCATGGCGGACTCACGCCATGCCCTGCGGGTCTTCCTGCTAGACCCCGACGAACGGGGCATTCTGCCTCTGGAGACTTTTCACACGCCGCGGCGTCTGCGCCGCACCGTGCGCCAAGACGCCTATGAGGTGCGGGTCGACACCGCCTTCAGCGATGTGGTGACAGCCTGCGCGGCGTCGCGGCCTGGCCGCGAAGACACCTGGATCAACGACCGCATCGAAACGCTCTACCAGGCGCTGCACGACCGCGGCGAAGCTCATTCGGTCGAAGCCTGGGCCCGCGGCGACGATGGGCGCGACACCCTCGTCGGCGGGCTTTACGGCGTGCGTCTCGGCGCCGCGTTTTTCGGCGAGAGCATGTTCTCCACCGCGCGCGACGCGTCGAAGGTCGCGCTCGTGCATCTGGTCGCGCGGCTGCGCGCCGGCGGATTCAAGCTGTTGGACGCCCAGTTCATCACGGAGCATTTGCGCCAGTTCGGCGCCATTGAGATCTCCCGCACCGCCTATCACGCGCGGTTGAAACCCGCGATCGCGGCGGATGCGGACTTTTGGGCCGTCCCCCGCGGCCTCACCGGCGCGGACGCGCTCCGCATTCTTGGGTGACCCCGACGATCAGCGCCCGTGCGCGAACGCTCCCTAAAGCGCCGCCACCACGTTGACCACGCCGTCAATCACGAACTGAGCTGAAAGCGCCGCGAGGATGACGCCGAGAATGCGCGTGATCATCGCCGCGATCGTGTGGCCGATCAGCTTCATGATCGAATCCACGGCCAAGAACAGCACCAACGCGATGACGAGGTTGGCCCCCAACGCGCCCCAGATCACGCCTTGCCCGGCCATGCCGAACTCCTGCTCGCGCATGAAGAGCATGATCGAGGCGATCGCCCCAGGCCCCGCCAGCATCGGGATCGCCATGGGAAAGACCGACACGTCCGCATAGCCGGGGCTCGCCTCCCCGCCGTCGCGGACGGCCTCCGCACGGCTCTCGCGCCGTTCGGTGCGGGTCTCAAACAGCATCTCAAGCGCCAGCAAAAACAACAGGACGCCGCCGGCGATCCGAAACGCGTCCAAGGAAACGTGGAGCCGATTAAACAGCCATTCCCCGCCATACCCGAAGGCGATCAACACCACCGTCGCGATCGCCACGGACTTGATCGCCATCAAACGCCGGTGCGCGCGGGTTCCCGACTCCGTCAACGCCGCGAAGATCGGCGTCACCCCAATGGGGTCAATGACCACGAAAAACGTAACGAACGCGGTGACAAACAAATCCTGCATCACGTCATCCAGCGATCCGCTGGCGGCAAATCACCTGGAGGTCCCGACTGCGGGCCTCGAAGCGGTCCAAAGCCGCCGCAGCGCTGTCGTCGCCGCTGAACACCCCTTGCGTCACGGCGTCGGCGTCCTCTGGAAGCGTCTCCAAAATCTCTTGCGCCTCCGTCGGCAAAACATAGCCCGCCGCGTAGGCCGATTGCCGGACCGTCGGCGCTAGGCGCTGGAGCCGTTGGACATCCTCCGCGCCGAGGCGCGCCGGCGGCAGCATCGGGCGAGCCGCCGCGATCATGGCCGCGGCGTCACGCCCGACCGCGGCGCACGCCTGCATGCGCTGGCCGGCCATGATGGCTTCGATGTGATCGTCCCGCGCTTGGTACGACACCCACGCCTGCAGCGTCGCCAGCACCAACGCGATGCCGGAAATCAACGTGGCCACTGTTTGCATCTCCGTCCCCCATCACACGTTGGCCGTCGCGCGAGACCGCCGCCCCCGTCGGCGACGCCTCACGGCGTGGCCGGCTAAGACGCGAAGCCGCCGTCCGTCGCCAGCTCGCGGCAGGTCTCTTGCACCGTGCGCGCAGCCGCCTCGAACTGGTCGATCAAACGCTGGAGGCGATCGCCGTCACCTTGGAACGCGGCCGTAACAGCCGCCTGGGCCGTGTTCTGCAACGTCACAAGCGTGTCCTCCGACGCGTCCGGCAAGAGGTACCGGGCCACGAAAACCGTGCGCGCCACATCTTGCGGCGCGTCCCGGACAATCTCGAACGTGCGCACGCCGAGGGAGCCGCGCGCCGCCTCGCGTCGAGCGATCGCCGCTTTGGCCAGGAAATCCGTGGTCGTGGCGCCGATCGCCGCGCACGCATCCAGACGACGGGCCGCGGCGGCCGCGCGCAACGGCGCGTCCCGGGACGACCAAATCATCCAAGTTTGAACGCTCAACAGCCCCAGCGCCACAAACAGCGCCGCTATCACAGTCGTTCTCACGTCACCCCCGCCCTTGTGTGGTGCCCCGTCGCGACACTGACGCGCCCCGCGCGGCGCCGCAAGCGTCCCGATCCGCGGCGCGGCAGCTCGGCGGGCTCTACAACAGCATCAGCTCGGGATCTTCAAACAAGGCCTTAAACGCCGCGAGGAAACGCGCGCCAATCGCCCCATCGACAACGCGATGATCGCAGGTGAGCGTCACGGACATCATCGTGGCCACCGTCAACGCGCCGTCGTGGGCGACCGGTCGCTGTTCGCCCGCGCCGACAGACATGATCGCACCGTGCGGTTCGTTGATGATCGAGGCGAACGACTTGATCCCAAACATCCCCAGATTGGAGATCGAGAACGTGCCGCCGGTGTATTCCTCGGGCTTGAGCTTCCGCTCACGCGCGCGCGTCGCCAGGTCCTTCATCTCAAGGGCGATCTGCGCCAACCCTTTGGCCTCCGCGCGCCGGATAATCGGCGTGATCAAACCGCCGTCAATCGCCACCGCCACGGCGATGTCTGCGTGATGGTGCATCAGCAGACCGCTCGGGGTGTAGGTCGCGTTCGCCTCCGGCACCTTGCGCAGCGCCAAAGCCGCAGCGCGGATGACAAAGTCGTTCACCGACACCTTCACGCCGTCATCGGCCGCGCGCTCATTCAACCGCTTGCGCAACGCCAAAAGCGGATCGAGCTGAATCTCGATGCTCAACGGGAAGTGCGGGACATCCCGGAAGGAGTCCGTCATGCGCCGCGCGATTGTTTTGCGCATGCCGTCCAACGGCACGAGATCATAGCTGCCGGCGGGAATGCCCATCTGCTCCGGCGTTCGCACGGCCGGCTGGCTCGGCGCGGGCGCTGCGGGGGCGGCCACGAGAGCTTGCGGCGCCGCGCTGGGAGCCGGGGCGGCGGGTGACGGCGCCGGCGGCGCGGCCGGGCTGGGCGCCGAGGCCGCGGCGCGACCGTTCGCCAACGCCGCCGCGATGTCGCGCTTCACCACCCGACCGTGCGGCCCGGACCCCGGGACCGCGGCGATGTCCAAGCCGACCTCCCCAGCCAGGCGCCGCGCCAACGGGGAGGCCGCAACGCGGCCATCGGCGCGGGCCGTGGCCACCGCGGGCGGCGCCGTGATCGTGCGCGACGCGTCCACAGGAGCCGCCGGCGGCGGCGGCGGCGCGACCGCGCCGGTTGAGGCGGCGGCGCTCACGTCTTCGCCATCGTCCGCCAGCATGGCGATGGGCGTGTTTACGGGCACGTTTTCCGCGCCTTCGGCGATCAGAATTTTCGCAAGGACCCCCTCATCGACGGCCTCCACCTCCATGGTGGCTTTGTCCGTTTCGATCTCCGCAATCACGTCGCCCGAGGAGACCGCGTCGCCTTCTTTGACGTGCCATTTGGCGAGGGTGCCCTCCTCCATGGTCGGGCTCAAAGCGGGCATCAAGATCGGCGTGGGCATGGGGCGGGCTCTCACAGGCTGGGGGCGCTCAAGTGCCGATACGCGCCTTGGAGTTTCGGATCAAGGCGCCGCGGCGGCGCCCGGCGGTCGCTCGTCGCCAACGCCTAAGACGTCCTGGGCGGCCAACGATGCACGAAGGTCAGATAGAACAACACGCCGTACAACATGAACGCCAGCGCCCACCCCGCCGCAACGGCCGCCGGATACACCAACGACATCGCCGTCATGAGGTCGACGCCGAGATACAGCGCCATCTCCGGCGCCTCCGACAACGGCACGCGGTCCCGCAACGCGAAGATTGCGCCCGCGATCAACCGCTCCACCCCAATGATCGTCAAGCCAATGAAGGCCAGCGCTCCGGACAACACCGCAAACGCCGCCAGCTTCATCAGGATCGGCGCGTCCCGCAAAAAAAAGTTCAACGCCGCGATGTACGCCGACAAAACCGAGAAATAGATCGAGACCACGCCCAACACCGCGTCGATCCCATCGGTCAGCAGCGCATAAAGATCGCCGGTGGCCACAGGCGCGTCCATCAGCGTTCTCCCCCTTCAGCCAGCCCATCCCCGCTTCGGCGCACATAACGCCAATTGAACACGAACGTCATCATCAGAAGTCCGAGATAGGCCGCCACGCCGAAGCCCCAGACCGACCAGATGTGGATTTGCGTGGCGCCGTTCATCGCGATCGCCCACACGCCCAAACCGGCAGGACTGAGCGCCTCGCGGATCTTGAGCGCGTCGAGCCCCGCCGTCAGCGCGATGAAGAGCCGATGGGCCACAAAGACATGCAAACCCAACGCGCCGAGAATGCCCGTCATGAAGATGAACACGAACACGCGCGCCGAAAACGGGGCCGCCCGAAGAAAGTAATGCAGCGCCGCCACATACGCGGTCACCACCGAAAACGTCACCGCGATCCCCTGCAAATACAGATGCAGAAAATCGCTCATCCGCTCGACGAGATCCGCTTCCGTCACCCCTGCCCCCAGCGCCAGGCGTCCCCATCTCAGTGTGAATGCGCCGCCTCCACCACGCGCGCGGGCGTCCACGCTCTCGCTCGCCGGCCGAGGCGGTCGTCGGCCGCCTCGCCCTCATAGTCCACCGGCGTCACGTCGCGATCGGCAAACAGGTCGATCTGGAGACCACGCGCGTTCACGGTCGCGTAGAGGCCGCCATCGATGTCGGAAACCGCCGCCACGAACGTGCCGCAGGTCCGGCAGATGAGAAAATCCGTGACGCCGTGCCCCATGCGGTAGCGCTGCAGCCCGTCCGCCGGAGCGGCGATGGTGGCCAAGCCTTCGGGATCCGTGAACATCCGCGCGCCCTGGCGTCGGCAAAACGCGCACTGACACGCGCGCAGCTCAATCGCCCCCGCCGGCCGTGACAGCGCGACCTCCACCCGCACGGCGCCGCAATGGCATGTTCCCGCGACGACGTCGCGCTCAGGCATACAGCACGCCCTTAGCCGCCGCGATGATGTCGGCGTCGTTGGGCAGGCTCAGCGCCTCCAGATTGCCGGCGTACGGCAACGGCACGTCGACTTGGTGGACACGCGCCGGCGGCGCGTCGAGATAGTCGAACGCTTGATCCATGACGACCGCGGCGATTTCCGCGCCCACGCCCATGCGGCCCCAGCCTTCCTCCGCGCAGACGAGGCGGTTGGTCTTCATCACGGAATGGACCACCGTCTCGGTGTCGAGCGGGCGCAGCGTGCGCAGGTCGACCACCTCCGCGGAGACGCCCTCGGCCGCCAACGCGTCGGCGGCTTTGAGCGCGTAGCCGACCATCCGGGAGTGCGCCACGATCGTCACGTCCGTCCCCTCGCGGCGGATGCGCGCTTTGCCGATGGGCAGCACCCAGTCGGCAATGTCGGGCACGTCAAACGTCTCCCCATAGACGAGTTCATGTTCCAGGAAGACGACCGGGTTCGGATCGCGAATGGCGGCCTTGAGCAAGCCCTTCGCGTCCGCGCTGTCATAAGGCGCGATCACCTTCAGGCCCGGCACATGGGCGTACCAGCTGGAATAGTCTTGGCTGTGCTGCGCGGCGACGCGGGCGGCCGCGCTGTTGGGGCCGCGAAACACGATCGGGCAGCCCATTTGCCCGCCCGACATGTAGAGCGTCTTGGCGGCGGAGTTGATGATCTGGTCGATCGCCTGCATCGCAAAGTTCATCGTCATGAACTCCACGATGGGCTTTAGACCGCCAAAGGCCGCCCCCACGCCCAGTCCGGCGAAGCCGTGCTCGGTGATCGGCGTGTCGACGACGCGCTTGTCGCCAAACTCTTGCAGCAGCTCCCGCGTCACTTTGTAAGCGCCTTGATAGTGCGCGACTTCCTCGCCCATCACGAAGACGCTCGGGTCGCGACGCATCTCTTCGGCCATGGCGTCGCGCAACGCGTCGCGCAGAACGGTGGGCGTCATCGAGGAGCCCGGGGGCACGGCCGGATCCGCGCTCACATGCGCCGGCGGCGCGGCGAGCGGCCCGCGGCTCACAGCCTCCATCGGGGCGGCGGCGGGCGTCGCCGGCGCCGCCGCCGAAGCGGGCGCGCTGTGAGAGACTGTCGGCTGAGGCGACGCGTCCTCGCCATCGCCCGTCAGCGTCGCGATCGGCGCGTTGACTTTGACGTTCTCGGTCCCCTCCGCGACCAGGAGTTCAGCCACGGTGCCCTCGTCGACGGCCTCCACCTCCATGGTGGCTTTGTCCGTCTCGATCTCCGCGATCACATCACCGGAGGAGACGGCGTCACCGACCTTCACATGCCATTTGGCGAGGGTTCCCTCCTCCATCGTGGGCGACAGGGCGGGCATCAGAATCGGCGTGGGCATGGGGGTCCTCCGGGAACGGCCGGCGCGATCATTCTGCGATCGCGAGGAACAGGCGTGAAGGATCAAATGCGAGTCAATTCGTAAAGGACGCCTTCCACGCGGCGCCGTCAATGCGTGCTGGTGCGTTCGGCGCGTCCAGTCACCTGACCTGTTGGGCGGCCCACGCCTCCCAACGCGCGCCCATCGCTTGAGCGAACAGGATGAGGGTGTTCAGCGGGCGGATCAGCACTTCCAGACGGGTCATCAGGCCCTGCTCATCCAAGCTGATGCGGTCAATGCCGACCAAGCCCTTGCCTTCGACGGTCCCGACAAACTCAAGGCTCAGCTCAAGCCCGTCGACGCTTTCGCGCCGGTAGGCGAACCCTTCGATCGTTTCGATCACGCAGCTCAGCAAGAACAGGATCTCGTCCGGGTTCGTTTTGGGCGTCCACACCACGGGCGAACGCAACTCGCAGCCGGGAGCCATCAGCGCCCGCAGTCGCTGCGCGTCACGCGCCTCGATCGCGGCGTGCCAGCGGTCGAGAAACGCCGCGGCCACGGGGGAGGACACGTCCGTCATGGCGGGGCTTTCTCAGAAAAAGAGGATCCAGGTGGTCAACGCCACGCCCGCCAGGATGAGCCCGCGGCCGACCTGCGTCCAGAGCATGGCGGGCTTTTCGTCCGGACGCAGAGAGTCCCACAGCCCCGCGCCGGGCTTCGCCTGCAGGCGCAAACGTTCCAGGATCCGCTTGTGCGCTGGCCGGTGGAGCGCCCACAACGCCACGCC
>CAZGLY010000009.1:0-80455 GCA_964526675.1 uncultured Caulobacterales bacterium
ACGTGATCCCCCGCAGTATGGGCTACGACCGCGACGGGTGGACCGCGCTCACGGCCGCGATGATCGATCTCACGGGCGATCGCGACGATCAGACCGCGATCCTGGATTATCTCGCGCAGCACTATCCGCCCAACAATCCGCGGCCGGCGACGCTGGTGGAGGGCCCGCTGGCGGTCGGCTTCACGTCATGGGTCGCGCCGACGCTCGGACAGCGACCGCGAGACCCGGTGGAGGCGCCGGACGGGCGGATTTGGTGGGTCGGCCAGCGCCTCGACATTCTCGGCGTGATCGATCCCGCGACCGGCGCCATGCGGGAATACCCGCTGCCTCCAGGAGCCCTTCCCCACAGCGTCAACATCGCGCCGGACGGCGGCGTTTGGTATCTGGGCAACGGCAACGGAACCCTCGGCAAGTTGGATCCCGACACCGGGGCCGTGCATGAGGTCGCCATGCCCGATCCGAACGCGCGCGATCCCCACACCGGGGTGTTCGACGCGGATGGTGTCTTCTGGTTCACGCTGCAGCGCAGCAACATGCTGGGCCGGTTCGATCCCGCGACGGAGGAGGTGCGCCTCGTGACAATGCCGACGCCGGGCTCACGGCCCTATGGCGTCAAAGTCGCGGCGGACGGGGCGCTTTGGGTGGCCTGCAACGGCTCCAACTGCCTGGTGCGCGTGGACCCGCAGACGATGGCGGCCACGCGCGTCGACCTGCCGGGCGACGACGCGCATGTGCGTCGGCTCGACATCGCCGATGACGGGATGATCTGGTACGGCGACGCGGGCCGGGGCCGCCTCGGCCGCTATGATCCCACGAGCGGCGCGATCGAGACCTGGCCGTCGCCCAGCGGACCGACGTCACACCCCTACGCGATGGCCATTGTCGACGGGATCGTGTGGTACACGGAATCGGGCGCGCGGCCGGACGCTCTGGTGCGGTTTGACCCCAAAACGGAACGCTTTCAGAGCTGGGCCGTTCCCTCCGGAC
This sequence comes from uncultured Caulobacterales bacterium, assembly GCA_964526675.1. Taxonomy (GTDB): domain Bacteria; phylum Pseudomonadota; class Alphaproteobacteria; order Caulobacterales; family Maricaulaceae; genus CAZADA01. The sequence goes on from CAZGLY010000009.1 coordinate 988, forward strand.
CCATCTATGCGGGCATTGTGCGGCACATGCGCCCGACACGGGACGGCGCGCTCCTGATTCACCAAGGCGCGACCAATCGGATCCTGCGCGTTGACCTGCCGCCGGCTGAGTGACGGGCGGCGCTTTGATGGATGGCGACACATGCGGGTGATCGTGCGGGTTCGGGCGTGGCTCAGCGCTGTGGTCGCCGCCGGCGTGTTGGCGGCGATCGGCCTCGCCGCGGCGGAGGACCGGGCGGCGCTCGATCCAGCGACTGCGGCGGCGATCGACGCCCTCTTCGCCGAGCACGCCGGCACGGACAGCCCAGGCGTCGCCATCGGGATCGTGCGCCACGGCGCTCTTGTGTTCGCGAAGGGCTATGGCGCGGCCGACCTGGAGTCCGGCGCGCCGATCACGGCGGACACCGCGTTCAATCTGGCCTCTCTGTCCAAGCAGTTCACCGGCGCGGCGCTCGCCTTCGGTCTGGTGGAGCGGCGGGTCGATCTTGACGATCCGCTCGCGGCGCATTGGCCGGAGCTGCCGTCCTTCATGGCGGAGATCACCCTTGGCCACCTCGCCTACATGACCAGCGGCCTGCCGGAGTACTACACCCTGCCGTCGCCCCGAGGCGGCTGGGCGTCAGAGGATGGGTTCACCGTCGATGACGCAGTGGCGGCGGTCTTCGCCGCGGGCGGCCTCGAGTTCGCGCCCGGTTCGCAATGGGCGTATTCGAACATCAACTACCAGCTGCTGGCGCTCACGGCGGCGCGGCTCAACGAAACGGACTTCCCGACATTGCTGCGCACGCGTGTGTTCGCGCCTCTCGGCATGAACCAAACCTGGATCGACGCGCCGATCCAAACGGACCGCGCCGACCGCGCGACGGCCTATGTGCGGGACGAAGCGGAGCAAACGTGGCGGCCCGCGCGTCGCCTTTCGCCTCATTACGGCGGCAGCGGCATGTTCTCGTCTCTGCGCGATCTCGCGGCGTGGGACCGCGCGCTCTACACCACCAAGGCGTTCGGCCCGGCGTTCACGGACGCGATGCTGGCGCGCCGGCCCTATGATCACGACAAAACGAACGACGCGCTCGGTCTGGTCCATGGCGGCCACCGAGGGCTGGCGACGATCTGGTACGAAGGCGGCGATTATGGCGTGTCGACCGCCGTGATCCGCGCGCCCGCGCGCGACGAAACCGTGATCTGCCTCGCCAACTTCGCCGACGCCCAGTGCTTTGCGAAGGCGCGCGCGGTGCTGGACGTCATCATCGACGCTGACGCGGCGGCGCGCTGACGCTGGCCGCGGGCGCCGCCCTGCGCTAAGTGCCGTCTATGCTTGTGATGGATGAGTTGAAAGATCCGCTGCCGCTGGCGCGCGCGCTGATCGAACGCCAAAGCGTCACGCCGGCCGACGACGGCGCGCTCGACGCGCTCCAGACAGCGCTCACCCGGTTGGGGTTCGCGTGCCGGCGGATGCGTTTTCACGAGGTGGACAATCTCTACGCCCGTCGCGGCGACGCGTCCCCCAATCTCTGCTTTGCCGGCCACACCGACGTCGTGCCCGTCGGCAACGCCGGCGCGTGGACACGCCCGCCCTTCGCAGCGGCGGTCGACGGCGACACGCTGTGGGGCCGCGGCGCGGTGGACATGAAAAGCGCCATCGCCGCCTTTGTCGCCGCCGTGGCGCGGGTCTCGGACGACGCCGCGCCACGCGGCTCGATCAGTCTGCTCATCACGGGCGATGAAGAGGGCCCCGGCCTTCATGGGACGAAGGCGATGCTGCCCGTGCTTCACGCCGACGGCGAACGGATCGACCACTGCCTGGTCGGCGAGCCCACCAGCGCCGGGCGCATCGGCGATCAGATCAAGATTGGCCGACGCGGCTCCCTCAACGCGGTGCTGACGGTGGACGGGCGTCAAGGCCATGTGGCCTATCCCGAGCGGGCCGAGAACCCGGTGCCGATCCTTCTCACCCTGCTGGACCGCCTGCGCGCGCGGATGATCGATCAAGGGCCGGTGGCGCATTTCCAGCCGTCCAATCTCGAAATCACGTCCGTGGACGTTGGCAATCGCGCCCACAACGTGATCCCCGCCCAGGCGGTCGCGCGGTTCAACATTCGCTTCAACACCGCCCAGCGCGGCGCGGATCTCACACACTGGATCGAGGGTGAAGTGGAGGCGGCGAAAGGCGGCTTCGGCGCCGGTTTCGACGGCGATGTGCGCGCCGACATCGCCGTCACGGGCGAAGCGTTTCTCACGCCCACCGGCCCGTTCACCGCGCTCCTGCACGAGGCGGTGACGGCGGAGACCGGCGCAGAGCCTGTGTTCTCGACCGGCGGCGGCACGTCGGATGCGCGCTTCATCAAGGACTACGCGCCGGTCGCGGAACTCGGGCTGGTGGGAACGACGATGCATCAAGTGGACGAGCGCGTGCCGCTGGCGGACATGGAGACGCTCACGCGCATCTACGCGCGGATCCTGCGCGGCTATTTCGCCGATCCCGAACTCGCGCCCTCGGGATAGATCACGGCGGCGAGGTAAAGCCCATCCGGGGGCGCCACGGGCCCGCAGGCCGCGCGATCGCGGGCGGCGAGGCTGTCGCCGACGCGCGCCTCGGGCCACTTGCCGCGCCCCACCTCCACCAACGCGCCAACGATGGACCGGACCTGCCGGTGCAAGAACGACCGCGCCGCGCAGGTCACCCACACTTCCGACTGCGGGTTCAACGCTCCGCTTTCGGCCCACGGACCCGCGCGCCGGACAACGCCGATCTGATCGAGCGTCTTCACGGGGCTCTCCGCTTGGCACTGGCTGTCGCGAAACGTTGTGAAGTCATGGCGTCCAACGAGGGCCTGAGCCGCGCGATGCATGGCCTCCGCGTCCAGGACGGTGGGCGCGCGCCACACCGTCCCCGCCGCCAGCGTCAACGGCGCCCGCCGATCCACAAGCCGATAGAGATACCGGCGCTCCACCGCATCAAAGCGTGCGTGAAACTCCGCCCCGACGCGCTCCACCGCCGTCACCGCGATCGGCGCCGGCCGGAGGTGGTGATTGAGCGCGTCACGCACCGTGTCCGGCGGCCAATCCTGCGCGAAATCCACGTGAGCGACTTGCCCAAGCGCGTGAACGCCGGCGTCCGTCCGTCCCGCCCCATAGACGGCGCAGGGGGCCCCGGCGAGCGCGGCGGCGGCGTCCTCCACGGCGCCTTGGAGGCTGGGGCCGTTCTCCTGGCGCTGCCACCCCACGAAGGGACCGCCGTGATACTCAAGCGTCAGTTTGAACCGAGGCACGGCCCGCGCGCTCCCACAGCGATCAGCGACGCCGCCGGGGCGTCTCTGTCGGCGAGATGAAGGCGTTGGGATAGACCAAACGACCGCGTTGCGGCCCCGACGCCAAGCGCAACGCCATGAAGGCGGGGCCCGGCCACGGCGACTCAAAGCGCGCCGCCGGCTCTGGATCAAAACCGAAGCGCGCGTAGTAGCCCGGCTCGCCAAGCACGAAAATCCACGCCTCCCCGGCGTCCCGCATCATCGCGACGCCCGTTTGGATCAGCGCCGAGCCGACGCCCTCCCGCTGGCGATCCGGCCGCACGCTCATGGGACCCAAGCCGGCGGCGTCGCCCACCAGCGCCGGTTCCGCTCCATCCCCCTCCGACGGGGCGCCGACGCCAATGCGAAAGAACTGAATGTGCCCGATGACCGCGCCGTCTTCTTCCGCCACAAGCGAAGCGAGGCTGTCGCCGTCGGCGGCCAAGCGCTGAACGATCGCGGCCTCGTCCGCGCCGCCAAAGGCTTGGGTGTTCAACGCCGCGATCACGGGATCATCAGCAGCGATCGCGGGACGAACGAGTGTCATGCAGCACCATGACACAGCGTCGTCGGCTTTTCACGCCTTCGCCACAACCCACGCCGCAGCCTCCCCGGCGCATCGACGGTCACGCGACGATCACGCCCGCCGGCACCGGCGCGCCGCGCAGAAACTCCGCCGCCGCTTGCGGCTTCTTGCCCTCACGCTGAACCTGCGTCAGCCGCACCGCGCCGCCGCGCTCGTCGGGGCCGCAAGCGATCAGGAGGGCGTCATCCAACGCCGCGCCGGCGACCGCGCCGGCGCGAGGCGCGTCGGGCTCCACTCGGCAGTGGAGCGCCTTCACCCGCCCCTGACACCGTTCGACGTCGAGTTCGAACCACGCGCCCGGAAACGGCGACAAACCGCGGATGTGGCGGTCGACCTCCCGCGCGGGGCGGGTCCAGTCGATGCGCGCTTCGGCTTTGTCGATTTTCCGGGCGTAGGTCACGCCCTCGGCGCTCTGCGGCGTCGGCTCCAGGCTCCCGCGTTCGAGCGCCGCCAGCGCGCGCGGCAGCAGCTGCGCGCCGATCGCCGCGAGGCGATCGTGCAGGCTTCCCGCCGTGTCATCGTCGTGGATCGGGGTCGCTTCGCTGAGCAAAACGGGGCCGGTGTCGAGGCCGGCCTCCATCTGCATAATTTGCACGCCCGTGCGCGGGTCGCCGGCCATGATCGCGCGGTGAATGGGCGCGGCGCCGCGCCACCGCGGCAGCAGCGAAGCGTGGAGGTTCACGCAGCCAAGCCGCGGCGCATCCAGGGTGTCCTGGGTCAGAATCTGTCCGTAGGCGACCACGACGGCGAGATCGAGGTCGAGGGCCGCAAACGCCGCCCGTTCAGCCTCCGCTTTCATGCTCGACGGCGTGCGCACCGGCAAACCCAGCGCGTCCGCTTGCTGGTGCACCGGGCTTTTGCGGTCGGCTTGACCACGCCCGGCCGGCCGCGGCGGCTGGGTGTAGACGGCGGCGACGGTGTGGCCGGCCGCCGCGATTTCCGTGAGCGCGGCCACCGCGAAATCCGGCGTGCCCATGAACGCAAGGCGGAGAGTCATGGGCGGTCCTCGTGGCGGGCGATCGGCTGTGGGCGGCGCTCGGCGCGCCGGCCGTTTAGGCTTTTTCTTTTTCCGCTTTGGTCTTTTGGACGCGCTTGACCGCGCGGTCGCGCTTCAGGCGCGACAGATAGTCGATGAACAGCACGCCCTCGAGATGATCCATCTCATGCTGGATGCAGACCGCATACAAACCCTCAGCCCACTCCACGACCTCCTCGCCCTCATAGTTGAGGTAACGGATTTTGGCGCGCAGCGGCCGATCCACGGCCTCATAGACATCCGGCACCGACAAACACCCCTCTTCGTAGGGGGCGGTGTCTTCATTGGTCTCAAGGATCTCGGGATTGACGAAAAAGCGAGGCTCGGGCTCGTCGCCCTTGCCCGCGAGATCCATCACAATCACCCGCTTCGGCACCCCAATCTGGATCGCCGCCAGCCCGATGCCCGGCGCGGCGTACATCGTCTCCAGCATGTCGTCCATCAGCGCGCGGATCTCGTCGTCCACGCGCTCAACCGGCTGTGAGACTTGCTTCAGCCGCGGGTCCGGCACGGTGAGAATGGGTCGTATGGCCATGGCGAGAAATTAAGAACCGTTCTAAGGGTGATCAAGCGGCCGCGCGGGCGTCCTGCTGCATCGCAACATTCTGGCGGCGCGCCCTCTCCAGAACGTTAGCACAGAGACCCGCACGGATCAGCGGCGCGCGGCGCGAGCCGATCCGCGTCAGCGTCCCGCCCGCGCACGACCGCGCGTTGCGGGGTCGGACGGCGCGGGGGTCACGTCCCGCACCACCGCCGCCTCTCGCTCTCCATCGACGTCGGCGGCCGAGGAGCCAAGCCGCAGATCCCGCCCCGGAGCGGGCAAGCGCGCCGCCAGCTCGATCTGCGGCAGCTCCGGCGCTGGCGCGGCCGTCTCGAAGACCTCCAACTCCTGAAACTTCCGGGCGCTCGGCATCACCTTCGCCTCCAGCGACCCCACCGCCTGGTTGTAGCTCTTCACGCCGCTTTCCAGCGCTTTGCCGAGCTTCGCCATGTGGGAGCCGAACGTCGCGAGACGGTCGTAGAGCGTCTTGCCCAGCTGGGCGACGTCCTGGGCGCGCTTGGCCGCCTCCTCCTGGCGCCAGCCGAACGCGGCCGCCTTCGCCAGCGCCACCAGCGTGGCGGGCGTGACGATGATGACGCGGTTCTCCACCGCTTTCTGGAACAGGTCGGGATCGCGTTCCGCGGCGGCCGCGTAGAAGTTTTCGCCCGGGATGAACATGGCCACAAAGTCAGGGCTGTTCTCCAGCTTATCCCAATAGCTCTTCTTGGCCAGAGCCCGCGCGTGCTCGCGCACTTGCTTGGCGTGACGCACGAGGGCGGCCTCCCGCGCCGCGTCGTCCGGCGCGTCGACGGCGTCGAGATACGCCTCCATCGGCGCTTTGGCGTCGATCACGAGGACCGCCCCGCCCGGCAGCCGCACGGTCACATCCGGACGATGGAGCCGGTCCTCATCGTCCCGCACGCCGACCTCCGTGTGAAAGTCGCAGTGCGCGGACATGCCCGCCAGCTCCAAAATGTTGCGCAGCTGCTCCTCGCCCCAACGGCCCCGCGTCTTGGGTTGAGCCCGCAAAGCGGTGGCGAGCTTGCCCGTCTCGGTGCGCGTCGCCTCCAAGCTTTCGCCGATTTTGCGGATTTGCTCGCCCAGCACGCTGTGGTCGCGCAAACGCGTCTCTTCCAACGACTTCACCTGGCTCTTGAACGCGGTGAAGCTTTCGTGGATCGGCGTGAGCAGCGCGCGCATCGCCTCCTCACGCGCTTTCAGGCCCCCCTCGGCGGTCGATTGCTGCTTCGCGAGCGTCTCGCCGGCAAGCTTCAAAAACGCTTCATTGCTCTTAGCCAACGCGTCCTGCGCCAGAGCGGCGAACTTCGTCTCCACCTCCGCGCGCAAACGGGTCAGATCCTCGCGCTCGCGGGCGAAAGCCGCCTCGCGTTCCCGCGCGCCGGCGAGCGCGGCGTCCGCCTCGGACACGCGGGCTCGCGCCTCCGACAGCTCCCGCGCCAGGTCATCCGCGCGCGCCGCGGCGACCTTCGCCCCCAGGGCGTCGGCGGCCGCTTGCTCCGCCTTGGCCTCCGCCGCGCGACGACGCTCCATCTCCTCGCGCAGACGCCACAGCGCAAACCCCAGCGCCGGCAGAGCCAGCAGCATCAAGGCGTAGCCGAGCTCCATCATCCCCTCCACGGATCGCCGAATCAGAACAAAACAGAAACACGAAGCGTCGGCTCAGGTCAAGGGCGCGCCCCGCCATCCTTGGGGACGATTGAGGAACGGCGGTGCGCGCGACGGCTCGATGACCGTGCTAGACCGCGCGCCGGCTCGCCAACGCCGCGGACAGCGTGCCGTCGTCGAGATAGTCCAGCTCCCCGCCCACGGGCACGCCGCGCGCGATGTTGGAGATTGTGACGTCGGCGTCCTTCAGCATGTCGGCGATGTAATGGGCCGTGGCCGCGCCGTCGACGGTGGCGTTGAGCGCCAGCACGACCTCCCGCACCGCAGGATGGCGCGCGCGCTCCGCGAGCGCGCCCAGCCGCAAATCCTCCGGTCGGACGCCGTCGAGCGCCGACAACACGCCGCCCAGAACGTGATAACGGCCCGGAAAAGCGCCCGCGCGCTCGAGGGCCCAGAGGTCGCCGACCTCCTCCACCACACACAAGGTTGTGGGATCGCGGTCGGGCGCCGCGCAGATGGAGCACGGATCCGTCACATCGACTGAGCCGCATTGGGAACAGGTGCGCACCCGCTCAGCGGCCAACGCCAACGCGTCGGCCAACGGCGTCATCACCGCGTCGCGCCGCTTCAGCATGTGCAAGGCCGCCCGCCGCGCCGAACGGGGACCAAGCCCCGGCAGCTTCGCCAGAAGCTCGATCACGCGTTGCAGCTCGGGTCCCACAACATTTGTCATCACGCGACTCGCTCCGCCCAACCTCCCATCATAGGGGATCGGGCGGAGCGTGGCGCAAGGGCCGAGCGCGGCGCGCCGGAGCGCCGACGTCAGCCGCGGTCGCGAAGTTCGCGACGCAAGATCTTGCCGACCGTGGATTTCGGCAGTTCGTCCAAGAACACCACGATCCGCGGCACCTTGTAGGCCGCGAGGCGCTCGCGGCAGAACGCGATCACAGCGTCCTCCGTCAGCGCGGGGTCGGATTTCACGACGTACAGTTTGACGGCCTCGCCCGTGCGTTCGTCCGGCACGCCCACGCAGGCGCATTCGCCCACGCCCGCCAGCTCGACGACCACGGCCTCCACCTCGTTCGGATAGACGTTGAAGCCGGACACGATGACCATGTCCTTCTTGCGGTCTTCGATGCGGATGAAGCCGTCGTCATCCATCACGCCGATGTCGCCCGTGCGGAAAAAGCCGTCGGCGGTGAACACCTCGGCGTTGGTCTCCGGCCGGTTCCAATAGCCCCGCATGACTTGCGGCCCGCGCACGCAGATCTCCCCCGCCTCGCCGAGGGGAAGGATGTTCCCGGAATCATCGCGCATGGTCACCTCAGTCGACGGGACCGGCATGCCGACATTGCCGCTGAAGTGGTCCATGGGCGGGTTGAACGTAACCACTGGCGAGGTTTCGCTCAGGCCGTAGCCTTCTTTGATGTGCATGCCCGTGCGGCCATGCCAGCGCTCAGAGACCGCCGCCTGCACCGCGGCGCCGCCGCCCAGGGCCACGCGGACGTTGCTGAGATCGATATCGGCGAACTGCGGCAGAGACACCAGCATGTTGAACAAGGTGTTCACGCCGGTGATCGCGGTGGGCTTATGCTCTTTGAAGGTTTCGACCAAACCGTCCAAATCACGTGGGTTGGCCACCAATATGTTTTTGGAGCCAACGACCATGCCCAAGAACATATTCACGGTAAACGCAAAGACATGATAGAGCGGAAGAATGGTGATCAAGGTCGGCTTGTCCGCGAAACCAGACGCGCCAAGCAACGGCTCACATTGCCGGATGTTCGCCACCAAGTTCTTATGGGTCAGCATTGCGCCTTTTGACAGACCGGTCGTGCCGCCCGTGTATTGGAGCAGCGCCAGGTCGTCGCCCTTCGGGCTGGGAAGCGGCGTCTCCAGGCCCGCGCCGCCGCCGATGGCGTCCAGGAAGCCCAGTGTCTTGGCCGCGCCGAAATCCACCTCCGGCCCCATGCCGGAGGGGATGACGATCACCGACTTCACCGGGGTGTCTGCGATTACCGCCGCCAATGTCGGCGCAACGACGTCGAACACGAAGACCGTCTCTGCGCCGGAGTCCGTCAGCTGATGGCGCAGCTCCCGCTCCGTATAAAGCGGGTTGACGTTCACCAAGACCGCGCCGGCGCGCAGGGCGGCCGCGGTCGCCAGCGGATAGGCGACCGTGTTCGGCGACATCAGCGCGATCCGATCGCCCGGAGCCACGCCCAGTTCGCTGATGAGATAGCGCGCCAGGGCGATCGAGTGGGCCTTCACATCATTGTAGGTGAGGCTCATCCCGTTGGGGCCGCTTTGGACAAACGCGGTCTCCGGCCCAAACTGCGCGACGATGTCGTCCAGCACGTCCACCAAGGACGTATCGCCGGTGTCGGCGATCTCCGCCGGCACGCCCTCGGGGTAGGAGTGCAGCCACGGGCGCGCGATTTCGGCGGGAGCGGCGCGCTCCGCGACATCCACGCCGCCCGCGGCGGCGTCTTCAGGGACGGCGGGAGCGTCGCTCGCTTCCTTGGAACGGCCGAACAACTTGGCGAACATGGCAATCCTCCAGCCTCACCCGCGGCGGCGGGCGTCTCTCATTGCGGATATTAAAGTGACTTTGACGCGCAATGTCGACGTTGTCAGGCGTCTGCCCGACCATCGTCGCGCGCGTCGGCGGCCCGCGTCACATGCCGTCAGGACCGGCTCAGCGGGTGGGATCGAACCAGCTGCGGTTGTCGCGCTCCAGCAGCAGAGACGCGGCGGTGGGCCCGTCCGTGCCGGCCGCGTAGTCATGGAGCCCGGTGGGATCTCCGGCCCACGCCTCCAAAATGCCGTCCGTCCAGCGCCACGCCTCCTCAACCTCGTCGCGGCGCATAAACAATCCCAAATTGCCCCGCACCACAGCGAGAAGCAGGCGCTCATACGCGTCCGGATAGCGCTCCTTGAAGGTGTCGGCATACGAAAGGTTCAACGGCACATAGCGCAAATGCAGACCGCCCGGCCCCGGCTCCTTCGTCATCAGATGCAGCTTCACCCCCTCGTCCGGCTGCAAACGCAGCACCAAACGGTTCGGCTGCAGCAGCCCGGCCTCGGGCGCGGTCACGCGGTGGGGCACCGGTTTGAACTGGATGACGATCTCAGACCGCCGCGCCGTCATCCGCTTGCCGGTGCGCAGATAAAAGGGCGTGCCGGCCCAGCGCCAATTCTCCACCTGGGCTTTGATGGCAACGAAGGTCTCCGCGCGGCTGTCGCCGCCGAGCTCCTCCACGTAGGCGGGCGCCCGTTCGCCATCGACCACGCCAGCGGCGTATTGGCCGCGCACCGTTTGCTTGGCGGCGTTGACGGAGGTGATGGGGCACAACGAGCGCAGGATCTTGAGCTTTTCATCGCGCACCGAGTCCGCGTCGAGGTCCTGCGGCGGCTCCATCGCCACGAGACACATCAGCTGCAGCATGTGGTTCTGCACCATGTCCCGCAACGCGCCGGCGCGATCGTAGTAGCTCGCCCGCCCGCCCGCGCCGATCGATTCCGCGACCGTGATTTGCACATGATCAACGCCGTTCGCGTTCCAGATCGGTTCGAACAACGAGTTCGCGAAGCGGAGGATCAACAGGTTCTGAACCGTCTCCTTGCCCAGATAATGGTCGATGCGGAAGATCGACTCCTCGGGAAAGACGGCGCCAACCGCGTCGTTGATTTCACCCGCCGATTTCAAATCATAGCCAATGGGCTTTTCCAGAACCACACGCGCGCGGGGCGTGAGCAACCCAGCCGATTTTAAATTCTGGCAGATTGCGCCATAGAGCGATGGGGGCGTCGCCAAATAAAACAGACGCACCTTGTCAGGATCGGGGTCGAGTTTCTCGCGCAAACCCGCCCAGTCGCCGCCGGGATCGGTCGCGTCCAGGAACTGGTAGGCGACGCGCGCGGCCATCGCCGCCCACGCGGTTTCATCCACCGTGTCGGCCGGATGGAACTGCGCCAACGCCCCGCGCGCGGCCTCCAAATACGCCGGCGTGTCCATCTGCGTGCGCGCCGCCGCGACAATGCGCGACGTCTCAGGAATTTGGCCGTCGCGCCAACGGTGCAGCAGCGCCGGCAAGAGCTTGCGCAGGGCCAAATCCCCCGTTCCGCCGAAAACGACGATGTCAAAGGGGTCGACGGGCAGCAGCTTGGCCATGATCACTTCCCAAAGAACACGCGCGCTGCGTGGGTAGACTGACGCACGCCGCCCGGAGACGCCGCGCGTTAACGGGGCGGCGCGGCTAGGCTGCGCCGGCCGGCTCCGCAGGCGCGGGACGACGCCCGCCCCCAAGCAACACAAAGGCCCACGCCGCCGCGACCGCCAAGACTTGCAATCCCAGACGCGCCGCAAGCGCGCCCACGAGCCCGTAAGAGACCGCGCCGAACGAGACCACCGGCACCGTCAACACCGCGGATGTGAGAATGATCGCCACGCGTATGTGCTGGCGATCGGTGGCCCGAAGGATGTCCAAGCCGATAAAGGTTAACGCGATCAAAAGCGGATACGGCGCCAACAACCGCACATAGCCCGTCGCCTCCGGGAAATCCGGGAAGACCAAGGGCACCAGCCCAGCCACAACGACAATCCCCACCGCGATCACCGCCGACATCGCGATGGCCACCGGCACAACGCGCAACCCGAACGCCACGCCACTGGCCGGGCCCTCTGCGGCGGTCTTAAAGAACCGCGTGGCGACCGCGTAGAGCAAGGCGCGGATCGGCGTGGTCGCGGCTTCCGCCAACCGAAACGACAACGTGTAGGCGCCGCCCAACGCCGGGCCGACGGCTTGCACGACCGACGGCTTGTCGAGGTCGCGAAAACCCGCCTGGGCCGCCTGGTCGACCATGAACTGGAAGCCCAACGGCCAATCGCGAAACCGCAGACGCAACACCGGCGCGCCGCGCAACGCGGTCACAAGGCCCAGCGAGAACACGCCCCAGATCGCCGTCGCCCCAAAATACCAAACCGCGAGGTGATCCAGCGTCACCGCGTCGGTGGTCAAATAAGCGCCGACCACGGCCAACACGCGCGCCCCCGCGTAGCCGAGGCTCAAAAACAGCTGCGAGGCGACCTCGTCCAACGCCAAGAAGGCGAAGGTCGCGATGTTGAACATCTTGGTGAAGGCGATGTCCGCCACCACGATCAGCGCGATCGCCCACAACGCCATGTGCGGGCTGTAGAGCGGCATGGCGATCACAAAGCACGCCGCCCCCACAAAAGGCGCCGTCACGAGCGCGCTCATCATCGCGTGGCCCACGCATTCGCGCAGACGGCCGTGATCTTCCGCCACCCGTTTGAGCGTCAACAGCTCGCCGCCCAGACCCGTGACGATCCCGCCGAGCACGGTGATGGCCGTCAAGCTGGAGAAGACGCCGTAGCCCGCCTTCCCGAGCGCGTTCGTGATCACGAACAGAAACACGAACTGCATGACGATCTGTGACGAGAAGTTCGCCAACTGCACCGCAAAATTCCGCACAAGAACGGAGTTACGGGCTCGGGCCAGCAGCGTCCCTGCGCGCGCGCCACCATCCGAGGAAGTTGTCATCACGCCCCGCCGTCTCATACCGGTCGCGCCGGGATAGCTTTTGGCCGCACGCGGCGCAAGCGCCGCCGTCGCCAAAGGCGCCCGCGCGGCTCACTCCTCCCAGTCGCGCCGCAGCGCGGGCGCGGCCAGGAACAGCAGGAGGGACGCAAGAAGGTAAAAGACCGTGCAGCTCAGCAGCGCATAGCGCAGCGATTCCGCTCCAAACGGCCCGCGCATCAGATCGGACATGCCGCCGATGACGAGGTTGCCGAACCCAATGCCGGCGAGGTTGTTGATCAGCAAGAACACGGACGAGCCCGTCGCCCGCATCGATGACGGCACGATGTGCTGAAAGGCCGCCAGCACTGGTCCGAGCCACGCCAAGGCAAGGCCGGTGGGAACAATCAACACGAAGAAGGTCACAGCCAAACTCTGCGACAGCATCGCGGTCGCGAAGAGCGGCGTGAGCAGCGCAAACGCGATCGCCGGCACGCGGGCGTAGGCCGCGCGATCGCGCGCGCCGAGGCGGTCCGCGATCACGCCGCCGGCCCAAATGCCAAGCAACCCGCCGACCAACACCACCGCACCGTAGAAGTAAGCCGCGTAGAGCACGGTCGGAGGCGACGGCGGAAACAGCGCGTCCGGCATCCACGCGAGGAACTGCGGCAGCTCGGTCGCATAACTGCGCACCAGGAAGGCCGGGATCCAAAAGAACAGGCCATAGCCCATCATCGAGGAACTCGCCGCGCCGAACGACAAAAGCCAAAAGCTGCGCTTGCGCGCGAGCGTCGCAAACACCTCCGGCAGCGACACCGGCGCCGCCGGCGGGCCGGCGTCATGCGCGCCCCGCACGGGATCGCGCACCGTCAGCCGGAACAGCGGCGCGAAGAGGATGCCGGCCAAGCCCACAATGAAGAACGCCCAGCGCCAATCGAGAAAGCTCGTCAGCACGCCGCCCAGCACGATGCCAATCGCGCTGCCGATGGGGATGGCCAACGAATAGCCCGCCAACGCCCGAGCCCGTGACGACGGCGGATAATAGTCCGCGATCAAGGAGTAAGCCGGCGCCACGCCGCCGGCTTCGCCGACCCCCACGCCCACGCGCGCCAAAAACAACTGCCAGAAATTCACCGTGAGCCCGCACACCGCGGTCATGGCGCTCCACACCGTCAGCGCGCCGGTCATGATCCACACCCGGCTAAAACGGTCCGCCAGCCACGCGATCGGCACGCCAAGCGTCGAGTAGAGGATGGCGAAGGCCAAGCCGCCCATCAGACTCAGCTGGGTGTCGGTGAGATTCAAATCCTGTTGGATCGGAACCGCCAGAATCCCAATGATCTGCCGATCGAGAAAGTTGAACGTGTACACCACGATCAGCATGACCAGCACATAAGCGCGGTACGTCGCGCCCGAACGGGCGGTCTGGGCGGCGGCGACGGTCATGGGGCCTCCTGGTCGATGTCCAGCGCGACACGCGCGACGGGCGCGAGCCGACCACGCGCAAGCGCCGTCGTGGTGGTCCGCCCCGCAGCTGGTGGTGCGACGATGCCAGGCCGCGGGGTTGCTGCCCAGGCCCGCCTCTGCAATTCGCGGCGCCGGTCACGCCGACGCCATCTGTCGCCTGCGCCGCCGCCGCCGACAATTGCTCCGATGGTGTGGCGCCGGCGCCGCGCTTGGCCCCAAGGGGCCGTGGATGCTGCACAAATTGATTGAGGTTCGCGTCGTGTTCGGGGGCTGATATCGGTGCGCTGAAAGCAACGCAGACGGACGAACACACCAGCGCCACAAAATAAGCCGTAGTCTGCCTGGAATACGCCGCACGCGTCAGGCGTTGTGTGCGGGCTGACCAAGTGACGGCGAACACGCCCGGAAGGTGGGAGAACTGAATGATGCATCTCGCTCTGGACTCGGTGAGACGCGCGAACGCGAAGCGGGCGTTCACGACCCGCAATGTCGAGGAGGGCGCGTTGGCTCGTCTCGGTGGCCGTGGCATGACGCCTCGGCCTGGCGACCTGGTCTTGGCGCGTGTGGTCGAGATCAATCATCACAAGCGTTTGGAGTTGCCGAACGGCCGCAAAGCCAGCCTTTTTCTCGGCGACAAGGTGATTGTCGCCTACGGCAACCGATACGCCCCGGACCAATTCGAAGCAGAGATCCCAAAGGACTTGGGAGCGTGCGATTTGGTCGCCGCCGGCGGCCTGGCCGGCGTGATGCTGAGCAAGTTCGCCGAAATCGACGAGCCAAGCCGTATTGAACCGGAAGGCCTGTTCGTCAATGAAGACGGCGCGCCGGTGAACATCGCGCAATTCGCTCTGCCTGAGCGGCCGATCAAGGATCGCCCGCCCGTCATCGCCGTCGTCGGCGGCTCCATGAACGCGGGCAAAACAACAACCGTGGCCTGCTTGGCGCGCGCGTTCAGCACCGCCGGCTTGCGGGTCGGCGCGGCGAAGCTGACCGGCACGGGCTCCGGCGGGGACTTGTGGTCGTTCCGCGACGCCGGCGCGTTGCAAGCGTACGACTTCACGGACGCGGGCCTCGCTTCGACCTACAAGGCGTCGGCCAGCCAGATCGAGCGCGTGGCCCGGACGTTGGTGGGGCAGCTGATCGCCGATCAAAGCGAGATCATTCTCCTGGAAATCGCCGACGGCGTCCTGCAGCCGGAGACGGCGCGGCTGATCCGCTCCGACCTGATGACCAACCTCGTGGACGGTTATGTCTACGCCGCGGAAAGCGCCACATCGGCCCTGGCCGGCGTGCAATGGCTCCAGAACGCGGGCGTCTCGGTGTTGGGCTTGGGCGGGCGCGTGTCCGCCTCGCCTTTGGCCGCGGGCGAAGCCGCCCGGGCCGCGGGCATGGCGTGCCGCGATTTGGAAGCGCTCCAAGACCCGACTTTGGCGACGACCTGGTTGCAAGCGGCTGTGGCGGCGCGTCAGGCCCGATCCACGGGCGCGCAGCCCGGCGAGAGCGCGCGGGAAGTCGTGGCGGCGTGATCCCGCCCGTCTTCGCGCGCGACTGGCGGGCGGGCTTCGCCGGTTTGTTGGTGCTGGCGGCCACCGAGGCCGCGGCCTTGGTGGCCGCGGCCCTTTTGCTGCGCGCTCTTTCCCGAAACGCGGCCGGCGACGGCGACCCGGCGTGGCTGGCGGGCGCGCTGGCCGGCGCTGGACTTGCCGCGGGCCTGCTGGCTTGGATGCGGGGGGTCGCCGCCGAGGCCTTTGGCATGCGGTTGGCGGCGCATTTGCGCCGGCGTCTCGCCGCGCACGCTGTCGATGTGGCCGGCGCCGGCGCGCCACGGCGGTTGGGCGTGATCGCCGCCCGCATGGGCGCGGACGTGAACGCCGTTCGCGATTGGGTCGCCGTGGGCCTCTGCGACGCCGCCGCTGGAGTGGCTTTTGTGGCTGGCGGTTTGGGCGCGCTGGCGCTGATCGGCGGGCCCCGCGTGGCCGCCGTCGGCCTTGCGGTGGCGGGGCTCAGCTTTGTGATTATGGGCGTGGCCGCGCCGGCCCTCTACGCCGCGACCGAGACGCTTCGCCGGGAGCGCGGGCGGGTGTCGGGCCTGGCGGGCGACATTGCGGTGGCCGCCGGCGCGCTCGCCCGCTTCGATCCGAAAGCGCGGGAGGCCAAGCGGTTAGACGCGCGCAGCGCCCGGCTCAGCGAGGCGGCGGTGCGGCGGCGCAGTTGGGCGGGCGGCGCGCTCATCGTCCCCGCCGCGGCCACAGCGCTCGGCGTGGGCTTGGTGAGCGTCACCTTGACCGCCTCCGGCGACGGACCGCGCGCCGCGGCGGACTGGACCGGGATTGTGTTCGCGTTTGTGCTGCTCGGCGGTGGACTGGCGGCGTTGGCGAAGGGTGTTGACGCCCACGCCGGCTTCTCGGCCGCGCGTCGACGGTTTCAGCGTCTTGAGGCGGAGGCGGAAGCGGCGCGTCCCACCGGACCAAGCGACCGGGGATGGCCCAGCGGACCGGTCACGGTTGCGCTTCATCCCTCATCACCCAGCCGCCCCGCCGCCGGACCGGGCGACGTGGTGCGTGTGCATGCAGGAGCGCCGGGCGCGAGTTGCGCCGTCGTCGAAGCCCTCGCGACGGCGGACACGACGCTCCATCTCAACGACCGCCCCTTGGGCGCGTTGCGCCCCAACGTCCGCGCGCGCCGGGTGGCGCTCAGCGCGCCGTCCGCCCCCCTGCTGCGGGCGAGCGTGCGCCGCAATCTCACGCTGGCGCGCGGGCGGGACGATCGCGGCCCGTCCCTGGAGGACGCCTTGCGCTGGTGCGGGCTCGAGCCCGACGACTACCCGCCCGATCAACGGATCGAACCGGTTCGCGCCGCGCCGGACGCCTTTGCAGACGCCCGCTTGCGGTTGGCGCGGGCGGTGGCGGGCGGCGCACGCGTCATTTTGGTGGCGGAGCCGGCGCTCTATGGGCTTGACGACACGCCGGCACTGCTGGCGCGCATCGCGGCGCAGTCCGGCGCGACCGTCATCGCCGCCGCGCCGGCGGGCGTCCCCAACGACGCGGGGCCTTGGACGCAGACCTGGGATCTCACCGACGTGCAACCGTTCGCCGCTGTGACGCCAGCGTCGGTTTGCGTTGATGAAGACGCCGCATAGCCGCACAAAAGCCACACCCGCTGAAGCGCCCCCGCGGCGTGGTGAAAGGGGCAGACCCGCGCGCCGCGGTTGGTTATCGTGGGCGGGGTTTTGGGGGAGCTTATGGCGGACACGAGCACGCGGCCGGATCTGAGCACGGCCTTGGACTACTTTGCCAAACGTCCGACGCCGGAGTTCGACGACGTCGTGCTGCGGGCGGATTACGCCGTGCGCGCGTATCTGAGTCTTTATCGGTTTCGCCGCACGGGCGGGGCGGAACCGCCGCGCGGCAAGCCGATCCGCAGTGATCAGCGCCTGCACATGGGCGTCCATTATGTGACCGACCATCCGCCGGTGCGGCTGTTCAACCTCTCGTTGATCGCGCTGCTGATCGTGTTTGAAAGCGCCGCGAACGCGTATTTTTTCGGGGTCAGCAGCGATTTCGGGATCCTCGGCGGGTTGTTCCAAGCCGCGGCGGTGTCGCTGGCGAACGTGGCGGTGAGCTATTTCATCATCGGCTTTTGGGGCTTGCGCCACATCACCGCGCCTTTGCGGTACCATTGGCCGAAGAAGATGATGGGCTTCCTCGCCATCGCGGTCGGCCTCACCGTCGTGTTCGCGATCAACTTGTCGGCCGCGCACTATCGCAATCTCATCGACCTTCAGTCCGTCGTGAACATCGACTCCATCGTGATTGAAGGCGTGCGGCCCATCCTGCCGGGTCTCGGCGAATGGTGCGCGTCGGTGCTGCAGCCGCCGCTGGGCACCGATTTGAACGCCGCTGCGGCCAACGCCGCGTGCCGGCCGCTCAATCTCTTGTCGTTGGACGCGGTGGTGTTGTTCGCTTTGGGCATGGCGATCGCGGCGTTGGCCGCCTTCGAAGGCCGGCGCTCCGACGCGCCCTTCCCCGGCCTCAGCGACGCCGCGCGCCAGCTGGAGAAGTCCCGTGAAGACCTTCGTGACGCGCTGATGGACTATTACGACAGCTACGAAGACTTGGTGGACGATCTCAATGCGTTTCTGCAGAAAGATGAAGGCGAAAATGTCCGCATCACCACCAATGAGCGGGTGAAACTCTACAAAGCGCTCGATGACAAGGTCGGCACCTATCGATATTTGCTCGAAACGCCGCTTGAAGAATTGCTGGCGGAGTTTGCGCTTCAAGACATGGGTCCGGACTTCCGGGTTCTGGGGCCCCACGGTCCTAAAGTTGCGCCCGCTGACGACGGAGGGGGGCCGCGATGAGCCGTCGCCGCGAACAACGCCTGCGCCGGCTGGCGATCATCAACATCCTGGTGGTGGCGGGCGTGATCGGCGCCATCGCCTACACGCTCCACGCGCTGCGTCCCAAGGCCTATGATGAACGGACGCTGTGCCCGATCCTCGACGTGGACGAGACGCCCCCGCCGCACACCGTCATCATCGTCGACAAAACCGACAGCTACTCCGCGCAGCAAACGCAGTTGATCTCCGACGCGATCCTGCGCGCGAAAGACCGGCTCGATTTGGGCGAGCGGATCACCATTGCGGCCCTTGACGACGCCGGCCGTTACGACCCCCGCGGCGAAATCTCTCTGTGCAATCCCGGCCGTCCCGACCAGGTGAACCCTCTCTACACCAACCCCCGCTTGGTCCAGGAAAAGTACGAGAGCTCGTTTGACGTTCCCCTCGAACGGGCGCTGGCCGACTTGGTCCAACCCCGCCAGGCGCCCTCCAGTCCCATTTTGGAGGCGCTGGCCCGGCAAGCCCAAACCGAGGCGTTCGCCCGCGGCGTGCCGCGCCGACGCGTCCTGCTGGTCTCCGACATGCTTCAGAATTCCGATGTGTTTTCGGTTTACGGCGGCGGCGCCGGCGTGTTGCCGGAGGACATGCCGACGCCGGACGACGCCGCCCGCGCGTTGGAGGAGCGGTTTGGCGACACGCTGCGTGGCGTGCGCCTGGAAGTGCGCTTGATCCCCCGCGGCCGCTGGGAAGACCTCCAACGCGGCCGGCTGCGCGCCTATTGGGAGGAGCTGGCGGACGCGTTGGGCATGACGATCCGTTGGCGGGACCTCTAACGAGACGCCCGATCGCCTGTCCTCATCGGATTGTGGACTGCAGGAAACTCACGGTTTGGCCGTAAAGCCGAACCGCGGTCAGCACGCCGCTGGCGTACGCCCCGGTGTCCACGCCGATGCGCCGGAAGCTGTGAAACGGCTCCGGCTCCGGCGTGTGGCCATGCACAATCACCTTTTCGAGACGCGAATCGTCATCGAGGAATTCATCGCGGATCCACAGCAGGTCGTCCTGGGATTGCTCCGCCAGCAGCACGCCCGGCCGCACGCCCGCGTGGACGAACGCGTAATCGCCGTTCGTCGTGATGTAGGACAAGTCGCGCAAAAAGGTCACATGCGCGTCCGGGACGGCGTCGGCGAACTCCTTACGCGCGCGCTCCCACGCCTGCCCGCCGGCCTCCGCGGCGGGCGCGGTGACGCCGTAGGACTTCATCGTCGCATCACCGCCGAAAGCGCACCACCGAGCGCCCGCGCTGGCGTCGTCGAGAAACTCCAACATGGTGTCTTCGTGGTTGCCGCGCAGGAACCGGATGTCGTCGAACTGGCTTTGAAGCGCAATCAGCTCGTCCAACACGCCGGCGGAATCCGGACCGCGGTCCACATAGTCGCCGAGGAACACCACAACACTTCGAACGTCGCCGTTTCCCTCCGCGCGGGTGGCGGCCACGTCCTGAACAACGCCGTCCAAAAGAGCGACAAGGAGCTCACGGCACCCATGAACGTCGCCGACAGCGAACACCAATTGACCAGGACCAGCAGCAGGAGCGCGCGGCCGGAATGAGCGTGCGATCGCACCGATCATCACCGTCCCCAAATTTCGAATAAGCACATGCGAAACGCTTAGCACATATTCGCAACGCCGGAACGGAAGACAAGAGAGGCGCCGCGCGGCGCGTCACCCGCCTTTGGGCCACGCGCCGACAAACGCTGCGATCACCGCCCACCAAAACGCGCCGCACACCACCACCGCAAACAAAACACCCACGCCCGGCGGCCAGCGCTCCTCCTCCGCCGGCTCCTCGAGCGCGCTGACGGCGGAAGCCAGGAGCGCGTGAATCGGGGAGGTCTCCCCGTCATTGTCGCCCTCACCGCCGACGTCCGCAAAGGCGGCTTCGCGGGGCGCGGCTCCCTCAGGCGCCGCGGCGGGCGCCTCGTCAGCGACGGCGTTCGCGTCCTCGAGCGCGTCAGGCTCCGGGATCTTGGCACGACCAGATGATGACGCTCGCACACCAGCCTCCCGCATGAAGGACCATCGCGCGCGCGACGCGGCCCGCCCCTGCGACGAAGGGTCATCTCACCAGGGAAACTTTGACGAAGTGATCACGCAGTCGATGCAGTTTTAGCGGCGCGCGCCGTGCTGTAGTGTGCCCCACGCGTGGTGTCGCGCTGCGAGCGCGTCTGACGCGATCTGGGGGACGTTGTGGTTGATTTGCTGCCGCCAACGGAGGAGCGGCCCGCTGGGCTGACGCGCCGGGTGCTTGCGCGCCTGGCGGCGGCTTGTTTTTTCCTCACCGGCGTGGCGGCGCTGCTGATCGCGCACGCGGATGGGCGCGCGCTCGTTGCCGATCGCGCCATTACGGCGGCGGAGGCCGCCACCGACGAAGAGACCAAAGCGGCGTTTTTGGCGACCGCCCGTGCGCGCTTGCGCGGCGGGCTGAACACCTCAGGGCTCAGTGTGGCGACGGCGCGCGTCACCCTGTTGGGCGCCGAGCCGGACTACGATCGCGCGGAGCGGCGTCTTGTCTCCGCGCTTCAGGGCTCGCCGGCGCGCGCGTCGGTCTGGGCGCTTTTGGCGGAAGCCCGCGCCGCGCGGGCCGGTTTCGCCGATGACTCCGCGCTGGAGGCGCTGCAGACCTCCTTCTTGGTGGCCACCTTCGGCGGGCCGGAACTGCGGCGGCGGCGTCTGGCGTTCGTCCTCGGGTATTGGGACGATTTGGATCGCAGTCTGCAGCGCGCCGGCATGCGCCAGGTCGCCGCGCTTGGCGCGTCGCGGGAAGATGAACAGTGGGCCCGCGGCCTGCTCGCCGACACGCCGCCGGGTCCCGCGCGCGAGGCGTTCGCACGCGCCCTCGATCGGGCCGACATTCCTTACGAGTGATCGCGAGCGCGAAACGCCGCAGGCGTCACATGCGCCGAGCGGTTGCGGTTTTGGTCACCGCCAGCCCCGCAGCCACGCCCAAAAGCACAGTCCACAGCAGCGCCACCGGCATGCCCTGAAGCCCATCGCTGGCGACCCCATCAAGCAGCGTCCACGCGCTGACCACAACCACCGCGCGCAACCAGCTCCGCATGCGTTTGCGCCATTCCGCCGCGCGCGCCGCCAAGGTCATCAGCACGCCCACGCAGCCGCCCATCGCAAGGGTGGCCAGCACGCCCGCCTCCACCAGCCATTGCACATAAAGGCTGTGCGCGGTGAGATCGCCGTCGAGGGCCGTCCAGTTCTGCGCCGTCTCGATCAGGCTGTTTTCGACCCCAAACGCGCCAAAGCCATAGCCGAAGACAGGCGCCGCCCCGATCGCGCGCCCATGGGCCGCCAGACCCGCCAGCCGCTCAGGGTCGCTGAAGGCGGCGCTCAACAGCGCCACATGGCCGAACATCGTCGCCGCGAACGCGACGCCCGTGACGGCCATGGCGGTCACCGCCCAACCGTAACGGCCCCGCGCCGCACGGCACTCCCACGCCGTGAGCCCCAGCATGACCGCGGCCAACCCCACACGCCCCACCACATCGTCCTGCGCCACCGCCGCCGCGCCCGCCACCAGCGTCGCGACCACGCCGAGCCCCGCGGCGCGCGCGAAAGCCGTGACGCCGAGTTGTCGGTCAAACGCTTCGCGCACGGCCTGCAGCACCCGCGCATAGCCCAACACCGCAGTCACGGAGAACAGAAGCGCCGCGGCGTCCCCCGAAGACGCGACGCCTTCGCTTCCGAGCGCGCCTTGAACGAGGACCAACGCCGCAAAGGCGGTCCCGCCCCACAGCGTCAGCGTGAAAAACAGACGCGCGCGACGGTCATTGCGGCCGATCACCGTTCCGCAGAGAAACGCAGCCGCCAGGCCGAGCAGCTTCAACACCTCGCGCACCGTGGCGCCGCGGTCGAGCGTCACGGCGCCCGGCGCGTCGACCAACGCCCACAAGGGATGCGCCAAGCCGGGCCCTCCCGGCGTCAGCTGAAACAGCCCGACCAGAACAACGAACCCGAACAACCCCGCCGCGACGCCGACCTCGGTCATGGCCTGCACGGTCGCCTGGCCCTTCACCATCAGCAGCGCAACGCCCGCCAAAAAAAGCCATGCCGACGCCAGACCGGCCCCCGCCGGATCTGGGCCGCCCAAGGTCGCGTAGCCCAACACCAGAAGCGCCGCGGCCGCGGCGGACAATGGCCAATTTTGCGGCCAAGCGTAGCGCATCCGGTCACGAAACCGGGCGAGCGCGGCCAGAGCGCTGTCCATGGGCCCCTCACTGCGCGCGGGCGCACGCCATTGATGGACGGCGGGCCCGCTGTGGCGAACCTCGACGCGACCTTAACGCCACAGCTCTAGCGGAGCGACCCCGCCGGCGCCAGCGTGGGCGCCTCCTCGAACGCCGCCTTCGCCGCCTCCGGCTCATCCGCCGCCGCTTGGCGCGCCCACATGCGCGCGTAAAGACCGCCGCGCGCGAGAAGAGAAGCGTGGTCGCCCTCCTCCACCACCCGCCCTTGATCGAGCACGATGATGCGGTCCGCGTTTGCAATCGTCGAGAGGCGGTGGGCCACGGCGATGGTCGTGCGTCCGCGCGCGGCCTCCGCCAACGCCGCTTGAACATCCTGCTCGGTCTTGCTGTCGAGCGACGACGTCGCTTCGTCGAGCACGAGAATGCACGGATCCTTGAGGATCGCCCGGGCCACGCCCACCCTCTGGCGTTCGCCGCCGGAGAGCTTCAACCCTCGCTCGCCCACGCGGGTGGCGAGCCCCTCAGGCAAGGAATCAATCAGTTCGCCCAGTTGGGCGCGCCGGGCGGCGTTCATGATCGCCGCGTCGTCCGCGTCCGGGCGGCCATAGGCGATGTTG
The DNA here is from genome assembly GCA_964526675.1 of uncultured Caulobacterales bacterium. GTDB lineage: Bacteria > Pseudomonadota > Alphaproteobacteria > Caulobacterales > Maricaulaceae > CAZADA01. The sequence continues at coordinate 24,288 of CAZGLY010000009.1, forward strand.
TAACGCAGCGTGTCGTTGAAGAGCACGACGTCCTGCGGCACCAGGCCCAACGCCTCGCGCAAGCTCTGCTGCGTGACGTCCCGAACATCGACGCCGTCGATCACCACCCGGCCGTCAGCCGGGTCATAGAAGCGAAACAACAGCTTCAAGAGCGTCGACTTGCCCGCCCCGCTTGGGCCGACAACGCCGGTGAACCCGCCCGCCGGCGCCTCAAAACTCACATCGTCGAGCCCCGCGGCGCGGCCTTCATGGGCGAAGCGCACGCTCTCAAAACGCACCGAGCCGCTCTTGCGGACGAACGGGCGCGCGTCTGGGGCGTCCTCAACATCCCGCGGCACCTCGAGCAGGCCGAACAGCGTCTCCATGTCCACGACGCCCTGGCGGATCTCCCGCCACGCCCACCCCAGGATGTTCATCGGCCGATACAAGCTCAGCAGCATCAGCATGACCGTGGTCACGTCGCCGACGCCGTCGAGCGCGCCCATCGCCACACCCGCGCCGGCCGTCAGGATCGCCGCGCCGAGGCCCGCGTGCATGATGAATTCTTGACCGACATTGAGACCCGCCAAGGAGCGGGACAGCCGCACGACCAGCGTGTTGTAGTCGCGCGTCGCCTGGTCGTAGCGCAGCGCTTCGCGGTCTTCCGCGCCAAACGCCTTCACGGTCTCGAAGTTGGTCAGCGCGTCCACCGCCCGCGCCCGCAGCTCCGTATCGGCTCGGTTGAGCACCCGCCGCTGCCGGGCGCGCCACTCCGTCACCCGGATGGTGAACGCCGCGAACACGGCCACCGTCGCGACGGCGATAAACGCGAACCGCCAACCAAACGCCGCCGTCAGCGCGATCGCCGCCAACGCCAGCTCAACCAGGGTCGGCCCGATGTTGAAGCCGAGGAAGCGCAGCAGATACTCCATCGACCCCGCGCCCCGCTCGATGATGCGTTGGAGCGCGCCGGCCCGGCGTTTCACATGGAATTGCAACGGCAGATTGTTGGCGTAAGCGAACGCGTCGACGGCGATGACCCGCATGGCGTCTTGGGTCACGGGCGTGAAAAACGCGTCGCGGAGATAAGGCAACGCCGCTGAGGCGAAGCGTGCGGCCACGAAGACCAACGCCAGCGTCGCAAACGCGCTCAGCGCGGCGAGCCCCTCGGCCTCCAGGCGATTGATCGCCTCGCCCAGAAAAAACGGACCCGCCACCGAGAGCGCCTTCGAGATAACGGTGATCACAATCGCCATCGCGATCCACGGCCGCCAATGCCGCAAGTCCGGACGGGCGAGGATTGCGAACAAGCGGCTGACCGCGCGCCCCAAAGTGGCGCGACCCGCGGCGACGTCCTCAAAACGCGTGTCCGCCTCGGGAGAAGGCTGCGCGGCGCCGGCCGGCGGCGCGGATCGGGGGGCGGCGGGGGCGAGCGGCGAAGCGGAAGCGTCAGTCATGTCCGGGAGATAGAGCGGCCGGACGCGCAGCGCCAGTCACGCTCCCCAACCGAACATCCCCGGCGCGCCAGGCGCCCAACCGAACCCCGCGCGGGGGCGGGCCGGGCGCCCAACCGCATCCCACGCGGGGGCGCGCGTCAGCCGCGATCGGGGTCGCCGTCGACGTCCGGGGCTTCGAACACCTGGCCCGGATAAATCAGATTGGGGTCGCGGATTTGGGTCTCATTCGCGGCGTAGATCACCGTGTATTGCCAGCCGGAGCCATAGAGCCGCCGCGCGAGCCGCCACAGCGAGTTGCCGGGCTGAACAACCACCGTGCGCGGTCCGATTTCGGCCAACGCCTCCGGCGCGGCGCGCTCGAAGGGCGCGACAATCACGGCTGTCACCCGGCCCAGACCGTCAAGCTGGTCGATTTGAAGATCATAGACGCCCGGCGCCAGCGACGATCCCGCCACCAACGACCACGCGCCGTTGCCGTCCACCCGCGCTTCGCCCAGCTGCACGCGATCGGCCAGCACCCGCACGCGCGTGTCCGGTTCCGCGCGGCCGGAAAAGATCACGCCCCCGGCGTCGTCATAATCGATGGCCAACAGCGCCAAGGGCTGGCCGGAATCCGACAAGGGCGACTGCAAGATCCGGCTGGCTCCGCCGGGGCTCCCCAGAACGACGAGGGGTTTGCTGTCGCGGCTTTCGGGGACCGAGACGATCACCACCTGCTCGGAACGGATTTCCTGACCCGTCGGCAACCGCATCAGGAGCGACAGCTCCACCGCGCCCGCGGGCAACGGGTCCGTCAGCACCACCACCCATTCGCCGCCGGCGTCGATCCGGACCTCGGACAGGGGCTCGCCGTCGGCGAGCACAATCGCCGTCGCGCCGCTGGCGCCGCGGCCCGCGATCGTGGCGGCGCCGCTGGGATCGACGCGCACGATATCAAAACTTGGCGGCGCGATTCGCACCGGCGTCGCCGGTTCCGGCTCCACCGCCGGCGGCTCCTCGACCGCCGGGGCCTCCGGCGCGGCGTCGACACGCTCCACCGGGCGCTCTTCGATTCGCTCCACCGGGCCCAATTCGGTCACCGTGCGGGAGCTGGGCGGCCGATCCACATCGCCCCGCATCAGATACGTCGCCGCCCCGCCCGCAAGCAAAGCGACCGCGACGAAAAAGGCGATGACGAGCGCGCGGCGATCTTCCATGGCGATGCGGCCTCCCTTGGGCATGGGTCGCCGACCAGCCCGGCTTCCGGTAATTTAAAGGCGACGCGAATCTGTGGCAACAACCGCCCATCACCAACCAACCCTAGACACGACATGGCCGAAACCAAGACGATCGCCGTGTTCGCCGGAGCCGCCGCCGGGCGAGCGCCGCACCGCACCATACTTGCACGCGCTTTGGGCGGCGACGTGGCGCGCGCAGGGGCCCGTTTGGTCTATGGCGGCGGGGCTGGAGGGCTGATGGCCGCAGCCGCCGAAGGCGCCCGCGACGCCGGCGGCCCGGTGCTGGGGGTCTATCCCACCTGCTTGATCGGCCGCGAGACGGTCGACCCTGCGGTTCATCTGATCGAGGTCGACGCGCTGGCCGACCGCAAAGCGGCGATGGCGCGGCTTGCGGACGCTTTTGTGGTCTTGCCCGGCGGGCTCGGCACGCTGGAGGAGGCTGTGGAGATGCTCTCTCTGGCGCGGCTGGGTTTGCTCGGGCGCACGAAACCCATCGTGTTCCTCGACGACGACGGCTATTGGGACCCGTTCTTCGCGCTTATCGCCCACATGATTGCGGAGGGATTCGCGCCGTCGGACCTCACCGCCTTGGCGCAACGGGCGCACACGGCTGAGGACGCTCTCGCCGCGTGCGGGATGCTCCTTGAGAGCGTTTGACCTTCCGCCGCTGGATGGCCGACAACTCCCCTCCGGACATGGGTGAGCCAAGGGCGAGGATGTGAACGCAAACACCATCACCACAGCACTGGCGACCGCAGGGGCGGCGTGCGCGTTCGCCGCGGCGATCGTCGGCGACGCCGCCAGCGCTCAAGATGTGTGCACGGAGACGTTCGTCTCGGTGCAAACGCGCCGGGTGGACGCCGCCGTGGAGCGCGCCGACTTGGAGGAGGCCCGCCGCGCCGGCGCCCGCGTGGCCGCGGCGTGCGCGCCCGCGCCCCAGACCTTTCAGGCCTATTTCATCGCGGGCGTGGCCAGCGCGGCCCTCGGCGATCCAGCCGCCGCGGCCAGCTACCTCACCACCCTGCGCGACGCCGACCCTGGGGCGTTCGTGCCGCCGATGAGCTGGGCGCTCATGAGCGCCTACGCGGCGCTCGGGGATGAGGAGGCGTTCCTTCGGGAACGGGACGTGTTCATCGCGCGCTGGCTGCGTTGGACGAACGACACGGGGGTGGCGGCGTTCAAAGAAACGATCAAGAGCCCCAACGGGCCGATCCTGGCCTTAGAATTCTCGGCCTTTGACCCCGAACTGCGCCAGGATGTCGTCTTCGTGCTTGTGCCGGACGCGCCGGCCTGGCCCCACACGGTGAGCCTCGGCTCTTACGCGGCGCGCGCGATGGTGGTGCGCCAGAGCACCGGCGACCCGAACGCCCAGGCCTGGCACGTCAACAGCTACAACTGCCGCGGGGAAGCGGATCTGGGCGTCTATGGCGGCGAACGGCCCAGCTATTTGGATTTGCGCACTCGGGCGCTGTTTGCGCTCTCTCAGCCGGACGCCGCGGTTCCCATCAGCGCGGCGGCGGGCGCCGCGCCGTCAGAGGGCGGCTGCGTCTCCGCGCATTTGGTCGCCCCGATGCCTGAGCCCCCGGCGCCGCCCGCGCCGGCCGTCGCGCCGCCGCCACAGGTGATCGGCCAAAACTAGCCGCGCGCGCCGAGGCGCGTGAGACCGCCGCGCGGGAACCTAAACGGTCTCGCCTTGCAAACGCCGTTTGGCTTTGTCGGGACCGATCAGCGCGAACAGCTGATCCATTTCCGGGCCATGGCGCTGGCCCGTGAGGGCCAAGCGCAGCGGCATGAAGAGTTTCTTGCCTTTGGCGCCCGTCTCCGTTTTGACGCGTTCGATAAACACGCCCCAGCTCGCGCCGTCATAGGGCCCAGCGGGCGTCAAATCCGCCGCGGCCGCCACGAAGCCCGCGTCTTCAATCACCGGCTCGATCGGGCCGTCGACCACCCGCCACCAGGCCCGCGTGTCCGACAGCACCTCCACATTGGCGCGCACCGCGCGCCAAAACGCCTCGCCGCCGGTCACGCCCAACGCTTGGAGCCGCGGCCCCGCCTCCTCAAACGGCATGGCGTGCAACAGCTGCGCGTTCAGGCGCTTGAGCTCCGCCTCGTCAAAGCGCGCCGGGGCGCGCCCAATCTTGGCGAAATCGAACTCCGCCGCGAGCGTCGCCCAGTCCCGCCGCGCCTCGACCGGATCAGACGTGCCAATCTTCGCAAGCAAGGACGACAGCGCCAAAGGCTCGAGCCCCTGCTCGCGGAAGTCGGCCACCGCCAGCGATCCCAGGCGCTTTGACAGCTTCTCGCCATTCGCGCCGACCAGCAGCGGCGTGTGCGCGAATTGCGGCGTCTCGCCAGCGAGGCCGGTGGCGCGCAGCGCGTCGAAGATCTCAATCTGCGCGCCAGAGTTCGTCACATGGTCCTCGCCGCGGACCACATGGGAGACGTTCATCTCCAGATCGTCGACGCAGCTTGGCAGCGTGTAGAGGTAGGAGCCGTCATCGCGCACCAAGATCGGGTCCGACAGCGCGCTGGTTTCCACCGCGCTGTCGCCACGCACCAGGTCGCTCCAACTCACCCGTTCATGGCTGAGTTTGAAGCGCCAATGAGGCTTGCGGCCGTCCGCCTCCAGCGCGGCGATGTCGGCCTTGGAAAGGTTGAGCGCCGCGCGGTCGTACACCGGCGGCAAGCCCTGCGCGCGTTGGAGCTTGCGTTTGCGCTCAAGCTCCTCGGCCGTCTCGTAACAGGGATAAAGATGTCCCGCGTCCTTCAGCGCCGCGGCGGCGGCGTCATAGAGGGCGAACCGGTCGGACTGCTTGTGCTTCACATCCACGCGGAAGCCGAGCCACGCGAGATCCTCCTCGATCGCGGCCTCGTACTCCGCCTTCGATCGCTCCAGATCCGTGTCGTCGACGCGCAGAACGAAGCGGCCGTTCTCCTTCAGCGCAAACAGCTGGTTCATCAACGCCGTGCGCAGATTGCCCACGTGGAGCCGCCCCGTTGGGGACGGGGCGAAACGAACAGTGATGCTCATGACGGATCTTCGCCTGCTTCAGGGTCTCGCGGAGGGTGCGGGCAGGCGTGATGCCACACGGCGCGGCCGCGCGAAAGCGTCTCAGGTCAATGTCATGGGGATCGGACCGTCAGGGGGATCCCAAAACCATGCAGATCTGCGTGCGCAAGTCCTCTGGCGCGGTGGAGCCGGGGTCGTTCACGTACACCTCCCACGTCGGCATGCCGGCGTCGTGGCCGTCGCGCTTGAGCGCCGCGATCACGGCGTCATAGCTGGCGCTAAGCTGGTCGTACGGACCGATGTGGGTGAAGCACACGGCCGGCCCGCCGGGGGTGTGGCCCAAATGAACGTCGTCCGTCGCCGCGGCGGCGCCGGCGTCATCAACGAAGAACCCAACACGAAACACCATGCGCGTCGGGTCCATCACGGTGTAGAGCACCATCGGCCAGCCGACGGGCGCGGCGCCCGCCTGCGCCAGCGCGGCTTGGACCCGGGCGAAACCCGGGCCGATCGCGGCCGCCATGGCTTCGGGGTTAAGCGGCGATTCCGCGTCGACATAGAGGTAGGCCCGGGGATCGAGGGTCTCGATGGTGTAGGCGCTCATGGGCGTCTCCTTCGACGGCGCGGGTCATCACGCTCGGGCCCTGCAGCGCGGACCGCTGGCGTGGAAGGCGTGATCTTCGGGCGATCGCGGCGGCGCGCGAAAGGCCTCGTGTCGGAGGAAATGGATCCCGCCTCCGCGATCCAAACGCGTCTGCGCGCCCTGATCGCGGAGGTCAAAGATCGGCGTCGCCATGGCGTGGTGTCCGCCGCAATCCCAAGCGGTTCAGGCGCGGCGGACGGCTGACGCGGCCGTTAGGCGCGGGCCAAGCGGCGCATGCGACGGGCAAACCGCCGTTGTTGACGTGGCGTCAGCTCCGCCATGTAGAGCGTCGTCAAGGTCGGCGCGTTGATCGCGGCGACTGTGCGCGCCATGGTGTCACGCATGCACGCGCGCATGGCGCGCATGTAGACGCCGGGGCGATGCTCCGCGGCGCAGACGTCATGAACTGTGTCGTACACGTCGTTCATGAGATGGGCGGCCCCGCTTTGTGTCGTGAGCATCGCACGATCAAAGGACAACACGGCCTGTTCTTCAGCGGTCGCGGCGCACCCGAGCGCCAAGACCGCCAGACTTGCGATCACGAATGATTTCATTGCTGTTCCCCACACGATCCTTCTGATCGACGCGGAACTTATACCAGGCGCGCTTGACGTAAGCGATTGAATATTTTGAAGGGCGCCAGTCGCTGCGATCAAACGCCGCGGATTACACGTCAATGTGATCGCGATACCCGTTTGTGAGGGGGTAGCGCCGGTCGCGGCCAAAGTTCTTGCCGCCGATCTTTGCGCCCGGCGGGGCTTGGCGGCGCTTATACTCGGCGCGATAGAGCAGGTTTTGTATCCGCGCGACCGTCGCGGGATCATGGCCGCGCGCCACGACGGCCTCCACCTCCTCCTCACGATCGACAAGGCCGCGGAGGATGTCGTCCAGCACGTCGTAGGGCGGCAGGCTGTCCTGATCGGTTTGATCGGCGCGCAATTCGGCCGAGGGCGCTTTGGCGATGACGCGTTCCGGGATGACGGCGCCCCCGGGGCCCTTCAGGCCGTCGGGGCGATGGGCGTTGCGCCAGCGCGCGAGGGCGAACACCTCCGTTTTATAGAGATCTTTCAGGGCGTTGTAGCCGCCATTCATATCGCCGTAGAGCGTCGCGTACCCCACCGCCATCTCGGACTTGTTGCCGGTGGTCAGGAGCATGTGCCCATGGGCGTTGGAGAGCGCCATCAGCGCCGTCCCACGGATCCGCGACTGGATGTTCTCCTGGGCCACCGCGCCGCCGGGCGTTTGCACATGACCGTCGAGCATGCCGCCAAAGGCGCCGACCGCCGCCTCGATCGGGATGGTGTCGAGCCTGGCCCCCAAGAGCCGCGCGCAGTGCGCGGCGTCGTCCAAGCTCTCCTGGCTGGTGTAGCGGCTGGGGAGCATCACGCACCACACCCGCTCCGGCCCCAGCGCGTCCACCGCCATCGCCGCCGTCAACGCGCTGTCGATCCCGCCGGAAAGACCAAGCACGACGCCGGGGAAGCCATTCTTCTCCACGTAGTCGCGCACCGCGACGAGCGCAGCGCGGTAGACGGTCTCATCCGTCTCCAGCCGCGCGACGCGCGCCGCCTCAGCGCACGTCCACACGCCATCGCTGGCGCGCCGCCACGTCGCGACGTCGAGCTCCGTGGCGAAGGCGGGCAGCTGCTGGACCAGGCCTGTGCGATCCCAGCTGAACGACGCGCCGTCGAACACCAGTTCATCTTGACCGCCCACCTGATTGACGAAGACGAGCGGGACCTCGCCCGCCCCGAACCAAGCCCTGAAGGCGCTCTCGCGTTCTGGCTGGATCGTGCGTCGCCAAGGCGAGCCGTTGATGCAGACTAAGAGCTCAGCGCCCGCCGCCATCAACGCCCGCGGAACATCGGGAAACCAAATGTCCTCACACACGGGCAGGCCGAGCCTGAGGCCGCGCATCTCCGCCACCTCCGTCGGCGGTCCAGGACGGAACACCCGCTTTTCGTCAAACACGCCGTAGTTTGGCAGCGCGCGCTTGAAGCGCGCGGCGTGAACGCGCCCCTGGTCGAGCAGCAAAACAGCGTTGACGGGTTTGGGGTCGTCATCCCCCTCGGGCCGCCACGGACACCCGACAATCAAGGCCGGGCCGTCCGCGGTGTCGCGCGCGAGATCCTCGGCCGCGGCCATGGCGTCCGCCACAAAGGCGGGCTTGAGGACGAGATCCTCCGGCGGGTAGCCGACGATGGAGAGTTCCGGCGTCACCACCAGGTCCGCGCCCTGGGCGGCGGCGGCGGCCCGCGCGGCGCGGATCTTCTGCACATTGCCCGCGATGTCGCCCACCGTCGGGTTCAATTGAGCGGTCGCGATGCGCAGCGTGTCCGTGATCGGCGTCGTCATAGGCCCTAGCTAGCCGCGCCGTCGCGCGCGGCCAAGCGCGGATCGGCGCTCCGTCGTCGCTCAGCCCACGGCCGCCGTGACGCGATCGCACACATAGTGCGCCTGGGCGTCGCTCAGATACGGATGCATGGGCAGCGACAGCACCCGGCTCGCCAGCATCTCCGCCGCCGGCAGCCCGCCGTCCGGCGCATAGGCCGCAAACGCGCCCATATGATGCAACGCCTGACGATAATAGACCGCCGTCGGCACGCCGTCGGCCTTCAACGCCGCGGCGACGCGATCGCGATGACGCACCGCGATGGTGAAAAGGCCATAGCCGCTTTCCTGGCCGGGCCGCGGGCGATGGAAATCCACCACGCCCTCCAAGCGGTTCTCATAGATGGCCGCGATCTCCGTCCGGCGCGCCAGCTCATCGCCGAAAATGCGGAGCTTCTCCGTCACCACCGCGCAATTGAGGGAATCCAGCCGGCCGTTGAAGCCGACGCGGATCGATTCCTGCTTGCACGCGCAGGTGCCATGCCACCGGATCGACCGCAGCACGGCCGCCAGATTGGCGTCGTTCACAAACAACGCGCCGCCGTCGCCATAGGTGCCCAGCGCCTTGGCCGGATAGAAGCTCGTGGTGGTCATCGGCCCGAGGCCGCCCACGGCTTTGCCGTCGAGGCGACCGCCGAAGCTCTGGGCGCCGTCGATCAAGATGGCGAGGCCATCTGCTGCGGCTTCTATGGCCGGGATGTCCGCCGGCAAACCATAGAGGTCCACCGGAATCACCGCACGCGGCGTCAGCCGGCCTTCCGCGCGCACCGCCGCGATCCGACGCGCCAAGTCCGTCGGGTCCATATTGAACGTGTCGGGATCGACGTCGACGAAAACCGGGGTGGCGCCGGCCAACAACACGGCGTTGGCGGTGGCGTTGTAGGTGAACGCGGGAATGAAAACCGCGTCTTCGCTCGTCTCCGCCGTGCGGCTGATCGGCTCGCGCGCCGACACCCCGACGCCCAACGCCATCAGCCCCATGATCAAAGCGTCCGTGCCAGAGCCCACGGCCACCACGTCGGCCGCGCCCGTCGCCGCGCACAAGGCCTGCTCGAGCTCTTCGACCTCAGGCCCTTGGATGTAGCGCCCATGGTCGAGAATTTGGGACCAACGCGCCTCCACACGAGCGCGAATGCGCGCCTGCTGCGCTTTCAGGTCCACGAACGGGATCGGGGCCGGCGGCGTCGACGGCAGCGGGTGCACCGGAACCGGGGCGAGATCAACCATGCATACTCTCCTGCTCATCATCGCCGCCCGCTTCGCCGCGCGCAAACGTGCCTGCGTCCATCAATTGTCAGCGGGTGCGGCCGCGCGCTCGGCTGCGGCGTCCGCCATCAGCGCCAAGCGCACCGCTTCCAAACCATCCGCGCCCGACACCAAAGGCGGGCCGCCGTCACGGACGGCCGCCACAAACGCTTCGACGCCCGCGCCAAGGGAGTCGCGCGCCTTGGGGTCGTCGAGAAAATCGGGGTTCAGCAGATGGCTGGTCGTGTTCGCAAACGTCTTCGCGACGAAATCAACCTCGACCGCGCCGCTGTCGTACTCCACGCGCATCACCCGATCGCGCTCCGGCGCCAAGCGGCTCGCCTCAAGCTGGGCGCTGAAGCCGTTGACGAAACGGATCTCCGTCGCGAGGCGGTCGTGCGTCTGCGACTGCGCGATCGTGGCCTCCGCCGTGACGGACGCCGCGTCGGCGCGTCCCGCCAACAGACGCACCAGATCAATGTCATGGGTCATCAAATCGAGTGACACGCTGACATCCGCGCCGCGTTGACTGAAGGGCCCCATCCGGCGCGCCACCACGCGCCGCGGCCGCTCGCCCACGTCCAGCAAGCCCATCGCCGCGAACACGAAACGCTCTTGATGGCCGACCTGCAGCACCAAGCCCTCGCGCTCCGCAATGGCCACCGCCGCTTCGGCTTCCGCCACGGTGGCCGCGACCGGTTTCTCCACCAACACGTGCTTGCCCGCGAGAAGCGCCTGGCGCGCCAGCGCGCCATGGGTGCGCGCCGGGCTCGCGATGGTGACCACGTCCACCGCCTCGATCAGGGCGTCGACATCATAAAAGAGCGCCACGTCGAACCGTCCGGCGAGCGCGCGCGCGCGCTCGTCATCGGGGTCATGCACGCCCACCAGAGCGACATCGGGGTGCGCGGCGTACTTCGAGGCGTGGTGGCCGCCGAACACGCCGGCTCCGATCACACCCGCCCGCACTTGCGTCATTGCTTCGCCTTTTCGCCGCGACACACACCCGCGCGCACGGCCGCCCCGCCCGCGTTGTGGGGGAAAAACGCATGTGTGCAGTGCAACACGCAAGCGCAGCGGCCATCAAGATTTGTTTCGCCAATTTTGCATCAATGCGGCGGATCCGCCGCGAATCTGAGGCGCAGGAAGCGATTTTGGGCCATTGTTCACGCTGCGTTCACGGCCAAACGGACGGAGTGTGACGATTCACGGCCCGTTTGGCCGCCTGGCGCCGGATCGTCGGCCAAGCGACGAAAAGCTAAGCAGCGCCAATGGACTTGCGCTTTCTGGCTCGAATCGTACCAGAGACACGTCGCAGAAGCCGCCGCCAATCCAGGCGTCGGCGGAACAAGGAGGGGCTCATGAACAAGTCCGAGCTCATCAAAGCCGTGGCCACGGAGGCCGGCTTGACTCAGACCCAAGCAAGCGGCGCGCTCGACGCCGTGATCAACGTTGTCACGAAGACGCTGAAGGACGGCGACCAAGTCGCTATCGCCGGCTTCGGCACCTTCCTCGCCAAGCACCGCGAAGCGCGCGAAGGCCGCAACCCGCGTACGGGCGAGAAAGTCGCCATCGCCGCCAAGACGTCCGCGAGCTGGAAACCGTCGACGGCGCTCAAAGACCTGTAGCGTTCCGCCAACCCCCGCCTCCCGACCGCGCTGGTCTCACTTCCGGCGATGCGACGGAGGCGGCGGGGCGTCGGCTACGCCGCAGCGCCCTGATTTTGCGCGCGATCGTCGCGCAGCAACTCGGCGACGAGAAACGCCAACTCCAACGCCTGGTCGGCATTGAGCCGCGGATCGCAGTGGGTGTGATACCGAGAGGAGAGATCCGCCTCGGTCAGGCCGCCCACGCCGCCGACGCATTCCGTGACGTTCGTCCCGGTCATCTCAATGTGCACGCCGCCGGGGTGCGCGTCCTCGGCACGCGCGATGGCGATGAACGCCCGCACCTCGGCGAAAATCCGTTCAACGTCGCGGGTCTTAAAGCCGGTGGCGGCCTTGAACGTGTTGCCGTGCATCGGATCGGACAGCCACGCCACCGACCGGCCCTCCCGCGCGACGGCGCGCATCAAAGGCGGCAGCCCCTCGGCGACGCCGTCCGCGCCAAAGCGCGCGATAAGGGTCAAGCGTCCCGGTTCGTTGTCGGGGTTGAGGGCGTCGATCAACCGCAAAAGCTCATCGGGGGCGAGGCCCGGGCCGCATTTGAGGCCGATGGGGTTTTTCACGCCCCGCAAGAACTCCACATGCGCGTGGTCGATCTGACGCGTGCGGTGCCCGATCCACACGAAGTGCGCTGAGGTGTCGTACCAGTCGCCCGTGATTGGATCGACCCGCGTCAACGCCTCCTCAAACGGCAGCAGCAGCGCTTCATGGCTCGTGAAAAAGTCGGTCTCCGAGAGCTGCGGCGCGGTGTCGGCCGTCACGCGGCACGCCGCCATAAAGGACAGCGCCTCCGAGATCCGGTCGGCAAGTTCGCGATAGCGCGCCGCTTGATCGCTCTGGCCGACAAACTCAAGCGTCCAGCGATGCACGTTGGACAGCGCCGCGTAGCCGCCCTGCGCAAACGCGCGCAGCAAATTGAGGGTCTCCGCCGACTGGCTGTAGGCTTGGATGAGGCGCTGGGGATCGGGCGTGCGCGCCTCGGTGGTGAAGGCCATGTCGTTGATGTTGTCGCCGCGATAGCTCGGCAGCGTGACGCCGTCGCGCGTTTCGATGGGGCTCGAGCGCGGCTTGCCGAACTGGCCGGCGATGCGGCCGATCTTCACCACCGGCTTGGCCGCCGCGAAGGTGAGCACGACCGCCATCTGCATCAGCACGCGGAACGTGTCGCGGATGGAATCCGGGTGAAACTCAGCGAAGCTCTCCGCGCAATCGCCGCCCTGCAACACAATCGCGTCGCCCCGCGCCACGGACGCCAAGTGCTTCGTGAGACGCCTCACCTCGCCGGCGAACACCAAAGGCGGGTAGCCGGACAAACGACCGACCGCGGAGTCCAACGCGGCGGGATCAGGATAATCGTCTGGGATGTGTTTCGCCGGCTTGGCGCGCCAGCTCGTGGGGGACCAGGTCATGAAAGCGTCTCTCGCGACGGCGCAAGCTCGTAAAGTGTCGTCGTGACCCCGGTTTGACAAGGCGCGCAGCCGAACGCGTCGCGGCGACCGCGGTATGGGACGCCGCGGTGAGGACTCGCCACCCGTGACGTCGCCCCGTATAAACGCCAACGCGGGTGTTCGGGGGCCTAACGCCGGCAATCCAGGGGTTCACAGCGCCGCGAAGGCGAAGGTTTGGCCGGCCGGCGGCCTCATCCAACCATGGGGCGTGCGTATGACATCGGCGAACGGTCTCATCCAGCGGGCGCGCCGTCGTGCGGGCCGCCCGACGCCGACGAGCGTCGGCGTGCGGACGGCTCTCGCGGCGGCCGCGGCGGCGCTCCTGTGCGCCTGCAGCCTCGGGCCCGCCACCGAGCGGGCCGGAGGGACGCCGTTTGCGATCGGGCCGCTGACGCCGCCGCCGAGCTCCTTGCCGCCGGCGGAGAGCGCGGGCGCGGACGCGTTGTTGGGCGCGGCGAGCTACTCCATCCAAGATCCCTACGCTGATTGGGGCGTGGGCTATCTGGCGCCGATCAACGGCCGGGTGGCGAGCGCGGCGATCCCGCTCTTTCTCGATCCCGGCCGCGACCATTGGGGGTGGCTGGTGCGCGGGCGGGCGTATCTGCTCGCGAACCGGACCGCCGCGCCGCCGCGGTCGGACGCCTGGCTGCGGCTGGTGGACGGCGACGAAGCGCTCGTCGTGCTGCAGCAAGGCCCCCGCGGTTGGCTGTTGGTGCGTTGGGGCGAGCCCGATGATTTTTCCGGCGGCGTCGCGTGGACCCGCCGCGGCCTCGAGCGCGGCGAGCGTCTCGACTACGTGCCCTGGGCGACCGCGATCGAGCGCGAAGGCGGCCTCGTCTTCCGGGACCGGGAGGTCGCGTACCGCTTGCGGGCCTCACCAAGCGAAAGCGCGCCGGTGCTCGGTTCCGTCGTCGGCGGCGACTATGATTTGGAAGTCATGAAGCGGGCTGGGGATTGGGCGCAAGTGCGGGTGTTTGAGCCGCCGAAATGCGCGCCGCCCGCCGACGGCTCCCTTGGTGGTGAAGTGCTGCTGGGCGGGCCGTCCGACGGCGGGGCGGCGCCGACGCGCCGCTACCGCACGCGCGTGGGGTGGGTGAAATGGCGCGACCCCGGCAAAGGCCCTTGGCTCACCCGCGCGTGGCCGTGTTTGCGGGGATCGCTGACGGTTGGCTAGCGCGCGCTAGCCCGCCAGCGGCGACGGTTCGCGCGGCGACGCGCCCAAGCGGCTGTCGATGTAAGCCTCCAACGAGCCCGCCAGCTTGCGCACATCTTGCGCGAGATCGGCGTACTTGCCGCGGAGCGTGCGGGGGCGCCCGGCCTCCTCGACCTGGCTGGCGCGCATCATCGCCACCGATTGTTTGATGGCCGGATTGAGCACCGGATAGAGTTCCCGCAGCAAATCGGCGTAGCGCATCGACACGTGATTGACCGCATACTTCGTGATGACCACCAGGCGCGGCACCGTCTCCTCCAACGCCAAATGCTCATCAAGACCGCGCACGTCGAACGCCCGAAGGCCGTAGACCGCGACCGGATCAGCGATCGTCGGCATCACAATCGCTTCGCTGGCCAAAATGGCGCCCTGGGCGAGCGAGGCGAAGTTGGGCGCGCAATCAAACAGGAAGTAGTCATATTCCGCGCGGATCGGGTCTGTGCAGTCCCGCAGCCGCATCGCAATGTCCTCACCGGCGCGTGCGGGATCCTTGCTGATGGCCTGGGCGGCCGCCTCAAACCGCAGCTCGTCGAAGCGCATGCGCGGCGACGCGGGGATCAGGTCCACGCGCCCGCCATAGTCGTCGATTTCGGTGACGCGCGACGCGTTCTCGACAATGGCCGCGTTGAACGATCCTTCGCGATGGTGGCTTTCGGGAAACAGCACGTCGCCCAGATTCCGGACAGCCCCGCGCTCGATCTCCTCCATCTCGTCGCTGCCGCGCAGCATGAATGAGAGGCTGCCTTGGGGATCGAGGTCGAGCACCAACACCTTGCGCCCGAGCGAAGCCAGGCCGTCGGCCAACATCATACTCGTGGTGGACTTGCCCACCCCGCCCTTCAGGTTCGCCACGCTGACCGCGACCGCCATGCTTCTTCCTCATCCCATTTGCGTGCGCGCGCCGCACGGCCCAGACACGGACCCGAGCGCAAAGACGCGCCGCCGCGCGCCGGAAGCGCCCACGACCGGCGCGCGGAGAACGTTACCCCGGCGCCGCCCCGCGAGGTAGCCCCCTCCCCACACCGGATCCAGGGCCAGGATCGGCGACAGCGCACACGCCCCGGCGCCACACGCGTCCTTGGGTTGCCGTCATCGAGAATTCTCGCGAAACGACGCGCCGTCATGCGGCACAGGCGCACGACCCTGCACGCGCACATTGTGTCGCGCCGCCTGGTCGGTAATCCTTGTTAACTAAGGTGCGCGGCGCTCGAGCGTTGATCGCGTGCGCGCCAGGGGCGAGACCTTCAGCAGCTCTGGGCGGGCGGGGACATCAACGATGCCGAGAACAGTTTTCATTTCCTACGCGCATGAAGACGACGCGCACGCTCGGGCGATCGCCCATAAGCTTGACCAGCTCGGCATCGACTATTGGCTCGATAACGAGCAATTGCACGCGGGGGCCCACTTACTCGACAGCATTCAAGATGGCATCGCGGAGAGCTTTTGCTTCGTCGTGCTTCATTCTGAGCACTCGTATAGGAGTTCCTATGTCCGGAACGAGCTGCAGTTTGCGCTCGATCACCAGATCCCGATCATCCCAATCCATCTGGACGATCAAGAGTACACACAATGGTGGGGCCACCGTATCGGACGCCTGACATACGCGTACCGTCCGAACGAGGTTGACGATCAGATGGAGCTCTTGGTCACTGGGATTCAAGCGCACTATCGACGCACCGCGCCGGTCATAGCGTTCACCAACTTCAAAGGTGGTGTTGGCAAAACCACGTTAGCCGCTCATCTCAGCGGCATCTTTGCGTCTGAATTTAATAAACGCGTGCTGTTGATCGATTTGGATCCGCAACACAATCTCTCTCAGTTCTTCTATGGATCGGACATGCTTGATGCGTTCGCGCGCTTGCGACGCTCATCCATGTGTCTGTTTGAACCGGGGCTCCACGAGGTCGGAGGGGCCTCAGAGGTGTCGTGGAGCACCTTTGACTACAGCCGCACAACACCTGTCTCCCGCTCCGAGATCCGCCAACAGCTGGTGACGGGCGCCGATGGGCAAGGGTCGCTGGATATCATTCCCGGGCAATTTGACCTTGCCAAGTATTGCCTCATGACGAGGGATGGCGCACGGACCGCCGCCAGCCGCAACTTCTTCACAAGCTTACAGAGCTTCCGATCCTACTACGACTACATCGTGATGGACACGAACCCAAGTGTCTCCTTGATTTCGGAACTGGCGCTCGATCATTCGGATATGTTGGTGTCGCCGCTTCATCCTGACCGCTACGGGCTTCGCGGCGTGCGCCTTTTGCGGCGGGTGTTGCACGAACGGCAACGCAACCGGCCTGCGCCCCTCAAACGCGCGACGGTGGTCAATCGCGTCGACAATCACAATCCGCAGATGCAGCGGTTTTTCCAAAGCTTGATCAGCGGCGATTTCGATCAAGCGATTGAGGCGTTGCCCGCGGGCGTCGCCCCTCGGGATCCCGAGTCCCACTATGTGGCGCCGACCTACGTCCAAGAGAGCAATTTTATGTTGGTGCCCGTCCTGGGCGACTCTGAGACGGGCGTTGATCGGCTGATCTCATTCAACAACAATCAAGTGGCGAACCCGATCCGAGAATCGCTGTTTCTTGTGGCTGACGATATTAAGCGGCGATTGGAACAAGATCATGAAACCAACAACTGGCCGCATCTTGGCGACGCTGCGTAAGAGCAAAACGCGATACACGCCGGAGGAGCTCACGGCGTTTTTCACCGACGTGCGCGCGCTGCCGGACGCGGCGCTCATCGCCGCCTACAATGGCCCCGCAACGACGCGCACGCCCGCGACGCCCCTCCCGGCGTGGCACGCGTCCGTCGCCGAGGCCCGTCACCTCTTGGGCGCGCGCCAAAGCCGCTTTGTTGAACTGATGATGGAGCAGCTCGCGGGCGATCCGCGTCTGGCCGGCTATGCGCCCGCGGCCTCGCACCGATCCAGCCTGCCCGCCTTTCTCAACGCGCTCGCGAAGCGTCTGCCGCAGGACGACATCGTCGCCGCGGCAAGGTCAGTCGCCCGCGCAAAAGCGCTGATCTACCAAGCCGCCTAGAGGCTATTCCGCGGCTTTCAGCTCCGGCGGGACGTAGGGCTCGCGCATCAGCACAAGCTCTTCAGCGATGGTGGGGTGCACGGCGCAGGTCTCGTCCCATTGGGTCTTCGTGACGCCCGCCTTCACCGCGATGCCGATGGCTTGGATCAGCTCGCCCGCGTCAAGGCCGACCATGTGGCAGCCGATCACGACATCATCGGCTTTGCGCACGACGAGCTTCATCATCACCCGCTCCTCGTCGCCGGTGAGCATGTGTTTCATCGGTCGAAAATTGGTTTTGTAGACGTCCACGCCATGGGCGCCGTATTTGCGCCGCGCCTCGCCTTCGGTGTCGCCGACAACCCCGGCTGGCGGTTGGGTGAAGACCGCGCTGGCGACGACCTCATGATCAAACGCCGTGGGTTTGCCGCCAAACACGGTGTGGGCGAAGGCTTGACCCTCGCGGATGGCCACCGGCGTGAGGTTCAACCGGTCCGTGACGTCGCCGACCGCGTAGATGCTGTCGACACTTGTCTTGGAATACGCGTCGACGGAGACGGCGCCCTTCTTATTGACGGCGACGCCAGCCGCCTCCAAGCCAAGGCCTTCAACCTTGGGCGTCCGACCGATGGCGAACATAATGCAATCGGCTTCGATCTTGGATCCGTCGGTGATGTGCGCGAGATAACGCCCCTCGCCCAGCTTCTCGATTTTCTCAAAGACCGCGTGGGTGATCACGCGCACGCCCTGGCGTTTCATCTCCGAATGAACCGCCATGCGCACGTCCATGTCGAAGCCGCGCAGCACCGTGTCGCCGCGGTAGAGCAAACACGTCTCCGCCCCGACGCCGTTGAAGATGCCGGCGAACTCGCACGCGATGTAGCCGCCGCCCGCGACGATCACATGCTCGGGGCGTTTTGGCAGGTGAAACACGTCATCGGACGTGATGCCATACTCCTGACCGTCCAGCTCGAGCGGCCGGTAGGGCGTCGCGCCGACCGCGATCAGAATGGTCCTGGCGGTGACGGTGCGGTCCTCGCGCACGAGCCGAACGGTGTGAGGGCCCTCCAGAACGGCGCGGTCTTCGATGATCTCAACGCCGGCGTTCTCCAGATTGCGCCACGAAAACCCCGCGATGCGGTCGATCTCCGCGCTTTTGCGATCGATCAGCTTGGTCCAATCCAGCTGCACATTCTCCGCGCTCCAGCCATAGCCCTCCGCGTGGTGGAAGGCGTGCCCGTACTCGCTGGCGTAGACGAGGAACTTCTTGGGGATGCACCCGCGGATCTGGCATGTCCCGCCGACGCGATACTCCTCCGCGATCGCGACCTTCGCGCCATAGACGGAGGAGCTGACGCGGGCCGCGCGGATGCCGCCGGAGCCCGCGCCGATGACGAACAGATCATAATCGTACTCGGCCATGGGACCTCCGGGCGGTTGGGATTGTGGGGGCATGCCGTTGGCTGCGTGACGGTGTGTGTAGCACCACCGACCGCCACGCCTCAAACCACGCCGCCGCCCTAGGCGTCGACGGCTTCCGCGTCCTTCGGCCCCGGCGCCAGCGCCTCCGCGAGCTGTCCCAGGGCGCGTTTCAGGCCGCGCAAGCGGGCCGGCGGGTCCGGCCAATCGCCGGCGATGAACAAGGTTTGATCCGGGCGCAACCGCCAGTGCTGCGGCCGCCGGGCGACCATGGCCACCAACGGCGCGGGATCGTCCATCGCGTCGTCGCGGAAGTGGACCACCGCCCCCTTCGGCCCGGCGTCGATCTTCGCCGCGCCGACCCGCCGGCACAGCGCCTTGAGCGCGATGACGTCCATCAGGTTGGCGACCTCCTCCGGCAAGGGCCCGAAGCGGTCAATCAGCTCCGCCGCAAAACCCTCCCGCTCGGACTGGGTCTCCAGGTTGGACAGCCGCCTATAGAGCCCCAGCCGCAAATCGAGGTCGGGCACATACTCCTCCGGGATCAGCACCGTCACGCCGAGATTGATCTGCGGGCTCCAGCGTTCTTTGGCTTCGCCGGCGTCGGGATCCTCGCGCACCGCCGCGATCGCCTCCTCCAACATGGATTGGAAGAGCTCCACCCCGACATCCTTGATGTGGCCCGATTGCTCTTCCCCCAAGAGGTTGCCGCCGCCGCGCAGATCGAGGTCGTGGCTCGCCAGCGTGAAACCCGCGCCCAAGGTGTCGAGACTTGAGAGCACCTTGAGCCGCTTTTCCGCCGCGGGCGTGATCGTCCAGGTCGCAGGAATGGTCAGATAGGCGTAGGCGCGGGTCTTGGAGCGGCCGACGCGCCCCCGCAGCTGATAGAGCTGGGCGAGGCCGAACATGTCCGCGCGATAGACCACCAACGTGTTGGCGGTGGGGATGTCGATGCCCGACTCCACGATGGAGGTGGAGAGCAAGACGTCGTAGCGGCCTTCATAGAAGGCGTTGACGCGCTCCTCGAGTTCGGTCGGGGCCATTTGCCCGTGCGCGACCACATACGACAGCTCCGGCGCGCGCTCCTTCAGGAACTCCTCGGCGTCGGGCAAATCCTTGATGCGCGGGCAGACGACAAAGCTCTGGCCGCCGCGATAGCGCTCCCGCAACAAGGCTTCGCGGATCGTCACCGGATCGAACGGCGCCACGTAGGTGCGCACCGCGAGGCGATCCACCGGCGGCGTCGCGATGATCGAGAGGTCGCGGATCCCCGCCAGCGACATCTGCAGCGTCCGCGGGATCGGCGTGGCCGTCAGCGTCAGGACGTTGACGCCGACCTTCAGCTCCTTCAGGCGCTCCTTATGGCGCACGCCGAAATGCTGCTCTTCGTCGATGATCAGCAAGCCGAGGTCTTTGATGGACACCGTCTTCGACAACAACGCGTGGGTGCCGATCACGACATCGACCCGCCCTTCGGCGAGGCCCTTCTTGACCGCCGTCGCCTCCTTGCCCGTCACCAAGCGCGACAGCTGCGCGATTTTGATCGGCCATCCGCGAAAGCGCTCCGTGAACGTCTTCACATGCTGGCGGCTGAGGAGCGTGGTCGGGCTGATGACCGCGACTTGGGCCCCGTTGATCGCCGCCACGAACGCCGCGCGCAGGGCGACCTCCGTCTTGCCGAACCCGACATCGCCGCAAATCAGCCGATCCATCACCTTGTCGGACGCGAGGTCCTCCAAAGTGTCGTCGATGGCGTGGAGCTGATCGTCCGTCTCGGCGTAGGGGAAGCGCGCGGCGAACTCTTCATAAAGCCCCGACGGCGCGGTGATCGGCTCCGCCCCGCCCGCAGCGCGCTTGGCGGCCACCGCGATCAGCTGGGCGGCCATGTCGCGCAGGCGCTTCTTGGCTTTGGCCTTGCGGTGCTGCCAGCTGGCGCCGCCCAGACGATCCAAGACCGCCGCGCCGTCTTCCGAGCCGTAGCGAGACAGAAGCTCGATGTTCTCCACCGGCAGGAACAGCTTGGCGTCATCGGCGTAGTGGAGCTCCAGGCAATCCTGGCGCGCGCTTTGAACCTCCAGCGTCCGCAAGCCGCAATACCGGCCGACGCCGTGGTCCACATGGACGACCAGGTCGCCTGGGCTGAGCGAGGCGGCCTCCGCGATAAAGTTGGCGGCTTTGCGGGGGCGGCGCTGACGCGTGAGGCGATCGCCGAGCACATCCTGCTCGGAGATCACCGCCAGCGCATCGGTTTCGAAACCGCGCTCAAGCGGCAGCACCGCCCGCGCGATCGTGTTGGCCGCTAACGTTGAGACCGCGGGCCAGTCCGCCGCGGGGGCGATCCCCTCCATGCCGTGATCGGCGAACACGCTGGCGGTGCGCTCCGAGGACCCTTCCGTCCAGCACGCGATGACGACGCGCTTGCCGTCGGACTGCAGCGCGCGCATGTGGCCCGCGGCCACTTCAAACACGTTCGCGCCTTCGCTCTTGCGCTCGGCGGAGAACTCCCGCCCCGGCCGCGCGCCAAGATCGATCCGATCCTCATCCCGAGCGTCGTCCGCGAAGGCGGAGAAGGCGCGCGTGCGCCTGGCCGCAAGGGCGTCCGCCCATTCGCCTGGCTCGAGGTAGAGCGCGGCGGGCTCCAACGCGCGGTACGCCGGGGCGTCAAACGCGCCCTCCCCAGATCCCGCGCCAACCGCGTCCCGCCGCGCCGCGAAATAGTCCGCGATTAAATCCTGACGCTCCGCCGCCGCGCGCTCCGCCAGATGATCGAGAAACACCAGCGCTTGCGGCCCCACATACTCGAACACCGTCTCCAGGCGTTCGTGGAACAGGCTCAGCCAATGCTCCACGCCCTGGGCGCGCGCGCCGGCGGAGACGGCCTCATACACCGGATCGGAGTCGGTGACCGCGCCAAAAGCCGCCACATAGCCCCGGCGAAAGCGCGTGACGGCGTCGGCGGTCAACAACGCCTCGCTCACCGGCGCGAGATTGAGGCCCTTCAACTGCTTCGTCGTGCGTTGCGTGTCCGGCGCGAAGGCGCGCACGCTCTCCAGCGTGTCGCCAAAGAAATCGAGGCGCACCGGCTCATCGCGTCCAGGCGGGAAGACGTCCACCACGCCGCCGCGAATGGCGTAGTCCCCCGGCTCCGTGACCTGGCCGGCGCGGACATAGCCGTTTTCCGCGAGGTGGCGCTTGAGCGCGTCGAGATCCACCATATCGCCGGGCTTGGCGGCGAACGCCGCGGCTTTAAGCGCCGCGCGCGGGGCGCAGCGTTGGAGCACGGCGCTGGCCGTGGCGATCACAAGGACCGGCCGCGCCCCGTCGGCATCGGCCAACCGGCGCAGCGCGGCGGTGCGCTGCGCGGCGATGGCCGGCGACGGGCTCACCCGGTCATAGGGCTGGCAGTCCCATGCCGGCAGCCGCACGATCTCAAGACCCGGACCGAAAAACGCCGCCACCGCTGCGGCCGCGTCCGCGCGGCGATCATCCCGCGCGACAAAGAGCCCCCGGCCCCCGGCCTCCGCCAAAGCTTCGGCCATCACGAGAGCGTCAAAGCCCTCCGGCGCGCGCTCCAACACGAAGCGGCCCGGCTTGGTGATCAAACGCGTGCGCGTTAACGAATCCATGGCCGCGACCATAACGCTTCGGCCGCACGAGAGAAGCGGCTTGCGCGCGCGGCGCTCACCCGCCTTTGGAGACTCCCGACCAAAGGCCGTCTTTGAAGTGGGCGAGGCTCTGGATCTCCGCCATCACCGGGCCCTCAAGCTCCGGCGGCGTGGGCGCGCGGCCGATGAGGATCGGATACAAATCCTGATCCGCCCAAGCGAGAATGCGCTCGAACTCGTCCAACTCCGCCGCGCCCAACGTCGCCAGTCGCGCGTCGGCGTATCCGCCCAGGACGAGATCCGCCTCTTTGAACCCGCGCCGCCACGCGCGCCATAACAGCCGCTTGCGCCGTTCCTCGCCGTCCTGCATGCCTTTGCTCCTCACATGGATCGGACGCCCGCGCGCGATGCGCGACGGCGGGCCACGCCAGACCGCCCGTGTTGGGATACACCACACCGATGCGTCCGGAGATTCTATTCCCGCTTTTCGCGGATCTGGCGACCCTTCCCGGCGTGGGGCCAAAGACGGCCACGCTGTTGGCGAAGCTCGTCGACGGCGCGACCGTGCGCGACCTGCTCCTCCACGCGCCCACGGGCGGGATCACGCGCATCCCGTCACCCACGATCGCCGATGCCGAAGACGGCGCGATCGTGACGGTGCCGATCACGGTAGAGGCGCATCAACCGCCGGCGAACCCGCGGCGCCCCTACCGGGTGCGCGCCGCCGCGGCGGACGCCTTCTTGACCCTCGCGTGGTTCCATGGCCGGCGCGATTATCTCGAGCGGCTGCTGCCGGAGGGCGCGGACCGTTTGGTGAGCGGGCGCATCGAGCGGTTTGGCGCGGAGATCCAAATGCTCCACCCGGATCACGTCGTCCCCCCTGGTCAAGCGGACGAGATCCCGGCTTTCGAGCCCACGTATCCACTGACCGCGGGCGTCACCGGCAAAACGTTGCGCAAGGCGATCGCCGCGGCCCTCGACACGCTGCCCACGCTGCCGGACTGGCTCGATCCGGCGTTGAAGAGCCGCGAAGCCTGGCCGGACTGGCGTGAGGCCTTTCACACCCTGCACCGTCCGACCGGACCGGACGACCTTAAAGGCGACGCGCCGGCGCGCGCGCGTCTGGCGTATGACGAATTGCTGTCGGACCAGCTGACGCTGGCGCTTGTCCGCAACCGCCGCCGCGCCACGCCGGGCCGTCCGCTCACGGGCGACAACGCCAAGGTGAAGCGCCTGCTGGCGTCCGCGCCCTACGAGCCGACGGGGGCGCAGAAACGCGCCGCGCGCGAGATCTATGACGACATGGCCGCGCCCAGCCGGATGGGTCGGCTGCTTCAGGGGGATGTGGGCGCCGGCAAGACCTTCGTGGCGGCGCTCGCCATCGCCAAGGCGGCGGAGGCCGGCGCACAAACCGCGCTGATGGCCCCCACGGAGATTCTCGCGCGGCAGCATGTGGGCAATCTCGCGCCCCTGCTGGAGGCGGCGGGCGTGCGCGTGGCGGGGCTGACCGCGCGCGACAAGGGCGCCGGGCGACGCGCGGTCTTGGCGGATCTCGCGACGGGCGCCATCGGGTGTCTCGCCGGCACGCACGCGCTCTTCCAGGACGATGTGATCTATGCGGATCTGGGATTGGTGATCATCGACGAACAGCACCGCTTCGGCGTCTCCGACCGGGCGAAGCTGACGGCGAAGGGCCGCACGCCGGATGTCCTCGCGATGACCGCGACGCCGATCCCGCGCACCGTGACCCTGGCGGCGTATGGGGATCTCGACGTCTCACGTTTGGACGAGAAGCCGCCGGGCCGCACGCCCGTGGACACGCGCGCCACGCCAACGGATCGGTTGGACGAGCTGATGGACGCCCTCGGGCGGGCGATCGATCGCGGCGAGCGCGCCTATTGGGTCTGCCCCTTAGTGGAGGAGTCCGATGTGTCGGACCTGGCCGCCGCGGAGGAGCGCTGGCGGCAGCTGGCCGGGCTGTTCGGCGAGGCGCGCGTGGGGTTGCTGCATGGCAAGCTGAGCGCCAAGGAGAAAGACGCCCGCGCCGCCGCCTTTATGGAGGGGGCGTTGTCGGTTCTGGTCGCCACGACGGTGGTGGAGGTTGGCGTCGACGCCCCGGACGCAACGATCATGATCATCGAACACGCGGAGCGGTTCGGGCTGGCGCAACTGCATCAGCTGCGTGGGCGGGTCGGGCGCGGCGCCAAAGCGTCGACGTGCATCCTGCTCTACCGTCCGCCGTTGAACGACACGGCGCGCGCGCGCCTCGACATCATGCGCCACACCGACGATGGGTTCGTCATCGCCGAAGAGGACTGGCGCCTGCGCGGACCGGGAGACGTGCTGGGCACCCGTCAGTCGGGAGAGGTGGCGTACCGGCTTGCGGACTTGGCGGCTCACGGCGATTTGCTGGAGACCGCCGCGAAAGACGCCCAGGCGGTCATCGCCCGCGACGGCGTCTTGGAGACGCCGCGCGGCCAGGCGCTGAGGCTGTTGCTGCACCTGTTCGACCGCGACCGCGCCGTGGCGCTCCTACGCGGCGGTTGAGCCGCAAAGCGCGCCGCCCGGCGCTCTAGGACTGGCCGTGAGGCGCGGGCCTGGGGCTGTCGGCGTCCGGGCCGTCATTGGCCGGCGAGGCCTCCGTTGGCGCGTCGGTCGAAGACGCGGCCGGCGCGGTCGGGCTGGAGTCGGGATCGCCGGTGGGCACCGTCTCCGCGCCCGATTCCGCGCGGGCCTTCACCTCCTCGGCGAGGACGTCGACGGTGGATTTCTTGTCGTTGCCGTTGGGCTTGTGGGTGACGATGCCGAAGGAGATGATCGCGCGCGCGCCGTCCTCGACAGACATGTCCAAGATCTGGAGCTTCGACCGGGGCACATAGAGCAAGAAACCGGACGTCGGGTTTGGCGTGGTTGGAATGAACACCGCCACACTGTCGGCCTCGCCGGAGGCTGCGGTCATCCGTTGAGCAATCTCACCTTGAGCCGAGGCCGTGACAAAACACAGCGCCCAACTGCCCTCTTTCGGATACTCGACCAACGCAACTTCTTTGAAGGCTTCGCCTTGATCGCGAAACACGGTCTCAAGGATTTGTTTAATGGGGCCATAGATCGAGCGCACAAACGGCAGCCGATCCACAATCGACTCGCCAAGCCCGATAAAGAACCGGCCGATGATGTTGCGCGCCAACACGCCCAAAAAGGTCAGGCCGATAACCGCGATCAGGACCCCAATGCCGGGGATCGTGAAGGGCCCGTCAATCGCGTCGTACCAATCCGCGATCGGCAAGCCGGTCCAATTGCTGATCTGCTCGATCAAGCCGCCGACGCTGCGATCGACGAAGGTCACCAACGTGTAGACCAGCCACGCGGTGGCCGCGATCGGCGTGATCACCACCACGCCGGCGAAGAAGTTGTTGCGCAACCAGCGCCCAAAACCCGGTTTGTGCTTAGCCATCAAGAACACATTGGTTAGGCGCGGAAAAAAACGCGCTCTGACGCCGCCCCCTTGCACGTCGAAGGTTAATTCACACAGTTTGTGTGACAGGTTCAAGCGCGGCGGCGGCGACGCCCCGGTTTTAACGACAGAAGAGCGACTGTTTGGTGAAGACCCAACATGTCATGCGGCGCGCGGCGATCGCCTCCCTCGGCGGCGGCGCCGCGTTGATGCTCATCATCGCTGTGAGCTTCCAAGACAATCTCTTTCGCTATTGGCACAACCCGCGTGAGCCGTTCCAGACCGCCGCGCCGCCGGCCGCGCCCAATTATGCGCAGGCGGACGCGTGGGCGGTCCGTCCCTCGAAAGCGACGCCTGACGCCGACCCACCGGACGGCGCGGCCCCGACGCCGGCGGTCTTCTTCGTCCATCCCAGCACGTTCTGGGGCGTTTCGGCCTGGAACGCGCCGTTGGACCAACCGCACGCCGTGCGGCGGCTCGATCATTGGGCGCTGCCCACATTCGCCGGCCCGTTCTTGGAGGTCGCGCCCGTGTGGGCGCCGCGGTATCGGCAAGCCTCGCTCTATTCGTTTTTGACCCACCATTATGACGCGCGCCGCGCCCGCGCGCTGGCGTATGAAGACGTGGCGCAGGCGTTCAGGGCGTTCTTGGCGGCGATCCCCAAGGACCAGCCCATTGTCATCGCCGGCGTGGAACAAGGCGGGCTGCACGCGCTGGGACTGCTGCAGCACAGGGCGCGCTCGCGCGCGGTGCGGCGCCGCTTGGTCGCCGCTTATGTGATTGAGCAGGCCACGCCGCTGGACCTCTTCAACGGCCCGATCGCGCCCATCGCGCCGTGCGCGGAGCCGGACGCGGTCGGTTGCGTCGTGGCGTGGGGCGCCGAACGCGAA
Organism: uncultured Caulobacterales bacterium; assembly: GCA_964526675.1. Taxonomy (GTDB): domain Bacteria; phylum Pseudomonadota; class Alphaproteobacteria; order Caulobacterales; family Maricaulaceae; genus CAZADA01. The sequence goes on from CAZGLY010000009.1 coordinate 50,943, forward strand.
GAGGATCCGCGCGAAATCCGTCGGTTCCGCCGCCGCTCCATGGCGTGGGACGCCGATGGGCGGCTTGAAGCGACGGCCGATCGCGCGCTCTTGTGCGTCAACCCCGTGCTCGGCGCGGCGACGGAAGACTTCGTGTCGCGCCGCAACCACCGCGGCGCCGTCAACGCCTCCGGGTTTTCGCTTGAGGCCCTGGCGCGCCACGCCGCCCCGCCGGCGGCCGCCGCCCAAACCAGCGCCCAGTGCCGCGACGGCGTGCTGTTGGTGGACGAACCGCGCGCGCCCACGCTGCGTGAGCGGTGGCGTTGGGGGGGACGCTTTAAGCCGCCGAGCACCAACCTCTTCTACGCCGACATCAAAGCGGACGTGGCCCGCCGCATGGCGGCGTTCGCCGCCGCGCGCGAGGCTGAACGCGCCTCCGAGGCTCCCTAGACGATGGACTGAGCGGCCGCGCTCAACGCGACAAACGCTCGATGATGGCGCTGGTCGAGCGCTCCGGCGTCAGCGGCGCCAGCACCAGCTCCGCGCCCAGCGCCCGCGCGGTCTCCGCCTCGGGCACTTGGTCCGGCGTTCCGTAGTCGCCGCCTTTGACGTAGACGTCCGGCCGCACCGCCTCCAACAGCGCCGTGGCGGTGTCGTCCCCGAAAATCACCACGAGATCCACGGCGCTCAACGCCGAGACCAACCAGGCGCGATCCGTTTGCGGCGTGACCGGGCGCCCTTCGCCCTTCAGCCGTCGCACGGAGGCGTCGTCATTGATCCCCACCACCAACCGATCGCACAGCGACCGCGCGCGGTTGAGCATCGCGACATGGCCCGCGTGCAGCAAATCAAAGCAACCGTTGGTGACGCCGATGCGCGCCCCCTCCGCGCGCCAGCGGGCCACTTCGTCGCTCGCTCCAGGCACGTCGGTGATCGGCGCGCCCGCGATCGCGCGGCCATAGGCGTCCGCGATCAACTCCTGGGCGGTGACGCTGGCCGTGCCCATCTTGGTCACCGTGATGCCCGCCGCGCGGTTGGAGACGTTGATCGCCTGGCGCAAGGGCGCGCCGGCCGCGACCGCCAGAGCCAACGCCGCCATCGCGGTGTCGCCAGCGCCGGAAATGTCATACACGTCCCGCGGCGTGGCGCTGAAAAACGACGGCTCATGGCCGCGCCGCAAGAGCGCCATCCCCTTTGCGCCGCGCGTCGCCAGCACGACTTCGAGGTTTTGCGTGCGATCCATGACGGTGTTCATCGCCGCTGCGACCTCGGCATCCGTGTCGCACGGCGCGCCCACTTCCGCCTGCAGGTCGTGCACATTGGGCTTCAGCAGATACACGCCGTCATAACGGGCGAAATCCTCCCCCCGGGGCGAGGCGATCACAGGCTTCACAGCCTTCGCCGCCATATCGATCACCCCGCGGATGACCCGCGGCGTCATGACGCCGCGACCATAATCCGACAGCACCACCACGTCGCAGTCGCCGACCGCGCTGGCCATGGCCGCCAGCACCTGCTCCTCCGCCTCGGCCCCAATGGACGTGTCAGGATCCCGATCGACACAGAGCACTTGCTGCGCGTCCGCGATGTAGCGCGTTTTGACCGGCGTCGCGCGGCCGCGCGCGGTGATCAGCTCCACGTCGTCAAGCGCGCCCTCGGCCAGGAGGCTCGACACCCCATGCCCCTCGGCGTCATCGCCGACAACGGCCAACAGGATCGCGCGACCGCCAAGGGCCGTGACGTTGCGCGCGACATTGCCGCACGCGCCGAGCTTCAGCTCGTCATGGCGCTGCTTGATGACCGCCACCGGCGCTTCGCGGGAGATCCGCGCGGCCTGGCCGTAGACGAAACGGTCGAGAATGAGATCGCCCACGCACAACACGCGCTTGCCGGCGATCTGGGCGGTGAGTTCTTCAAGAACGGCTGCGGTCATGCGCCATCGGTATCCGGCTTATCGTCCTCGGACGCAAGACGCCACACGATCACGCCGCTCACCAAAACCGCGACCAGGACGACCATCACGAAGGCGAGCGCGAAAGCCAAAGGCCAACCGCTCGCGACACCGAAGACGACCGCGCCGATCGCGACCGACACCAACACGGCGTTCCAGATGACCACAGCTTTGCGTGCCGGGTTCATGCCCCGTCCCTCGTGCGTCATGGCCCGCGTCAGGGCTGCGTCCGTGATTTCGCAAGCGCGTCAAACGCCATCAAGGTCGAGACCAGCGCCTCAAACTCATGCAAGGGGATCATGTTCGGCCCGTCCGAAGGCGCGTTGTCGGGATCCGGATGGGTCTCCATGAAGATCCCCGCGACGCCGATCGCGGCCGCCGCGCGCGCCAGCGGCGCCACGAATTCGCGCTGGCCGCCGGAGACGCCGCCGCGGCCCCCCGGCTGCTGCACGGAATGGGTGGCGTCAAAGATCACCGGCGCGCCGAAGTCCGCCATGATGGGCAGGGACCGGAAGTCCGTCACGAGGGTGTTGTAGCCGAAGCTCGCCCCGCGCTCGCAGACCATGACGTTGGGGTTGCCCGCGCCGACAATCTTGTCGACGACGTTTTTCATGTCCCACGGCGCCAGGAACTGGCCTTTTTTGACGTTGATCGCCGCGCCGGTTGCGGCCGCCGCGACCAGGAGATCCGTCTGCCGGCACAAAAACGCCGGGATCTGCAGCACATCCACCACCTCAGCCACCGGCGCGCACTGCTCCGGCAGATGGATGTCCGTGATCACGGGCAAGCCCACGCTCTCACGGATTTCCGCAAACACCGGCAACGCCGCGTCGAGCCCGACGCCGCGGGCGCTTGTCGCGCTGGTGCGGTTGGCTTTGTCGAAGGAGGTTTTGTAGACCAACCCCACGCCGAGCCGCTCCGCAATCTCCTTCAGGGCGTGCGCCGTCTCCAGCGCGTGCGCGCGGCTTTCCATCGCGCATGGCCCCGCGATAAGCGCCAACGGCGCATCCTGGCCAAACCGCGCCGGCCGGGCGAGGTCGGCGCCGACCTCAATGACGGCGCGGGGACGGTCGAGGGCCGGCGGATCAAGCGTGAGGGTCAAGGAGCGCTCCTGGGTTTGAGGACATGAGGACTGTTTTAATGCCGCGCGATCGCAAACGAAAGACGCGCCGCGTCGCCAGCCGCGGCGCCTCAGAGCACCCGCGAAGTGGACCTTTCAGCGCAGATCGGCCTTGATGACAGCGCGGATGCTGATCCGCAGGCGGTCGCGGCGCGTAACCGGGCGGTGGATGCGATGACGAAAGAGTGTGCATGAGCGCCCAACGCGTGGAGCATGACGGCCAAGCGCCCGCCCTGATCTGGCTGCGGGACGATCTGCGTTTGGCGGACAATCCGGCGCTTAACGCGGCCGTTGTCAGCGGCCGGCCGGTGGCGGGCCTCTATGTGCTCGACGACGACAATCCCGGCGAATGGACCCTCGGCGGCGCGGCGCGGTGGTGGTTGCACGGCAGCTTGGAGGCGTTCGCGAAGGCCTGGGCGGCGCGGGGCGGCGGTCCGCTTGTTTTGCGGCGCGGTCGCGCGCAGGACGTCGTCCCCGCCGTCGCGCGCGAACTCCGGGCCGCCAGCGTGTTTTGGAACCGCCGTTACGAACCCTGGGCGACGGCGGTCGACACGGCGGTCAAAGCCACGCTGAAGGCCCAAGGCGTGGCGGCGGAGAGTTTCGCGGGGCGGCTGTTGTTCGAGCCCTGGGAGATCAAGACCGGCGGGGGCGAGCCCTATCGCGTCTTCACGCCGTTTTGGCGCGCGTGTCAGACGGCCGGACTGCCCGACGAGCCCGCGCCCGCCCCGGCGCGGATCCGCGGCTGGAACGGCGATGTGGCCGGCGATGCGCTGGAGGCTTGGGCGCTGCGTCCGACGCGGCCGGATTGGGCGGGCGGTCTGCGCGCCGCCTGGACGCCCGGGGAAGACGCCGCGCGGGCGCGACTGGACGCGTTCTTGGACGCGCGGCTGGCCGCCTACGCCGAGGCGCGCGACATCCCGAGCGCGCCTGGCACCTCGCGCCTGTCGCCGCACTTGCATTGGGGCGAGATCAGTCCACGCCAGATCGTCAACGCGGCGCGACGCGCGACGGAGGCTCACGGCCTGGAGGCGGCGGCGGCGAAGTTCCTCAGCGAAATCGGGTGGCGGGAGTTCAGCGCGTCGCTGCTTTACCACAATCCCGACGTTCCCGGCCGCAACCTGCAGGCCAAATTCGACGCGTTTCCCTGGCGAACCGATGAGGGCGCGGTGGAGGCGTGGGAGCGCGGGCGCACCGGCTATCCCATTGTCGACGCGGGGATGCGGGAGCTTTACGCCACGGGGTGGATGCACAACCGGGTGCGCATGATCGTCGGTTCGTTCTTGGTGAAGCACTTGTTGATCGATTGGCGCGCCGGCGAACGTTGGTTCTGGGACACGCTCGTGGACGCCGACCTCGCCAACAACGCCGCCGGCTGGCAGTGGATCGCGGGATGCGGCGCGGACGCCGCGCCCTATTTCCGGATCTTCAATCCCGTCGCCCAGGGCGAACGCTACGATTCCGACGGGGCCTACGTCCGGCGTTGGGTTCCTGAGCTCGCCGGCTTGCCGAACCGGGTCATTCACAAACCCTGGGACGCCCCGGCGGCCGTGCTGGCGGAGGCGGGCGTGACGCTCGGCGACGCGTATCCCCGCCCGATCGTTGAGCACAAAGCCGCGCGCGAACGCGCGCTGGCGGCGTTCCAAACGCTCAAAGCCGCCGCCTGACGCCGCATCACCGAGGACGCCCGCCATGGATCGAAAACGGATCGCGATTGTCGGCGCCGGCGCGGCGGGCCTGGGGGCGGCCTACGCGCTGCAAGACGTGGCCGATGTGGAGGTGTGGGAGGCGCGCGGCCGCGCCGGCGGCCACGCCAACACTGTGGACATCACCTATGACGGCGCGCCGATCGCGGTGGACACTGGCTTCATCGTCTTCAACGACGGCAACTACCCCAACCTTGTCCAGATGTTCGACGCGCTGGGCGTCGCGTCGTTTGCGAGCGACATGAGCTTCGGCTTCGCCAATCCCGGCAAGGACGGCGGGGCGGGCCTTGAGTGGAGCTCCAACCGCGAGGGCCTGTTCGCCCAACGGCGCAATCTGGCGAACCCACAGTTTTTGGGCATGCTGCGGGAAGTGCTGCGCTTTAACCGTCTGGCGCGCGCCGACCTGCGGGGCGGACGCCTGGGCGAGGAGACGCTGGACGCCTACCTCAACCGCCATCGGTTCAGCCCAGCTTTTCGCATGCATTACCTCCTGCCGATGGGCGCGGCGATCTGGTCCAGCACGCCGAAGGCTATGGCGGAACAGCCGGCGGCCACAGTCATCCGCTTCTTCGACAATCACCGCCTGATGCATGTGAAACGGCGACAGTGGCGCACGGTTGAGGGCGGCAGCCGCGCCTATGTCCGCGCCATCACGGACCAGTTGGGGGCGCGCCTTAAAACCGGGCGCGAGGCTGTGAACCTCTCGCGCGCCGGCGCGCGGCCCGTGCTCACGGACGCGGACGCGGAGACCGCGACCTTTGATGAGGTCATCCTTGCGTGCCACTCCGATCAAGCGCTCAAGCTCATCGCCGACCCCTCCAAGGAAGAACAGGCGCTGCTGGGCGCCATCCGATACGCCGCGAACCAGGCCGTGTTGCATCGCGACCCGGTCGTGCGGCCCAAGGCGGCGCGGGCCCAGGCGGCCTGGAACTACCGGATCGATCCCGCCGGCGGCCCCGCGCAAGTGACCTACGACATGAACCGGCTGCAAGGGATCGACGCCGCGCGACCGCTTTATGTCACGCTGAACCCCCACCAAACGTTTGATCCGGAGCTCGTGTTCAGCGAGCACGCCTACGACCACCCACAGTTCGACAGCGCCGCCATCGCCGCACAACAGCGCTTCAACAGCGTCCAAGGCGTGCAGCGGACGTGGTTCGCCGGCGCGTGGCTCGGCTATGGCTTCCACGAGGACGCCTTGCGGTCCGGTTTGCGGGTGGCGCTGAGGCTCGGCGGGCGGATCCCGTGGGACTTCGCGGAAGGCGACGTGGATGGCGGGCCCTGGGGACCGCGGCCGGTGGAAACGGCGGCCGCGTGATGCAAAACGGCTTATCCGAACCCGCGGCGCGGCTTTACACCGGGCGCACGACGCACGCACGCCACGAGCCCTTTGACCATCGCTTCAGCTACCGCATCGCGTCGCTGTGGATCGACGTCGATCGCCTCCCCGAGGCTGATCGCCAAGCGCGCCTGTTTTCGATCGACCGCTTCAACGTGTTCAGCTTCCACCGGCGCGACCACGGCGCGCGTACGGACGGGCCCCTGCGGCCCTGGGCGGAGGCGGCGTTTGCGCGTGCGGGCGTGGCCTTGGAGGGCGGACCGATCCGCTTGCTCTGCTTCCCCCGCGTTCTGGGGTATGTGTTCAATCCCTTGTCGATCTGGTTCGGCTGCGGACCCGACGGGACGCCGCGCGGCGTGATTTACGAGGTGCACAACACCTTCGGCGACCAGCACGCCTACGCCGCCGCGCTGCCGAGCGCCGCCGCGGAAGGACCCGCCGCTCACGCCGCCTCGAAGATCTTCCACGTCTCCCCGTTTTTTCCGGCTCAGGGCCAATACCGCTTTGCGCTGCGCCCGCCTGGGGAACGCTTCGCGCTGGCGATCCGTTACATCCTCGAGGGTCGCGAGGCGTTCGTCGCGACCCAGACGGCCCGGCGCGGACCGCTGACCGACGCGACGTTGGCCAAGGTGTTCGTCGGCATGCCGCTGATGACGCTGAAGGTGATCGGCGCGATTCACGGCGAAGCGCTGCGCCTGGTGATGAAGGGCGCCCGCTATCACCGCCGACCCGCGCCACCGGCGCCGGTCAGCGTGGCGGCATCGGAACCGGCGAGCGCGGGTCTGCTGGCGACGCCTGACGGCCCGTGCCGGTCGGTCTAATTGTTGAGAACGCTGCGGGGATTGTGTTGCGGCGGTGTGAAGGGGACCCCCCAATGAGTGACGCGTCGACCATGATTGCAACACCCGAAAGCGTGAGCGCGCTCAGCGGCGCTCCCTTGCCGTTCAAGCTGGCCGCGCGTGCGGCGCTGCGGTTTCGCGTGGGCAGCCTGCTGGTGACGCTGCCCGATGGCCGCAAATTGCGCTTTCAAGGCGAAGAGCCCGGCGCGGAAGGGCACATGATTTTGCGGAACTGGCGGCTGGGCCGGCGGATCTTGGCGAGCGGCGCGCTCGGCTTCGCGGAAAGTTACATCGCCGGCGATTGGGACAGCGATGACTTGGCCCAGACCTTGGCGGTGTGGTCGCAGAATTTGGACGGCGCGCGCGCGGAACTCGCTGGCGACAAGCTTGTGCGCGCGTGGCACCGCCTTCAGCACCTGTTGCGCCGCAACACGCCGGCGGGGTCGAAGCGCAACATTCTCGCCCACTATGATCTCGGCAATGACTTTTACCGGCTGTGGCTGGACGACACGATGACGTACTCGTCCGCGCTCTTTGAGGAGCCCGGCGACAGCCTTGAGCGCGCCCAAGACGCCAAATACCGCTCGATGGCGGATCAATTGGAGCTGAACGAGCGCCACAGCGTGCTGGAGATTGGCTGCGGCTGGGGCGGCTTCGCCGAGTACGCGGCGCGCGAACGCGGCGCGCGCGTGACCGGCGTCACGATCAGCCCGGCGCAGTACGACTACGCAAAAAAGCGCATCTTTGAGAAGCAGTTGGCGCACAAAGTCGACATCCAACTGATGGACTACCGTGAGGTGGAAGGACGCTTCGACAAAGTGGCGTCCATTGAAATGTTCGAAGCGGTGGGCGAACGGTATTGGTCGACCTTCTTCGAAAAAATGGTTGAATGCCTCAAACCCGGCGGCGGCGCCTCCCTGCAGGTCATCACGGTGCGCGAAGACCTGTTCAAGTCCTACCGCCGACAAGTTGATTTCATCCAACGACACATCTTCCCCGGCGGCATGCTGCCTTCGGTGTCGCGTTTGCGGGGGGAAGCGACGAGCGCCGGCTTGACGTGGCGCGGCGCGCGCATGTTCGGCGGCGATTACGCGGGCACCTTGCGGGCGTGGGGCGAGCGTTTCCAAGCGGCGTGGAGCGATGTGCGCGCGCTCAACGCCGGCTTCGACGACCGGTTCCAGCGGCTGTGGCGCTATTACCTCGCTTATTGCGAAGCCGGTTTCGACACGGGGCGCATTGATGTGGGGCAGTTCACCCTGACGAAGGCCTAGCGTTGTCGGGCAGAGGCTTCGCCCAGCCCGTCTGACGCGCCACCAGCGGCAGATACCAGTTCTTCGGCAACGCGTAGATCATCTTCAGCATCAGCGTGAATTGCTTCGGGAAGGTGATCTCGAACGTGTTGCGTTTGAGGCCGCGGTGGATGCGTTCGGCCGCTTCGTCGGCCGAAATCATGAACGGTTTGGGGAACGCGTTGTCGTCCTGGGCCGGCGTCTCCACAAAGCCGGGGGTGATCACTTGAACTTTCACGCCCCACCGGTCGAGTTCGATCTTCATGCATTCCGCCATGTTGATCAGCGCCGCCTTTGACGCGCCGTAGGCCGACGCGGTCGGCATGCCCCCAAACCCGGTCGCGGACGAGACGATGGCGATGTGGCCGCGCCGGCGCCCGGCCATCAGCGGGTTGAGCGCCGCCAGCGCCGCCGCCGTGCCCAACAGATTGACGTCGAAGGTTGTCTTGAACCGCGCGAGGTCCGGCGCCTCCGCGTTCACCGGCAGATAGACGCCCGCATTGAGCACCGCCAAGGCGATGGGGCCCAACCGCGCTTCGATGGCGGCGACCGTCTGACCAACCGCCTCCACGTCGCCCATGTCGGCGGGAAACGACACGATGCGGCCGTCGGCCCCCGCCGCCAGAGCGTCGAGCTTGTCGCGGGAGCGCGCGGTGATCGCGACCGTCCACCCGTCGGCGACCAAGCGTTTCACGAGCTCCAGGCCGATGCCCGAGCTGGCGCCCGTGACCCAAGCCACCCCGTCGGCGGGCGTTGGCGTCTGCGGTGTCATGGCGTTCTCCCAGACCAGAGGGGTGTCAGGCGGCGTCTTGGCGCGGCGCGCCAAGGCCGATGGATTCCAAAAATCGTTTCGCGTCGGCGCGGATTGTCGCTTTCTTCTCGGCGGTCATGCGATCCAGCGTGCCGTAGATGCGCCCGATGCGCGGGTTGGCGCGCAAGCGGTGTTCGTGGCGCATCATGAAATCCCAATAGAGATAGTTGAACGGGCAAGCCGTCGGCCCGGTTTTTGTCGCCACGCTGTAGCGGCACTCGCCGCAATAATCCGACATCCGATCGATGTAGGCGCCAGAGGCTGCGTAAGGCTTCGAAGCCATGATCCCGCCATCGGCGAAGATCGCCATGCCATGGGTGTTCGGCAGCTCCGCCCATTCATAAGCGTCGGCGTAAACGGCCATGTACCAATCGTTGACCGCCTCCGGCGCCACGCCGGCCAAAAGCGCAAAATTGCCCGTCACCATCAGCCGTTGGATGTGGTGGGCGTAGGCGTGGCGTTTGGTCTGGCCGATCGCGTCCGCAAGGCAGGCCATCTCAGTGTCGCCGGTCCAGTAGAAGTCCGGCAGCGGCCGATCCGCCTCCAGATAGTTGAGCGCTTTGTACGCCGGCATTTTGAGCCAATAGATCCCGCGCACGTACTCGCGCCAACCGAGGATCTGGCGAATGAACCCCTCGACGGCGTTCAGCGGCGCGTCGCCCGCTTCAAAGGCCGCTTCCGCCGCGCGGCAGACCGCCAGCGGGTCGAGCAACCCGACATTGAGATAGAGACTGATCAGGCTGTGGCTCAGGAACGGCTCGTCCGTGGCCATCGCGTCCTGGTAGTCGCCGAAGGTGGGCAAACAGTCGGCGACGAAGTGGTCCAGCGCGGCCTCGGCGTCCGCTTGGGTCACGCCCCAATCAAAGCCGTCCAGATCGCCGAAATGATCGCCGAAGCGCGCCGCCACGAGGTCCACAACCTCTTGGGTCGTCGCGTCGGGCTCAAACCGCACGCGCTGTGGCGGCGTGTAGAGCATGTCGATGGCTTTGCGGTTGTCGGCGTCATAGTTCCACTGGCCGCCGACGGGCGCGTCACCCTCCATCAAGAGGCCGGTGTCGCGCCGCATGTCGCGGTAGAAATACTCCATGCGCAGCTGCTTGCGGCCCTCGGCCCAGCGGGCGAACGCGGCGCGCGAACAGACAAACCGATCATCCGACCGGATCTCCACGGGCGCGCCGAGGCTCTCGCCCCACCCCGCCATCGCTTCCGCCAACCGCCACTCGCCAGGCTCGGTGACGACCACGCGCTGAAACGGCCCCGCCTCGACCCAGGCGCGCCGCACCTCCCCGAAGAGATCGCCGGCGTTCTGCGGATCATCCAGACGCACATAGCGGACGGCGCGCCCGGCGGCCGCCTGTTCATCCGCGAAGTGGCGCATGGCGGCGAACACGAAGGCGAGTTTCTTCTTGTGATGGCCCACATAGGTGGCTTCGGCGTTCACCTCCGCCATCAGCAGCACGTCGCCGTCACGCCAGTCCGCCAGCGACGCCACGCCGGAGCTGAGCTGATCGCCCAAAACCAGGCGCAGCGCGCGATCGGCCGATGCGGCGGTCATGTTAGGGCGCGTCCTGCGCGCTGACGGGCTCCGCCAACACGTACTCAATGTCGGAGCCGCGGGCGACGAACGCGCATTTCACCCAATGGCCCTCGTCATCGTACCAGAGGTCCAAGGTCAGGGCGGCCTCCAGCCGGTAGTGCTCGGCCTCAATGGGGCGGCCGGCGGCCTGGATCGTCTCGCGCCCCAAGGGCGTGACCGTGATGGGCATGAGCTCGCCGGTTTCGCTGTTCAACGCGACCGGATCATCCAACACTTCCGGGTTCCACCAGGTCGAGGCGATCACCTCCGCCGGCGCGGCGCCTTGGTAATCGCGCCCGTCGATTGTGACGGCCCCGTCGCCCTGACGGCTGGCCTCGAGCCGGAAGGTGTCGCCGTCCTTCAACGTCTCCGCGGACAAGCTCAGCAGCCGCCCCTCGCGCCACACTTCACGAACGTCGTGGCGATAGCGAAACGGCGTGAACGGACCGACCTTCACCTGCAGATCGACGTCCACCGTCACCACGAGGGCGTCATCGACCTCATCGAAGGTCAAGATGTGGGAGCCAAGCGGTTTGCCATTGCGCAACACATCGAACGCGATCCGCCCGGTGTCCGGCGGCGTGGCCGCCGCGCTCGCCGCGCCCGCCAAGGCCGCAGCCGCGGCGGCGATCCAGCGACCAAAACACGTCGCATCCATAAGCTTCTCTCCTTCCCGAGACGGCGTTCATAGCCGTTGGGTGGTGTTCAGCGCATCGGCTGTCGGATTGATCGCCACGCGCGCCCATCCCTCTACGCCACCCCCGCCTTGGGGGATCACCGCGCCGGCGAGCGACCGGCGCGCGGGCTAGCGCAAGAAGTAGCGCAAGAACTCGCGCACGGGATTGCGCACCGCCACGCCGCCTTCCATGACAGTCAAGCAATAACAATCCTCGCCGGGGTGGACCCGCGGCTGATGCTCGATTTGACTGTCGGCGACGGTGATGTCGCCGGCGGTGTAGGATCCTGTCTCGTCGTCATAGCCGCCGCGGAGGATCAACGTCGTCTCGCGCCCATGATGACCATGCGGCAGCATGGTGCGTCCCGCGCCGAAGCGGATCAGCTTCACCGTCTCCGTCGCGCTCGACACCGCGTCCAGCCGGTGCTCGGCCATGCCCGGCATGACGGTGCGCCAGGACGCCGCCTCGACCGGATGACCCAGCAAACGCTCCAGCGGACCAAAGCGGCTCGCCCCCGGTGCGGCGGCGGCGTCACGCGCGTTGGTCGCGTCGTCGGGCTGTTCGTCCAACGCCGCGAGCGTGCGCGCGAGAGCGTCCGGCGAGAGCGGCGAGCCTGGAGCCTGCTCCAGCAGCGCCGCGCCCGCGCGCTCCCAGTCCGCAACACGCGCGCGCGCGCCGCCCTGCATGCTCAGCTGGGTGGCTGTCAGCAGCGCAAGGCCGTCCGACAACGCGCCGGCGGCGTAATCAAAATACAATTCATCACGCATCACGCCCGAAACCCCGAAACTTGGTCGTTGCGTTCATGGTACGCGGAGCGCTGACAGTCGGATCACTGGCCGTCGAGGAGAACGCGCGATCTTTTGACACGGGCGCGCGTCAGGCGCGCATGACAGTTTTGAAGCCGTGGGAAAACGGCGCTAGGCTCGCGCCGCGTTCGGCGCTGCGCGCCGCCACACGAGGCGTCTTCCATGGCGGTGGAATCTCTGTCCCCGGCTGTCCACGCGGCTCCCTCCGTGATTGATCTCATTGGCGACACGCCGCTGTTGCGTCTGAAGGCGGCGTCCGACGCGACGGGCTGCGAGATCCTCGGCAAGTGTGAGTTCCTCAATCCTGGCCAGTCGGTGAAAGACCGTGCCGCGCTGGGCATCATTCGCGACGCGGAGGCGAAGGGTCTGCTGCAGCCGGGCGGCGAAGTCGTGGAAGGCACGGCCGGGAACACCGGCATCGGCCTGGCTGTGGTCGGCAACGCGCTGGGCTACAAAACGACCATCGTTTTCCCGCGCACCCAGAGCCAGGAGAAGAAGGACGCCATCCGCCTGCTCGGCGCGGAGTTGGTGGAGGTCGACGCCGTCCCCTATTCCGACCAACGCCATTACGTGCACACGTCCCGTCGCCTGGCGGAGGAGCGCGCGGCGAGCAACCCCAAGGGCGCGATCTGGGCGAATCAGTTCGACAACATCGCCAACCGCGACGCCCACGCGCGCACGACGGGCCCGGAGATCTGGCGCCAGACCGAGGGCAAAGTGGACGGGTTCATCTGCGCTGTGGGCTCCGGCGGGACGCTGGCCGGCGTCGGTCTCGCGTTGAAGGAGAAGAACCCCAACGTCCAGATCGGCCTGGCCGACCCCATGGGGGCGAAGCTCTTCCATTGGTACGCCCACGGCGAGCTGAAGGCGGAAGGCTCCTCCATCACGGAAGGGATCGGCCAAGGGCGCGTCACAGCAAACCTCGACGGCCTCACGATCGACCACCCGTTCATGATCCCTGACGCGGAAGCGCTGGAAATCCTGTACGGCTTGGTGATGGACGAGGGGCTGTGCCTGGGCGGGTCCGCAGGCATCAACATCGCCGGCGCGGTGCGGTTGGCCAAAGAATTGGGGCCCGGCAAAACCATCGTGACCATCCTCTGCGACTACGGCCAGCGCTATCAGTCGAAACTGTTCAACCCGACATTCCTGCGCTCAAAGGGACTGCCGACCCCACCCTGGCTGAGCTGACGGCGGGAGACTTGGTCATGACGGATCCGATCGTCAGCGTGGCTGATCTGGCGGCGGCGCTGGCGGGCCCGAACCCGCCGCGCCTGATCGACGCCACCTGGACCTTCGCCGGCGGCCCGGCCGTCGCGATGGAGGGCTCCATCGCCGGGGCGGTGCGGTTTGATATCGAGGCGTTGAGCGCGTCGAACGATCCGCGCCCGCACATGCTGCCGGCGCCGGACGCGTTTGCGGCGGCGCTGGCGCCCCTTGGGCTGCATCCGGACGCGCCCGTGGTCGTCTATGACCGCATCGGGGTGTTCTCGGCGCCGCGGGCCTGGTGGATGCTGCGCGCCATCGGCTTTGAGGATGTGCGGGTGCTGGATGGCGGCCTGCCGGCGTGGGCGGCGGCCGGACGCCCGGTGTCCCCAGATCCTGCGGCGGAAGCGGCTCCCGCCCCGGCGGCTGCGTTCGCGCCGCGCCCGCGACCTGAACTCCTGATCGACGCGGAGCGCATCGCCGCGGCTCTGGAGGCGGGCGACACGGGGTTGCAGCTCCTCGACGCGCGGGGTCCGGGGCGTTTCCGCGGGGATGAAGACGAGCCCCGTCCCGGCATGCGCGCGGGCCACATCCCCGGCGCGCGCAACACGCCTTACCGATCGTTTCTCGACGACGACGGGGCGGTGAAGTCCCCCGACGCCCTGCGCGCCATGTTGGCGGAGGCCGGGGTCGACCTCGCCACGGCCCGGCTGGCCACCAGCTGCGGCTCCGGCGTGACCGCCTCCCTCGCCGCCCTGGGCCTCGCGCGGGTCGGGCGCTGGGACGCGGCGGTCTATGACGGGTCCTGGGCCGAATGGGGCGGACGCGCCGACTTGCCGCTCGAGACGGGCCCGGCCAAGCCGCCCGCCCCATGAGCGAGGACCGTCCCGCGTTTCGTCCGCAATCGCCCAACCTGGCCTGGGGCGACACCGTCAACCCGCCGGTCGAACGGGCCTCCACACGGCTGATGGCGCGCGCGGCGGATCTTTATCGGGGTGAAGGCGCGGCCAGCTATGGGCGTCATGGCCATCGGGTCCACCAGACGCTGCGCGCCGCGTTCACGGACCTCGAAGGCGGCGCGGACTGCGCGCTCACGCCGTCGGGCGTCGCCGCGATGACGGCGGCGATGATGGCCGTCTGCGACGCTGGCGATCACCTGCTGGTCAGCGACAGCGTCTACGGCCCGACCCGCCGCACCGCCTTTCGGACCCTGAAACGCTTTGGCGTGGAGGCGGAGGCCTATGACCCGCGCATCGGCGCCGACATCGCCACCTTGATGCGCGACACCACCGCGGCGGTGGTTCTGGAAAGCCCCGGCTCCCTCACCTTCGAGGTGCAAGACACGCCGGCCATCGCGAACGTGGCCGCCGCCCGCGGCGTGACGACGATCCTCGACAACACCTGGTCCGGCGGCGTGTTCCTCAAGCCGCTGTCGCTCGGCGTGGACATCAGCGTCAACGCGGCGACCAAGTATCCGTCCGGCGCGTCGGACGTGTTCATGGGCGCGGTCGTCAGCCGCACGCGCGAAACCGCCGCGAAGGTCGGCGCGTTTGTGCGTGAGGCGGGGCTCTCCACATCGCCGGACGACGCCTATCTGGTGCTGCGCGGCATGCGGACGCTCGCGTTGCGTATGGAACGGCACGACGCCACCGCGCGGGCTCTCGCTGAGTGGCTGAGCAGACGGCCCGACGTCGCGCGCGTCGTCCATCCGGCGTTCGCCAATCACCCGGATCACGCCCTTTGGACGCGGGATTTCACCGGCGCCGGCGGTCTCTTCGGCGTTGTGCTGAAGCCGGCCCCGAAACCGGCGGTGCTCGCCTTCCTCGACGCGCTGAGCGTGTTCGGCCTCGGCTTTTCGTATGGCGGGTTTGAGAGCCTCGCGATCCATTGCGATCCGCAGCTTCTGCGCCAAGCGAGCGAACCGGCGCTTGAGGGTCCGCTCATCCGGCTCGCGGTTGGGCTGGACCCGCTGGAGGCGCTGACGGCGGATCTGGACCGCGGTTTCGCCGCCCTCCACGCCGCGGCCTAAGGCGTCGGGATCACGCCGGACGCCACGATCGCGAACACAATCACCCACACGCCGGCGCTGACCGCGGATGTGAGCGCCACTTTGCGCCTAAGGTCCGGACGCGCCGGCGCGCCGGGTTCGGAGCCGGGCGCGACGTCGCCGTCCTCAAGCTGGCTGCGCACGCCGAGCGGCAGGACCGCAAAAAACACGGTCCACCAAATGATCACATAGGTCACCACGCCCGTGACCGGTCCCATGCGTCCCCTCCATCCTCCGGCGGCGCCGTCAGAGCTGGGCGACGCGCATCGCTTCGGGCCAGAACTGATCATTGGCGGACAACAGCATCAACGCGCCGTGGGGCACGAACAACACGCCCACCAAAAGACCGCGCCGCCACGCCTTTTGCGACACGGCGATGTAGAGCGCCACAATCAGCACGATCGACGCCAACGTGATGAACACCAGCAAGTCCGACTGGAGCGCGCCGACGCCGCGCAACGCCACGCCGGCGGACGCCACCGCCACCATGCCGATGTAGGTCAGCAGCAGCGTCAAGCTCGCCCGCAACTTAAAGGGTTTGGGGAACACGCTGAGCAACAGATGAAGGCCCAACCCCGTCCAGAGGATCACGGCCAGCACCTCGGCCCCCTCTTGGGACGACCAGGCACGCCACGCATAACCCCATGGAAACACAAGAAAATCCAACACTGTCGCCATCACCGCCCCATCTGCCCGTGCGCGCGCGGACTGGGCGTCCCGACCATCCGTGTGGAGCGGGACGACTCATACCGCGTGCGCTGTGTTTTGTGGGATGAGTGCAACCAAAGATTAAACACGACGCCAGATCCGCGCGGGTTCGGCCGGTGAAGAACCCCGGTCGCCCGGTCTCGCCGTCCACGCTGCGGGCGGACGGGGCTTTGCGCGTCAATCCGTCGCGGGCCGATCGGCCGCGAGGCTGGCGAAGTCGAACAGCGTCGGATCGGCCAAGTGCGAGGGCCGTGCGTGCATCAGAGCCCGGAACATCACCTGGCGGCGGCCCGGGCTCTTCGTCTCCCACTCATCGAGCAGAGCCTTCATCGCCATGCGCTGCAGCCCGTCTTGGGAGCCGCAGAGCGTGCACGGGATAATCGGGAAGGCCATGAGGTCGGCGAACTTCGCCAGATCCGCCTCCGCGCAAAACAAAAGCGGGCGTACGACGAGGACGTCGCCCTCATCGTTGACGAGCTTGGGCGGCATCGCCGCCAGCCGCCCGCCATGGAAGAGGTTCATCATGAACGTCTCCAGCGCGTCGTCGCGGTGGTGGCCGAGCACGATGGCGTCGCACCCTTCCTCGCGCGCGACGCGGTAGAGGATCCCCCGCCGCAAGCGCGAGCAGAGGGCGCAATAGGTGCGGCTTTCCGGCACTTTGTCGGTCACGATGGAATACGTGTCTTCGGTGATGATGCGATGGGGAACGCCGAGCCCCGTGAGGTAGTCGGGCAAGACGTGTTTGGGAAACCCGGGCTGGCCCTGGTCGAGATTGCACGCCAGAAGCTCCACCGGCAGCGCGCCCTGATAGTGCAGGTCGAGCAGCGCGGCGAGCAGCCCGTAACTGTCCTTCCCGCCGGACAGGCAGACCAGCCATTTTGGCCGGCGTCCATCCGCACGCGGCGTGATCAGGCCGTATGTCTGGATCACCTCAAGGGTCTGGCGGACGATGCGCTTGCGCAGCTTCTTGAAGGTCACCGAGGAGGGCGCGCCGCGATAGATGGGGTGGGCGTGCTCCGTGATGACGTCGCCGTCGCCACCCGCCGGGTCAGCCATGCGCCGGCGGCTCCATCAGCTCCAGAAGGACGCCGGTGAAGTCCTTCGGGTGGACAAACACCACCAGCGTGCCGTGGGCCCCAATACGCGGCTCGTTCAAGATGCGCGCGTCCTGCGCCTGCATGTGCGCCATGGCCGCGTGGATGTCTGGCACTTCGAAAGCGATGTGGTGCTGGCCGCCGGCGGGGTTCTTTTCCAGGAACTTCGCGATCGGCCCCTGCCCGTTGAGCGGCTCCAGCAGCTCGATCTCGGCGTTCGGCGCGTGGACAAAGCGCACCCGCACATGCTGCGCCTCCAACTCGATGACGTCAGAGACCGGCGTGTCCGCGCCAAACAGGGCGCGGTAGCGCGCCACGCCCGCGTCGAGCGTCGGCACCGCCACGCCCACATGATTCAACCGCCCAAGCATGGGCTCGTTCTACCTCGCGCGGCCCCGTTCGACCAGGCGCGACCGCGTCATCGCCGCCAGCGCGCCAGCCAGGTGTCCATCGCGGACGCCGCGATCTGATCCGGATCGGTCTCGCTCACCGCGGCGTCGCCCAGGATCAGCCCGTAGAGCAAAGTGCCATGTTCAATCATGCCTTGGAGCTGGCCGGCCATATGGGCGGGGTCCTCCCCCTCCTGCAGGTCGCCACGCGCCACCGCGCTCGCTACGGCGTCGGCGAACGCCTCGGAGAGTTTCGTCTTCACGCCCGCGTAGAAGGCGTCGGCCAGTTCGCCGCCATCGCCGACGGCCGCGATCAGCATGCGCGCGATGCTGCGCGTGCGCGGCTCCGACAACCGCCGCGCATAGGCGCACGCCAGGTCGGTTAGCCGCGCCAGCGGATCGGCCGACGACCGCGTCTCCCCTCCATGGAACGCCTCGATGCTCTGCGCCGCGATGGCCTGAAACAGCGCCGTCTTTGATGCGAAGTGCCGGTAGAGCGTGGCCGTCGACACCTTCGCGGCCCCGGCGATCTCGTCCATGGTCGCGCCGCCGAAGCCGTTGAGCCGAAACTGCTCAAAGGCCGCCGCGAGAATGGCTGATCGCTTTTCAGCCGAACGCGCACGGCGGAACTCATCCAACGTCATGGCGGCACTGTCTTGCGCCGTCGCGGGCTTGTAAACGAAAACGCACGTTTTAGGTTGGAGCGGTGATCGACACGCACCGGAGGGATGACGCGCATGCGATGGACGGGATTGGCTGCGGCGGGTGTGGCGGCGTTGGCCGCAGGAAGTTGCGCGCTGCTCGGTGATTTCGCGAGCGACGACCCCGGCTTCGCGATCGAGCGGGCGGCGTTTGACGGCGCGTTCTTGGCGGCGTCCGACGCCGATATGGCGGGATCGGCGTATGGCGACGGCGTCATCGAGCCGCTGCCAGCGGTGCGCGACACGCTGACCTTGTTCCGCGATGGCGCGCCGGTGGCCGAGGCGCTCGCGTCCAATTCGGTGATCTCATGGCCGCAGATCGTCGACGTCTCCGCCGACGGCCGGTTCGCCGCGGTGGTCGAGACGCGCGGCGAGCTGTCGCGCGATGTCGAGGCGGTCGACGATGTGTTCGTCGACTTGCCCGAGGGCTCCGCGCTGAGCGTGTTCGCGGTGAGCGGCGACACGCTGCGCTTGGTCGACCGTCAGGACGGCTTTGCGGACAATCCCCAGTCCGTCGAGTTTGTCGGGGACACGCGGTCGCTGGTGATCGGCTCGGAAAGGGACGGCGCTGAAGCGGTGTTCGTCCATCTCGACGACGACGGGCGCATCGCCGCCATCGCGCCGCTCGATCTCGACCCGCCCTTCAGGGCCGACGACGCGGAGCAGCGGGTTCGCAGCCTTCACGTCGCGCCAAACGGCGCGCTGATGGCGGCGAATGTGGCGAACCGGCGCGTGCAGTTTTACCGCATCACGGTTGACGCAAACGGATTGGCCGCGGGCGCTCAGCCCTGGGGGCCGCCGTCCCCTGACATCGGCCGTCGTCTCGCCGTTGGCAAATGGAGCGTGAACAGCCGCTTCTTCATCGTCGCCGACACCAACTGGGCGGACTCAACCTGGTATATGCTGACGCAAGGTCCGGGCGCGTTGAGCGTTGTCCGCGCGCCGATGACCGCCGACGCCGCGCCCGTCGTCGTCGCCAGCGCCGAGGTCGGCCGGTCTCCCGAGGGCTTCGGGATAAGCCCGGACGGCCGGCGCGTTGCGACCATCAACATGGAGCGGACATACCTGCCCAACACGCCGCCATTGTCGCGGTGGCCGGGCCGTCGGCGCTATTCGATCTCCCTGCTCGGGTTTGATCCCGACACAGGGGCTTTGGACACCCTCGACCGCGTCTTCGCCGCGGGCATCCTGCCTGAGGACGTGATTTTCGATTCCTCAGGCGACAACTTGGCCGTGGCGGTCTTTCATCGCCGCCTTGGCGACGACCGCCGGCGCGGCTTTGTCGACTTCTTTTCGATCAGCGCAGACATGAAGTTGCAGGCGCAGGGGATCACGCAGCCGGTCGCGCGCGGCCCCCATGACTTGGTGCGCATCCCTTAGCGCCTGTTGCGATCGCGCGGCCGTCACACCCGCAGCACGATCGCGTCCACCAACGGGCGCTTATCGAACGTCTCTTGCGCCAATCGGCGCACGGCCCGCGCCACGGCGTCCTCAACCGCAGCGTCGTCGTCCTTGGCGCCGCGTTTGAGCTTGCCATAGGCGTCTTCCGCCTCGCCGGCCGCGTCTTCGAGGAAGGCGTCCAGCTCGTCCATGTCGTCTTCCGGCAAGCCCCGCGCGCGCACGTCGGGTCCGCTGACGACCTTGCCGCGCTCATCCACGGCCAGCGCCACGCTGATCACGCCGTTGAACGCCACGCGCTTGCGCTCGCGCAGGGCTTCGTCATCCGACGGCACCAGGAAGTCTCCGTCCAAATGAAGACGCCCCGCCGGAGCCTCGTCGACCACTTCCACCGCCCCCGGCGCCAGGCGGATCATCGCCCCATTGAAGGGCACGACCGCTTCGGGAACCTGGAGGCTCTTCGCGTAGGCCGCGTGCTCGCGCAGATGCCGCTGCTCGCCATGGACCGGCACCGCGACCCGCGGGCGCGCCCACTGATACATACGCCGGAGCTCGTCACGACAGGGATGACCGGAGACGTGGATCGGCCGCGCCCGGTCGGTGATGACCTTCACGCCGCGTTCCGCCAGCATGTTCTGCAACGCGTTGATCGCCAGCTCGTTGCCGGGAATGACGCGAGAGGAAAACAGCACCGTATCCCCATCGCCGAGGTTGACGCTGCGATGGGCGCCCTGGGCGATCCGGGTCAGCGCCGCGCGCGGCTCCCCCTGGCTGCCGGTGCAGAGGTAGACGACCTTCTCCGGCGGCAGGAAGCCCGCTTCGTCTTCGTCCACCAAGTCATCCAGGCCCTTGAGCAAGCCCACGGATCGCGCCGCGGCCACCATCCGATGCATGGACCGGCCGACCAAAGCGACATGGCGGCCGTTCTCCTGCGCGGCGACCATGGCGCTCTCCAGCCGCGCCACATTGGAGGCGAAGGCGGCGATCGCGACGCGGCCGCGCTGCTCGCCCACCACCTTGATCAGCTCTGCGCGGACATCGGCCTCCGAACCGGCTTCGCCCTCCACAAACACGTTGGTGCTGTCGCACACCATGGCCAGCACGCCCTCGCGGCCAACCGCTTCGATCGCCTCCTGGTCGGTGGAGCGGCCGATCAACGGCTCGGGGTCGATCTTCCAATCGCCGGTGTGCAGCACGAGGCCGGCCGGCGTGCGGATCGCGATGCCGTTGGGCTCGGGAATGGAGTGCGTGATGGTGATCAGCTGCAGGTCGAACGGCCCAAGCTGCAGACGCGCGTCGAGCGGTATGTCATGGACCTTCGCCGTGCCGAGCAGCCCC
The DNA here is from genome assembly GCA_964526675.1 of uncultured Caulobacterales bacterium. GTDB lineage: Bacteria > Pseudomonadota > Alphaproteobacteria > Caulobacterales > Maricaulaceae > CAZADA01. Next base: position 71,914 of record CAZGLY010000009.1, read on the forward strand.
GCCTCCTTGAGGCGATCGCGCATCAACCACGCCGTGAACGGCGTGGCGTAGATCGGGGCTTTGAGCTGCGGCCAAAGGCGCGCGACCGCGCCCATATGATCTTCATGGGCGTGGGTGAGCACGATCGCCAACAGGTCGTCGCGCCGTTCAACAATGAAGCTGGGATCGGGAAGAATGATGTCGACGCCCGGCGTCGACGCGTCGCCAAAGGTGACCCCGCAATCCACGATAATCCATTGACGCGCGTCCGGAGGCCCGAAGCCATACAGGTTCAGGTTCATGCCGATTTCGCCGCATCCGCCGAGCGGCAGAAACACAAGCTCGTCCTGCGCGCTGCGGGCGGTCCCGTTGGCGCGGCGTCCATTTTTTGATTTGGTCAGAAGAGTTTTCCTTTCGTCTAGATTGGTTTCGTTTCGGGCTCTGCGGCGTTGCGCCGCCAAATCTCCAAAAGACCGCGGATCGTGACGTCCGGGTCATAGATCTCAATGCGCTGAGACGCCCCCTCAAACAGCGACGCGATGCCGCCCGTGCCCACCACCGTCGCGGGCGCGCCCAGTTCCGCGCGCATGCGGTCGATGAGGCCGTCAATGAGACTGATATAGCCCCAAAACACCCCGGATTGCATGGACGCGACCGTGTTTTTTCCGACCACGCGTCCCGGATTCTCAATCGCCACGCGTGGCAACCGCGCCGCCGCTTCATAGAGCGCTTGCATAGACAGGTTGATCCCCGGCGCGATCACCCCCCCTTCAAACGCCCCGTCCGCGCCGACAACGTCGATCGTGGTCGCGGTGCCGGAATCCACCACCAGCAGTGGCCCGCCATGCTCCACATACGCGCCAAGCGTGTTCACAAGGCGGTCCGCCCCCGCCTCTTCCGGGCGATCGATGCGCACCGGCACGCCAAAGTCCGCGCCGCCGTCGCCGATGATCAAGGGCTCCACCTCAAAGTACCGCCGCGCCAGGTTGCGCAGATGAAACGTTGATTGCGGCACGACCGTGGAGACCACACAGCCTGTGAAGTCGGCGAAGCTGAGGTGACTGAGCTCCATCAACTGGGCCAGCCACACCGCGTATTCGTCAGCCGTGCGTGTGGTGACCGTGCTGGAGCGCCATTGGCGTCGCCAGTGCGCGCCATCGTGCACGGCGAACAACGTGTTGGTGTTGCCCGCGTCAATGGCCAGAAGCATGGCCGCCTCCCTGCTCGGCGTGGCGCGCGACGCCTGGTCTCGCCGGGCCGATCGCCGCGTGACCGCCCTCATCCGGCGCAAGGGTCACGTCGCCGGCGTGGATGAGGACACGTTGGGTCCCCTGGCGCAGAACCAGCCGTCCCTGGTCGTCGACGTCCTCGAACACGCCCTCCACCGGTTGGCCCGGCTCGCCCGCGCGCATGCGTCGTCCCAGATGGGCGCACCGCGCCAACCACGGATCCCGCAGCGCCGCGAAACCGTCGCGCGCCCACGCCGCCGCGCGCGCCTCAAACGCCATCGCCAAGCGCCGCGCCGCCGTCTCCACCTCGGGAACCGCCGCCGCGTCGACGTGGGCCGCCAAGGCCGTCGCCGGCCGCCCGACCTCTGGCGCGGCGGCAAGATTGACGCCCATGCCCACCACAAGAGCCACGCCCGAACCGTCACGGGAGGCGCTTGAAAACGCGCTTTCCAACAGCACGCCCGCCACCTTGGCCTCGCCCAGCAACACATCGTTCGGCCATTTGAAGCGCACCGCGTCGGGCCCGACGACGGGGTCGAGGAGATCCGCCACCGCCAGCGCGCCGGCGAAGGCGAGTTGCGCCGCCCGCTCCAAAGGCGCGTCGATCCACAGCATGCCGCTCAGGAAAAGATTGCCCTCCACGCCGACCCAAGCGCGCCCGCGACGGCCCCGGCCGGCGACCTGACGTCGGGCGGCCAACCAGATCGGCGACGCGCCCGGGCCGAACCCGTCTGCGCGCGCCACATCGCGCACCGCGTCGTTGGTGCTGGTGGTCTCCTCCAGAAGAGTCAGGCGCGATCCGAGGCTGTCCATCATCCGAGCCGAGGCGGTCGCGGCGTGATCAGAAGAGCGAGGCGGCGGCCGCATCCACCGCCGCACGCGCGCCCGCGATCACCGCCGGCGCGGCGATCAGCAAGGGCGACACAAACAGCGCGCCGGCCGCGGCCATCGCGCCAAGCTCCCGAGGCGTCGCCATAAACGGCCGTTGCACGTCGTCGAACCACATGATCTTGACGATCCGCAGATAGTAAAACGCCGCCACGACGCTCATGACCACGGCGTAGATCACCAACGCGTGGAGGCCCGCGTCCCACGCCGGCAAAAATGCGAAGAACTTCCCAAAAAACCCAGCCAAAGGCGGGACGCCGGCGATGGAGAACATCAGCGCGCTCATCGCCATCGCCAAGCCTGGATGGCTGCGGGCGAGCCCCGCGAGATCGTCAATGTTCTCGCCCACGCCCTCGCGCCAACGCATGGCCAAAATGCACGCGAACACCGCCGTCGTAGAGAGCACATAGATGCTCATGTAGACGAGCAGCCCCTGCAAACCGCGTTCCCCGCCGCCGGCCAGCGCCACCAACGCGAAGCCCATATTGGCGATCGACGAATAGGCCATCAGGCGCTTGAGATTGCGCTGCGCCAACGCGCCGATCGATCCCACCGTAACGGACGCGGCCGCAATCAACCCGATGACCGGCGCCCAATCCGCCTGAGCCTCGGGAAAGCCCTCCATGAGGGTGCGCGCCAAGAGCACCATGGCCGCCAGCTTCGGCGCCCCCGCGAAGAAGGCGGTCGCCGCCGTCGGCGCGCCTTGATACACGTCCGGCGTCCACATGTGGAACGGCGCCGCGGACACCTTGAAGGCCAAGCCGCAGATGATGAAGACGAGGCCGAAGGTCAATCCGAGACTCGGCTCCGCGGCGGCGATCTCCACAAAGCGGGTCGCGCCCGTGAAGCCATACGTCAAGGACGCGCCGTAAAGCAGCAAGCCGGAGGACAGCGCGCCAAGAATAAAATACTTCAGACCCGCTTCGGAGGCGCGCAGCGAGTCGCGGTTGTACGCCGCCAGCACGTACAGAGCCAAGCTCTGCAGCTCGATGCCCATATAAAGCGTGATGATGTCCCGCGCGGAGACCATGATCATCATGCCCAAGACCGCGAACACCATTAGCACGGGGTATTCAAAGCGTTCGAGCTTCTCCACGCGGAGATAACGACCCGACATCACCAGCGCCGCCGCCGCCGTGATCGCAATCAGCACCTTCGCGAACGTCGCCAGCGGATCGAGCACGAACACCCCGCCGAGGGCCGTCTCCCCCAACTCGACCGGCGCGGCGAGAGCGGCGAACCCCGCCGCCGTGATCACCAACACGGCCAACCCAGACACGGCCGTTCCCGCGCGCGGGCCGGCGAACGCGCCCAACAGCAGCAGTCCCATGCCGCCAAGCGCCAGGATCAACTCAGCCGCAAACAGAGGGGCTTGCTCAGACAACAGGGCGGCGTCCATCACGAACCTCCTTGCGCGACGATCATGGCTGGAGGAGACGCGCCAACAACGCGTCCACCGCCGGTCCCGTCACATCCAACGCCAGCGCTGGGTAAACGCCTAAGATCACGGTCGCGATCGCCAACGGCGCGAACATCGCCTGCTCCCGCGGACCGACATCCGTGATCGCCGCCAGTTTGGGATTGCTGATCTCGCCAAACATCACCTTACGGTACAGCGTCAGCATGTAGACCGCCGACAGGATCACGCCGAACGCCGCGCCAAACGCCACCCAGGTCCGCGCTTGGAAGCCGCCCGCCATCGTCAAGAACTCGCCGACAAAACCCGAGGTGCCCGGCAGACCGACATTGCCCATGGTGAAGAGCATGAAAATGATCGCGTAAATCGGCATCCGGTTCACCAGCCCGCCATAGAACGCGATCTCGCGGGTGTGCATCCGGTCGTAAATGACGCCCACGCACAAGAACAAGGCGCCGGAAATCACGCCGTGGGAGAGCATTTGGAAGATCGCGCCTTGGACGCCTTCTGGATTGGCGGAGAAGATGCCCATGGTCACAAAGCCCATGTGGGCGACCGACGAATAGGCGATGAGTTTCTTAATGTCTTCTTGGCGGAACGCCACGAGCGAGGTGTACACGATCGCGATCACCGACAGCGCGAACACCAGCGGCATGAAAAGCGTCGAGGCGTCCGGAAACATCGGCAGCGAAAACCGCAAGAAGCCATAGCCGCCGAGCTTCAAGAGGATCCCCGCGAGGATCACAGAGCCCGCCGTCGGCGCCTCCACGTGCGCGTCCGGCAACCATGTGTGCACGGGCCACATGGGCATTTTCACCGCGAAGGACGCGAAGAAACCGAGCCACAGCCATGTCTGAAGCTCCGGCGCGAACGGATACTCCAACAAGAACGCAACGTCCGTCGTGCCCGCCTCCAGATAGATGGCGATCAGCGCGACCAGCATCAGCACCGAGCCCAGCAGCGTGTAGAGGAAAAACTTAAACGCCGCATAGATCCGGTTGGCGCCGCCCCAAATTCCGATGATCAAGAACATCGGAATAAGGCTGCCCTCGAAGAACACGTAAAATAAAATCAGATCGAGCGCACAGAACACGCCGAGCAACAGCGTTTCGAGCACCAAAAACGCGATCATATACTCCGACACGCGCTGGGTGATCGACGTCCAACTGGCGATGACGCACAACGGCATCAAGAACGCCGTCAACAGCACGAACAACACCGACACGCCGTCGACGCCCATGACGTAATCGATGTTCGGCGCGAGCCAGTCATCCGTGCGCTCGACGAACTGAAAGTCCGGCGCGCTGGCGTCGAACGCGGTGAGCATCCACACCGTCAAACCCAGGGTGAACGTCGTCACAAACAGCGCCAGCCAGCGGGCGTTGACGCCGATGCGCTCGGCGTCCTCGGCCCGGGCCATCGCGCGGAACACCAGCAGGATCAACGCGCCGGCCAGCGGCGTGAAGGTGATGATGGAGAGGATGGGAATGTCCGCGAGGGTCACAGACCGCCTCCCCCAGCCGCGAATTGGTAAATGACGAACGTCGTGAGCACCGCCACGCCAATCAGCATCACGAAGGCGTAGTGATAGAGATAGCCGCTCTGCAGGCGCGATTGCAGCCGCGACGCGTGGTCCGCCGCCTTCGCCACGCCATCCGGGCCGAACCGGTCGATCACGCCCTTGTCGCCGCCCTTCCAGAACAGGTCGCCCAATCCCCGGGTGAGGCGCACAAAGGTCGCGTCATAGATCTCGTCAAAGAACCATTTGTGGGACAAGAAAGCGTGAACCGGCCCGCCGCGCGCGGCGACGCGCGCGCCCAAGCCTTCATTCAGGCCGTAGGCCCACCACGCCGCTAAGAACCCGATCGCCGTCGCGATCAACGGCGCCCACAGCACCCAAAGCGGCAGGTGATGACTCTCATAACGGGGCGCGCCGCCATCGGCGACGGCGTGCTCGGTCGTCGCCGCGCCGTGGGCGTCAGCGCCGTCCGCCGCATCACTGTGGGCGGCCTCGCCCGCGTCCGCCTCCCCGTAGGCCGCGTCCCCGTGGGCCGCGTTGTCAGCGCCGCCGTGCGCGTCCGCAGCGGCTCCATGGTCCGCCGCCGCGCCGTGATCGCCGTGGGCGTGGGCGTCGGCGTAGGAGACGTACAGGCTGTCACGCCAAAACGCCTCCTGCCCTTTGCCGACAAACGACGCATAAAACGCAGCGCCGCTCAGCACCGCCCCGATCGCCAACGCGATCAGCGGCCCCCGCATCACCCACGGCGCCTCATGGGCGTGGTCGATGACGGATTGCGGGCCGCGGTGCGTTCCGTGGAATGTCATGAACATCAACCGCCACGAGTAGAAACTCGTCAGCAACGCCGCGATCACGCCAACCCAAAACGCGAACATGCCCGTTTGCACGCCGGCCATGCCCGCCAAGAACGCGTCTTCAATCACCCGGTCCTTCGAGAAGAAGCCCGCGAAGCCGACCGGCGTGCCCGGCGCGCCGACGCCCGTCAGCGCCAGAGTGCCGATGAGCATGAACGCCCAGGTCCACGGCATGCGCTTGGCCACGCCGCCCATCTTGCGCATGTCCTGCTCGTCGTGGAGGCCGTGGATCACAGACCCCGCACCGAGGAACAACAGCGCTTTGAAGAAGGCGTGGGTGAAGAGGTGGAACATCGCCGCGCCATAGGCGCCCACGCCCGCGGCGAAGAACATGTACCCGAGCTGGGAGCAGGTGGAATACGCGATGACGCGCTTGATGTCGTTCTGAGCCAAGCCCACCGTCGCCGCGTAAAGCGCCGTGACCGCGCCGATAATGGTGATGATCGCGGCGGCCGCCGGGGCGTACTCATAGATCGGCGACGCCCGGCACACCAAGAACACCCCGGCGGTCACCATGGTCGCGGCGTGGATGAGCGCGGAGACCGGCGTCGGCCCCTCCATCGCGTCCGGCAGCCAGACATGCAGGAAAAACTGAGCGGATTTGCCCATCGCGCCGATGAAGAGCAGAAGCCCGATCAGCTCCAGCGCCCGAAACTCCATGCCCAGAAAGACCATGGCGAGGTCGCGCGCGGGAACCGCCTCCGCAGCCCAGGCGGGTTGCACCGGCGCGTTTGTGGCGATCGCCTCGAACAAGGGCGCGAACTCGATCGTTCCATAAGCGGCGAACACCGCAAAGATGCCGAGCGCGAAGCCGAAATCACCGATCCGATTGACCACGAACGCTTTGATCGCGGCCGAATTGGCGCTGGGCTTGTTGTACCAAAAGCCGATGAGCAGATAACTCGCAAGGCCGACGCCCTCCCACCCGAAAAAGAGCTGGAGGAAATTGTCCGCCGTCACCAGCATCAACATCGCGAAGGTGAAGAGCGACAAATACGCGAAGAACCGGGCCTTGGACTTGTCGTGCTCCATGTACCCGACGGAATAGATATGCACGAGCGACGACACGCCCGTCACCACCACGAGCATCACCGCCGTCAGCGTGTCCACCCGAATCGCCCAGTCCGCCCGAAAGCCGCTGAGGCTGCTCGTCCCAGCGAGATCCACCCAGCGCGCGAGCGTCGTCACCCGCGCGTCCCCGCCAAACAGCGCCACATCCGCGAACACGACCACCGACAGCGCCGCGGACACGAGCACCAAGGCGATGGTCACGGCCATGGCGCCGCGATCGCCGATTTGGCGGCGCAGGCCGCCGGCGATGAGGAATCCGAGCAACGGCGCAAACAGGATGATGGCGTCCATGGCCCTGCCCTCTAGCCCTTCATCAGGCTGACGTCTTCCACGGCGATGTCGCCGCGGTTGCGGAAGTACACCACGAGAATCGCCAGACCGATCGCCGCCTCGGCCGCCGCGACCGTGAGCACGAACATGGCGAAGACCTGGCCCGCGATATCGCCCAGAAACGCGGAGAACGCCACGAGATTAATGTTCACCGCCAACAGAATCAGCTCGATCGACATCAGGATGATGATGACGTTCTTGCGGTTCACGAAAATCCCAAAAACGCCAATGGTGAACAGGATCGCGCCAAGCCCGAGATAGTGGGCCAGGCTCACGCCCGCCCACGCGTCGACCGCCGCCGTCTCGGTCATGTCACACCCCCTCGCCCGGTTTCGGGTCGGCCAACCGCACGCCGTCCTTCGGCCGCCGCGCCACTTGCGCCCCGATGTCCTGACGTTTCACGCCCGGCCGATGCCGCAGCGTCAGCACGATCGCGCCGATCATGGCCACGAGCAGCACCAGGCCCGCGAGCTGGAAGAAAAAGCCATACTCGCCGTAGAGCACGCGGCCGAGCGCCTCGGTGTTGCTGGCGGCGTTCGGCGCGGCCCGGGGGGCGATCGCCTCGCCCTCGCGGCCGAGGCTCCAAGAGAGGCCCACGAGAACGAGCTCCGCCGCCAAGGCCAACGCAATCACGATCCCCACGGGCATGTATTGCAGAAAGCCTTGCTTCAACTCGACAAAATCAACATCGAGCATCATCACGACGAACAAGAACAGCACCGCCACGGCGCCGACATAGACCACGACGATCAGCATCGCGAGGAACTCCGCGCCGATCAGGACGAACAGTCCGGCCACGGAGAAAAAGGTCAGAATCAGCCACATCACCGAGCGCACCGGATTGCGCGCGGACACCACGAACAGGGCCGCGACCACCGTGATGGTGGCCAAGGTCCAAAACGCGGCCTTCTCCAGCGTGACGACGTCAGTCGGCATCGGCGATCCAGCGCGGGCGCGCCGGCTCCTCATGGGATCAGCGCCGTCGGAAGGCGGCGCAGACAGATCGATGCGGGGCCGTGATCCGCGGCGTCAGGCGCTCGCCCAACCGCCGCCGGCCCCCTGACCGCCTTCTAGCGGTAGGGCGCGTCGAGTTCCAGGTTCTTTGCGATCTCGCGCTCCCAGCGGTCGCCATTGGCGAGGAGTTTGTCCTTATCGTAGTAAAGTTCCTCGCGGGTTTCCGTGGCGAACTCGAAATTCGGCCCCTCGACGATGGCGTCCACCGGGCAGGCCTCCTGGCAGAAACCGCAATAGATGC
>CAZGLY010000010.1:0-29893 GCA_964526675.1 uncultured Caulobacterales bacterium
TCCGCATTGCGGAGGTCGAAATAGACGGCTTCGGCGCTTGGCGGCAGAGGATGCGGAACCATCCCCGCCCCAATCTCCATGCCGCGCCCCTGAAGCAGATGCTCCGTTTTGATGCGTCGCCGGCGGCCTAAATCCATGCCTCACCCATTTCTGTCGAAAAGTGCGGCCCGACATCGACGTGAACGTCTGAGCCTGCGGGATCAAAGAAACAGCGTGCGGCGATTCCAAGTGATGCGCCCACGCACCGGAAACCGTTCCCTGGGCTTTCCACCATTATGATGAACAGAGCGTTGTCGCCCTGGGAGCAAACCGTCCAGACGCCTCCATCATCACCACTCATGTGGTCGGCGAGCCGGGGAGCCGCGCTCCAGACAGACCGCGCCCGCGCGACGTTGCAACGGGCCCCGCCGCGTTCCAATGCGTCCAGTCAGGCGCAGAACCACGCCGCCGTCAATGAGCCCCGTCGACCGTTCGACGCGCCGCCCGACGTTCGGGCGCAATCTCGAACCGGCTCAGACGCGGAGCGGACGCGCGTCAACGGGGCGTCAGGATTGTGTTGGATATCTGGCGCTCACGCGCGGTCTCGCGTTTCCAGCGTCAAGCGCATGCCGTATCCTCTCAATGGTGAGACGTTGGCGTCGCGATGATTTCGGGTCAGCCCCGCCAGGCGTCGCAGAACGAGCGCAGAGACGTTGCGTCCGCGACGTCGTTTCGGGACTGGCGTCAGGGGTGTTTCAGGCGGCGGTGACTCGCGCCAGGACCCTGTGGTGTCCACGGGTGGTGTCCAAGGATTGAAGAGATGGCGGTCGAAGCCTGTGCCGCGCCTCAAGGCGTGACGCCAAAGCGCCTTCTGATCTACGCGCACTATGGGCGACGGGGCGTGGTGTCGTCGTATGTGTTTGAGGCGCTGGCGCGTTACCGACCGCATGTGACGCGTTTGACCTTCGTGTCCGCGAGCGCCCTTTCGGATTTGGAGCAACGCCGTCTCGCGCAGGTCAGCGATGACGTCGTCGTGCGCGACAATGTGGGCTACGACTTCTGCAGTTGGCGCGACGGCTTGCGCCATGTTGGCGATGTCACGGCGTTTGACGAGGTCATCTTCGCGAACGACAGCGTCATCGGGCCGTTTCAGGATCCCGGGCCGATGCTGGCGCGGCTCACCGCCCATCCGGCCGCCATTTGCGGGCTGACCCTGAACTGGCATTTCGGGCGGCACGCCCAGTCTTACTTTCTGCGTTACCGCCGTGATGTCGTGGCGTCGCCGGCGTTTGAGGCGTTCTGGGCGAATGTCGCGCCGCTGCCGGACAAAATGGCGACGGTGCTGACCTATGAGGTTGGGTTGACGGCGTTCATGGAGGCGCGCGGCCATCGGGTCGACGCGCTGTTCACGCTGCCGGCGCACCACCCGCTGCGCGACCGCATGAAGCTGTTTGTGCGAAGCATCGACTGGAGCGAGCCGCTGCGGACAGCACTCGCCCTGCGCCATCTGGCGCGGGAGATCCACACCAATCCTGTCCACCACCTTTGGGAGGACGTGATCGACGACGGTTTGCCTTTTATTAAAAAGGAACTCTTACGAGACAACCCGCTGTACACAAACAAGAAGCGCGTGATCGCCGGCTTGTGCGCGCGCTACGGCGTCGCGCCGGAAACGCTGCGGGCGTATGCCGAGGCGTGAGCGTGGGCGGGGTGGCGATGAGCAGGGCGTGCGGTTTCGGCGGGACGTGCGCCGGATCGTGATCAGCGAGGGTAGGGCGACACGGGCGGCGTCCATGGCGACGACCACCAAGTCTGAAAGGGCGCCGGCAGGGGCGCGCGTGGAGAAGCACCTTTGAAGATATTGGTCACCGGCGGCGCCGGGTTTATCGGATCCGCCGTTGTTCGCATGGCTCTCGATCGCGGCGATGAGATCGTCAATGTCGACAAACTCACGTACGCCGCGAACCTCGACAACCTGAAGGGATGGGCGGAGCGTGACGGCTACGCCTTCGTGCAGGCCGATATCTGCGACGGCCCGCACATCGCGCGGGTGCTGGACGACCATCAGCCGGACGCGGTCATGCATTTGGCCGCGGAATCCCATGTCGATCGATCGATCGACGGACCCGGCGCGTTCATCCAAACCAATCTCGTTGGCACCTTTCAGATGCTCCAGGCGGCGCGGGCGTATTTTGATCGCCTGTCGCCGGCGCGGCGTGAACGCTTCCGCTTCCACCATGTCTCGACCGACGAAGTCTACGGCTCGCTCGGGGACGACGGGTTGTTCCGCGAGGACACGCCCTACGCGCCGAACTCACCTTATTCCGCGTCGAAGGCGGGCTCGGACTTTCTGGTTCGGGCGTGGGGCGAGACCTACGGACTGCCGGTGGTGACGAGCAATTGCTCCAACAATTACGGTCCCTACCAACACCCTGAAAAGCTGATCCCCGTCGTGGTCCTGAAGGCGCTGAGCGGCGACGCGATCCCGGTCTATGGCGCTGGGGAGAATGTGCGCGACTGGCTGTTCGTGGACGATCACGCGGCGGCGCTTCTGCTCATTCTCAGCGAGGGGCGCCTGGGCGAGACCTACAACGTCGGCGGCCTGAACGAGCGGCGCAACATTGACCTCGTGCGCGCCATCTGCCGGCTTATGGACGAACGGAGGCCGCAAGGCGCGCCGCACGAGGATCTGATCACCTTCGTCACGGACCGTCCCGGCCACGACCAACGCTACGCCATCGATGCGTCGAAGATTGAGCGTGAGCTCGGATGGCAACCGTCCGTCACCGTCGAGGAGGGGTTGCAGCGCACGGTCGACTGGTACCTCACCAATGAGTGGTGGTGGCGGGGCGTGCGCGAAAAGGGGTTTCAGGGCGAACGCCTTGGCCTGTGCGCGGCGACGTAGGAGCGCGACGAATGAAGGGGATCATCCTCGCCGGCGGCTCCGGCACGCGGCTTTACCCGATCACCAAGGCGGTCTGCAAACAATTGCTGCCTGTCTATGACAAACCGATGATCTACTACCCGCTGACGACGTTGATGTTGGCGGGTATTCGCGACATCCTCATCATCACGACGCCGCGCGATCAGGAGGCTTTTCAAGAGCTTCTCGGCGACGGATCCCAATGGGGCGTCGCCCTGCAGTACAAAGTCCAGGCCAAGCCGGAAGGCCTGGCCCAAGCGTTCCACATCGGCGAAGACTTCATCGACGGTGGCAAATGCGCGCTGGTGCTCGGCGACAACATTTTCTACGGGCACGGCCTGAGCGACACGCTCCAACGCGCCGCGGCGCTGGAGAGCGGCGCTGTCGTGTTCGGCAGCCATGTCCTCGATCCCGAGCGTTACGGCGTGGTCGCGTTCGACGCCAACGGGCGCGCCATCTCGATCGAGGAGAAGCCGACGAAGCCGAAATCGAACTACGCGGTCACCGGGCTTTACTTCTACGACGAAACCGTGGTCGCGCGGTCGAAGGCGGTCGTTCCGTCGGCCCGCGGTGAGTTGGAGATCACGACCCTCAACCAGATGTACCTCGAGGATGAGGCGCTGACGGTGGAACTCCTGGGCCGCGGTCACGCCTGGCTCGACACGGGCACCTACACGTCGCTCCTGCAGGCGGCGCAGTTTGTTGAGACGATTGAGGAACGCCAAGGTCTCAAGATCGGATGCGTTGAAGAGGTGGCCTACCGTATGGGCTTCATTGACGCCGCCCAAGTGGAGCGTCAGGCCGACGCGTTCTTGAAGAGCGGCTATGGCGTCTACCTGAAAGACGTGCTCCGCGACAAAGTCTACTAGGGGGCGGCCGATGACCATGGATGAGCTGACCATCGACGGCGTGAAGGTGTTTACGCCGCGCCGCTTCAGTGATGACCGCGGTTATTTTATGGAAACCTACAACAAGCGGGTGTTTGACGGCCTTCTGTCCGGGTTTGAGTTTGTCCAGGACAATGAGAGCTTTTCGAAGGAGCCGTTCACCGTCCGCGGGCTGCACTATCAGGCGCCGCCGCATGCGCAGGATAAGCTTGTCCGCGTGATCGCGGGGCGCGTCTTGGATGTCGTGGTCGACGTTCGCAAGGGCTCTCCCACCTTTGGTCAATGGGCCTCGGCGGAGCTGACCGCCGACGGCGGCGAGCAGCTTCTGGCGCCTAAGGGCGTGCTGCACGGGTTTATGACGCTCGAGCCGAACTGTTTGGTGGCCTACAAGGTGACCGACTTTTACGACGCCTCGTCGGATGGGTCCGTGAAATGGGACTCCCCCTCCCTCGGGATCGCGTGGCCGGCGGAGGCATCGCAGGTCCGGCTGTCGAACAAGGATGCGGCCGCTCCCGACTTCGACGCGTTCGAGACGCCGTTCGTCGCCTGATGACGAAGCACCACAATCGAGCGCCTGGTGGGGAGGCGGCATGAAGGTCTTTGTAGCGGGAGCAAGCGGGCAGGTCGCCCGCGCGCTGGTCGAACGCGGCGCGGCGGCGGGCGTTGACGTCGTCGCGAAAGGGCGTGCGGATGTCGACATCTGTGACGGCGCTCTCGTCGCGCAGGCCGTGCGGGAGGCCGCCCCCGACATCGTGGTCAACGCCGCCGCCTACACCGCCGTCGACCAGGCGGAGACCGACGAGGCGGCGGCCACCGCGCTCAACCGTGATGGCGCGGGCCGCCTTGCGGCGGCTGCGGCCGCCGTCGGCGCGCCGGTCATCCATCTGTCGACGGACTATGTCTTCGATGGAGAGATGGACCGCCCCTGGCGCGAAACCGACCCGACCGCGCCGCTTGGCGCCTATGGACGCTCGAAACTGGCGGGCGAGGCGGCGGTCGCGGCCGCGAACCCACGGCACGTGATCCTGCGCACCGCGTGGGTGTATTCGCCCTATGGGAAGAACTTCGCGAAGACGATGCTGCGGGTGGCGGAAGGGCGCGATGCGCTCAACGTCGTCGCCGACCAGCAGGGCGCTCCCACGTCCGCGTTGGACATCGCCGACGGCGTTCTCGTGATCGCCCATCGTGTTCTCGCCGCGCCGGATCAGGCCGCCTACGGCGTGTTTCACATGACGGGCGGCGGCGAGGCCGTGTGGGCGGATTTTGCTGAGGCGATCTTCGCGGCGAGCGGCGCGGCCGGCGGTCCGACGGCGGCGGTGCGTCGCATTCCGTCGTCGCAGTACCCCACACCCGCGAAGCGCCCCTCGAACTCCCGCCTCGACTGCACCAAGTTGCGCGACGCCTATGGCGTGGCGCTGCCGGCGTGGCGCGACAGCGTGCGCGCGTGCGTCGAGCGGTTGATCGCGGAGGACAGCTGGCGCGCCTGAGGCGCCATCGCCGCGGCTGTGTCTCCGATACCGCATTGCAGCACGTTCGACGGGGCGGGGAGCCAAGCGGATTGATGCCGCGATCAGCCTCGTCCACCATGCTCAATCCTGGGCGTTAGCGTGCGCTGCGTGGTGGCGAGGGGGATGGCCATGAGATGGGGGAAGCGTGTGCTGGCGTGCGCCGTCGCGACGTTGGCGGCAGCGTGTGTGACGACGGACGACCTCGAGCTGAGGCCGGAATTGGCCATGGCCGCGGAGGTCCTTGATCCCGGGACGGCGGTGTCGGCGGCGACCTTCGCGTTTGATCCCAGCGCCGGCGTGCTGGACGCTCCCAGCGGCATGTTCGTCGCGTTGAAACAAACCGAGATTGACCAAGCCACGCGTGAGGCGGTGCGCCGCCGCCTCACCATGGCGGGACTGCAGGAGACCGACGCCGCCGCGGCGGATGTGTTGGTCAGCGTCGAGGCGAGCGGGCGTGAGGCCTGGTTGATGCGCGACGTCGGCGGCGGCGCGGTGACCGAAGATCGCTACATTGACGGCGTCTTGGCCGTCAGCATCGCGGACGCCGCGACGAGCGCGCCGGTCTGGCGCGGCAGCGCGACCGGCCCGGTTTACGCCCCGTTGCGGGAGGGCGCGCGCGTGGCGGACACCGTCAACACGATCATCGATGGGATCCTGCGGCCGTTTATTGAGCTTCGCCGACAGGTGGGCTGACGAGCGGCCGGCGCGCATGCGCGGCCGTGTCTAATCGCGACTGTCGCGGGACGCCAGGGCGTGCAAAAAGATCTCGCTGAACAGGACGGCGGCGGTCCAGGCAATCAGGATCAAGCCGACGAGCGCCTCCGACCCCGCCATGAGACGCGCCCCGGCTTGGGGAATGATGTCGCCGAAGCCGAGGCTCGTGTAGACGACGAAGGAAAAGTAGAGCAGTTCGTCAAACGCCGTGGTTTCCGCCCCGATCAGCGCGCCGCTGCCGGTTCCGATCAGAACGATGTAGGCCACCGCGTAGACGATGACTTCGACCACGTGCGCGATCAGCAGACACACCGTCGCAACCAGAAGATAGACCGCCTGCCGCCCCCCGGATTCCGCGCGCCGCATGCCCGCGATCAGCATATGCGTCGCGAGGGCGTGGATCAGCACGCTGCCCAGCGCGGTGACGGTTGAAAGGGCGAGTGTGATCAGCAGGTGCATATCGGGGATCACGCTACGCCGGGGACGCCCGTTCCGATCCCTTTATGCCGAAAAACACTGCATATATCGCTGGCAACAGCACCAACGTGATCAGCGTGGCGAAGCTGAGGCCGAAGGCGATCACCACCGCCATGGAGGCGAAGAACACGTCCGACATCAGCGGGATCACACCGAGCACGGTCGTCAGGGATCCCATCATCACCGGCCGCACGCGGCTGGCCGCGGAGTCCACCACCGCGTCGAAGCGCGGTTTGCCCTCGCGGATCTCCAGGTCCATCTGATCGACCAGAACGATCGCGTTCTTGATCAGCAGGCCGGACAAGGAGAGCACGCCGAGGAGCGCCATAAACTCCATCGTCGTGTTCGTGACCAGCAGTCCGATCACCACCCCCACGACAATCAGGGGCACGACCAGCCAGATCGCCGCTGGTTGACGCAGCGCGTTGAACAACAGCACGACCACCAACACCATCGCGCCAATGCCGAAGGGGATCGTCTCCCCCAATTGGGCGTTCGCCTCAGCACTGTCGCCGAACTCGCCGTCCCAATAGAGGCCGTAGCCCTCGGGAAGCGCGATCGCCTCGATTTGCGGGCGCAGACGGTTCAACAGGTCTGACGCCAGCACGCCGGCGACGGGATCGCACTGGACTTTCAGCGTCCACACCCGGTCTGTGCGGCGCAATTGTCCGTCGCGCCAAATCACCCGCAGAGCGTCGGTCACCTCGGAGATCGGCACCGGGTCGCCGCTGATGCTGCTCAGCGCCTGGATGGTGTCGCCGGTCGCGAGATCCGCGCGTTCGTTGGCCGGCGCCCGCGCAATGATCGGGATCAAGTCATCCCCTTCGCGATAGACGCCGATGGTTTGACCCGAATAGGTGGTCGCCAACGACGTCGCCAAGGTCTCCCGAGAGACGCCGACGCGCCGGCCGCGCTCGGCGTTGTAGACCGGCTCGATCACCGGCGTTTCCTGCCGCCAATCCGTTTTCACGCCCTTGGACCACGCGTCCGCCATCATGATGGCTTGGGCCTCAGCCGACAGGCGGCGCAGTTCCGCGGGATCGGGACCGTAAAACGCCGCTTGGATCTTCGCCCCCTGGCTGGGCCCCAAAATGAAGCGCGACGCCCGGCCCTGGGCGGCCGGATAGTTGTCATCCAAATGGTCTTGAATCTCGCGGACGAGACCGGGGATCCGATCGAAGTCATTCACGCGCACAAGGAATTGGGCGAACGCCGCGTTGGGGTTCTCCGGCGAGTAGATCAGCATGTACCGCAGCGCGCCGGACCCGGCGACGGCGTGCACCATCTCCACCCCATCCAATCCGGTGAGGTATTGCTCAATCTCGACGACGTCACGGGCGGTGGCGTTGATGTCGGCGCCTTCGGGCAACCAATAATCGACTTTGAGCTGCGGGGTTGTCGACGCGGGAAAGAAGCCGGACGTGACAAACTGAAAGCCATAGATCGCTGTGGCGAACGCCGCGATCGCAAGCGCAATGGCCAACCAGCGGGCGTGCAGCACCCCGCGCATGAAGGCCTTGTACGCGAGGGTGAGACGGCCCTCGGCCCGGGGCTCGCCCCCGGCCGCTTGTTCTTTCAAGATCAGATCCGCGAACATGGGCACGAGCGTCACCGCAAACACCCAGCTGTATAGAAGCGAAATCAGAATGACCCAGAAGAGGTGGCCGGCATACTCGCCCGTGTTGCCCTGGGCGAAACCAATGGGGGCGAACGCCACAAAACCGACCACCGTCCCGCCAAGCAGAGCCCAAATCGTTTTGTCGACCGTCTCTTTCGCGATGTCGATCTTCTTGCGCCCGTTTTCGACGCCGACCAGGATGCCCTCGGTCACGACGATGGCGTTGTCCACCAGCATGCCAAGCGCAATGATCAACGCGCCCAACGAAATGCGATGAAGCGGGATCGACGCGAGATCCATCGTCACGATCGTCGCGCCGATGGTCACCAACAGCACGACGCCGATGATCACAGCGGACCGAAGTCCCATAAAGATGAAGAGCGTGCCCATCACAATCACCAGGGCGAGGGCGACGTTCAACGCGAAATCATTGACCGCGTCATTGACCGCATCGCCTTGGTGATAGAACTCGTTCACCTCGATCCCAATGGGGCGTTCGCCGATCGTCTCCGCGAGCGTGGTTCGGATGTCTTCGCCGAGTTGACCGACATTGGCGCCGGTCACGTTGGAGATGCCGAGCTGGATTGCGTCTTGGCCGTTGTACCGGGCAATGGAGAACGGCGGGTCGACCACGCCGCGCCGCACGGTCGCGACGTCGCGCAGATAAATGAGGTCGCCGCCGCCGCCGGCGCTCACCACCACGTTTTCAATGTCCGCAACGGAGTCGAGATCGCCCGTGGGGTGGATGACCAGGCGTTGGCGGCCGAGTTCCACGTCCCCGGCTTCCACAACCGAGTTTTGCTGCTCGAGGTCTTCAAACACGCCGCTGAGAGACACGCCCAACGCCGCCACCTTCTCCCGCGAAATCTCGATGTAGATGGCTTCCGTGCGCGTGCCCGAGATCTCAACTTTGGCGACGCCGTTGACCGCCAGCAGATCTTTACGGAGCTCGGTGGCGTAGTCCTCCAGCTCCTTTAGAGAATAACCGGGGCCTGTGATCAAATAATAGAGGCCGTAGACGTCGCCGTATTCATCGTTAACCACCGGCGTCCCGGCCCCTGGCGGCAAATCCGCGCTGGCGTCGCGGACCTTGTTGCGCACGCGGGTGAAGGTCGCTTGGAGCTGGGCCTTGTTGGGTGAGAACGCGTGTTTGATGTCGACTTCGACGATCGAGACGCCGTCCGATGAGGTGGACCGGATTTCGTCGACCTCCTGCATCGTTTGCAGTTCGGATTCGATCACGTCGCTCACTTCTTCGGCGACTTCTAACGGCGTGGCGCCCGGATATTGCGTGATGACTTGGGCGGTGCGAATGAGGAACTCCGGGTCCTCAAAGCGCGGCATGCTGGTGTATGAGGATGCGCCGCCAACGAAGGCGGTCAGCACGATGATCCACATCAACAGGCGGTTGCGGATCGCGAATTCGGCGAGGTTCATGGCGGCGACCCTATGGCTCGAACGGCCGGATCTGCGCGCCTTCGCTGAGATAGTGACCCCCCGCGCCGACGATCACGTCTCCCGCGGCGAGCCCCGATTCAATGACGATCGTCTCCCCGATACTGGGGCTGACCGTGACGGCGCGCCGCGAGACCGTCATGGTGTCGGTGTCGACCACCCAGACATAGGTTTCGCCTGCTTCGGCGAGGATCGCGCTGATGGGCGCAACGATTTGCTCCTGGGGCGCGTCCTCTCCGGCGATCCGGAAGCGCCCCCGCAAAATGCCCGTCATGCCGGGAAGGATCAGCAGCGAGTCGGGCGGCGTAAACGCGAACCGCGCCTCGAAGGTTTGCGTCGTCGGGTCGGCGAGGGAGGCGGACTCGCTCAGCTCAGCGTTCATCTGCAAGCCGGGTGCGGCGTCGAGCTCCACATAGAGCTCGATCGGTTCGATCTGCTCCGCGTTCACGACAATGCTGGCGGGCACTTGCACGACCGCCTCCGTGCGCCCCTGGCCCTGGATCGTGACGATGGCTTGCCCCGGCGAGACCGTCTCGAAGTTCTCGACGTGCAGATCCCCGACGATCCCGTCAAACGGGGCGCGCAAGACCGTGTCCTCAAAGGATTTCTCGGCGCTTTCAAGAGCGGCCCGGGCGACGTCCCGGGCGCTGCGCCGCTGATCAAGGACGCTTTGCGTCGTCGCCCCCCGCGCCAGCAACGCCTCGCCGCGCTCGAACTCCGCCTGTGCGTTGTCGTATGTCGCCTGGGCGCTCACAACGGATGTGCGGAAGTCCCGCTGATCCAATTGCCCCAGCAGCTGGCCGCGGCTGACCTCCTCACCCTCGGCGACATCGAGGATCTC
This sequence comes from uncultured Caulobacterales bacterium, assembly GCA_964526675.1. Taxonomy (GTDB): domain Bacteria; phylum Pseudomonadota; class Alphaproteobacteria; order Caulobacterales; family Maricaulaceae; genus CAZADA01. The sequence continues at coordinate 10,403 of CAZGLY010000010.1, forward strand.
CAGCACGCCGGAGACCTGGAAGGTGAGCACAGAAGAATCCGACGCCGCCACCACAGCTGGGAGCCGTATGGAGCGAATATTAGTTTCCGTGGAGATTTCAATCAGCTTAGCGGGCCGCACCGGAGCGTCTTGCTCCGTTTCTTGTGGTGCTTCACAACCGTTCGCGATCAGAAGAACCGCACTGACGATAACGCCGCGCAGTGCTGAATTTTTTACGCGCCCCAACACACAACACCCCTTAATGGACCGTGAATGCGTGAAAAACCCCTCATGCCGACTTCACTGTTGCTCTCAACACGATGCCCCGTCTTGAGCCTTGCATGTGAAATCGAACATCGATAGCTCTTAACCTAAAATTCGATTGAGAACAAGGACTATGAGCAGTCCAATCCGGACAGTAAGCGCCAATGGCGACGGCCCCGGCGTTCTCGCCAGCATCGTGTCCACGATGGTCGCGTTCGCCTTGTCCCACAGCGTGTCGATGGAGGACATCAGCGCCGCGACCGGGGTGTCCGGTCTGGATCTCATGGATCCGAACGCGCGCTTGCCCGAAGACATCGCGCCGCGGTTGTGCACGCTGTTGCAGCGTTTTGACCTCGAAGAAACCTTATCGGTGCAGCTCGCGCGCGCAGCGCCGCTGTCGACCTTGGGCGGTTTGGCGCATGGCGCTCAGTTTGCGGATGATCTGCGCAGCGCGTTCCTGCTCGTGATCAAGAACCGGGCGCTATTGGCGGATCGGTTGGAGATGGAGCTCGTCGAGCAAGGCGACGACGTCGCCTTGGCGTTCTCTCATCCGCTGGACCCTGACGATCAAGGGTTCGGTTCGGAGGTGGGGACGGGCCTGCTGTGGCGCATGGCGCAGGAGGTTGTCGACACGCCCATCGCGCTCCGGCGCGTCGATCTGTTTCAGAGACGCGAAGTCAGAACCGCGGATCGCGAACGTTTCTTTGGCTGCCCGGTTCGCTTGAACCAACCGCGCACGGCGCTCGTGTTCTCCAAGGCGACGTTGTCCACCCCCATCAGCCAGGCCAACGTCGAGTTGTTTCGGTTCGTGCACGCCTATTTTGACCGGGCGCGGCGGCGTCTCGAGCGGTCGCGCGAGCCGGAGCCGATCCATCGTTTGCTGACGGCGATGCTCGAGAACGCGGCGGCGGGCAACTTCAGCGTGGACGCGGCGGCGGCCCGGGCGCGCATGAGCCTGCGCACCGCGCAACGGCTCGCGGCCGAACAGGGCACGTCGCCCCAGAGCATGATCGAGGACATTCGCGCCGACAGCGCGCGTGAGTTTTTGGCGGACCCGCGCTTGAGCGTGGAGCGGATTGCGCAGTTTCTGGGCTATTCGGATGATCGCGCGTTCCGTCGGGCGTTCAAGCGGTGGACGGGCCAGACCCCGTCGGAGTTTCGCCGCGCGCTGTTGGGGTGATGGTGTGGGCGCAGGGAGGCCGCCATGACGCGCGTTGACGCCGAGGGGGCGGCTTCCCGGCCCGAACGCGCGGCACCCGCAACGCAAGGCCCACGGACGGACGAGGCGCTGCTCGCCCGCGCCCGGGACCTCGCGCCGATGTTCGTGGGACGCCGGGCCGACCACGCGGCGCGGGACGCCGCTCACCGTTTGCGCGCCGCCGGCCTGCCGGCCGATGACGCGGGGCGCGAGGCGCGGCTGTTTGTCCAGGCCGCGTTGGACGTGATGCGTCCGAAACAGGATGTGCGGCTGGCTCCGGAGACGGTGCTCGATCCGGCGGCGGGGGTGGAGCTCGCGCGGTGCGTTGAGGCGCGTCGGGCGCGTCGTCCGGTCGCCTACATCGTGGGGCGGCGGGCGTTTTGGCGCTTCGCGTTTGCGGTGGACGAGGGCGTCCTCATTCCGCGCCCGGAGACCGAACACCTGGTGGAGGCGTTGCTGGCGGCCGTGGATCAGGAGCCCGCCGGCCGCGCCGGCGCGTGGCGGGCGCTTGACCTGGGCGTGGGATCGGGCGCGATCCTGCTGTCGCTGTTGGCGGAACTGCCGCAGGCGTGGGGCGTGGGCGTTGACCGCTCCATGAACGCGTTGCGGGTCGCCGCGATCAACCGCGCTGGGCTTGACGCCGACATTCCAGGTGTGGCGTCGCGTTGCGCTTTGATCTGCGGCGATTGGGCGACGAGCCTGACTCCGAAACAGCCGTTCGACGTGATCGCCTGCAATCCGCCCTACATCGCGACAGCGACGCTAACGAAGTTGCAAGCAGAGGTGCGCGACCACGAACCGCGTTTAGCGCTTGACGGCGGCGCGAGCGGCCTGGACGCTTATCAGCGCTTAGCGCCTGAGCTTGTCCGGCTGCTGCGGCCCGGCGGGACGGCGGCGTTGGAAGTGGGCGTCGGCCAATCCGAGGCGGTTGCCGCGTTGTGCCGAGCGGCCGGCGCAGACGTGACGTCGGTGGTGCGCGACTTGTCGGGAGTTGATCGCGCGCTGGTTGTGCGGCGCCCCTAAGAGGATGCGGTCGCGCGTGGGTGCGGCCAACGGGCGGGGGCGACGGAAAAAGCTTGTAATCCGCGCGGGGCGCGCGATACCGTCCCGCCTCATTCGGGTGGGGGAGGCCAACGCGCGATATGGCGCGGGCGAATGACGGCGAAACGCCGATGCACCGCCTCCGAAGACAGCGTTCTGCGTGAGACGCCGCGGGAGGCGGCGATCTCGCTTAAAGCGCAACGCGGGAACAACTCACTGAGTTGATGATAGGCAGTCGCAAGGACATAAAAATGAAACGGCAGCGCGGGCGGGGCGGTCGCAAGCCCAATGGTCAGGCCAATCGGCATTTCGAAAGCAATGGCCCGGATGTGAAGATCCGGGGCGCGGCGTCGCACATCTGTGAAAAGTACCAACAGCTCGCGCGCGATGCGGCTTCTGCCGGCGACCGGGTGATGGCCGAAAACTACTTGCAGCATGCCGAGCATTACTTCCGGCTCGTTCAAAGCGCCCAACGCACCCAACGGGAACGCGACGGCGAGGCCGAGGCCGCCAACGGCGCCGCGCAGCCCGAGGACGCCGCGACGGAGGCGAACGGCCTGCAAGAGGCGGCGAAGAATGGCGACGCCATGGGCGCCGATTCGGGGCCGATGCAGCTGGTGACGCCGGAGACCGAAGGTTTGGTGAGCGACGACGCGTCGGCCGAACCGGCGCCGGCGCCGGCGCGGCGCACGCGGGCGCGCCGCAGCCGGGCGTCGAACGGGGCGGCGGCCGCGGAGACCGCCGAAGCGCGTGAAGCGCTTGATGCGGCATCCGACGCGGCGGACACAGGCGCCTGAAAGTCCCGCCAGCCTGGCTGGTGGCGACGACTGTTCGCGCGGCGCTGAACCGACGGGCCGGCAGCGCTTAAGATTCCAATCGCAACGACGTGGCGGCGCGGCCTATTGGCGCGCCCGCCCACGGGTGCGCGTGTGGCGCGTCGATCCGGGCGACGCCGTGCGCCGGCTCCGCTTGCGCGGACCTGGCCGATCCCCACTTACCGTTATGAGGATGCGCCGTAGATCGGGCGTCCGACACCCGTCTCGCTTCTCAGGAGGAGACCCATGGACTTCGAGACATTCTCCGACCAATCCAAAGCCGCCATCGCCGCCGCCCAGGAGCGTGTGCGCCAGGCCGGCAATCCCGAGCTTCTGCCCGAACACATTCTCGCCGCCCTGCTGGAGGCGCCGGACGGCGTCGCGCCGCGGCTGATCAGTTTGGCGGGCGGCCGCCCCGACGCCGCTCAGGCGGGCGTCTCGCGCGCCTTGGACGCGTTGCCGCGCGCCCAAACCGACGGCGCGGCGCGGTTCTCGCCGCAACCGGCGCTGACATTCCTTGAAGAGGCTCAGAAGGCAGCGAAGACGGCGGGCGACGCGTTCGTCACGGTCGATCGCATGATGCTGGCCCTCGCCAACCACAAAAAGGGCCGCGTGGCCGCGATCCTGGCGGAGGCGGGGCTCGACCCCAAAGCGCTGGAGGCCGCCATCACCGAAATGCGCGCTGGTCGCACCGCCGACACCGCTCAAGCCGAGAACTCCTATGAGGCCTTGGCGCGCTATTCGCGCGACCTCACGGAGGCGGCGCGCGAGGGCAAGCTTGATCCCGTGATCGGTCGCGAGGAGGAGATCCGCCGCACGATCCAGGTCCTCTCCCGGCGCACCAAGAACAACCCCGTCCTGATCGGCGAACCGGGCGTGGGCAAGACCGCCATCGCCGAGGGGTTGGCGCTGCGCATCGTCGACGGCGATGTGCCGGAGAGTTTGAAAACGAAACGGCTCCTGGCCCTCGACATGGGCTCCCTCATCGCTGGGGCGAAGTATCGCGGCGAGTTTGAGGAACGGCTCAAGGCCGTTTTGTCGGAGGTGGAGCAAGCCGCTGGCGGCGTGATCCTGTTCATCGACGAGATGCACACCCTCGTTGGCGCGGGCAAAACCGACGGCGCGATGGACGCTTCCAACCTGCTTAAACCGGCTTTGGCGCGCGGCGAGCTGCATTGTGTGGGCGCGACCACGCTCGATGAGTATCGCAAGCATGTCGAGAAGGACGCGGCGTTGGCGCGGCGGTTCCAACCGGTGTTCGTCAACGAGCCGACGGTCGAAGACACGATCTCTATTCTCCGTGGACTGAAAGAAAAATACGAAGTTCACCATGGCGTGCGCATCGCCGACACCGCCATCGTCGCCGCCGCGACGTTGTCCAACCGCTACATCACGGATCGGTTCTTGCCGGACAAAGCCATCGACTTGATGGACGAGGCCGCCTCCCGCTTGCGCATGCAGGTCGATTCCAAGCCGGAAGCGCTGGACGAGGTCGATCGCCGCGCGATGACGCTCAAGATTGAACGCGAAGCGCTGAAGAAGGAGAGCGATCCGGGCTCCAAAGCGCGGCTTGAGAAGCTTGAGACCGAGCTGGCCGGGTTGAACGAAAAGTCCGCAGAGCTCACCGCGGCCTGGGAGGCGGAGAAGGAGCATCTCGCCGCCGCCACCCGCGTCAAGGAAGAGCTTGATCAGCTGCGCGCCCAGCTTGCCGACGCCGAACGACGCGGCGATCTCGCGCGCGCCTCGGAGATCAAATACGGCCGCATTCCCGAACTCGAGAAGCGCCTCGCGCGCGCGGAAAGCGGGGGCGATGACGGCGCGGTGGTCCAAGAAGTGGTCGATGAGGCGCAGATCGCCGGCGTCGTGTCGCGCTGGACCGGCGTGCCGGTCGACAAAATGATGGAGAGCGAGAAGGAAAAGCTCCTCTCTATGGAACAAGCGCTGGCCCGGCGTGTGATCGGCCAGGGCGAGGCGGTCGACGCGGTCTCCGACGCGGTGCGGCGCGCGCGCGCGGGGCTCAAGGATCCCAACCGTCCCATCGGCTCGTTCATGTTCTTGGGCCCCACGGGCGTTGGCAAAACGGAGCTGACCAAAGCGCTGGCGGCGTTCTTGTTCGACGACGACGCGGCGGTGACCCGCATCGACATGTCGGAGTACATGGAGAAGCACGCGGTCGCGCGGCTGATCGGCGCGCCTCCGGGCTATGTCGGCTATGAGGAAGGCGGCGCGCTGACGGAGACGGTGCGGCGGCGTCCGTATCAAGTCGTGCTGTTCGACGAGGTCGAGAAAGCCCACCCGGATGTCTTCAACGTGCTCCTGCAAGTCTTGGATGAGGGGCGGCTGACCGATGGCCAAGGGCGCACGGTCGATTTCCGCAACACGCTGATCATCCTGACGTCCAATCTGGGGGCGGAGCATCTCGTGGCGCATTCCGGCGAGGACGCCGCGGCGGTGCGCGAACCGGTGATGGACGCGGTCCGTGGGCATTTCCGCCCTGAATTCCTCAACCGGGTGGATGAGATCATCCTGTTCCGGCGTTTGGCTGAGGAGCATATGGGCGCGATCGTCGACCTGCAGGTGGCGCGGCTCTCCACGCTCCTGGCGGAGAAGCGCATCGCGATCGAGCTGGACGGCGAGGCGCGCGCGTTGCTGGCGCAGGAGGGGTATGACCCTGCTTACGGCGCGCGGCCGCTGAAACGCGTGATCCAGAAGAAACTGCAGGATCCGCTGGCGCGCATGCTCCTCGAAGGCGCGATCCAGGATGGCGACGTGGCGCGCGTGTCCGTGTCAGAGCCGGCGGGCCGCGGCGGCGCGCGGGAGCTGACGATCAACGGCTACGCCGCCTCCACCGGCGCGCCGGCGGGAGCAACCGTGAACTAAAAGAGCCCGGATCGCGAGACGGCCGCCGCGCCGTTGCGTGATGACCTCATGAAATCGCGTGTCGACCTCATGAAAAAGCCCCCGGCCTGGCGGTCGGGGGCTTCTTTCATTGAAAGCGGGTGAGCTTAGGCGATGACGCCCGTAATGCTCAGCCAGGTGGCCGCCGCAACCGCAACAACAATCGCGCCGTACGCCGCCACACCGAACACACCCGTCATCCGTCCACGTCCAGACATGATCAAACCCTCTTCTTTCAAAGACCGACGCGCATTTGCGCTGTTTTGTATGAGGAGACCGGCGCCCGGGCGGCGTCGCCTTCCGCACCCCGCTCTCCATGACGACGTATATAGAACGCGGTGTGTGACTTGAACATATCGACTTCGTGAAATCGGCGTCATTTTTGGGCATGGTTGTGTTCATATGCCCGTGAACGAGGTTTGTGCGTGCGTGAGGGGCGGCTTGTCGCGGGTGATTCGCCTAGCCTCTCGGCGGTTTCGGGGGTGTATTGTGCGCGCGGCGTGAGTCGCGACGGTGGCGGCGGTCTGTTGGGACGCGTCATGCGGCCCTTTTGGGTCTTCGTGTTGGCTGTCGCCGGCTCCATGAGCGTCTTGACGGAACAGCAATGTATTCTTGCTGTGTTGCATTCGTGAAAAATCTTCGCCAAACGGTTAGCACCATCGTAACCGCAGCGATGAGGGAGTGGTCATGGGGGACGCGTCGAACGAGCAGCGGACGGCGCCGCGGGCGTGGGTCATGACGTGTGTGGCCGCCGCCGCGCTGAGCGCATGCACAAGCGTGGAGCGGGCCGGGCGCGCCGTGTTGGCGAGCGGCCCATTTGTCGCTGAAAACAGCACCGAAGATCTCGCCGAAAAACTCGCGGATCACATGACGTTCCAAAAGCCCGCGGGCGAGGGGCCGTTTCCGACGGTGATCCAATTCCACGGTTGTGGCGGTCTGGTCGCCCCCAACGGCGAACTCCAGCCGATCCTCCGGGAGTATGGCGAGGCGGCGAACGCCGTCGGCGTCGCCGTCGTGACGGTGGACAGTTTTTCCCATCGCGGGATTGATCGCGAAACGGCGCTGAAGTCCGTGTGCACGGGCCGGTCGTTGCGCGGCGTGGAGCGCGCGGGCGACGTGCTGGCGGCCCTCGATTATGTGCGCACGCTGGACTTCGTCGATCCGGAGCGGATCGTGCTCGCGGGGTGGAGCCACGGCGGTTGGGCCGTGATGGATCTGCTGTCGATGGATTTGAAGGGGCGTTGGCCCGCCGGCCTCAACAGCGTGCCGGACGATCCGATGCGCGGCGTCGTGGGGGCGCATTTGACCTACCCCTATGCGAGTTTCCCCGCCCGCACGAAAGAGACCGGTTGGTCCTGGCCCGTGGACGCTCGTTTCGTGCTGGCCGGCGAAGACACTGTCGCGCCGGAGGCGGATGTGCGCGCGGCGATCGCCAAAGTCTTTGAGACTCAACAAGACGCCGAAATCGAAGTGTTCGAAGTGAAGGGCGTCACTCACGCCTTTGACGAACGGTATCTCGAACCGGGATCGCCGCTCACGTTCGATGAAGACGAGGCCGCCGCCGCCCGCGGCGCTTACGCGGATTGGTTGTCGCGGGTGTTCGCCGATGACGACGCGCAAGCGCAAGCGTCCACGGGGCGGCTGCTGTTCGCGGCGGCCGGCCGTACAGGTCCGAAGATGGGCGGGCGCGCAGCGTCCGCGACGGCCGCGACGCCGACCACGAACGGTCGGTCCATGGCTGTCGCGAGCCAAGACGCCTACGCCACGTATCAGGTCAAAGACGGCGACACCCTGTGGGCGATCGCGCAGCGCCACTTTGGCGAGGGCGTCGCGTATCGGTTGATCGTCCAGGCCAACCGCGAGTCCATCGAGGATGAAGACCTGATTTTCCCGGGTCAGACGCTGCGGCTGCCGCGCACGGCGTGAACGCGACGGGCGTTTAGGGCGTGCGGTTGGCCGTGTCCGCCGCTGCGATCAAGCTGGTCGCGCCATGATCCTCATCGCCGGCGTGGAGCGCGCGCAACGCGTCAAGCCGGCTGCGCACGGCGGCGAACGCTTGCTTCTCCGCCGCCGTGAGGGTCCGGCCCGTGGGGGCGGACAGCTTCATCGGATTCACGTGGCGGCCGTTTTTCATCACCTCGTAGTGGAGGTGGGGGCCGGTTGAGCGTCCGGTGGAGCCAACATAGCCGATCACCTCGCCTTGGCGCACGCGCACGCCGGAGCGCACGCCGCGCGCATAGCCGCGCAAGTGTGCGTAAGCGGTCTTGTAACCATTGGCGTGGCGCAGGCGGATGTAATGCCCATAGCCGCCATAGCGGCTCGCGCGCTCCACCACGCCATCGCCGGCCGCAAACACGGGCGTGCCGCGCGGCGCGGCGAAGTCCGTCCCCTTGTGCAGGCGCGTGTACCCCAAGATCGGGTGGCGCCGTTTCCCAAAATGGGAGGACAGCCGGGCGCCGTTGATCGGCGTCTTCATCAACGCGCGCCGCGCGCTTTCGCCGTCGGCGTCGTAGAAATCGACGTCTCCGTCGCCGTTCTCATAGCGCCAGTACGCAAGCGGCCGGCCCTTAGGCGCGAAGCCGACATAGAGCAGGTCGCCGGCGCGCACGGCGCGCCCGTCCGGCGCCACCCATTCCTCAAAGAGGATCTCAAACGGGTCGCCCGGATGGATCTCGCGCTGAAAGTCCACCGAAAACCCAAGCAGGTTCGCGATGTCCACAATCGTGGCGTGATGCGCGCCGGACGCGATCGCGTCGACATACAGGCTGTTTTCGATGACGCCGCGCGCGCTCACCGTCCGCCGCGTGAGGGGCGTCACGAACTCCCGCGCGTGATACTGGCCCTGCGCGTCGGCGCTGAGGTGGATGGTGCGGATGTCGTCGGGTTCGAAAGCAAGGCCCGCGAGGCGACGCGTGCGCCCGGCGTCCTCCAAAAACACGTTGACGTCCTGCCCCGCGCGCAAGCTGCGCGCGTCAAACACGCTCTCCAACGCGCGAATGATGTCGTAGCGGGTGCGGCTGTCGTCGACGCCGGCGCGCGTCAACAGACGCTCCAACGTCTCGCCGCGCCGCACGCGCAAGGTTTCTTCAGCCCGCGCCGTTTGAAGCGGCGCCAGCAGCGCCTCCATCGCGGCGTTCTCGATCGCGGCCGCGGATCGGGTCCATGACGCCGACCAGCTGGGGACGGCGGCGATCGCGGGGCGGCTGAAGGCGACGGCGTCGCGCCCGCCCTTCGCCGTTTGGGGCGCTGCGGACAACGCGCCGGCGACGCTGGCCGCCGCCACCGCAACCGCCATCACGATGACGCGGCGCGCCGGCGCGCTCCAGAAGAGGCGGCGAAGCGAAACCAAAAACAGGCGCGTCACGGGATGGGCGTTGGGTGCGCCCAAACTGGCGCTTGAGTGTGATCGGGGATCAAATGGCACGTTCAACACCTTACGCTGACCCTTCGTCAGCACCTCCGACACGGCGATCTCGATCATCGCCAAGCGGGGTTAATACCCGGTTGTTTCGCTCCGACACGATGCTAAGCCCACGTGAAGCAAGGTGCGAGCCGTGTCATGACGACGCTTGTCGCGTCGCGGCAACTCAAGTGTACTAACGGTTCCCGAGAGGAAAAGCCACAAAGTCAGCGCCCATGCCGGTCCTCCGACAGTCTCTCATGTTGCGCGCTGGATTGGCGCTGCTGGCGGCGGCTGTGATCGCCGGGGCGTGGGCTGTGCGGATGCCCGTGGCGGAGCGGGTGATGAAGGCGGCTGCGTCCGCCGCCGGCTATGACGTGGCGTTCAAGGTGACGGCGCTGGATTTTGGCCAGGTGGCCGCCAACGAGGTGCGCCTCGGCCCGCCGGACGCGCCGGACGTCGAGGCGGCGGTCGTGCGTCTGCAGTTCCGGTTGTCCGAGGTGCTCAGCGGCCGGATCCGCGGGTTGGAGGTTGAGACCGCCACGGTCCGCGTCGGGTGGGATGACGGGCGGCTGCGTTTCGCGGGACGCCGCCCGCCGTGGGAGGGACCGCCCGCCCGCCTGCGGCTTGCGGATGTGCGCGTTCTCGCGGACACGCCGTTCGGCCTGATCGAGGCGGACGTGAACGCAGACGGAGACCGCGCGACCGGATGGCGTGTCGAAGCGACGGCGCGCACATCGCCGGATCCCGCCGACGCCGCGCGCATCGTGATCGAAGACGCCGCGTTGACGGCCGTGCTGACGCCGGAGGACGCCCATGGCTCCCTGGCGCTCGTGATCACGGAGGCGAACGCGCCGGCGTGGCGGTTGGGCCCCACGGTTGTGTCCGGTGATTTCCAAGGCGCTTTAAACGATCCCGAGGATTGGGACACGCTCACGGGCGAGGGGGTGTTGACCGCCGCCGTCGAGGGCGCAGGGTTCGAGGCGGATGCGGCCACGCGCGTGGCCCAGGCGTTCGCGCCGCCGCCGCGTGGCGCGGGCGGCGCGGTGATTGCGCCCCATCTGCAGGAGGCGCGTTTCGCGCTGGAAAGCGCGTTGCGGGCCTTTGGCGGTTCGGCCGACATCGGGTTTCGTCTGCAGGGGTCGCGTGTGGACGCGCGCTTGAACGCGCCGCTGAAGCTCGCGGGGGCGAGTGGGGCGCGCTTCGACATCCGCATGTCGTCGCGCGCGAGCGCCCAGGTCGATTTGGTCAGCGGTGAAGCGACGCTGCGGCGGTTCCGGGCGCGTTTGCGCGGCGAGGGGTTGCCGCGGGTCACGTCGCGGATCGGCCAGATGGAAATCAAACCGAAGGCGGGGCGGGAGCCTTGGCTCTACGCCGACGCTGATCTCAGCGTGGACCCGTGGGACGTGGCCGGCGTCTCCGCGGGGATGGAGCTTGACCTGCTGCGTCTGACGGTGACGCGTCGGGAATGGCGGGTGGCGGCCGCCGGACGCGCGGCCGTCGACGGCGCGCGCGGCGGCGCGGCGCTACGCGGCGTGGGCTTGGCGGCGGATCTTGAGATTGTCGGACGCGACGGCGTCGTCTCCGTGACGCCGCGGGCGGGCGCGGTGGCGCGCGCGACCGTGCAAGACGCCACGCTCGCGGGCGTCGCGTTTCGCGACGTGAGCATGCATGTGCGTCCTGCGCCGGCTGGGCGGCCTTTGGTGTCGTGGTCTTCCGAGGGGCTCGGCGTCGCAGCGACGGTTCGAGACTTGGACTTTTTGGCCGCACGCCCAGAGCTTGGCGCCCGGTTGCGCGCGCTGGCGGTGGAGGTTGTCCACGATCGCCCTGTCGCGGGGGAGCTGGCGTGGCGGTTGAGGGTTCAAGGCCCGCGGGTCGATGGGCGCCTGGCGGACGGCGGTCGTGTGCGCATGGACGCCCGGGTGATCGACGCCAGTTGGCTGAACCAGACGCCGCCGCCGCAAGCGGCAAACGACGCTGCGGCGGAGGAGGCCGTCGAGCCCGAGGTTTCCGGGGCGGCGGAGGCCCGCGTCACGTTTGAGACGCTCTCGATCAACGCAGAAAAGGGCTTGGCGTCCGTGGCTGACGCGGCTGGGGAGGTTGTGCTCACCATGCGCGACGGCGCGCCGGCGACCGGACGCGCCACGCTGGCGCGGGCTTTGGTGCGCGACCAGGCGCGGGTCCATCGCGTCGCGCCCTTGCGCGTGAGTGTCGCTGCGGAGATCGACGGCTCTCAGATCGCCGGCCTGGCCCGAGCGGCGCTCGCCGACAGCGGCGATGAGGTCGTGCAGGCGGATGTCGCTTATGACCTCGCCGAGGGCGCGGGCTCAGCGCGCTACGCAACGCCGGTCGTGACCGTGGGGCGCGGCCGCTTGGGCGTCGCGGATGTCTCGCCGATCATGGGTCTGGCGGCGCGTGGGATGGCGGGCGCGCTTCAGGCGCAGGGGGACGCGCGGTTTCGCTTGCGGCCTGACCCGAGATCGCCGGTGGCGCTTGAGGCCATGACCCTGCGCTTGAACATATCGGATGTTGACGTCAACACGCCGCTGGGCCGGCTGGACGGCGTCAAGGCCGACTTAGCGTTCTCGGATCTGGTTCGTCCCCGTACGGATGGCGTGCAGACCATCACGGCGGAGGCGTACACGCCCGGCGTGCCGTTGACGCAGGTCAGCGCGGCGATCGCGTTGGCGGACGGGTTGGTGTCCGGGGACCCGGTGACGGCGACGCTCGCGGGCGGGGAGGTCGCGCTCGAACCGCTGGAGGTCGACATTGCCGGACGTGCGGCCACGGGGCTCATCGCGGTGCGTCGGCTGGATCTGGCGGCGTTGACCCAGGCGGCCAATCTGCCGGGGGTGGAGATGACCGGCCTCGTCAGCGGCGGCGGCTACATCGAAGCTGCGCCGTTGTCCCTGCGCTTCGACAATGTGCGCCTGGCGGCGTTGGGGCCGGGCGTGGTGACCTTGGGCGGTGACGCGGCGCCGCTGGCGGCGGACGTTGGCGACAACGCTGGGGAGGCGCTTGGCGCTGAGGCGCTTCAGGCTGCTGACGCGGGGGAGGACGACGCCCAGGCGGGAGCCCCCGACGCGGTTGAGGATCCCGGGCCGCCGACGCCCGCGCCCTTCGCCTATGATCGTATGGAGGTGTCCCTCGATGGCGATGTCCGCGCGGTGACGCTTGTGGTGGAGGCGTGGCCCCGCGATGACGGCGCGCCGCGCCGTGAGACGATGGTGGTGGATCTTTCTGAGATCCTCCGTGCGGCGCCGGGCGGAGAAGCCGCCCCGCCCTCCCAGTGACGCGCGCGGATGATCGCCGCCCACACCGCGTTCGCGCGGAGGGCTTCCACGCTCTGAGAAACGCCGCTATCGTCCGCGCATGACGTCTTCCGCACCGCTGTCCGCCCAGAATCTGGCGGCCTTCTTGTCCGCCCATCTTTGTCACGAAGTCGCCAGCCCCGTCGCGGCGATCGGCGCGGCCATGGGCGTGTTGGACGACCCGCAGTCCGCGGACATGCGCGAGGAGGCGATCACCCTCCTGCGCAGTTCGGCGTTGCAGGCCCACGCGCGGGTGGAGTTCGCACGGCTGGCTTACGGCCCGCAGCCGGCGAGCCTCACCCTTCCGATGGCCGAGCTGCAGCGGGTCGTGCGGGAAATGTTTTCGGAGAAGAAAGTCACGTTCACGTGGCGAACGCCGGAGGGCGAGCCGCCCCGGCCCGTGGCGTCTTTGATGGCCAACCTCACGCTGATCGGCGTCAACGCGTTGCCGCGCGGCGGGTCGGTGCTGATCGAGGCCGGCGCCAGCGGCGAGCGGATGCACGTGACGGCTGAAGGCCCCCGGGCCCGGCTGGAGGATTGGGTGATTGCGTGTCTGGAAGGCCGCACGCCCGAGGGCGGTTTCGACGGCCGTCGGATCCAACCCTACTACGCCGGGCTGCTCGCGCGGGAAGCGGGCGGTCGCGCGTCCGCGCGCCTCGACGGCGAACGGGTGGAGATCGCCGCCCTTGCGCCTGTCTTGGGTATGGCCTGACCCTGAGACGACGCGGACGGCCCTGTCCGCGCGGGGCCCGTCACGGGTCGATGGTCGGTTTAGGGCGGCTTTAACGGCCCATCACTCACAACGAGGGGGAGGCGCATCGCAGTCCCCTTGTCGTTCCCGGACCGCGTCCGGGCCTGCGCTGTGGACCACGGGCGCGGGAAGGGCGCGATGGACGAGCTGCTCAACGAGTTCCTGACAGAGACGGCCGAGAGCCTCGAGGCGATTGACGTCGCCCTGGTGGCGTTCGAAGCCGAGCCGAACGACCGCGCGACGCTCGACAGCATTTTCCGCCTGGTCCACACGATCAAAGGCACGTGCGGCTTCTTGGATCTGCCCCGGCTTGAGGCGGTCGCCCATGCGGCTGAGACTCTGCTTGGGCGTTTCCGCGACAGCGATGTGGCGGTCACCGTTGACGCGGTGACGCTGGTCCTCGAGGCGATTGACCGCATCAAGGACATTGTCGGCCATCTCGAGCGCGACCACCGCGAGCCGGACGGCGAAGACACAGCGCTCATTGCGCGGTTGGACGCGGCGGCCGAAGGCGGCGATCCCGTTGCGCACGACGTGACGGATGCGCCCCAACCCGCCGAAGACGATGTGGCCGAACCCTTGGCGGAGGCTGACGCCGGCGACGTGGAGACACCGGAACCGGACGTCGCTGACGCCCGTGACGCCAATGACGCCGCTGGCGCGGACGAGGGCGGGCCGCGGCGCGACGCGTCGTCTCAGACCATTCGCGTGAACGTGGATGTGTTGGAAAATCTCATGACCATGGTGTCGGAGCTTGTGCTGACGCGCAATCAGCTTCTGCAAATGGTCCGGCGCGCCGAACAGTCCGAGTTCAAAGCGCCGTTGCAACGCCTATCGAACATCACGGCTGAGTTGCAGGATGGCGTCATGCAGACGCGCATGCAGCCCGTCGGCAATGCTTGGAAGAAGCTGCCGCGCGTCGTGCGCGACATCGCAAACGAGCTTGGCAAAAAGATCAGCTTGAACCTGGAAGGCGAGGACACCGAACTCGACCGTCATGTCCTTGATCTGATCAAAGACCCCCTGACCCACATGGTCCGCAATTCGTGCGATCACGGGATTGAAGATCCGAAGACGCGGCAGGAACACGGCAAGTCCGAGGTCGGAACGCTCCGCCTCAGCGCGTACCACGAAGGCGGTCATATCATCATCGACATCGCGGATGACGGCGCGGGTCTGAATGTTGAGCGCATCCGCCGCAAGGCTTTGGACGTCGGCCTGATCACGCCCGACGAAGCGGCGCAGTTTAGCGAGAGCCAGATTCAGCGGCTCATCTTCGCGGCCGGGTTCTCGACGGCGGCGAAAGTCACCAACATCTCCGGCCGCGGCGTCGGCATGGACGTCGTGCGCGATCATATCGAGCAGATCGGCGGGGCCATCGACCTGCACTCCGTGGAAGGCCGCGGCACGACTTTCACCATCAAGATTCCGCTGACCCTGGCCATCATTTCCGCGCTGATCGTCGCGGTCGCGGGGCACCGGTTCGCGATTCCGCAATTGTCCGTGCTCGAACTGGTGCGCGTGGGCGGTCGGTCCCAGCACCGCGTGGACGTCATCAACGCGACGCAGGTCCTGCGCCTGCGTGATCGACTGCTGCCGTTGGTCGATCTGGGCCAAATCCTCAATCTGCGCGGGCCCGGCGAGCGCGGCGCGAGCGGCTTCGTGGTCGTGATGCGTGTGGGCGGCCAACGCTTCGGCGTGGTGGTCGACGACGTCTTCGACACCGAGGAGATCGTCGTGAAGCCGCTGGCCAGCGCTTTGCGCGGACTGACCCAGTTCTCCGGCAACACCATTCTGGGCGACGGGTCGGTGATCATGATCATGGACCCCAACGGCCTCGCTCACGCCGTCAGCCAAGGCCACACCGACGCCGAGCACGCGGAGGCGGCGGAGGAAATCCATGTCGACCGCGCCCGCACGACGCGCTCAATGCTCATCTTCCGCGCGGGCTCGGCGGAGCCCAAAGCCGCGCCGTTGTCCCTCATCACGCGGCTGGAGGATGTCCCGGTCACGAAGATTGAGCGCGGAGCCGGCGGGTTGCTGGTGCAGTATCGCGGCCGGCTGATGCCGTTGGCGCTCGCGGATCCGGCGGTCCAGCTTCAGTCCGAGGGAGCGCAACCCATTCTGGTGTTCACCGATCGCGACCGCGCCGCCGGCCTGGTCGTCGATGAAATCCTTGATGTGGTCGACGAGGCCGTAGACGTCGAGATCGCCGGCGATCGTCCCGGCGTTTCGGGGACGGCCGTTTTGCGCGGTCAGGCGACCGAGATCATCGAGGTCGGGCACTATCTCACCCTCGCGCGCCCGGACTGGTTCGCCCCCACACAACAGCCGACGGCGGACACCTCCCGACGGCTTCTTCTCGTCGACGACAGCGCCTTCTACCGCAACATCATGGAGCCGATCCTCACCGCCGCCGGTTACGACGTCACCGGCGTGCAGACCGCCGAGGAGGCGTGGCGGCTCTATGACGCGGGACAGGATTATCACGTGATCGTCGCGGATCTGAGCCGCGTCGACGGCGAAGGGATGACGTTCGCGGAACGGCTCGAGCGCGTGCGCCGATGGGCGGATGTGCCACGGATCGCGTTGTCGAGCGGCGCCACCCACGCGCTTTCCCCGGAGGCGCGCGCCGCGTTCGCCGAACTGATTCCCAAGACGGAACGCAGCGCCGTGGTGGCCGCTTTGGACACCGTCTTCGCATCAGCGGGCGAGGCGGCATGAGCGAGGCGTATCATCCGGCGGCCGACGCGGCCTCGCGCGAGTTCGTGACGTTGCATCTGATGGATCAGGTGTTTGGCGTTGAGGTGGCGGCGGTTCACGACGTCTTCGCGCCGCGCGGCCTCACGCCCGTGCCCATGGCCCCGCCGGAGATTGCCGGCGTGCTGAATTTGCGTGGGCGGATTGTTACGGCGCTGGACGCGCGCGCGCGGCTTGGTCTGCCGCCGCTCGAGGAGGATCGCGCGCACGCCGCGATGGCCGTCGGTGTCGAGCGCGGCGGCGAGGTTTACGGACTGATCATCGATCGCGTCGGCGAGGTCATCCGGCTCAGCGACGACCGCCGCGAACCCAACCCCATCAACCTGGATCCCCGGTGGCTGGACGTCGCGGACGGCGTCTACCGGCTGGAGCAGGGACTTCTGATTGTTCTCAACCTGGATCGGATACTCGGCGTGAAGACGCCAACGCCGGCGTGAGGCCGCCGCCCCTTCAACCCCGCACACGAGGCGCTACCATGAAGAACTGTCTCATCGTCGACGACTCCCGCGTGATCCGCAAAGTCGCGCGACGCATTCTGGAAGAGCTGGATTTCCAGTGCTCTGAGGCCGCAGACGGTCTGGAGGCCTTGGAGGCCTGCCGCGTCGACATGCCGGACGCGATCCTGCTGGACTGGAACATGCCGGTGATGAACGGCATCGAATTCCTGCGCCGCGTGCGCACGGAACAGCATGGCGACAAGCCGGTGATCGTGTTCTGCACGACCGAGAACGAGATCTCCAACATCACCGAAGCGCTCAACTCCGGCGCCAACGAGTACATTATGAAGCCCTTCGACGGCGACATCATCCAAGCCAAGTTCACCGAAGTCGGCTTGCTCTAAGGTCCCCGCTCGCTGTGACCCGCTCCTCGCCCCTCACCAAAGCGTCGCCCGACGCCAGTGCGATCCGTGTGCTGATCGTCGACGATTCCGCCGTGATCCGGGGGTTGATGAGCCGCTGGCTCAAGGCCGAGGACGACCTTGAACTCGTGGGCGCGGCCGCGGATGGCGAACACGGCGTCACGCAAGCGCGGTTGTTGGCGCCGGACGTCATCGTGCTCGATGTCGAAATGCCGCGCCTCGACGGCCTCGCGGCGCTGCCGAAACTGAAGGCCGCCGCGCCGAACGCCAAAGTGGTCATGTCCTCGGGACTGACCCGCCGCAACGCGGAAGTCACCGTGAAGGCGTTGGCGCAAGGGGCCACGGACTACATCACCAAGCCCAGCGCCGCCGCGACCAGCGCGCCCGAATTCCAGCGCGATTTGATCGCGAAGATCCGGGCCCTCGGGACGGCGACGGCGCGCACGCCGGCGCCGAAACCCAGCCAGGCGACGCGCCCCGAGCCGTCACGGCGGCGCCCCGAGGCGATTTTTCTGGGCGCGTCCACCGGCGGACCATGCGCGTTGCGCACGGTCCTGGCCGCGCTCGACGGCGTGTCCGCGCCCGTTTTCATCACGCAACACATGCCGCCGGCCTTCACCACGATCCTGGCGGAGCAACTCGACGGCGTGTCCGCCCGGTCGGTCGTGGAGGCCGCCCATGGCATGCCGGTGGAGCCCGGGCGCGGCTACGTCGCCCCCGGCGGGCATCACATGACCGTGCGCCGCGCCTCGCAGGGGCTTGTGACCATGCTCGATCAGGAGCCGCCGGAGCATTTCTGCCGCCCTGCGGTCGATCCGCTGTTTCGCAGCGCCGCGGCGACTTACGGGACCGCGGCTTTGGGCGTGGTGTTGACGGGGATGGGGCGCGACGGCGAGGCGGGATCGGCCGCCGTTGTGCGGGCCGGCGGCACGGTGCTGGCTCAGGACGCCGACAGCAGTGCGGTGTGGGGCATGCCCGGGGCGGTCGAAGGGGCTGGCCTGGCGGCGTTGTTGGGTCCGCCCGATCGGCTCGGGGCGGCGATTGTCAATCTCACGAAGGGAAGGGCGCCATGACTCGCGCGGATTTGGAGTTTGTGGCGGAGATCGTGCGGGCGCGTTCCGGCCTCGTGTTGACCTCCGACAAGGGCTATCTGGTGGAGAGCCGCTTGGCGCCGCTGGTGCGCAAAGAGGATTTCGAGTCGTTGGAGGCCATGCTCGCGGCCCTGCGCGAACGCCCCGACGAGCGACTGGCTTGGCTCATCACCGAGGCCATGACCACGAACGAGACGTTGTTCTTCCGCGACAAGACGCCCTTCACCCGGTTTGTCGAGGACATGCTGCCCGTTCTCGCGGAGACGCGAGCGCCTGGCGCGCCGTTGCGCATCTGGTCGGCCGCGTGTTCGAGCGGCCAAGAAGCGTATTCGCTGGCCATGCTGCTCGATGAGCATGCGTCCAAACTCGGGGGCCTGCAGCCGCAGATCATCGCGACCGACATCAGCAACAAGGTGCTCGAAAAGGCGAAGGCCGGCGTCTACAGCCAATTTGAAGTGCAACGCGGGCTGCCTGTGAAGATGATGGTCAAATACTTCGAGAAAGTCGAAGATATGTGGCGCATCAAGCCGAACATCCGCTCGATGGTTCAGTTTCAACGGCACAATCTGCTCGACGAGTACGGCGCGCTGCCCCGTTTCGACATTATCTTCTGCCGCAACGTCCTGATCTATTTTGCACAGGATGAGAAGGTCGACGTCCTGGCCAATCTCGGACGCCAATGCGTCGATGACGGCTTCCTCATTCTCGGCGCGGCGGAGACGGTTGTGGGTTTGACCGACGCGTTTGAGACGGTGGCGGGCAAGCGCGGCCTCTACCGGCGCGTGGCCGGCGCGAACCGCGCTCGCCCGGCGCGAGGGGCGGCCTAGACCGAGCTTCGACGGTCGCACCCGTTGGGCGGCGCCGCCGCCCGGCCTGGCGTGAGGAGTGAGCCGACCGGCGACAAGCGCCGTCGCAACTGGACGGGCGGTCAGCACGCGCCGGCTCCTGTGCAGCACACGCGCGCACACGAATATGCACGCGCCGGCCAGCGGAACGCCGACGCGACACGGTGTGCTCAATGGTGATGTGGAACCGAGACTGGGGGCGTCGCGCGCCGCCCCCCCGGGGTCGGGGGCGTACCCCCCCCCCCGCGCGTGGGTTGGGTCGCGCAACACCAAGCCGCC
>CAZGLY010000010.1:29903-74540 GCA_964526675.1 uncultured Caulobacterales bacterium
CGCCCCCGGCACCCCCCCCCCCACCCGGGGCGCACTTGGGGGGGGCCCCCCCCGGGGGGGGGGGGCCCCCCCCCCCCCCCGCGTGGTCGGAGGCTTACGCCGCCCCGCGCTCTTCGGTGGGGTCCCGCAACACATAGCCGCGACCCCAGACGGTCTCGATGTAGTGATTGCCGCCCGTCGCCGACGCCAGTTTCTTACGCAATTTGCAGATAAAGACGTCGATGATCTTCAGTTCTGGCTCGTCCATCCCGCCATAGAGATGATTCAGGAACATCTCCTTGGTCAGGGTGGTGCCTTTGCGCAAGCTCAACAGCTCGAGCATTTGGTATTCTTTGCCGGTCAAATGCACCCGCGCGCCGCCGACCTCGACCGTTTTGGCGTCCAAGTTGACGGTGACGTCGCCCGTCTTGATGACGGACTGGGAATGCCCCTTTGACCGCCGGACAACGGCGTGGATGCGCGCGACCAGTTCATCCTTATGGAAAGGCTTGGTCATGTAGTCGTCAGCGCCATAACCCAAACCGCGCACTTTATTTTCGATCTCACCAAGGCCAGACAAAATAAGGATCGGCGTATCAACTTTAGACACACGCAGTGTCTTCAGCACGTCAAATCCATTCATGTCCGGCAGGTTGAGGTCGAGAATGATGATGTCGTAATCATACAACTTGCCGAGGTCGACGCCTTCTTCACCCAGATCTGTCGTGTAGACATTCAGTCCTTCCGACTTGAGCATCAGCTCAATGGACTGGGCTGTTTGCCGATCATCCTCGATCATCAAAACCCGCATGGAACCCCTCCAACCGCCTCGTCATCTTCGGGCATCATTAATCCTTACCCCATCCTTAGAGCCCGATGCCTTAAGAAAGGTTAACAAGCGCACGATCGATGAGCCGATTCATGGTGCGAGCCAATCCTGTCTTCGCGCGGCTGGCCACTCCGGAACCATGCGATCGTTAACGAAAAGTTCCCACGATTTGCCACGGCGGAAAATCCCCCCTCGCGCGTGTTCTTGGGGAGCGTGCGCGTGCGGCGTGACGGCGCGCGCGTTCACGCGGCCGCAACGCCCGCCGCGCCAGTGTTTCGGGCGGATGTCTCCACGGCGGTCCCAGCGCTGCGCTCGTTCGGCGTGATGACGCCGCGGATCAAGGAGCCGGGATGCGCGACCTCATCACCGATGTCCAACAGCTCGACCCCCGCGGCTATGCCGGCCGGGTGGACGCCGTGCGCGGCGTGATGGTCGAGGTGGTGGGTCCGGCGCCAGGGCTGGCGTTGGGCGCCCGCGCCGTGATCGCGTCGTCGGCGCGCGAGGCGGCCGGCGAGGTGATCGGCTTTCATCAGGATCGCGCCGTCGTGATGCCGTTCGACCCGATCGACGGGGTGCGGCCAGGCGATCCGGTGCGGTTGGATCCCCGTCCGGCGACGGTGCGCGTGAGTGACGCGTGGTTGGGCCGCGTGCTTGATTGTTTTGGCCGCCCTACGGACGGCGCGCCGCCGCCGAGGGGGGGCGTCCACGCCCGTCCCGTTTGCGCGCGGCCGCCGTCGGCCCATGAGCGCAGCCGGGTCGGGGATCGGCTCGACGTTGGCGTGCGCGCGTTGAACACGTTCATTCCGTTGTGCCGCGGCCAGCGCTTGGGGCTGTTCGCCGGTTCCGGCGTCGGCAAATCGGTGTTGATGGCGATGCTGGCCCGCCACGCCGCGGCGGATGTCATCGTGATCGGGCTGGTCGGCGAGCGGGGTCGGGAGGTCCGCGAGTTTGTGGAGGACGCGCTCGGGCCTGAGGGGTTGGCGCGCTCCGTGGTGATCGCGGCGACGTCCGACGAGCCAGCCCTGCGCCGACGCCAAGCGTGTTGGCTCGCGTTGGCCGCTGCGGAGCATTTTCGGGATCAAGGCCGCCACGTGCTGCTCTTGGTCGACAGCGTCACCCGCTTCGCCTTGGCGCAGCGCGAGATCGGGCTGGCGGCGGGGGAGCCGCCGACGACGAAGGGCTACACGCCGTCGGTCTTTGCGGAGTTGCCAAAACTTCTGGAGCGGGCGGGCCCGGGGCGGGACCGTCCCGACGGCGCCTCGCCTGGCGCGATCACCGGGCTTTTCACGGTGCTCGTCGATGGCGGCGACATGGACGAGCCGGTGGCCGATGCGGTCCGCGGCATCTTGGACGGCCATGTCGTGATGGAGCGCGCGATCGCGGAGCGCGGACGCTACCCCGCCATCAATGTGTTGAAGTCGGTGTCGCGCATGATGCCGCAGTGCTGCACGCCGGAGGAGTGGACGCTGGTGCGTCAAGCGCGCGCGCTGCTAGCGGCCTATGAGGACATGGCCGAACTCATTCGCATCGGGGCCTATTCCCCCGGCGCGAACGCGGAGGTTGACGCCGCCATCGCGGTTCAACCGGCGCTTGAGGCGTTTTTATCGCAGGATAAAGATGACTCCTCCACCATCACGGACGGGTTCGCGCGCCTCCAGCAGGCGTTGGCGGGCGTCGGCTCAGAATGAGGTGAAGGAATTCCGTGATGAGAAGCTTTGAATCGCTGATCCGCTTGGCGCGCTTCAAGGTGGAGGAGTTGCAAAAGCAGATGGCGACCCTCGACGCCTCCCGCGCGGATCTGGAGACAAAGATCACTCAGCTCGAAGAGAGCGTCCCGGAGGAGCAAGTGGCCGCCAGCGCGTCCCGCGAAGGGTTTGTCGCGTACGGCAGCTACGCGCAGGCGGTGATCAAGCGCAAACAGAACCTCCGCGCCTCCATCGCCGAAGTGGATCAACAAGCCGATCGCCTGCGCGCCGATCTTGAAGAGGCCTTCCACGAACTCAAGAAGTTCGAATTGATGGAAGAACGCCGCGTCACCCAGCGCATCGCCGCTTTGCGCAAAAAAGAGCAAGATCAGCTCGACGACCTCGCCCAGGCGCGCGCCGTCGGCTGAACCGCGTCACACGCGGCGCGCCGGCGCCGGTCGCGCTACGCCGCCGCCAGAAGCGCCGCCACCCGATCGCGCACCGGCTTAGGCCGCAGGTCCGTGTCATACCAGCTCGGCCGAGGTCGAAACTCTGGATCCGCCATTTTGCGCACCGCTTCGCGGTACTCATACGTGTGCAAGTCCGACAATCCCCACGTGATAATCGTGCGCACGCCATAGCCGAGGACGAGCGGCTCCAAGAACGCGGCGACAAAATCCGCCATCCGTTCGTCGCGTTCATCGATCGAGAGATCGGACGGCTTCTCCGCGACATCAAGCTCCGTGACCATCACCTCCACGTCCCGCGCGCGAAGCTGATCCACAAAGCTGAGAAGCTGGTCCTGAGCCAAATGGTCATACATCCGCAAATGGCTTTGCATGCCCACCGCGTCGATCGGCGCGCCCGCGTCCAAGGCGTCGTCCAGGATGCGCAGAAAATTGCTGCGGATGCGGTTCGTCCACCGCGCGCCCCAGACGAAGCCGAAGTCGTTCAGCACCAGCTTCGCGGCCGGGTCGGCGGCGCGGGCGCGTTTGAAGGCCTCGACGATGTATGCGGGGCCGCCATAGGCCGTCAGATACGGTCCCTCCCGGTACGCCTTGTCGGGAAACCGCCCGGGAACCGTTGGCTCGTTCACCACGTCCCATGACGTCACGCGGCCAGCGAACCGGGCCACGACGGTCTCGACATACCACTCCAGAAACGCCCGGCCGTCTTGGGCCGACAGCGTGCGGAAGAAGTGACGATCGGGAACCCGGTTCCAAATCAAGGTGTGGCCGTGGACGGCCACGTCGCGTTTGCGGAAGTAATCCACAAACCGATCCGCACCCCTCCACCGGATCACAGGCCGCGGCGAGCCGTCCTGCTCGAGGTCAACCATGCGGTGGACTTTGAAATCATTTTCCGTGCTGACGATCTGGCATTCCCGCACGACCAAGTCCGTGAACCGGGGCGCGAAGCCTGGATGGTTGGGGTCGAGCCGTTCCACCAGCATCGTGCTGCCGATGGCGACGCCTTTGGCGGCCGCGAGCTCACGCAGCGGCGTGTCGCGGAGGGAGGGCGCGCTGGCGCAGTCCGGGAGATCGCCTCGGCCTGACCGCGGCGTGTCCGGCGCAGCGGCGTCTTGCGCCGCTGCCGGCCGCCCGGCCAGAGCCACGCCCACCGCGGGCGCCGCGTTCAGCAGACCGCGTCGCGTCAGCGTCCGACCCGTCATTCCGTCCCTCCCAACCCCTGACACCGCGTCAGGCGACGCCGGCGCGCAGGCAGTCATGCATGTGAATGATCCCCGTGGGGCGGCCGCCGTCATCCAGCGCGAAGAGCACCGTCACCCGAGGCGGATGGGCGGTCATGGCGCGCAGGGCTTGCGCCGCCAGATCCCGCGGCGACACCGTTCGCGGATCCGCCGTCATCACCGCCCCCGCCGTGGCGGTCAATAGGTCCGGCCCCATGTGACGGCGCAAATCGCCATCGGTGATGATCCCGCGCAGGACCCCCGTCGGATCGACGACGCCAGCGCAGCCGAAACCCTTGTGCGTCATGGTGACCAAGGCTTCGGCCATCGGCGTGTCGAGGCCCACAAGCGGCAGTGCGTCGCCGTCGTGCATCAGATCCGACACCCGCGCGAGCGCCGCGCCCAACGCGCCGCCGGGGTGGAAGACGCGAAAATCCGTCGCCGAGAAGCCGCGCGCCTCCAGCAGCGCGACCGCCAACGCGTCGCCCAAAGCCATCATCATCGTGGTCGACGTGGTTGGGGCGTTCGTTTCTCCACACGCCTCCGGGGCGTCGGGCAAGACCAACACCACGTCGGCGGCCGTAGCGAGGCGGCTCTCTGGCGCGGCGGTCATCGCGATCAAAGGCACCGCGAACCGGCGCGTGTAGGCCGCCACGTCGCTGAACTCCGCCGACTTGCCGGATTTTGACAGCGCCAACACGGCGTCCCGCGGCGTGATCATGCCCAAATCGCCGTGGCTGGCTTCATTCGGGTGGACGAAGTGCGCCGGCGCGCCCGTGGAGGCGAGGGTGGCCGCGATTTTCCGCGCCACATGACCGCTCTTGCCCACGCCCACGACAATGATCCGGCCTTCGACGGCCAGCCCGATCGCCACGGCGCGCTCAAACGCTTGGGCGAGGGCCGAGCCGGGCTCGTCCAGGGCCGCGGCAAGCGCCGCGAGGCCGTCCGCCTCCTGACGCACCGCGCGCGCGCCGGCGGGGGCGTGCGTCGGCGCGGCATCGGAGGGACGCTCCGGCTCAGGGGCGGCCGTGTCTGTCGCATCAACGGTCATGGCGGGTGTCATACGCCCACGACGACCTGTCGGGAAGCCCGCCGCGCCATCGGCGCGGGGGCCGCCGCGTTGCGGAAACGAGGCGTGCTCACTCCGCCGGGGCGGGGCGCCCGCCGACATCGTCCGGCGACTGATCGCCGCGCGCCACCACGCCCATCGGCCCGACATAGTCGGCGTGGGGATCGTAGGTCGAGCCGATAAACGCTCGAGGCCGCCCCAAGAACGCCCATTTGAAATAGCGGGAGACATCCGTCCCGATCGCGTAGAGCGCCGGCACCAGGAACAACGTCAAGAAGAGCGCGAACACCACGGCGAACCCGAGCGCCACCACCATCGGTTTGAGGAACTGCGCCTGGGTCGAACGTTCCGCCATCATCGGCAGGATGCCGAGAAACGTCGTCACCGAGGTCAGCAAGATCGGCCGGAACCGCGCGACGCCCGCCTCGATCAGGGCTTGGAACGCGCCCGCGCCGGTCTCCTTGCGCAGCCGGTTCACGTAATCGATCAGCACCAAATTGTCGTTGACCACCACGCCCGCAGCCGCGCCCATCCCGAAGAACGAGAACAAGGCCAAGGGAATGCCCATCACCAAATGGCCGACGACCGCGCCGACGAGGCTGAAGGGGATGGCCGTCATCACCAAAAGCGGTTGGAAGATCGCGCCGAACGCGACGGCCAGCAGGACATACATAGCCAAGAGCATGATGATCAGCAGGATCGTCACCTCTTGCATGAACTGCGCTTGCGCTTCGCGATCGCCAAGCAAATCGCGCCCAACCTCAGGGTGGCGACGTTCGAACTCGGGGAAGAAGTTCTCGTTGAGGTCCGCTTCGATCTCCGAGGCGGCGTCGCCGCGCACGTCGGCCACAACATAGATCGCCCGCTGGCGGTTGCGGCGTTGGATGTTGTCGACCCCCGTCGCGAAGTCAATTTTCGCGACGGCGCCGAGCGGCACTTCACGGCCGTCATCCATCCGAATACGGACGTTCCGCAGCGTGTCCAGCGAGCGCCGCTCCTCTTCGGTCAACCGCACGCGCACCGGCACGTCCTCGCCGTCGCGGGGCAGGCGCTGCACCTCCTCGCCGAAGAACGCCTGGCGCAATTGCCGCGTGACCGCGCCAAGCGTGAGGCCCAGCGTCTCGGCGTTGGGCAGCAACGTGATGCGCGCCTCGTCCGCGGCGGCTTGCATGCTGTCGCGGACATCGAACACGTCCGCGTAGGTGGACAGTTTCGCCTCCAGATCGTCGGACGCGGCCACGAGCGCGTCGAGATCCTTAGAGAACAGCGCGAAGCTGATGCCGCCTTCGTTGTTGTTGAAGGTGTAGTCGATCCGGATTTCTTCCGCGTCGGGGATCGGCCCCAATTCGTCGCGGAGGCCTTCGGTGATGTCGCGCATCGTCAGCGTTTGGGGCCGGTCTTCCGGCGGCGCGACGTTCAGATACGCCTCAACGCCGCCGTCAAACGCAAAGAGCCCCAGGTCGCGAATAACCTCCAGCCCCTCATACTCCGCGTTCATGCGATCGGAGTAGCGCTGTTTGGCGTCCTCGAGCTGCCGGCGAACCTGCTGGACCCGGGTGAACGACGTGCCGTCCGGCATGTTCAGGTTGATTTGAATGTAGTCGGACTCAACCTCCGGCATGAAGCTGAAGCGCAGATACCCCAACTGAAGCGTCGCCACGGACATGACAAACATGCCCACAAACAGCGTCAGCGTCGCGTAGCGCCCGCGCACCGCCATTTCCGCCAACGGCCGGTAGAGGCGTTGGGCGACCCAGACCAGTCCGTTGGCGATCCCGCGCTGCGTGCGCACCAGCGGGCCCAAGAAGCCGTCCGTGCGCTGAGGCTTCATGTGCGCCAAATGGTTCGGCAAGATCAAAAGCGATTCAATGAGCGAGAAGGTGAGAGCCGCCACCACGACCAGGGAGATCTGGCGCGTGAACTGCACCTCCGGACCCGACAACAGCATCCAGGGGGCGAACGCCATCATGGTGGTGATCACCGCGAAGATCACCGGCTTCGCCACCAGCTGCGTGCCCACGACGGCCGCCGTGACGCCTTTCAGGCCGCGCTCCACCTGATTGTGGATGTTCTCCCCGACAATGATGGCGTCGTCGACCACAACGCCGATCACCAGCAGGAACGCGAACAGCGACAGCATGTTCAACGACACGCCGATGGGGTGCAGGATCGCGAAGGTGCCGGCGAACGCGACGGCGATGCCGGCGGTCACCCACAGCGCCACGGTTGGCCGCAAGAACAGGATCAGCACCACAAACACCAGGGCCAACCCAATCAGCGCGCTGGAGGAGATCGTGGCCACCCGGGCTGAAAACGCCTCAGATTCGTCCCACCATAAG
This sequence comes from uncultured Caulobacterales bacterium, assembly GCA_964526675.1. Classification (GTDB taxonomy): domain Bacteria; phylum Pseudomonadota; class Alphaproteobacteria; order Caulobacterales; family Maricaulaceae; genus CAZADA01. Next base: position 37,495 of record CAZGLY010000010.1, read on the forward strand.
CTGAGCTCCACCCCGGCGGGCAGCTCCGCGTTCTTCTCTTCCAGATAGGTGCTCAGCGCCTGTCGGGTCCTGACCACGTCCATGTTCTGTTCGAGGGTGATCAGGCCGATCAGCGCCATGGGCTTGCCGTTGAACGACGTGGCGAGGCTCGCGTCCTCAAAGCCGTCGATCACGCGCGCCACGTCTGAGACGCGTACGACCGCGCCGTCGGCGGTCTGGCGGATGACGATGTCTTCAAAATCCGTGGCGTTGTCGGCCAAGTTCCGCGTGTTGAGCGAGACCGAGCCCACGTCCGTGCGCACCCGCCCGGCGGAGCTGTTCAACGACGTGTTCGCGATCGCGCGGGCGACTTCGTCGAAGTTCAGATTGTACCGGCGCAACGAGGCTTCTGAGACCTCAACCGCGACCTCTTCGTCCAAGGTCGCCGAGACCGTCGCGCGCGATCCGCCGGGGATCCGCGTGGAGATGTCGTCGCGGATGTCGTCGGCCAAACGCTTGAGCGCGAGCGGCTCGAGGTCCCCGTGGAGCGCAAGACCCATATACCAATTGGAGCTGCGCCACCGGGTCACGACCGGTCGGCGCGCTTCGCTTGGCAGGTTGTTGATGGCGTCGACCCGCAGTTTCACCTCGTCGACGAACTCGTTCATATCGATGTTGCGGTCGGCTTCGATCGTGACTTCGCCCCCGCCCTCGGACGACACCGAGCTGATCTCTTCGATGCCTTCCAGGTCGACGACCGCTTCTTCGATTCGCGCGACGATTTGCTCCTCGACCTCTTGAGGCGAGGCGCCTTCCCACGTGACCGTCACCCCGACAGTGTTGAGGCCGATGCTGGGAAACACGAGCCGGTCCATCTGGGTGAAGCCCATGAAGCCGGCGGCGACGGACACCACCATCAACAGGTTGGCGGCCACGCCGTTGCGCGCCCACCAGCCGATGAAACCGCGCGTCGAGGGGGTGGAACTGTCGCTGGAGCCTGAAGTGTGAGCGTTCACGAACGTTCTCCGTCTTGCGGGGCTTCGGCGATCGCTTCACCGTCCGTCTCGCGCGCTTCCGCAGCGGCGGCTTCGGGGAACAGCAACTCGCCTTCAGCGCTGTATACGTCGACACGCATGCCTTCGGATGGCGATAACACGGGCGACGTGATCACATGCTCGCCTTCCTCAAGGCCGCCGGCCAAGATCACCTCTTCGCGGTTGGAGGTGATCACGGTCACCTGCCGGACCGACAAGGTGCCGTCGCGGTTGGCGACGTAGACGTCGTCGGCGCGCCGCAACGCCGCGCGCGGCAGAACGAAGGCGTCCGGCACTGTGCGCCCGACAATGTCCGCCTCGACGAACAAGCCGATGGGCAAGGGCGCGCCGCCTGCGGACACGCCTTCGCCATAGGGATCGTCCACCTCCGCGATCGCAAACACGGTGCGGGTCGCGGCGTCGATCACGCTGTCGGTGCGCGCCAAGCGCGCCGTCCATTCGTGCCGAACGCCGCCCACAACCGCGTGCAATGTCGTGCTCGGCCCGGTGGCGTCATCGGCGTTCGCGGAATACGCGACCGGCAAGCCGATCAAGGCGAGCTCGTCGTCGGTCAGCGGCAGCCGCACCTGCACCACGTCATCGGCGAACACGCGGCCGAGCGATTGGCCCGGCGTCACGTATTGGCCCACATCGGCGGCTTTCGTCCGCACCCGACCCGCGAAGGGCGCGCTCAAGCTCGTGCGCGCCAGCTGCAACTGCGCGCTCTCCAGAGAGGCCTCAGCGGACGCGAGGTCGGCGCGCGCGGCCGCCAGCTGAGGCTTGCGCAGGGCGAGGTCCGTCGGCTCGCCGCGCTCAAAGCGCTCCCATTCGCGGCGCGCGATTTCCGATTGGCCTTGCTCAAGCTCGAGCGCGCGCGCGGCGGCGGCCACCGACGCTTCGGCTTGCGTCACCGCGAGGCGATAATCGGTGGAATCGATCCGCACGAGGGGCTCGTCCGCCTCGAAGAAGCCGCCCTCGATGAAGTCGTTGGACACGTAGACGACGCCGCCGGACACCTGAGGCACCAGGTCAATCTCAGTGCGCGGACGCGCTTCACCCTGGGTGCGCACCGCCAGCGGCACGTCACGGCGCACCGCCTCCACGGCGAACACGGCCAGGCCGCCGTCCCGCTCAGCGCTTTGTTCCGGCTCTTTCTTGTTGATCGCCATAAAGAAGATCGCGCCTCCGAAGGCGGCGATGAGCGCCAGAACCGGGCCGAACCCATAGACGAGAACGCGAAGAGGGGCGGATGTGGCGCTCATGGGCGCGCTCCTTTACCAGGCGTGCGGGCGAACAGGTTGAGTGCGGGGCGCGTCGCCGGCTGACCCGCGGCGGCGACCGCGCAGACGTGTCCTACACCGCCGTGAGCTGCGGCGCGAGACGCCGACGCTGCGGCGTCCAGGCTCAAGGGTCCCGGCTGCACGATGTCGCCTCTTGAGGTTGGTTTTCTCTGAACTCTGCTCAGGTTAGCTTAGGCGATCGATTTTGAAAGTCAATAAAGTTTTATTGATAAACGGTAATGTTGGGGTGGTCGGACGGACGACATGGGGCAGGGCGTGAGCGCATCGACGCTCGACAATGATCGCGGATCAGCGCGTCGGCCATCGGACCTTGGCGCGCACGTGCGCAGCGAACGGCGGCGATCGGCGCTCGCGGTGCTGGGCGCGGCGGGGACGGTGTTTACGCTCCTCGTGCTGGGTGGAGCGCTGAGTTTGGGGCTCGGGCTTGCGGCCGTCGCGGCTGTGGCGGCCATCGGCGAGGTGTTCTTGTGGGCCGCGCGGGTTCGGGTCGGGCCGGACGCCGACGCCGCCCACAGCGCCGGCCAACCCAGCGCCGCGGCGTTTGAAGCGCATGTGGATCAGGAGGTCTTGGCGGCCGGGCAGGCTGTGTTTGACGTCTGGCCCGACCCGGCTCTGCTCATCGACCGCGACGAGCGCATTGTGGCGGCCAACGCCGCCGCACGCGCCGCGTTTCACATCGTTTCCGTCCCCACCCGTCTGGCCACGGCCATGCGGGAGCCGGCGGTGCTGACGCCGGTGCGCGAAACGCTGGCGGATCAGCGTGCGCGCGCGTCGGAGTTCATGCTGATGGCGCCGCAAGAGCGGCACTTTCGCGTTCTCCTCGCCCCGGTCGTGCCGGCGAACGCCCAAATGGACGCCGCGGTGAACCCATCGCCGGGGCGTGAGCGCCCAGGCGGCGACGGCCAGGCGCTTGTGGTGTTCCACGACACCACCGCCGCGCGCCGCGCGGAACGCGCCCGGTTGGATTTTCTCGCCAACGCCAGTCACGAGCTGCGCACGCCGCTCACCTCGGTGGCCGGCTTCATTGAGACGTTGCGAGGCCACGCGCGCGACGACGCGCAGGCGCAGGAGCGGTTTCTCGCGATCATGGCGGGCGAAACGGCGCGGATGCGGCGGCTGATCGACGACCTTCTGTCCCTCAGCCGCGCCGAGCTGAACGAGCACGTGCCCCCGACGGATGTTGTGGATCTCGCCGCGGTTGCGGGCGATGTCGCCGACGGCCTCGGCCCCGTCGCTCGCGCGGCGGATGTGACGGTGCAGGTGGAGGGGGCCGCCGCGATCTGGGTTGTGGGCGATCGGGATCAGCTCGTGCAAATCGTGCAGAATCTGGCTGATAACGCCGTGAAGTATTCTGCCGCGGGCGGCGCGGTGACGATCACGGTCGGCCTGGCGCCCGGCCCCACCGCGGTGGAGCCCGCCCGCCCGGAGCCGGGACAACCGCCGCGCCTGACGCTGGTGAGCGCCCCCGACGCGGACGCCGGCTTCGCGTGGGTCGCCGTGCGAGATCGTGGCGCCGGGATCGCTCGCGAGCATTTGCCCCGGTTGGGCGAGCGCTTCTTCCGATGCGACGAACCGGGCTCCAGCGGCCGCGGCCGTGACGGCACGGGCCTGGGCCTGGCGATCGTGAAGCGCTTGGTCAGCCGACATCGCGGCGGCCTCACGGTCGCGAGCAGCCCGGACGAAGGGGCGACATTCACCGTGTTCGCGCCGCGCGCTCGGGCTGGCGCTGTCGACGCCGCCAACGCCGCGAGCGCTGACGCCCACGCGAGTTCGGGGGCCGTGCGCGGCGCCGACAGACCCTCGTGAAGCGTCGCCGGTGTGGTGCAATGATGGGTCCGCCTGCAAATGAACACGCGCGGACGCACACGCCGTGTCATCAAGGTGTTACACCGCGAACCTAAGCACAGTCGCTTATCCGATGGACGTTTCAGGGCAAAAGGCGCGCAATGGGACTGCCGATTTCGCTGTTGTCGGCGTTATGCCTCGTGGTGTTGGCGGTGTTCGCCTTCGCCGCGGGACGCCGTGCGGCGGTCGGTTTGGCCCATCAGGCTGGGCCGCGCCTGCACTCACAGCCGGTGTATCACGGCGCCTATTGGATGCTCAGCGCCGCGGGCGGACCGTTTCTCATCTTGGTGACGTTCGCGCTGATTGGCGACGCCGTCATCGACGCGCTGACCGCCCGCGCAATGGCGGAGGTCCTTCAGGACGCATCGCGCGAACAAGTGCAGTTGTTTCTGCGGGATTCCCGCGCGATCGCCGGCGGCGCCGCGGATGTAGCCTCGGCGGTCACGTCGGAGCGCGAAGCCGGCGCGGCTGCGTTGTTGCGGATCGATCGGACGGTCAGCCTCGGCGTCGCGTGTGTTATGAGCGCCTGGGCGCTCGTGGGGTATGTGAGAGCCCGCGGCCGTCTGGCGCCCGCGTTTCCCGCCCGCACGCGGGTGGAGGCGGTCGCCCGCGGCGCGCTGGCGCTGTGCTCGGCCCTCGCCGTGGTCACCACCGTCGGGATCGTGCTGTCGCTGGCGTTCGAGAGCGCGCGGTTCTTCTTGCGGGTGAGCCCGTTGGAGTTCTTCTTCGGCCTCGATTGGGACCCGCAGACCAGCATCAGGGAGGACCAGGTCGGCGCATCGGGCGCGTTTGGCGTCGTGCCGTTGCTCTATGGCACGATGTTCATCACGGCCATCGCGCTGGCCGTCGCCACGCCGATCGGCCTCTTCGCGGCCATCTATCTGTCGGAGTACGCCTCGCCTCGCCAACGGGCGGTGATCAAACCCGCTTTGGAGGTGCTGGCGGGCGTGCCGACAGTCGTGTACGGATTTTTCGCGTTGCTCACCTTAGGCCCCTTCATTCGAGAGGTTGCGGCGTTGGCCGGCGTGGACGCCCCCGCCCAGACGGCCCTCGCGGCGGGTTTGGTGATGGGCATTATGATCGTGCCGTTCATCTCGTCGCTCTCCGACGATGTGATCAACGCCATTCCCCAGACCTTGCGCGACGGCTCCTTCGCGTTGGGCGCCACGCCATCGGAAACGGTGCGACAGGTGGTGCTGCCCGCCGCTTTGCCTGGCATTATGGGGGCGGTCTTGTTGGCGGTGTCCCGCGCGGCGGGGGAGACGATGATCGTGGTGATGGCCGCGGGCTTGGCGGACGCCATCACGGTGAACCCATTGGCCTCGGTGACCACCATGACGGTGCAGATTGTCAACTTGCTGGCCGGCGATCAGGAGTTCGACAGCGCCAAGACGCTGTCCGCCTTCGCCATCGGCCTGACCTTGTTCGCCGTCACGCTCGCGCTCAACATCATCGCGCTGACGATCGTGCGCCGGTATCGAGAGCGCTATGAGTAACGGGCCCGCCCCCGCCGCGCTCCAGGGCGAGCGAGCGGACGCGCGCTTGCGGGCGCGCCGGCGCGCGGAGGCGCGGTTCCGCACCTACGGGCTCATCGCGATTGTGTTGGCGGGCGCGGCTTTGGCCGTGTTGGTGACCAGCATCGCCATCCAAAGCGTGTCGGCCTTCACGGCGTATCATGTGGTGCTGGACATTCCCGTGGATGATGTCGCGCCGGGTTCCGACGCCGCGCCGCCAAACCGCGGCGCGATCGACTACGGGCGACGGCTGCGCGAAGCGGTGTTCGCGGCCCTGCCCGAGGTCGAGGGACGCGCGGCGTTGCGGGACTTGAGCCGGTTGACCCATTCGCTCAACGCCCCGGACGTGCGGCGCAAGGCCATGGCGCGGCCGCCCGACGCCACGGGACCGCTGCGCTTCGCGGCGCCTCTCGATGACGACTTGGATCTGTTTCTGAAGGGGCGGGTCTACCGCAGCGTGTTTGTGGATGGCCGCGGTGAAGCCACGCCCAGCGCCCGCACGGGCCGGGTGGCGATCGCGACCACGCAGAACGGGTTCGCGGGCTTGCGCGAACGGGCCAAAGCGCGGTTGGCGCGACGGGCCGCCGCCCTCCAGGCCCAGGTGGACCAAGCCGCGGCGCAGCAAGAGCGACTGCGTGCGGCCCGCGCGGAGGGCGAGCCGGCCAGCGCTCAGGAAGCCGCCGCGGAGACGACGTTGGCCACCGCGGTCGCCCGCCGGGACGCGGTGTTGGAGCGCGTGGAGACCCTCGAGCCGCTGGCGTTGGCGGCGGACGCGCCGAGCGTGTTGATCCAGATCAATGGCGGCGTCGTGAAAGTGGATCGCCTCGGCGCCGCGGCGCTGGAGGGCAGCGTTCTCGTCCCGCTCCAATCGCTGGCGCCGGCGTCGTCGGGGACATGGCGCGTGGTGGAGATCCTGACGCCGGAGGCGGATCGCGCGCGCAACAAGTTTTCCGACGCGCAGGCCGCGTTCGCTTTAGTGCTCCGCGATCGGGGCGTTGTGAAGCGTCAGATCAACCGGTCGCTTTTCACCGCGGCGGCGTCCAATGAACCGGAGTTGGCCGGCTTGCTGGGCGCGCTGGCCGGCTCGATGCTGACGATTGTGGTGACGATCGCCCTGGCGTTGCCCCTCGGCGTGGCCGCGGCGATTTATCTGGAGGAGTTCGCCCCGAAGAATCGCCTGACCGACGCGATTGAGGTGAACATCAACAATCTGGCGGCCGTGCCGTCCATCGTGTTTGGGCTCCTCGGCGCGACGGTGTTCCTCAATCTCTTCGGCCGGGATTTGGGAATGTCGAACATTTTCGGCCGCGGTTTTCCGCTCGTCGGCGGTTTGGTGCTGGCGCTGATGACGCTGCCGACGGTGATCATCGCCACGCGCGCAGCGCTGCGGGCGGTGCCGCCGTCGGTGCGCGACGGCGCGCTCAGCGTCGGAGCCTCTCCCTTGCAGACCGCGTTTGATCACGTGATGCCGCTGGCCGCCCCGGGCATCCTGACGGGGGCGATTATTGGCTTGGCGCAAGCGCTCGGCGAAACCGCGCCGCTGTTGCTCATCGGGATGGCGGCGTTCGTCGCTGACGTTCCCGACGGCGTGACGAGCACAGCCACCGTGTTGCCGGTGCAGATCTATGAATGGGCCAATCGGTCCGAGCGGGCTTTCGAGCCTCTTGCGGCGGGCGCGATTATGGTGCTGCTGGCGGTGATGACGGTGCTCAATTTGACGGCGGTGTTTTTGCGGTGGCGGTTTGAGCGGAGGTGGTGATGGCGGTCTCCAGCATCGACGCGGCGACGGAGGTGAAGATCGACGCGCGCGCGGTGAGCGTCTTCTACGGCGACAAGCAGGCGCTGTTCGACGTGACGCTGCCGATCAACGACCGCGCCGTGACCGCGCTCATTGGGCCTTCGGGATGCGGAAAATCCACCTTCTTGCGCTGTGTCAACCGCATGAACGACACCATCGAGCATTGCCGCGTGGACGGGGAGATTTTCATCGATGGCGTCGACGTGAACGCCTCGACCCTGGATCCGGTGCCCCTGCGCGCCCGCGTCGGAATGGTTTTCCAGAAGCCCAATCCGTTTCCCAAGTCGATTTATGAGAACGTCGCCTATGGCGTGCGCATCCACGGGTTGGCTCGGTCGCGGCGCGAGATGGACACGGTGGTGGAGACCACGCTCAACCGCGTGGGCTTGTGGGACGAGGTCGCCGACCGGCTCGACCAACCGGCGACGGCGTTGTCTGGCGGTCAGCAGCAACGCCTGTGCATCGCGCGGGCGATTGCGGTGAACCCCGAGGTGATCCTGATGGATGAGCCGGCGTCGGCTCTGGATCCCGGCGCGACCGAGCGGGTGGAGCAGCTCATTCTCGAGCTGCAGCAACGCTATTGCATCATTGTGATCACCCACTCCATGGCGCAAGCGAAGCGGATCTCCCAGAAGACGGCCTTTTTCCACCTCGGCCGGGTCGTGGAGTACGGCGCGACGGAGCAGGTGTTCAGCGAACCGCGTCGGCCGGAGACGCGCGCCTATGTGACAGGCAAGTTTGGATGACGGACGCGCCCCCGCCGCGCCCCCGCACGGGGCGTTCGCTCCAAGCGGAGCTTGACGGCCTAACCGACCAGGTTGCGCGCATGGGCGGCGTCGCGGAGGCGATGACGGTGGCGGCGTTGGACGCCGTGGTGCGGCGTGACACGGCGCTCGCTCAGACCGTGATCGAGCGGCGCGCGGAGATCGCGGCGATGCAGGCCGCGTTGGAAAAGGGCGTCGTGCGGCTCTTGGCGCTATGGCAGCCGTTGGCGGAGGACGTCCGCCAAACCATCGCGGCGTTGAAGATCTCGGTGCATTTGGAGCGCATTGGCGAGCTGAGCGGCAACGTCGCGAAGCGGACGCTGGCGCTGAATGAGGAGGATCCGACCGTCTTCACGCGCGGCGTCGATCGGATGGGGCGGCTGGTGGTGGCGCATCTCAAGGAGGCGCTCGATTCCTATGCGCGGCGCGATCCCGAACGCGCGGTGTCGGCCTATCTGCGCGACGACGAGGTGGACGAACGCTACAACAGCCTGTTTCGCGAGCTGCTGACGTACATGATGGAGGACCCGCGCTCGATTGGTCCGTGTGCGCATCTTTTGTTTGTGGCGAAGAATGTCGAGCGGATTGGCGACCACGCGACCCACGTCGCGCGCCTCGCGCATGAGGCGACGACGGGGCGCGCGTTGGCGCGCCGGACACGCGATGATGGCGCTGGGCCGCCATTTGGGGTACGACCCTAGCCGACGGGGTGGACGCCAGAGCGCATATTGTCCGAGTACGGATGATGGCGGCGGCGCCCCGGATCACATCGGAGAGGGGCGGATGGATCCGTATGTCTTGGTGGTTGAAGACGAGGAGGCCGTCGCCACCCTCGTTCAATACAATTTGGACAAGGACGGCTATCGCGTCGCGATCGCCCGCGATGGCGAGGAGGCGCTGCTGATGATCGGCGAGCAGCAGCCGGACCTGCTGGTGCTGGACTGGATGCTGCCGAAAGTCTCCGGCCTTGAAGTGTGCCGGCGTCTCCGCTCTCGCTCAGAGACGCGCAACCTCCCGATCGTCATGCTGACGGCGCGCGGCGAGGAAGGCGACTTGGTCCGCGGCCTCGACACCGGCGCGGACGACTACATGGTCAAGCCGTTTTCCGTGAAGGAGATGTCGGCGCGCATCCGTGCTGTTCTGCGCCGGATCCGTCCGGGCTTGGCTGAGGACAAAGTCAGCTGCGGAGACATCATGATCGACCGCGTCGCGCACCGCGTCGTGCGCTCGGGGCGCGAAGTGCATCTTGGGCCCACCGAGTTTCGGTTGATCGAGTATCTGATGCAGCATCCGGGACGGGTGTTCTCGCGCGAGCAGCTGTTGGACGCGGTGTGGGGCTCGGACGTTTATGTCGAAGCCCGCACGGTGGACGTCCATGTTGGGCGGCTGCGCAAGGCGCTCAATCGCGGCGACGAAGCCGATCCGATCCGCACCGTTCGCTCCGCCGGTTACGCGCTCGATTTGGAGCCCGCGACGGTCGACGCGTGAGCGCCGAGGCGGCCGGCTGACCGGGGCGGGCGTCGCCACTGGCGACGCCACAGCCCAAGCGACGGTCTACCAGCTCAGTTTGCGCGACGCGGCGATGGCGTCCAACGCCGCGTCGGCGTCCTCTTCGGTGCGGCGGCGACGGCGCACCGGCTGATACGCCATCTCCGCGTGAGCTTCGCAATAGGGCGAACCCGGTTTGCTGCGCCGGCCGCAGAATTGGAAGTCCGGATCGCCGGGGTCGCCGATCGGCCAGCGGCAGATGTGATCCGACAGGGTCAACACCGTGGCGTACTCACCGTTGGGCAGGGGCGCGGGCTTCATCGGCGGGCGAATCGCGGCCACCGCCGGGCGCCGCGGCGCGGAGGGCGTTGTTGGCGCGCGTTGTGGACGCACCGCCGGGCGCGGACGCGACACCGTGACGGTGCGCCGAGGCGGCCGGGAGGGCGTCGCACGGCCGGACAAGCCCAAGCGATGCACTTTGCCGATCACGGCGTTGCGGGTGACGCCGCCAAGTTGCTTTGCGATTTGACTGGCGGAAAGGCCTTCGGTCCAGAGCTTTTTAAGCATCTCGACCCGGTCGTCTGTCCAAGCCATCCCCGTCTCCTTGTTCTGCGCGGGCCCCTAGATGTGGCACCTGCCGCGGGGTTGCGTCCCTCAATACGCGAGATACAGTATGTGGCGTGAAGGCGGGCACAACATTCTGTAGGCCCGTTCTTCACATTTTATTAACAGCTCAAGATGGTGAACAAAGTCTTAAAGCCCGCATTGTCTTCGCGCGAATTGGCGCCGCCGCCCGGCTGACGCAGCCGCCTCAAGGCGCCATATGGAGGGTTCGCAAGGACGGAGGTGAGGATGCGCGGCGACGTCGCCCGGGTGCGCGATTTTGGGCCCGTGAATTGGCTGGGGTTGTGGACGCTTTACGCCAAAGAGGTGCGGCGTTTCCTCAAGGTGTCGGTGCAGACCATCATCGCGCCCGCCGTGCAAACGCTGCTGTTTATGGCGGTGTTGAGCGTGGGGATCGGCCAGGGCCGCGGCGATGCGTTGGGCGTGCCCTACACGCAGTTTCTGGCCCCCGGCCTCATTATGATGAGCGTCATCGGCCAAGCCTTCGCCAACACCTCCTCCTCGATGATCGTGTCGAAACTCCAAGGCAACGCGGTGGATTTCCTGATGCCGCCGTTCACCGCCGGGGAGTTGGCGGCGGCTTTTCTGGGCGGCTCGGTGACGCGCGGGGTTTTGGTGGCGGTCACGGGCGCGGCGGTGGTCGCGCCTTTCGCGGAGCTGTCGGTCGCCCATCTGTGGGCGGTTGTGTACTACACCGTCGCGGCGTCCGTGATGCTCGCGGGGCTTGGGTTGTTGGCGGGGATTTGGGCGGAGAAGTTCGACCATCTGGCGGCGATCACGAGCTTCATCATCGTGCCCATGAGCTTTTTGTCGGGCACGTTTTACACCATGGAGCGGTTGCCGGAGGCCTTGCGTCCGCTGGTGTCTTGGAACCCGTTTTTCCACCTGATCGACGGTCTGCGTTACGGCTTCATCGGCGTGTCGGACGGCGACATTGTCACCGGCGCGTTGGCGGTGGCGGCGCTTTCGGCGGCCTTGACCGGCGCCAGCGTGGTCGCGCTAGGGTCGGGGTGGCGGCTGAAGGCCTAGGGGCCGGGAGCCGCCGTCGGCGGCCCGAACGCACGCCAAATCGCGTCACTGTCAGGAGCCTCAGCATGTCTGCGCGCCAGCATCTTTTCCAAACCTACGCCCCGCCGGATCTGACGTTTGTCCGGGGCGAGGGCGCGGTGCTGCACACCGCCGACGGCGAGGCTTATCTCGACTGCATCGCGGGCATCGCGGTGAACGCGCTGGGCCACGCCCACCCCAAACTCGTGGCCGCGCTCACCGATCAGGCGCAGCGGCTGTGGCACCTGTCCAACATGTTCGACGTGCCAGGCCAAGCCGCGTTGGCCGACAAGTACTGCGCCGCGACCTTCGCGGACCGCGTGTTTTTCACCAATTCCGGGACGGAAGCGATCGAGTGCGCGCTCAAAACGGCCCGCCGTCATCACTTCGTGAACGGACGGCCGGAGCGGGTGAACATCGTCACCTTCACCGGCGCCTTTCACGGGCGCACCTACGGCGCGATCAACGCCGGCGGCAACCCGAACTATTTGGAGGGCTTCGGCCCCTCTTTGCCCGGCTTCATCCAGCTGACGTTTGGCGATCATGAGGCGCTGGAGCGGAGTGTCGATGAAACCACGGCCGCCGTGCTCGTCGAGCCGGTGCAAGGCGAAGGCGGTGTCCGCGCGCTGCCGGCGGCTTGCCTGTCGGGCTTACGGAAACTCTGTGACGAGCGCGGCGCGCTGTTGATCTATGACGAGGTGCAATCGGGCGCCGGCCGCACCGGCAAGCTCTTCGCCCACCAATGGGTCGAGGACGCCCCGCCGGACATTATGGCCGTGGCCAAGGGCGTGGGCGGCGGTTTCCCGCTGGGCGCTTGCTTGGCGACGGAGGAGGCCGCCAAGGGCATGATCGTGGGCACTCACGGCACGACCTATGGCGGCAACGCGCTGGCCGTCGCCGTCGGCGCGGCGGTGTGGGATGAACTGACCGCGCCTGGGTTTCTCGACCACGTTCAAGCCATGTCCACCCGGTTTCTTGAGGGCCTCGCGCGCATCGCCGAGGGGCGCAACAGCGCCGTGATCGAGGAAGTGCGCGGCAAGGGGCTCTTACTCGGCCTCAAGGTGACGCCGCCGAACCGTTTGGTCCGCGACGTCGCGCGCAAGCGGGGCGTGCTTGTGGGCGTGGCCGGGGAGAATGTCGTGCGGCTGGCGCCGCCGCTCATCATCACCGAAGCCCAAGTCGATCAAGCGCTGGACGCCCTCGATGGGGCGCTCGCGGAGGCGGCGGCGGACACGGTGACCAACGCGTGAGCCGCCAAGCGGGATCCATACAGATGGACCCCCTCGGGGGTCTCGACGACATTGTCGCGGCGTTCCAGATTGAGGAGCGGCCGGTCCGCGGGCGCATCGTGCGCCTCGGGTTTGTCGCGGACCGCATTCTCTCCGCCCACAACTATCCTCCCGCGGTGGCCGATCTGCTGGGCCAAGCGTTGACCTTGGCGGTGCTGGTGGGCTCATCGCTCAAGTTTGACGGTCGGCTGATCATCCAGGCTCAGGGCGACGGACCCGCTCCCCTGTTGGTCACCGACTACACGACTGCGACGTCGGAGGAGCCGGGGCGGGTGCGCGGCTTTGTCCGCGTCGACGAGGGGCGCGTGTCTGGGCTGCCCGACGACGCCGCCGATGCGCGGGCGTTGCTGGGCGACGGCCAACTGGCAATGACGATCGACCAAGGGCCGGATTTCGACCGGTATCAGAGCCTCGCCCCCATTGAGGGAACCGGGCTCGCTCAGATCGCGGAGGCGTATTTCGAGCAATCCGAGCAAGTGCCGACCCGGATCATGCTCAGCGCACAGCGGTTCGGCGCGCCAGGGGGTGCTCAGGGGGGCGCGTCGCCGGGGCTGTGGCGCGCCGGCGGGGCCATTCTCCAGAAGATCGCGGGGGACGACGCCCGCGGCGACTCCGAGGAAGCCTGGCGTGAGGCGCGGGCGCTGTTTGACACCCTCGATCCGCACGAGCTGGTGGATCGGGATGTGTCGACGTCGGCGCTGTTGTTCCGGCTCTTCCATGAAAACGGCGTGCGGGTGTTCCCGCCGACGCCGGTGAGCAGCGAATGCCGGTGTTCGCCGACGAAGGTGCTGAGCGTTCTTGCGCAGTTTCCGCGCTCTGAGCTTGAGGATCTGGTGGAGGCGGACGGCCGTGTGGCGATTCGATGCGAGTACTGCAACGCCGAGTACCGGTTCAGCCTCGACGAAATCGCCGCGGCGTCGGCGGTGGACGGTTAGGCGCGCCAGAAGCTTGGCGTAAACAAGACCAGCACGGTGAACAACTCCAGGCGTCCCACCAACATGCCCGCCGCCATCACCCACTTGGCCCCGTCCGGCAGAGGCGCGAAATCGCCGATCGGGCCGACCGTGGGGCCAAGCGCGGGACCGACATTGGAGATCGCGGTCGCCGCCGCCGAGAGCGCCGTAACGCTGTCGAGGCCGAAGAGCGCCAGCGCCATGGCCAGCACCGCGAACAGCGTCAGATAGACGTAGAAAAAGCTCAGCACCGACCGCACCGTCTCGTCCGGCAACGGCCGGCCCGCATAGCGCGCGCGGACCACCGCGTTCGGTCGGATCATGCGTTGGGCGTGCGCGAAGATCGCCGCGATCGCGACTTGGAACCGAAAGATCTTGATGCCGCACGCGGTCGAGCCGGCGCACCCGCCGACGAACATCAGAACGAAGAAGAAGGTCGCCGCAAACGGACCCCAGACCGCGTAGTCGGCTGTGGCGTACCCGGTGCCGGTGAGGATCGACACGACGTTGAACGCGCTTGCGCGCAAGGGCCCAAGCTCCGTTTCGACGCCCGCCGCGATGAGGTGGGCCGTCATGACTAACGTGAGTACAACAGCAAGCGCTAAGAAGGCGCGCGATTGAGGATCCGCCGTCGCCACGCGCCATTGCCCTCGAACCGCCAGCATGTAGACGCCGAAGGGCAGGCCGCCGGCCAGCATGAACACGATCGCCGCCATATCCGCGCCGGTGTCCGTGAAGGCGCCCATCGACTGGCTGGACGTTGAGAAGCCGCCCGTCGCGATCGTGGTCATCGCGTGCGCGATCGCGTCAAACGCGTTCATGCCGAGGCTCGCATAGGTGAGGGCGCAGGCGCCCGTCAGCCCGAGATAAATGATCCCAATGAAGCCCGCGATCTCCGCCGCGCGCGGCAGCATCTTCTCCGACGCGTCGGAGCTTTCCATCCGAAACAGCTGCATGCCGCCGACCCGCAGCAACGGCAAGACCGCAATGGCCGTCACCACGATCCCCACGCCGCCAATCCACTGGAGGATCGCCCGCCAGAGCAAAATGCCCGGCGAATGGCTCTCCAGGTCCCGCATCACCGTGGCGCCTGTGGTGGTCAGGCCGGACATCGCCTCGAAGAACGCGTCGGGAACCGACAACCGTGCGGACGAGACGCTGAACGGGATCGCCGCGAACGCCGTCAGCGCCAGCCACGACACCGTCGTGACCAGAAACGCGGCGCGCACCGACAACACCTCCACCGGGCCGCGCGCCACAAGCGTCAACACCGCCCCGACAAAGCCGCTAAGGGCCGCCGCGATCATGAACGCGCCCGCGTCAGCGCCGCCGACGGCCGCTTCCACAAGCAGCGGCGCGCCCATGGCCACCGTCAACGCCAACAGCAGCAGCCCGCAGACAATCAGGACCGGACGCGCGTCGCTCATGGAGACGGCCGCCGCCTAGTTGGGCCGGCGCGACGCAGGATCATGGGGGCTGTCGAGGGAAAACGCCGGGATCGCCACCGAAAAGCGTTCGCCGGTGTCCAGACGCATCTCGTAGTGACCCCGCATCATGCCAGACGGCGTCCCGAGAGGGGCGCCGCTGCTGTACTGAAAGCGTTCGCCGGGCTCGAGCACAGGCTGTTCCCCCACAACGCCCGCGCCACGCACCTCGTGGCGGCGACCGTCGGCTTCGGTGATCTCCCAAAAACGCGACATCAGCTGCACGGCTTGTGCGCCACGGTTTTCAATCTCCACAGTGTACGCCCACACAAACCGGTTGCGCTCGGGCGCGGAGTGCTCCTCGCTGTAATCGGGCGCGACGCGCACGACGACTTTTCGCGTTTCTTCTTCGTACATCTGCGACACCGTCGTCTTCGTAAATCACGCCGCGGTTTGCGGGCGCGTCGGGCCGTCACCTCCGCCGGCCGCGGTGATTCTCATCATCGGGCGACGGATCACAACCCACTGGTGACGAGAGAATGCAGCCGCGACACGGCATGCCGCCGGGGCGCCCCGACCTCAGGCGACGGGGGGCTCGTCGGCCTGAAACCCACCGCCGCATGTGGATGTCTCCGCGGAGAGAACAAAACGGGGAGAGCCGCGCCGCGCCGCGCGAAACGCGGTATACTCCAAACGCGGCACACGGGACCGCTGGAGGCCACGCATGGCGGCGCAGATCCTCGCCACCGTCAACATGAAGGGCGGCGTGGGCAAAACCACGCTCACGGTGGCGCTGTCGGAAGGCCTGGCCGTGATGGCGCGCAAGCGCGTGCTGGTCATCGATCTCGACGCGCAAGCGAGCTGCACCCTCGCGCTGGCCGGACGCACGCGCTTTCGCGAGATCATCGAGCTGGAGCGGCACGTCTATCGGCTGTTCGACGGCTTAGCGCGGCGGCTCGTGCGGGGTCCGGAGGTGTTCGATTCCGAGCCTCTGTACCATTTCGGCGACCCGCCGCCGGCGCGGGCTCGGCCCCGCGGGCGGATGGAGCGCCACGCGCGGGACCTGGTGCTGGAGGGGGCGAGCCTGCTCGAACCCGCGCCGTCCATCGACCTGCTGGGCGCCGTGCCCGAGCTCCAGGGGCTGGAGCGGGACGTGCTCTATCGGCTCGGGCGCTTGACCCAGGAGCAGCGGGAGGCGGAGGCGGTGGTTGCGGACTTCTTCCGCGATCGACTGCGGGAGCTCTCCGGAGCGTATGACTACGTGTTGATCGATTGTCCGCCGGGGATATCGCTCTTCACCGAAGCGGCGATCCGCGCGAGCGACATGGTGATCGCGCCGGTCAATCCTGACTATCTGTCGTTTCTGGGCCTTCAGGCCTTCGCCTTGCGCGTGTTGCGCAAGCTGAGCCAGCGAGCCGGCGGCGCCCCGCCGGCGTTTGCTGTGCTCAATCGTGTCCAGGCGACGGACCTCCACGAGCAGTACCGCGCGGACATTCGCGATCAGGTCCGGCGTTGCGATGATGTGATCACGATGTTTCCCATGGAGATCGAACAGGCGCCGGACTGGGCCGCCGCGATGGACGTGGACCGTCCGAACGCCCGCGCGATTCGCGACAAGTACGGCGCCGCGATCCCAACGCTGGAGCAGTTTGTCGCCCAGACGCTCGCGCTGACCGCGCGTGTGACCGCTTGAGGGGGATCGCCATGGCTGACGCGACGGCTGGCGGCGCAGGCGCGTCGGGAGATGGTGACGATGGGGCGCCCTTCGTTGATCGCTTGGAGGCCGTGTTTGCGGCGGTGATCGCCAAAGCGCGTTCCGATCACGCCTTCGCCCGTCAGCTGGCGGCAGCCGCCGGTGATCCCGAACGCTTCGCGGACGCCGCGCGCGCGCGCCAGCAAACGAACTGGGCCGCTGAAGCGCCGGATCTCGATCCGTCCGCGATTGTGGCGAGCCAGGGGGAGGAGGCGTTGCGCGCCGCGCTGAAGCCGCTGACAAAGCGCGCGCTCTACGCTCTCGTGAAAGCCCGGGCGATCAACCCCGCCGGGGCCAGCAAGTTCAACAAGGTCCAGCTGACGGAGCACATCGTCCGCAGCGTCGGACGCCGCGACACCGCGACCGTCTTCGATTACTGAGGTCGTCGCCCGCGGCCGCTGTCTGTCCGTGTGCGGCTATTCGGCGAGCTACAGCTCAACGGTGTCGCGCAGGCGCTGCGCCGCCACGACGGTGGAGCACGCCCGCATGGCCGCCAGGATGTGCGTGAGGTGGCGCGCGTTCTCCACCTCGACATCAAACACCATGTCGTAGAAATCAGGCGCACGTCGGGAGACGCTCACCCCCGCGATGTTGCCGCGGGACCGGCCGACAGCGCCGCTGATTTCCGCGAGCGCGCCGGGCTCGTTTTGGACCGTCGCTTCAATCCGCCCGAGCGCGACAGCCTGCTGCGCCGCCGGCGTCCATCCCAGGTCCAGCCAGCGCTCTTGTTCATCTTCAAAGGCGGCCAAGCGGTCGCAGTCGATGGCGTGGATCTCCACCGCCCCGTCCGGCATGCGGATCCCGACAATCCGATCGCCCGGCAACGGAGCGCAGCACGGCGCGAACCGCAGCTCCAGCCCGGGCGTGAGGTCCGCGCCACGCACATAGAGCTGCGCGTGCTCGTCGGCCATCAGCTCCCGGTGCGTCGGTTCTTGGCCTTCCGCCAAACGGCCGGGGAAGACGGCGTTCAACAGCTCCGCGGCGGACAAGCCGCCCATGCCCAGTTCGCTGAAGAGGGCCGTCTCGTCCGGCAGCTCCAAACGCTGCAACGCGTCGTCCAGCTTAGAGGCGGCCAGATCGAGGCCCTCCCGACGGAAGGCGTGCTCGGCGATCGCCTTGCCGATGCGCGCATACTCCTCGCGGTTGGATTTGCGGATCAGACGGCGGATCGCGGAGCGCGCGCGGCCCGTGATGGCGATGTCCTCCCAGCCGGGCACGGGCGCGGGCGTGGCGGAGCGAATGATCTCGACGACATCGCCGTTTTCCAACGGCGTGCGCAGCGGCCGGGATCGGCCGTTGATGCGCGCGCCGACGCATGTGGCGCCGACATCCGTGTGCACGGCGTAGGCGAAGTCCAACGGCGTCGCCCCCTGCGGCAGCGGCACCACCCGACCTTTCGGCGTGAACGCGAACACTTGGTCGGTGAACATCTCCAGCTTGGCGTGCTCGAGAAACTCCTCCGGCTCGCCGCCATGCTCGAGAATCTCCACCAACGGGGCCAGCCGCGCCAGCGGGTCCCCGCCGGCGTCGCGGGCCGCTTCGGGGTCGTACCCATAGATGTTGTTTTTGTAGCACCAGTGCGCCGCCACCCCGTCCTCGGCGATGCGGTCCATCTCGCTGGTGCGAATCTGGAGCTCCACACGCCGGTGGTCAGGGCCGAGCACCGTGGTGTGCAGCGATCGGTAATTGTTGGGCTTCGGCGTGGAGATGTAGTCCTTGAACCGCTCGGGCACGCAGCGCCAGGCGCGGTGGATCAAGCCCAAGGCGCGATAGCAATCGTCGGTGTCCGGCACGATCACCCGAAAGGCGTAAATGTCCGCCAGGTCTTCGAAATCGAGCCCGCGCCGCTGCAGCTTGCGCCAGATCGAATAGGCCTTCTTTTCCCGGCCAAACACGCTCGCGTCGATGCCGTTGTCTTGCAGCGTCTCAACAACCAGGCCGGACACCTCAGCGACCGCGTCAGCGCGCGCTTTGCGCGCCGCGCGCAACCGGCGCGTGACGGACTCGTAAGCGGCCGGGTTCAAATGGCGAAAGGACAGGTCTTCCAGTTCGCCGCAAATCCGGTGGACGCCGACGCGTCGCGCGAGCGGCGCGTAAATCTCCAGCGTTTCCAGCGCGATGCGCTCACGCTTATGGGGCTTAGGCACGTGATGCAGGGTGCGCATGTTGTGCAGTCGGTCGGCGAGCTTGACCAACAGCACGCGCACATCCTTCGACATCGCGAGGACGAACTTTTGGAGGTTCTCAGCCTGCTTGGACTTTTCCGCATCCCGGGCGCGACGGCCGACCTGGCTCAGCTTGGAGAGCTTGGTGACGCCGTCGACCAGCTGAGCGACGTCATCGCCGAACTCCTGCGCCAGCACGTCTAAGGTGACGTCGGTGTCCTCCACCGTGTCGTGGAGCAGCGCCGTGATAATCGTGTCGGCGTCCATCCGCAGCGTGGTCAGAATCTCCGCCACGCGGGTCGGGTGGGTGATGTACGCTTCGCCGGAATAGCGCGTTTGGCCTGTGTGGGCGCGGCTGGCGACGACGTAGGCGCGCCGAATGCGATCGTGATCGACGCGACGGTCATAGCGTGCGACGCGGGCCGCAAGAACGGCCCCGTCTATAACGGGTTCGGGTTGTTCCAGGGGCTGCGGTGTGGCGGCCGAGAGCGTTCGGGGCCGCGCGCGCATCACCTTCGCCAACTAGAGGCGTCCCTCGCCGCCATTGTCGCGATCGCCTTGAAGCGCTTTGAGCATGTCGCTTTCCGTAACGGCGGCCGGCCGGCGATCCTCCAGAGCGGCGCGCTCCTCCGCGGGAGCCTCCGCCTCGTCCACGATCTTCACCTTCTCCAGCCCGGTGATCAGGCTTTCTTCCAACGCGTCTTGGCCGATCGTTTCTTGCGCAATTTCGCGCAACGCGACGACCGGGTTTTTATCGTTGTCCCGCTCCAGCGTCACCGCCGCGCCGGCGGAAATGCTGCGCGCGCGATGGGCCGCCAGAAGCACCAGATCAAAGCGGTTCGGGATCTTTTCAATGCAATCTTCGACAGTGACGCGCGCCATGGAGAACTCCTTAAAGAAGGGCGAGAGATCATCAAATTTCTAACGTTCTGTCAATAATGAACGTCGCGCTCAGCCGGTTTCTCCGTGTCATTCGTCAACAACCGGCTCACGCCACACGCTGGCGCGCGCGGCGGGGGGCAAACGAGCCCACAGACGCGCGACCGGCTCGCCCGAACCGGGCCAGCGCCATGTCGGCGCGACATCGCGCAACGGCGCCAGCACAAAGGCCCGCTCGGCGGCGCGCGGATGAGGCAGGACGAGCGGGTCGCCGGGAGCGCCGCAGATCCGACCTCCGACATCAATAAGATCGAGGTCTAGGGTCCGACTGGCCCACCGGACGTTGCGCGTGCGGCCATACACAATCTCGATTTCGAGAATGTGCTGCAACAACTGGTAAGGGTCCATTGACGTGTTCAAACGCATCACGGCATTGACGTAGCGAGGCGCGCGGGGGTCCGGCCAAGCCACGCTCCGCCATAAGCCTGAAAAGGCGACCTCATCGCCGAGCTTTGTTAAGCGCTGCAGCGCGGCGCGGACAGTCACGGCGGGGGATGTGCCCTGAAACGAGAGATTGGCCCCCAACGCAATCAGCGCGGTCGTTTTGTGGCCGTGACAGTCGGTGGCCGGCATTAGAAAGGCAGACAACAATATGACATTTTATCCGAACGAACGTCTCGCCCTCTTTATTGATGGCGCCAATTTTTATTCAAGCGCGCGTGCACTTGGCTTTGACATTGATTTCAAGCGTTTGCTCGATGAGTTTCGTAAGCGTGGCCGTTTGGTGCGCGCCTCCTACTACACGGCGTTGGTGGAGGAGCAGGATCGGTTCTCGCCCATCAAGCCTCTCGTTGATTGGCTCGATTACAACGGCTTCAACGTGGTGACCAAGCCCGCGCGGGCGTTCACGGACTCCAACGGCAATCGCCGCGTCCGCGGCGACATGGACGTGGAGCTGTGCGTCGACGCGATGGAGGCCGCCCAATGGGCCGATCACATCGTGATCTTCAGCGGCGATGGGGATTTTCGCCGCGTCGTGGAGGCGCTGCAGCGCAAAGGGGTGCGCGTGTCCGTGGTGTCGTCCTTGCGGACGGAGCCGCCGATGATCTCGGATGAACTGCGCCGGCAGGCCGACAGCTTTATCGAGTTGGCGGACTTAGCGACCCTCGTCGCGCGTGCGGCTCGCGAGCCGGCGCCGGCGGCGGAAGAGGATGTGGACGCGTAGGCTTGGCCCTCCCGGCGGCGCTTGGCGAATCCCCGGCGCCGCCTCTACATCCGGGTCATGGTGGTCCCACACGAACCCCAAAGCGCGCCCGCTGATCCTCCGCGCGACTGTGCGCTTTGTC
Source organism: uncultured Caulobacterales bacterium (assembly GCA_964526675.1). GTDB lineage: Bacteria > Pseudomonadota > Alphaproteobacteria > Caulobacterales > Maricaulaceae > CAZADA01. The sequence continues at coordinate 58,698 of CAZGLY010000010.1, forward strand.
CGCGCTTGGTGGCGTACCGGGCGGCGAACGCCGCCGCCGAGCCGGATTGGTGGAACGCGCCGGCCCCGTCCTTTGGCGACCCGGATCCGCGGCTTCTCGTTGTTGGCTTGGCTCCGGGACGCACCGGCGCGAACCGCACCGGACGGCCGTTCACCGGCGATTACGCGGGCGACGTGCTTTATCCCGCGCTCAAAACCCACGGCTTCGCCCGCGGACCCTACGATCCGGAGGCCTACGCCGCGCGCGGCGACGATGGGCTGCGATTGGACGGCGCGCTGATCACCAACGCGGTCCGGTGCGCCCCGCCGGAAAACAAGCCGACGGGCGCGGAAGCGGCCGCGTGTCGGCCGTTTTTAAGCACCCGGCTGCGCGAGGCGACGTCGTTGCGTGTGATCCTGACGCTTGGGCGCATCGCGCACGACAACACCTTGCGTGCGTTGGGCGCCCGCCTGGCCGCGGCGCCCTTTGGGCACGCCGCCGAAGCGGAGGTGTCCGCGCCCGCCGCGTGGCCGCAAGACCGCGTGACGGTGCTCGCGAGCTACCACACCTCCCGCTACAATCTGAACACGCGGCGTCTCACGCCGGAGATGTTCGATCGCGTGATGGCGCGCGCGCGCGTTCTGGCGGGGTGAGCTCACGCCTTAGAACGCGAGTGATGAGCGTTGGCGTTTAAGCGTCGCGCTCCACAACCGAATCGTGGAGTTATGAGACCCATGAGACGGCGCGCAAAAACCAGTCCGGCCCGGGACGCCGACCCCGTGACGGTCGAGGCGTTGGTCGTGGCGCTGTCCCGCACCGGGGCTGCGCCGGACGACATCGCGGCGCGCTTGGACGTCGGCCGCGATTGGGTGTCGTCGGTGCTCTTTCGTTACCGCCTCGACCCGGACGCCAGCGCGCGCATCGACCAGGTGATCGCCGCGCGGCTCGCCGCCCATCGCGCGGGCGAGGCGGCCTGACGTCGCCATCGCGGCGCGCAAACTCCAACGTCTGGCGCGTCGCGCCATTTCGTCGCGCGACGGTGTGCGGAATGGGGCTTATGGCTGGCCCGCTCCACAGTGAGGCGAGGCGTCGCTCGGCGTGAGCGATCCTGTGGGAGCCTGTGCATGAGCCGTTCGTTTTTGTTGTCGCCGGTGCTGGAGGCGTATGTCCGCGACGCGAACCGCCCAGAGCATCCGGCGCTTGGCCGTGCGCGTCGGGAAACCGCGCAAGACTTCGCTGATCTGGCCAGGATGCAAGTGAGCCCTGAGTTGGCGGCTTTTTTGCAGTTTTTGGTGAAGCTGACCGGCGCCCGCGACGCGTTGGAAGTCGGCGTGTTTTCGGGTTACTCGGCCACCGCGGTGGCGCTGGCGATGCACGAGCGCCATCAAGGCGACGCGCGGTTGATCGCGTGCGACATCAGCCCTGAATTCATGAAGCACGCCGCCACGGTTTTTGCGGCCGCCGGCGTCGCCGACATCGTGGAGCCGCGGGTCGGCCCGGCCGCGGAGAGCCTTCAGAATTTGTTGGATTCCGGCGAGGGCGAGGAGTTCGACTTCGCCTTTATCGACGCCGATAAGTGCGGCTATGGCGACTATTACGAGTCCGTGCTGGCGCTGCTGCGTCCCGGCGGCGTGATGGTGTTCGACAACGTGTTGTGGGACGGCCATGTCGCGGATCTCTCCCACACCGATCGCGAAACGGAGTCCCTGCGCGCGGTCGCCATTCGCGCTCGCGACGACACCCGCGTGGAGAGTGTGTTCACCGCCATTGGCGATGGTCTGCTCTTGTGCATGAAGCGCTAGGACGGCGACGCCGCCGCCCGTTGTGGACACATCCGGCATGGTCGACGTCTGTCGTCAGGCCTCGGCCCAGCGGATGGATCGCGCGCGGGCAGGAGGTGACGGCCTGGTCACGTCCGCGTGCCTGGAGGCCCGGCCCCATTGCCCTGGCGCCCGCTGCGGGGTAAGCCCGCGGGCGGGAAAGTGAGAGGGCGATGTTTGGCTGGCTGTTTGGCGGGCGCAAGAAGCGCGAGCGGCGTCGTGATGATGCGATCGAGACGCAGCCCGTCGCGGAGCCGCCGGTCGCGTTGCGTGAGGACGCCGCGGCGTCGCCCGCCCATGTCGAACCGGACCCCGTTGCGCCGCCCGCCGGTCGCGTTCACGGGGACGCCCCGTCGGCGTCGGATCTCCCGCCCCCGGTGACCGCGCCGCCTGAACGGCTCGCTCCGTCCGCGTCGCCGGCTCATGTCGAGCCGGCCCCCATCATGCCTCCCGCGGCGCGCGCGGCCGCCGCCCCTCCAGCGGACATCCCGTCCGCGTCGATCTCCCCAACCCCCACATCCCAGCCGCCCGCAGCGGAAGACCAGCCGCCTGGCGCGACCGCCAGCGCGGCCGCCGCCGCCGCGCCTCAGGAGAATGACCCCATGCGTCGCAACAAAATCGCGCTCATCGGCGCCGGCATGATCGGCGGTACGTTGGCCCATGTGATCGCCCGCGAGGAGATGGGCGACGTGGTCATGTTCGACATCAAAGCCGGCATCGCCAAAGGCAAGGCGCTCGACATCGCGGAAGCCGCGCCGGTGTTCGCGAAGGACAGCGATCTCGCCGGCACCGACGCCTATGCGGACATCGCGGGGGCGGACGTGTGCATCGTCACGGCCGGCGTGCCCCGCAAGCCGGGCATGAGCCGCGACGATCTCATCGAAATCAACCTCAAGGTGATGAAGGCCGTCGGCGAGGGCATCAAAGAGCACGCGCCGGATGCGTTCGTGATCTGCATCACCAACCCGCTGGACGCGATGGTGTGGGCGCTGCAGCAGTATTCCGGACTGCCGCACCACATGGTGGTCGGCATGGCTGGCGTGCTCGACAGCGCGCGTTTCCGCCATTTCCTCGCAACCGAGTTCCACGTCTCTGCGGAGGATGTGACGGCCTTCGTGATGGGCGGCCACGGCGACACGATGGTGCCGTTGCTGCGCTACTCCACGGTGGCGGGGATCCCCGTGCCGGACCTCATCGCCATGGGCTGGTCGAGCGAGGCGGAAATGGTGGCGATCGTTGAGCGGACCCGCAAGGGCGGCGGAGAGATCGTTGCGCTCCTGGAGACAGGCTCGGCCTATTACGCGCCCGCCGAGAGCGCCGTCGCCATGGCCCGCTCCTATCTCCGCAACAAACGCCGTTTACTGCCGTGTGCTGCCTATTGCCAGGGCCAGTTCGGTGTGGAGAACATGTATGTCGGCGTGCCGGTGATCATCGGCGCGGGGGGTGTCGAGCGGGTGGTGGAAATCCGCCTGAATGACGCGGAAAAGGTCATGATGGACAGTTCCATCGCCGCCGTGCGCGGTTTGGTGGAGGCGTGTAAGGCGATCGATCCGGCGCTGACGTGAGCCGGCTGATCGGGAAAGGGACGATATGATCCGCGGGCGGGGAACGGCGGGCCTGGCGACCGTTGTGATGTTGGCGGTGCTTGGCCTTGGCGCGGGCGCCGGCCTGGCGCGTGACAACGGCGAGCAAGAGGCCGCAGACGAAAAACCGATGGCGCCGCGGGACGTCGCTGAGGCGATGGAGCTCGGCCCGCCCGTGGGGTCGCCGATCACCAGCGCCATTTTCGCCTCTGACAGCAGCGGCGGCTTCAAGGACTTCAACGACCTGACGGGCCCGCGCGGCTTGGTTCTGGTGTTCGTGCGCTCCGTCGATTGGTGTCCCATCTGCCAGATCGAGACGTTGCAAGTCGCGGAACGCCATAAGGACTTCGTTGTGCGCGAAGTGGGCTTGGCGTTCGCCAGCAACGACGCGCCGGAAGACGCTGCGGATTTTGTGAGTTCGGAGTTGACGGACGCCACGCCGCTTCTGGCGGCCAAGAACGATGGCATGGTTGAACGGCTCGCGCTTGTCGATCCGACGTTCCCGGAGGCCAACCGGTACCACGGCGCGGCCTTCCCGACCGCCTTGGTGATCGACGCGGAAGGGATCGTGCGCGCGAAGCTGTTTTTGGAGGCGCCGCCGGCGGACTACTACGGGTCGGGGCAAAGCCTGACCTCAGACGGCTATGACTGGCAGGCGCAGATCGACGAGGTGCTGGCCTTGGTGGACGCGGCGTTCTGGGCGGACGCCGACGCGAGCCAAGACGGTTGAGCCGGCCGCGTTGCGCGCGATGGCGACGATGAAGCCCCTTGTGACGGTTGCGGCGGGGATGGCGTCAGCCGCCGTGTGTTGGGCGGCAAGCCCTACGTCGTCCGAGGCCCAGACGCCCGCTGACGGGCGGGCCGATGAACCGGCGTCCTTCTGCGAGGCGTTGAACGCGGCGCTGGACGCCGCGGCGGCCAACGCTGTCGGCGATCTAGCCGCTCCGGCGACGATCGGGCTGGCGGAGCGGCGCGCCCCGGACGCCGCGCCCGCGCCGCCCCTGGCGCCGCCGCCCTTCACCGCTTGCGCGCGCGCCGTTGCGGGCTTCCCGTCCTGCGCGGTTGAAGCGAGCCCTTTTGGCGCCGGCTGGACCTTGGCCCTCCAACCGACGCCGGTCGGCCCGGACGCCGCAGGCGATGGCGCAAGCGCTCCGCCGGGCGACGCCCAAGCCTGGGCCGCGATGGTCGCTGCGTGCGCCCCCTCGGACCTGAAAGCGTTTGAGCCGCCATGGCCGGCTGGCCCCCGGGTGCGGGCGCGTGTTGGGTTCACCGGGCGCGATGACGCGGCGCGGGTCGTCATCACCGAGCTGCAAACGGCCGAGGCCACGACCCTGACGCTTCTGGTGGAGGCCCACAGCCGCGACGCCGGGCGCCTGGTCGAGCCGGCCTTGCGCGACCGCGATCCGCTCGCCGGCGATCACAGTCCCCTCAGAAAGCCGTGAGGCGGGACGACGGGCGCGGCTTGTCCGTCTAAGACCGCGACATGAAGCCGCATCCGCGGCGCACTGTCGGGAGCTCACGCCATGGTCATCAGTCATCTCATCGCCGCGCCGGCGGCGCTGGGCCGTCACCTTGTCGTCGCCTGCGTGGCGGCGTGCGTCGCCGCGGCCGCGCTCGCGCAGGACGCGGAGTTCGGGCCGGCGCTGGATGAGCCCGCCCCCCATGACTTAGCGCTGACGGACCAAACCGGCGCCGCCACCGACCTCAGCGCCATTCTCGCGGCGGCGGACCAAGGGGCTGTGGTCTATTTCAGCCGCTCTCTGTCGTGGTGTCCGGTGTGCATCGCCCAAGCGGCGGCTGTCCAGGAGCGCTTGGACGCCTTTGAGGAACGGGGATACGCCATCGCGTTCGTCACGACCGACACGGCCGCGAAGCTCGCCGACTACGCGCGCGATCAAAGCGAGACCGGGATTTTGTTGGCCGATCCCGAGCGCGCCGCGATCAAGGCGTTTGGCGTCCTCGATCCGGCGTTTGCGGACAAAAAGCCCGGCTCGCGCGCTTATGCGTTGCCGTATCCCAGCGCCTTTGTGATCAACGCGGAGGGCGTCGTGGTCGCGAAGCTGTTTGAGGCGGAGGCCTATGGCCAAGCCAAAGGCTACCGGGAGCGGATCACCGTGGATGACGTGCTGACGCAGTTGGACGCGCTCGACAGCGGCGCCTAACGCGGCGTGAACGCGGGGCTGGCTGGGGCGCCTACACCCAACCGGCCTCGCGCACGCGGCGGGCGTAGGTGCGGCTGACCGGCGCCGTGACGCCGTTGGCCAGCGTCAACGTCATGGGCCCGTCTCCACGTTGCGCCTCACGAACCGCCTCGCGCGCCACCCACCAAGAGCGATGCACGCGCATGCCGTCTGCGCCGGCGAGCGCCGCCTCAGCGTCCGCGAGGCGCATCAGCACCAACGCCCCGCCGGCGCTGGTGTGGACGCGGACATAATGATCTTCGGCCTGCAGCGCCCAAAAGCGGGCGTCGCGCAACGCCGGCGGCAGAAGCGCCCGCAGCCGCTGATCCGCGTCGCTGGAACCGATGCCGTCCGCGACCACGCGTGACGCGCCGGGCGGGTCCGCGCCGGCCTGCTTGACGGCGCGGATGAGCGCGCCGATCCCCACCATGGCGCCGGTGATCGCCACAGCGCTGAGGTAGTAGCGCGGCCACACCGATGGCGGAGCCGTCGCGCCGAGGGCGCGATTCACAACCAGCAAGACAGCCGCGATGGGGACGGAGGCCAGGACCGTGACCGCCGCGTTCTGCCCCCACACCCCCGCCGCGTCGAGGAACGCCATCTCCGTTTGCAGGCGACGCACGGCCCATCGCGCGCCGCCCGTGGCGATCGCTCCAAAGCCGATCAAGCCGACCCAATAGACCCAGACCAACGGCCACCCCAACACGTCCGTGCGAAACGGGGCGAGGAACGCCAAGAAGGTGCCCGCCGCCGCCAAAGCCAAACCGGTCCGCGCCAGCGCGCGCCAGTTGGATATGCGCCAATTGGACACGCGCGCGTCGGCCCTTGTCGCCGTGGCCGCCTTGGCGTCGCCCGCCGCGCTGAGAGATGGTCGTTCACGCATCGTGAAGCGTCATATGCCTGATCCGGCGTGGCGTTTCACGCATGTGGCGCGGCGCTTCGCGGACAGACCCCTAGCGCACGGGCCGTCGAAGCGGTGATCCTGTCCGCGCGCTGGCCCGAGCGTCGGGCCGCCCGTAAACAAAGGACCATGACTATGAGCGCACGCTTGCCCCGCCTGACCACCGCCAACACCGCCATCGCCGCATGTGTCGCCGGCGTGATGTCCGCGGTGGCCGCGCCCCCGGCGTTCGGACGCGACACCGACGACCAGGCCGTGCTGACGCTGGTGATTGAGGACGTGGCGGTGGCCGACGGGTCGATGATGGTCGCGCTTTTCCGCAGCGCGGCCGCCTGGGACGCCGACGAGATGGAGCGTGGCGTGATCGCCCCCGTCGCGACGCCGGAAACGACGGTGACGTTCGCGGACCTCGAGCCGGGCGAGTACGCCGTCAAACTCTATCACGACGAAGACGGAGACGGCGCGTTGGACACGGGGTTCTTGGGCGTGCCCTCAGAGCCTTATGGCTTTTCCAACAACGCCCGCGGGCGCTTCGGCCCAGCCTCCTACGAGGACGCCCGGTTCACCCTGGCGGCGGGCGAAACACGCCACGCCATCCGCCTGATCGACTGAGCGGGATCCAGGCGTCGCGGGGAGGTGGGCGATGGATTTCGCTGTGTTCGCGGCCGCATCGCCGGTCATTCAGGTGCACGCGATCGCGGCCATCACCGCGTTCGCTTTGGCGGCGGCGCAGCTGCTGGGCCCAAAGGGCGCGCGGCTGCACCGGACGCTGGGATGGACGTTTGTGGCCGTCATGGGCGTGGTCGTGACCACGGCGTTCTTTATCCGCAGCGGAGAGGATGGCGGGTTCAGCGTGATCCACATTCTGATCCCCGTGACCGTTGCGGGCACGATCTCCGGCGTGGCGCACGCACGGCGGGGCAATGTGCGGCGGCATCGCAACGCCATGCTGATGTTGTTCTTCGGCGCGCTGGTGATCGCGGGCGGCTTCACGCTGGCGCCGGGACGCCTGATGCACATGGTGGTCTTCGGGTGACGCCGCCTTGTGACGCTCGGCGCTGTCACGGGCCTGTCACGGCCGGGATGTAGCCAAGCCGCGATCGATCACGGAGGCTCATCATGCGCGGCGTTGTCCTGCTTTTCTCCTCACTGCCTTTGGTTCTGGGCGCCTGCGCGGCCACGCCGGAGGATCCGATCGCGGCGCTGCGGCCTTTCTACGCGAGCTATGACGCGCCGCGGCCGCAGCGCTCCGACGGCGCGCCGGCGCTGGCCGCCGACGCGGTGATCACACGGCTCGCGTTCGGGTCGTGCATGGAGGAGACGAAGGAGGCGCCCATTCTCGGCGCCGTGGCGGCATCCCAAGCGGACGCGTTCGTGTTTATGGGCGACAACGTCTACGGCGACGCCGACGCGGGCGACATGACGTTGCCGGAGTTGCGGCAGGCCTACGCGGATTTGGCCGAGCATGACGATTTCGCGCGGCTCAACGCGGCGATGCCCATCTGGCCCGTCTGGGACGACCACGATTACGGCATGAACGACGCGGGCGCGACGTTCTCCGCAAAGGAGTACGCCGAGACGTTGTTCCTTGATTTCTGGCGCATCCCCGCCGGCGACGCGCGGCGGGCGCGCCCCGGCGTCTACGCGTCGCGCGCGTACGGCCCCGACGGACAAACGGTGCGCATGATCTATGTCGACACGCGCTATTTTCGCGATCCGCTGACGCCTGGAACCGACGGTCGTCGTTATGACCCGAACGAGGATCCCGCGATCACCATGCTCGGCTCGGATCAATGGGCGTGGCTTGAGGAGGAGATCGCCAAGCCCGCAGACCTGACCGTGTTGGTGTCGTCGATCCAGATCATCGCCGACGGCCATGGCTGGGAGGCGTGGCGCACCATGCCGGCGCAGCGGGAGCGTCTTTACGCCCTGATCCGCGACGCCGCGGCGGCCAACGTCGTGCTGGTGTCCGGCGATCGCCATCGCGCGGGCCTTTATCGCCGCGATCTGGGCGATGGGCGCGTCGTGCACGAGCTGACGTCATCCTCCCTCAACTTGCCGGTCTCGGCGTGGGGCGGTGAGGAAGAGCCCGGCCCCAATCGTTTAGGTCCGACCTATCTGGAGGAAAATTTCGGCCTCCTCGACATCGATTGGGACGCCCGCACCCTAACCCTGTCGGTGCGGGACCAGGATGGCGCCGCGGCGTTGAGCGAGACGATCGCCCTGCAGTAGCGCCGCCGCGCGTTTCCCGGCCGCGCCGCTCCCCAGCGGGGGGCGCGCGCTTGGTCGCATTCGGCTGGCGGGTGCGATGGGCTGACCTTCGGCTACCTTCTGGTAACCTTAACTTGGCAAGCGTGGGGGCGAGCGAACACCGCCGGAGGAGCCGGGACTATGAGCCGCTACCGCACCATCATCGCGCTGCTTGCGGCGATGACCATCATCCATGGGGCCTCCTCCCTCATGTTTGTCACCGCGCCTTTGGCGTTGGCCGTGCGCGGCGTCGGCGCCGCGGGCGTGGGCTTGACCGCGGCGCTGTTCGGGTTGGGTTACATTGTCGGCGCGCTCTTCGCGCCACGGGTGATCAAAGATCTCGGCCACATTCGCGCGTTCGCGCTGTTCGCGGCGCTGGCGGCGGCGTTGACGCTGATGCTTGGCGGCTTCAACGGCGCGGTCGGCTGGGCCGTGTTGCGGTTTGTCGCCGGCGTGAGCGTGGCCGGGGCGTTCGCGGTTGGCGAAAGCTGGATCGCCCAGACCGGCCCGTCGGACCGTCGCGGCGATCTCTTGAGCGTCTACGCTATGGTGACCCGCGTCGGCGTGATGGGCGCGCCGTTTTTGATCGCCGGGATGAGCCCGGGCGGCGCCGGCGCGTTGATGACCGCGGGGGCTCTGTTCGCCTTGGCGTTGACGCCGATTGCAGCGACGCGCCAAAGCCCGCCGACGCCGCCGGCGGCGGAGCGGATGGATCCCATGAAGCTGGCGCGCATGGCGCCGGCGGCGTTCGCCGGCGCGTTTGTGGCCGGCTTCGTCAACGGATCCGTTCTTCAGCTGGGACCGATCTACGCGACCGCGGGCCAAGAGACCGCCTCCGCCGGAGCCGCCGCCGCGTTCAACGCCGCCATCGTGCTCGGCGGTCTGTTGGCGCAATGGCCCGCCGGCCGGGCGTCCGACTTCCGTGATCGCCGCGGCGTGATTGGCGCGCTGTCTGGGTTTGCGGCGCTGATGGCGTTGCTGTTGGCGTTGACGCCGCTCGGCGCGCCGGGCGCGGTGACGCAGATGTTCGCGCTGTTGTGGGGCGGCGGGGCGCTGTCGATCTACGCGATTTGCGTGGCGCACGGCGCGGATCGCGTGCCGCAGGGGCAAATCGCGCGGCTGGTCTCAGGCATGATGGTGGTGTGGGCCGCCGGCGCCGCCTCCGGGCCGCTGATCACCGGCGTGTTCATGGCGAGCCCGCTGGGCCCAAGCGCGCTGTTTTGGGTCGCCGGCCTCGCCCAGGCGGGCCTGGCCTTGTTGATGTTCCGTCGTCGCGCCGCGCGTGAGCCGGCCCAACCCGACGACAAGGAGGCGTTTACGCCTGTGTTGGCCAGCTCCGGCGCGCTCAGCGCCATGGCCGCCCATGGCGATGACGTCGCTGAAGATGGCGGTCTGGCGGGGTCGGCGGGTCACGATCCGCACGATGGCGACGTCTGGGACGACGACCCGTGGGATGAGGGCCCCGAGCCGGACGTGGACGACGTGGCCGCCGACATCGCGTCGCCGCCGCCCGCGGCGGTCCCGGGTCCTGGCGATTTGACCGCCGATCAAGACGTTGGCGCTGGCGCGGCGAGCGCGCCGAGCGAGCCCGCCGCGGATGTGACGGTGGACGAGGCGGAGGGCGATCAGCCGGATCCCTTCGAAGTCCGTCCCGCCGCCGCTGACGCGCCGGAGGAGCCCGACACAGACGATCCCAGCGACGATGACGACGAGGATGATCGCCGCCCAATCTAAAACGTGCGCGCCACGCGCGCCGCGCGTTTCCGTGAGGAGACGTGAATCGTCTCGTCGGCGCGTCTCCGGCACAGTGGGAAGTGCGGCCTCGCGCTGCAGCACTTCCCAACCCAACGGAGATGGGCATGACCACCAAAATCACTTCCGCTGCGCTGGCCGGCGCGGTCGCTTTGGCGCTCGGCGCGCCGGCTCTCGCCGGTCCCAATGACGGTTTGACCCTGCGCGACGGCGCGTCCGAAGACGTCCGCGCGGCGTTCGACGCCTGGAAAGACGGCGGCCGGCTGAAGCGCAAAGACAAGCCCGAGAAGTGCTACGGCATCGCGCTGGCGGAAGAGAACGACTGCGCCGCGGGCCCCGGCACGAGCTGCGCCGGCACCTCCACGATCGACTACCAAGGCAATGCGTGGACGCTGGCGCCCGCCGGTTCATGCGCGTTCATCGACACCCCCGCCGGCCCGGCCTCCCTTGAGGAGCTGGATCGGAACAACCCAGCGTAAGCCGCCCCGTGCGCCGCGCCAGCGACCCTCGCCACGACGCGTCGATCGAGAGCGGCCGGTCCGCTCCCGACGGCGGCGCGCCGCGGCGGCGGTCTTGCGGCGCGGCGGCGGTGACGGATCTGCCCATGCGCGCCGGGGTCAGCCTCAAGGCGGAGCACTACCGCGACGCGCGTGAGACGACCGCAGACGGTCTGTGGTTCGAGGTGCATCCGGAAAACTACATGACCGCGGGCGGGCCGCGCCTGACCGCCCTGGAGGCGCTGCGCGCGGACCACCCAGTGTCGTTTCATGGCGTTGGCCTGTCGCTCGGCGGCGTGGATCCCCTTGACGCGACCCATCTCGCCCGTTGGCGCGACCTGGTCGCGCGGTTCGAGCCCGTGGCGGTGTCGGAGCATGTGGCGTGGTCGCGCCGCGAGGGCGCGTACTTCGCGGATTTGCTGCCGGCGCCGGCCACCCGCGCGGCCCTCGACGCGCTGACCGCCAACATTGACCGGATGCAGAACGCGCTGCAGCGCGCGATCCTGATCGAGAACCCCGCACTTTACCTCGCGTTGCCCGGAGATCTGGAGGAGCCGGATTTCCTCGTCGAGGCCTGCGAACGCACGGGCTGCGGCCTTCTGATGGACGTCAACAACGTCCACGTCACCGCGTGGAACATTGGCCGCAACCCCCACGCCTATCTCGCGGCGATCCCGGGCCGCCGGGTGGGGGAAATCCATCTCGCGGGCCACACCGTGCGCGACACGCCCGAGGATGCGCTGCCGCCGCTTTTGATCGACGCCCATGCCGCGCCGGTCGCGGAAGCTGTGTGGGCCCTCTACGACGATGCGCTGCGCCTCTACGGGCCGAAGCCCACCTTGATCGAGCGGGACGCCGACATCCCGCCGTTTTCGGAGTTGCTGGCCGAACGCGCCCACGCGGAGCGGCTCATGCGCGCCGTTGGCGTTCGCGCCGAAGCCTCACCGCACAGCGTCGCGCGCTGCGCGGCGGCGGCGTAGGGGGCGGGGATGATCGCGCTCGGCCTGTTCCAAGACGCGTTCGCCGCGGCGTTGCGTGGGGAGCCGGCGGACCTCGCGGCCCTTGGCCTTGACGCGTCGGCCGCCGAGCGTTTGCGGATCTACCGCGCCAACTCCCGCGTTGCGCTGCGCGAGGCGCTGGCGAAGAGCTTTCCCACGGTCAAGGAGGTGGTGGGGGAGGCGTTCTTCAACGCCATGGCGGACGCGTACGCCGTCGCCCAGCCGCCGCAGGATCCGGCGCTCACCCACTATGGCGAGGGCTTCGCGGACTTTGTCGCCGCCTTTCCTCCGGCCCAGACGCTCGCGTATCTGGCCGACGTCGCCCGGCTCGATTGGGCGTGGTTGCGCGCGTTCTTCGCAGCGGACACGCCCGCTGAGGGCGCGGCGGCGCTGGCGGGCCTCGACGGCGAGGCGATCGCGGACGCTCGGCTTGTTCTCGCCCCGTCCGTGGGGCTGACCGGGTCCCCGCACGCCGCCTACGCGATCTGGGCGGCTGTGCGCGCGTGCGACCAAGACGCGCTGCGCGCCGTCGGCGCTGGCCCAAGCCGCGCGTTGGTGTGGAAGCACGACGGGGCCGTGCGTCATCGCGCGCTCTCCACGGGCGAGCACGCCTTCTTTCACGCCGTCGCTGAGGGTGCGGCCGTTGGCGCGGCGCTGCAGGCTGGCGTGACGGCGGAGCCCGCTTTTCGAGCGGCCGAGACGTTCGCCGGCGCGCTGGCGGCGGGTGTATTGATCGCGCCTGCGCGCCCGGCGGCCGCGAACCGTCGCCCATAACTGACCTCGATCAACCCAGGAGCCTCTTATGACCTCAGCCGCGTCCAACCAACCTGCCGAGACCGGGCGCGGCGTCGCGTCGTTGGTTCGCCTTCTCGCCGGCGTCGCCGCGTTTAAGCTCGCGCTCTATCGGCGCTTCTGCGGTCTGGCCACAAACGCGCAAGGGATTGGCCTCTTGGGTTTGCGCCTTGCCCTGGCGTCTGTGTTCTGGAGCTCCGCCCTCACCAAGGTGCAGACCGCGACCCTGTTCACCGTCGGCGATTTTCGCTTTCGCGTGCCGTTGCCGGTGATCCAGGACGGGACGTTCATCCTGTTTTCGTACGAGTATTTTCCCACAGCGCCGGCATGGCTGACCGACACCGCCGCGGTGTTGGCGACGGTCTTTGAGGTCATCCTGCCGCCCTTGCTGGCCTTGGGCCTCTTCACGCGCTTCGCCGCGGCGGGGTTGTTGGTGATGACACTGGTCATCCAAGCCTTCGTCTACCCAACGTGGAGCCATTTCGTGAGCCCCGCCATGTGGTGGGCGGCGGCGGCGTTGGCCCTCGTGGCCTTCGGCGGCGGCGTTCTGTCGCTGGATCGGCGTCTCGGCGTCGATCACGCTTAGCGGCCGGACACAGACGCCGCGCTCCGCGCGCGTCGCGGCGCTGCATTGCGTCGCGGCGGGGCCAACGATAAGAGGGGGCCGGCAACACACGGTCGCCGCGGCGAGGCGGCGGCTGTGTCCCGTCCTTGCCGTCAGCCCATGCCGTGAGGGAGCCCGCCCCATGAACATCCACGAATACCAAGCCAAGGCGCTGCTGAAATCCTACGGCGCGCCGGTGGCGGACGGGTTTCCTGTGTTCTCCGTCGCGGAGGCCGCCGAAGCCGCGGGCCGGCTGCCTGGGCCGGTCTGGGTCGTGAAAAGCCAAATCCACGCCGGCGGGCGCGGCAAAGGGCGCTTCCAGGAGCCGGACGCGGGCGAGAAAGGCGGCGTGCGGCTCGCCAAATCGCCGGAGGAAGTGCGCCAGTTTGTCGAGCAGATGCTGGGCAAGACGCTGGTGACCCACCAAACCGGTCCCGCGGGCAAACAGGTCAACCGCCTCTACATCGAAGACGGCGCCGACATCGATCGCGAACTGTATCTGTCGCTCCTGGTTGATCGCGCCACCAGCCGCATCGCCTATGTCGTCTCCACCGAAGGCGGCGTGGACATCGAAGAAGTGGCCGCGTCCACGCCGGAGAAGATCCACACCTTCCACGTCGACCCGGCCGCCGGTTACCAGGCGTATTTGGGGCGCGCCATCGCCGCGGCGCTTGAGCTGAAAGGCGATCAGGTCAAGCAATGCGTCAAGCTTATGGGCGTGCTCTATCGGGCCTTCACCGAGAAAGAGATGGCGCTGCTTGAGATCAACCCGCTGATCGTGATGAAGAACGGCGATCTGCGCGTGCTCGACGCCAAAGTCAATTTCGACGGCAACGCGCTGGCGCGCCATCCTGATATCCTGGAATTGCGCGACAAAACGGAAGAAGACGACAAAGAAATCGCCGCCTCGGAGTACGACCTCGCCTACATCGCGCTCGATGGCGACATCGGTTGCATGGTCAACGGCGCGGGCTTGGCCATGGCGACGATGGACATCATCAAGCTTTACGGCGCCGAGCCGGCGAACTTCTTGGATGTCGGCGGCGGCGCGTCGAAGGAAAAGGTCACGGCCGCCTTCAAGATCATCACCGCCGATCCGAAGGTGAAGGGCATTCTGGTGAACATCTTTGGCGGCATCATGAAGTGCGATGTGATCGCCGAGGGCGTGATCGCGGCGGTGAAGGAGGTCGGCCTGCAGGTGCCGCTGGTGGTCCGTTTGGAAGGCACCAACGTCGATCTCGGCAAGAAAATCCTCGCCGAGAGCGGGCTCAACGTTATTCCCGCCGACGACCTCGCCGACGCCGCGGAAAAGATTGTCGCCGCCGTCAAACAGTTGGCCTGATTGACCGTTAGCGTCGCTTGCAGCGGCCGGCTGGACGGCCGGAGCGCGCGCGAACGCGCAGCTGAGGGAGGCGAGCATGCTTCGCACGATGATGGCGGCGGTCGGCGCGACCGCGTTTGGGGCGACGATCGCCGTCGCGCAAACCGACGGGGAGAATGGCGACGCGTCTGCGCCGCCGGTGGTGCGCGCGGCTTACGACTGCATCAGCGCCTACGTGCCGAAAGTGGATAAGGCGGAGGACGATCTCAGCACCGCCGTCAATTTTCTCACGGGCTACGTCTGTCAGGAGGAGGTGGCGCGCGCGTCGCTCTACCGCCAAAACGCGTATCTCGTCGACACGTTCGCCGAGCGTCTGCAACAGCGTTTGGAGAAGTCCATCGCGGTGGACGCCGAAACCGGCGAGCTGATTACGGATCTCACGGTCGAACAGGCCGCCGGCCTGGGCTACCAGGACTGGGGCGCCCTCCAGAACGAGCTGTCGGCCCAGTCCCAGGGGCCGCTGCGGTACTTCGGCAACGACCCCGTGTTCACCACGTTCGCCGCCCGCGCGCTCTTGGAGCTTCGGGTGAGCGGCGGTGACGGCGACGGCGACGCCGCGGCGGCCGGGCCGGCGCAATAGCGGGCGACGTCCGGGCCCCGTTCGCGGGCCCGCCCCTTCGGTTTGCCGCGAACGCCGCGCTGGGCTAAGAGGCGGCCTGTCGGGCCGAGCCCGCATCCTTCCTCGCGGCGATCGCGCCGTGTCGTCCATCACCCCCGTGTCCGGAGGCCGCTTATGTCCATCCTTGTCAACGCCGACACCAAGGTGATCACCCAAGGCATCACGGGCAAAACCGGCACCTTTCACACCGAGCAGGCGCTGGCTTACGGCACGCAGATGGTTGCAGGCTGCACGCCGGGCAAAGGCGGGACCCACTGGACCGCGACGGACGCGGCGCCCGAAAGCGTGCGCGGGCGCACCCTGCCGGTCTACGACACCGTGCGCGAAGCCGTGGAGGCGACGGGCGCCAACGCGAGCGTCGTTTACGTGCCGCCGCCCTTCGCCGCGGACGCGATCCTGGAGGCGATCGACGCGGGCGTGGAGCTGATCGTGACCATCACCGAGGGCATCCCGGTCCTCGACATGGTGCGCGTGAAGCGCGCGTTGG
>CAZGLY010000011.1:0-12280 GCA_964526675.1 uncultured Caulobacterales bacterium
TGCTGAATCGCGGCGACCGTCTGACCGAGCTGCTGAAGCAAAACCAGTTTTCGCCGCTGCGCACGGAAGAGCAGGTGGCGGTGATTTACGCCGGCACGCGGGGCTATCTCGATGGCGTTGCGACGGCGGATGTGAAGCGCTTCGAGCAGGGGTTGCTGCAATACCTGAACTCGACGGGCAAGGCCGTGCTCGACGCGATCTGGAGCAACAAAAAACTCACCGATGACGTCGAAAAAGAACTGAAAGCCGCCATCGAGGATTATACGCGAACCTTCGCCTAGTCTTCAGCACGGGACGGGCGGCTGCGTCAATCGCGTGGCCGCCGCCCCACATCAGGACGGCGGCCCGGGTGGCGGCGATGGGCGGTGACGTCTGCGTGTTGGGCTGGCTCACCAAAGGCGGTCCCGGTCGGGGAGACGCGCGGTAGGAGCGGTGACGCTTGGCGCGAGCGAATCCGTTTCGGGCCAAAGCCGTGAGCGTGAACAGGTTGCAGCCGTTGATCGTGGCGGTGTTCATTCTTCGTTGACGATCTGGCGTCGACATCAAACAACGCTGGATCGGCGTCGTCTCAGACCGCAGCGGCGCACCTTGTGGCCGCCGCAGTGCGTCGATACAAACCGAGCGAACTTCATCGAGCGATGTCCTCATGCCCAACCTTAAAGATCTGAAAAACCGCATCGGCACGGTCAAATCGACCCAGAAGATCACCAAGGCGATGCAGCTGGTCGCCGCGGCCAAGCTGAAGCGCGCTCAGGATCAAGCCGAGTCGGCGCGGCCCTATGCGCAGCGCATGGCTCGGGTCGTGGCCAATCTGTCCGCCGCGGTGAAGGACACGCCCGGCGCGCCGCCGCTGTTGATCGGTTCGGGCAAAGACGCGGTGCATTTGCTGATTGTGTGCACCGCGGATCGGGGCCTCTGCGGCGGCTTCAACGCATCGATCGCGCGGTTGGCGCGTGAGCGCATTGTCGAGCTGGAGCGGGCGGGCAAGACCGTGAAGCTCCTGATCATTGGCCGCAAAGGCCATGACCAACTGAAACGTCTGCACAGCGACAAAATCATCGACGTGATCTCGTTGCGCGAGGTCAAGCGCCTGGACTCCAGCATCGCCGGCGGCATCGCCGACAAGGCGCGCGCGATGTTCGAGGCGGGCGAGATTGACGTCGCGACGTTGATTTTCTCGCGCTTCCAGTCGGTTCTCGCGCAGATCCCCACCATGAAGACCATCATCCCGGCGTCGGAATCTGTGGATGAAACGGCGGAAGGGCCTGATCTGCAGGGCGCCCAATACGAGTATGAGCCGGATGAGGAGGCGATCCTCGCGGACCTCCTGCCGCGCAATCTGACCACGCAAGTGTTCAGCGCGCTGTTGGAGAACGCCGCGGGCGAACAGGGCGCGCGGATGTCGGCCATGGACAACGCGACGCGCAACGCCGGCGATCTGATCGACAGCCTGACGCTGCAATACAACCGCGCGCGTCAGGCCAACATCACCAAAGAACTCATCGAGATTATTTCGGGCGCTGAGGCGTTGTAGGTCGCCCTGCGCGGCGCGCCGTGTTTCTGAGTCGTCGACCGAAGGATAGAAGGGGCGTCGCCATGGGGTGCAAAGCTGTTGTGGGTGTCGCGACGGTCGCTGTGTTGGCGGCGTGTGCGAAGCCGACGCCCGACCTTCAACTGCGTTCGGAGACGGTCGACACGGTGGTTGCGGCGTCCAGCGGGACGCTCTGCGAACGCATGGCCGCCGACTACGACATGATCCGCCAGGAGCCCGAAGGCGGGCCCCTCGACGTGGACTGGGGACCGGAGTATCGGGCGAGTTTCGCAAAACACGTCTTGCGCGCTGGCGGCGTGAACTTCGTCCTTGGGGTCGAAGACGGCAGTGGCGAGCAACGGTGCGGGGACAGCTCCTCCGGCGTTGTGTGCGTGGTGACGGGCCCGGCGGTGCTGCGTGTCCAGACCGTGGCCGGCGACGCCCAGTATCAGGTGGCCGATGGCGAGCGCGTGCGCGTCGCCTCGACCCGAGCGCGCCTCAGCTGCCGCCAGGGGCGCAGCGAAGCGGAGGCGACCTAAGCGTCCATCGGGCGTCTCGGCGGCTGCGGCGCTGCGGAATGAAGCATTAGACACGGGCGGCCGGCTGCGTTAGGGGTCGCTGCGATGAATGCTGCGACGCGGTGTTTACCGAAGGTTTACACGCAGCGTCGTCTTCAACACAAAAGGGCTGGCTGTTGCGCCGTCGCCTTTTCAATCCAGATTTTGGGCGGTGGTCGATGAGGCCGCGGGAACCGCTCGCAACGTGTGAGACCAGGGCATGACGACGAACAACCGTGGGCGCGTGGCTCAAGTGATCGGGGCGGTGGTCGACGTGGAGTTTGACGAACATCTGCCCGACATTTTGAACGCGTTGGAGACGTATAACGGCGACCAGCGGCTGGTGCTGGAAGTGGCGCAGCACTTGGGCGAGAACATTGTCCGCGCCATCGCGATGGACTCCACGGAGGGGCTCACCCGCGGCCAGGACGTGACCGATACCGGCGAGCCGATTACGGTCCCTGTTGGTCCGGGGACGCTTGGCCGGATCATGGACGTCGTGGGTCAGCCGATCGATGAACGCGGGCCGATTGACAGCGCGATCCGCGCGCCGATCCACCGCGACGCGCCGGAGTTCGTGGACCAATCGACGGAAGCGGAGATCCTGGTCACCGGGATCAAAGTGATTGACTTGCTGTGCCCCTACGCGCGGGGCGGGAAGATCGGGCTGTTCGGCGGCGCGGGCGTCGGCAAGACCGTGTTGATTCAAGAGCTGATCAACAACATCGCGAAGCTGTTCGGCGGCTATTCGGTGTTTGCCGGCGTCGGCGAGCGCACGCGCGAGGGCAACGACCTCTATCACGAGATGCAAGACGCCAAGGTGATCGACTTGAGCGGCGAAAGCCGCGCGACCCTGGTGTACGGCCAGATGAATGAACCGCCCGGCGCGCGCGCGCGCGTGGCGCTTACGGGTCTCGCCCAGGCGGAGTATTTCCGCGACCAAGAGGGCAAGGACGTGTTGTTCTTCGTGGACAACATCTTCCGCTTCACCCAAGCGGGCTCGGAAGTGTCGGCCCTGCTCGGCCGCATTCCCTCGGCCGTGGGCTACCAGCCCACCCTGGCGACCGACATGGGGGCGCTGCAGGAGCGGATCACGTCCACCAACAAGGGGTCGATCACCTCCGTGCAGGCGATTTACGTTCCCGCCGACGATTTGACCGACCCCGCGCCGGCCACGTCCTTCTCGCACTTGGACGCAACGACCGTGCTCAACCGCTCCATCGCGGAGAAGGGCATCTATCCGGCCATCGATCCGTTGGACTCTACATCGCGGATCCTGGAGCCGGGCGTTGTGGGCGACGAGCACTACGAGACCGCGCGCCGCGTGCAAGAGATCCTGCAGCGCTACAAGTCCTTGCAGGACATCATCGCGATCCTGGGCATGGACGAGCTGTCGGAGGAGGACCGCCTCACCGTCGCTCGCGCGCGCAAGATCGAACGCTTCCTCAGCCAGCCCTTCGATGTGGCTGAGGTGTTCACGGGCTTCCCGGGCATTCAGGTGCCGCTGGAGGACACGGTCTCCAGCTTCCGCCGCTTGTGCGATGGCGAGTTCGACCACCTGCCGGAGCCGGCCTTCTACATGGTCGGCACGATCGCTGAGGCGGAAGAGAAAGCCCGCAAACTCGCGTCCGAAGCGGCGTAACGCTCCCGCACCCAGGAGCGCATTCTGAGCGCTCTCGGTGGTCGTGACGCTCGCACGCTGGCGCACGTCGCGACCACCGCGCGCCCTAGACGTAGTGCCGGGATACGCCTCCAGAGCTTTGGCCGATCGGCTCAACGCAGGCGCACATGTGTTCGCTCAAGGCGGCGCCAAACGCGCTGACGCCCCGGAGCGCCACGTCTATGATCATGGCGGCGGCTAAGTCTCCCCACAGTTGCGTGCCGATCGCGACAGCGACTGTCCAAAAGGCGAGCGTTCCAAACCATCCTCGACGGTGTGTTTGATCAGACGACATTCTGAGTCTCCCTGCGAGCCTGGACCACGCACCGTGAGCATCGACCAAAGTTCGCTCCTGAGGGAGCGCTTTTGCTTGCGAGAAACCAGCACGTTGAGCGCGCGCACGCCTTTGCGCGCGAAAATCGCTGGGCGATGGCCGTTGACGCGGGATGCTGGCGCGAGTTTCGGGATATCGCCGGGTCTTCCGAAGATCCGTGCAATGATGTGATCTTTCGCTCGGCATTCGGCGCGCACCCGCGCCGCGTGCGTCGTTCGCGAGTGACTGTGTGATTTTCGCCAAAGCCGCGGAATTGTGCGGCGATTTCACTGTCAAGCACTATTGCGGTTGAAAGCTGTCGAGTTTCAGCGGACAACCCACGGCGTCCGCGCCGCCTCCTTCGTCCTCCGGGAGCTCGATCCATGTCCGACGGCATCAATCGCGCGGCGGCGTTTCGCGCCGTCTACGGTTATCTGCGCACGGTCGAACGCAGCATCACGGACAAGGCCTTCCTGGCCATGCGGCCGGCTGGCGACGAGGAAGCGCGCCACCTTACCCGGGCGGTGCGCAACAACGCGCAAGTCGACGGCGCTGTGGAATGGCTGCCGACGGCGACGGCCGTTTTGGCGGAAATGGTCGCGGCCAATGACGTTGCGATCCCGACGGCGATCGAACCGTTGTGGCGTGCGTTGCAGCCAGGCGCCTTAAATTCATATGAAATAAAAGAAGACGCAGGCTTCCCCTTTTTCCTTGATGAAAGTCACATTCAAACATTTTACCACAAACAGGCGCGGATTAACCAACCGGAATTGTTTGTTCAGCGGTATTGTGGATCTTGGCGTGTCTTCAGGCGCTCGTCGGGCGCGCCGGATCGGATCAATCGATCGTTTCTCAACATCAAGCCGCGGGACGTGTTGGAGAAGCTTGGTCGCCCGGTTCCCGAGTTCACGCTGTACGCCGCGCGAGAGGACGAGCCCGGCGGCTACTCCGCGCGCGGCGGCATGTACGCTGTGGAAGACTTGATGGTGCTCCTCGGCGCTCGCATTGGCCGCAACACGCCGGTCCTGTTGGTCTGGCGTCAGTCCGTGGAGTTCGAGCGCGCCTCGGAGTTGGCGCGGATCGGCAAAGGGCTCATGTACACCAGCAACAGCGATGGGCGGCCAATCATGGCGCGGTTCATCGCGCAGCACATTCCCGGATCCCGCGAGGCGCGCGACGACGTGTATCATGAGTTGCGGCGACAGGAACGAAAGGCGGCCGGCTCGGTTTCGGTGGGGGATTTGCGCGACATGCTTTCGCCGGAGGACCTGGAGATGTTGCAGGCGGTCAGCCCGAGCGATATGGCGATGACGCTCTAGGCGGCGACGCTCGGGGCCGCGAGTTGGGGGTGACTGTGGCGTATTTGGAGAAAATGATGTTGGCGGGGGAGGAGGCGGAGTACGCGCCGCGCTTCTCAAACATGGCCCACTATGGCGCGCCGATCCTGGAGTTCGTGGCCGTGACAGGCTTGTGGAGCGTTGCGCGCGGGTTGCTGCTGGACCCGCTGACGGAAAGCCAGTCCCCCCAGATCCAACAGTGGTTTCAGTGGGCGTACCTGGCGGGCCTGGCGGTGTTCGCGGGACGTTTGGTGTGGCGGCTGACGCTGCGCTTCATCCGCATGCGGTTTCGCGAGCTGGCGGTCACCAATCGTCGGTTTGTGGAGAAAGACGGCGTGTTCAATGTGGAGTTTTGGGCCACGGATTTGGAGAAGATCGTGCGCGTCGCCATTGAGCAACCTTGGCTTGGACGCATTTTTAACTATGGCGCCGTGACGATCGTCACGGTCGGTGAGGTTAGCCACACGACCCGTGACGTGGCGGATCCCGCCAGCCTCCAACACGCGCTGCACGCCCGCATGCAGGGGGCGACCGTCGCCGCCTGAGGCGGCGCTGCGGCCTCAGCCTCGACGCGGCCGGGAGCGCGCCTTAAAAGAACGGCGCGCAATGAAAGGAAAACCCATGGCGGAGACGTTTCAATTCAGCCTCGTGTCCCCGGAGCGCGAAGTGGTCTCCGATGTCGTGGAGCAGGTGATTGTCCCTGGGGCGCAGGGCGACTTTGGCGTGCTCGCGCGTCATGCGCCGTTCATGACCACGCTGCGTGCGGGCGCGCTCGTGATCATGAAGGATGGCGCGTCGCGCAAGGTCTTTGTGCGCGGCGGTTTTGCCGACGTGACGCCCGAGGGTTTGACGGTTTTGGCGGAAGACGCGGCGTTGCTCGACGACGTGTCGAGCGCGGATTTGGAGCGGCGGCTCCAGGATGCGCGCACGGCCCTAAGCGCGGCGGACGAGGCCGCTCAACCCGCCGCTGCGGCGGAGGTGGAGCGCTTGGAGGCCATGCTGCAGGCCCTTGCTCAGGCCGCTTACGTCTAAACGCTCAGGGGCCATCAGGCGGCCGTGCGCGCGCGTTGGCGCGCTTGTACGGCTTCGGGCCTCACGCGTCGACGAAGCGAGCGAACTCCGTGGCGACCACCTCGTACACGCCGCGCTTCCACGGAATGATCAGGTCGGGCGTCAGGGCCAGCCGCTCCCAGCGCCACGCCCGAAACTCCGGCGGTTGATGGGTGTTGAGGGCGACGTCACGGTCCGCCCCCAAAAAGCGGAACGCGAACCAGCGTTGCTTTTGGCCAATCCAGCCGCCTTTGCCGTCGGCGCGTTTGCGCGCCAACACGTCCGGCGGAAAATCATAGGCCAGCCACCGGTCGATCACGCCGAGAAGCGACACCAAATCCGCGCGGACGCCGGTTTCCTCCGCCAGCTCGCGCAGGGCGGCGGCGTACAGGTCCTCGCCGGGATCGACCCCGCCTTGGGGCATTTGCCATGGGTGCGTGTCGCGATCGCCCTCTCGGCCGCTGTGGGCGCGTTCCCCGATCCACACCTGGCCTGTCGCGTTGAACAGGCACAGCCCGACATTGGCGCGGTGTTTCGATAAGTCACGCCCCGGCGCGTCCGCGAAAGCCGTCTGTGGCGCGTCAATGCCCGTCGCCATGAGCTTTTTTTCCTGTGTCGCTGTGATCGTCCGTACCGTATCCGTCCTCGTCGCGACCGCCAAATCCCGCCTTAACGACGCGGAAGCGCGGCGGCGCCGGCGCGGCCACAGACGTGGGCTCGACGCGTCCGCCGCGCCGGCCCGCCCGCTCTCGAACGACAAAGCTGATCGGCGCCAGCGCATAGCCTTTCGCATCGAGGCCAAGGGTCCATCGCGCGGCCGCTTCCACCACGCCGCGACGGGCGTCGAACGCGCCGATCGCGTCGCCGCGTCGGAGCGCTCCCGCCTCCAAACGCAGAAACTGTTCGTCGAGGCCGCGGCCCGCGCGCCGCGAATCCAAGAGCACGTCGGCGGCGGCGAAGCGGGTCCGCGTCGCGGCGGCGAGGCCGGAAAGCCGTTGGCGCGCGGCGACGTCGGCGTAGACAAACGCCACCCCTCGGGCGCTCAGAGCGCGCAACATGCGCGTGGTCGCGTCGCCGTCCGTGGTGAAGCGCGCGCCAAAATGGTTCGTCACCGCGACGTAGCCCGTCGCCCGCGCCATCAACCAATCCAGACGTCGGTTCAGCTCGGCGGCGCTTGAGTCCGCGAGCAACACGTGCGGGCCTGGGTCGTCTTCGGGATAGTCAAAGGGCTCCATCGGCAACGCCAGGACGGTTTCGTGACCGGCGGCCCGCGCGGCGTCGATCCAGCTCTGGAGGTCGGCGGCGTAGGGCGAGAAGGCGAGGGTCACCTCTGGAGGCAGCACATCGATCGCTTCGGCCGTCGTGGTGGGCGACAGGCCGAGGCCGGTGACCATCAAGGCGATCCGAGGGCGGGCGTCGTCCACAGGGAAGGGCCGGGCGTAGACGTCCGCCGCCATGCGCCCGTCCGGCGCAATGGCTGGCAGGCGGCCTCCGGGGCCGGGTTGCGTGAGGCCCGGCGGCGGCGCGAGGGGCGATGCCGCGTCAGCCGCGTGGTGTTCGTCGTGCTCGTCGTGGTCCTCCGCGTGCGTCGCGCGCCCATGTGGCGCGTCGACGCTATGGTCGTGATGGTCGCTCGCGTGGGCGCTGTTGTGGTGATCGTCCTCCGCAGGCGTAGCGTCGTGGTGATGGTGTTCGACGTGGTGAGGGTCGTCATTGCCGTTGTGCCCGGCCTTCGAGGCGTGGCCGTGGTGTTGATGTCCGTGGCCGTCGTCGTTCGCGGTCGTGTTGGGCGCGGCGTGCTGGGCCGCCGCGACGTGGATGTCGACGCGCGTCAGCCCGGCGGCCGTGCGCGGATCGCCGAGCAGCTGCACGCTGGCGAGACTGATCAGAACCGTGGCGGCGCCCGCGGCGCCAACCGCGCCCGGCGTGGCGGCGACGCCGTTGGCGTGCGCCGCGATGCTCTGCACAAGGGGATGGGACGCGACGTGCTGCAACCCGGCGGCTGCGGCGTCGCGGGCGGCTAGCGCCCAAGCCGGCGGGGCGGGCGGCACGACAAAGCACGAGGATCGAGCGGCGACATGCCCTTAGACATAACGCGCGCGGCTTAACGCGATGCTGTCATCCGCGATTCGAGAGCGTCGTCGCCGCCTTGGCGCCGTACAGGCCGCCACCCGCCAGATCTGCGGATCCGGACCGCCAACCGTCGATGATCAGCCCGCGCGGCGTCGCTCGTTTTCGCTCAGCTCAACGGTCCGAAGGATCTCGATCGCCCGCTTGAGCTGATAATCCTCGTCCTCGGGAAAGTCCTCCGGCGGCTCGTCCGCTGCGCGGTGGTCCTCGCCGCGGGTGCTTTCGCCCGCGTTGGACAGCGCGTTGGGAAGGTCCGCCTCCGACAGGCGTTCGCCGATGATTTGCCCGCGCCGCGCGGCCACCTCGATGTCCGGTTGGATGCCCGTCGCCTGGATCGACCGGTTCGCGGGCGTGTAATACGTCGCGGTGGTCAGCCGCAACGCGCCGTCCTTGCCGCCTCGCAGGGGAATAACGGTTTGAACGGAGCCTTTGCCGAAGGAGGGGACGCCCACGACGGTGGCGCGTCGGCGATCCTGCAGGGCGCCCGCCACGATTTCCGCCGCGGAGGCCGAGCCTTCATTGATCAGGACGACCACGGGCTGTTCGTTCAGCGCATCGCCGGGGCGCGCGTTGTAACGGTCAATGTCGCGTGGGCGCCGACCGCGCGTGGAGACGACCTCGCCGCCGTCCAGGAACAGATCCGCGACCGCCACCGCTTCTTCAAGCAGACCGCCCGGATTGTCCCGCAAATCGAGGATCAGGCCTTCCATCGTGTCGCCGAGATCGCCTTTGATCTCGCGCAACGCATCCTCCAGCGCGTCGGAGGCTTGCTGATTGAACGTCGCGATCCGCACGTAGCCGACCGTGTCGTCCTCAATGTCCCAGGCGACGACTTTGGGCCGGATGATCTCGCGGACAATCGTCACGTCAAAAGGATCCGCGCCGTCGCGCACGACGGAGATGGTCACCGCGGCGCCAACAGGCCCGCGCAAACGATCGACCGCTTCGTCCAAGTTCATGCCGACAATCGGGTCGCCATCCACGGCCGTCAGATAGTCGCCGCTGCGCAGTCCCGCGCGCGCGGCGGGCGTGTCGTCGATCGGCGACACGACTTTCACGACGCCGTCTTCCGCGGTGACTTCGATGCCGAGGCCGCCGTATTCGCCCCGGGTCGAAACCTCCATGTCGCGATACGATTCCGGGCTCAAATAACTCGAATGGGGATCCAGGGACTGGAGCATGCCCTGGATCGCGGCTTCCACCAGTTCGGTGTTGTCCACGTCCGAGACATAGTCGCTTTGAACGCGCCCCAGCACATCGCCGAGCACGATCAAGCGCTGGAACGTCTGGTCGCGGTCCGCCTCCGGCGTGTCGGACGCCACGGCGATGAAGCTCGCGCCGAGCACGCCGCCGATGACCGTTCCTGCAATGAGTGCGCGAAGCTTCATGCCGCGTCTCCTGTGTGGATCACCCCGTGACGGTTGATCACGTCCAATCTTCCCGCAGCCAGGGCGCGGGATTCACCGACTGACCGTGTTTGCGGATCTCTAAATAAAGTTCTCGCTCCCGACCGTCCGTCGCCTGCGACATTTCGCCCAGCGGTTCCCCGGCGACCACGGAGGTGCTGGCGCGCGCGTGCAATTCGCCAAATCCAACCATCACGATATAGTAGCCATCGCCGACATCCAGGATCAAGAGCCGCCCATAGTTAGGGAAAGGCGCCGCGAACATCACCGTTCCATCGTAAGGGGCCACGATTTGCGCGCCAGGGGCGACGACCCAGGCGACGCCTTCGGTAAGCGCGCCACGGCCTTCACGGTAGCCGCGCACCATCTGGCCAAGGGCTGGCGGGGCGAGCGCTCCGCGCGCGTGTGCGAAGCCGGACGCCGGCGCGGTGACCGCTGGGCGGGCGGCGACGTTTGGGGCGGGGCTGCCGCGAAGAGCGGGCGGCGGCGTGGTCGCCTGCGGTTTCGCGCGCGGCGCCAGGGGCGCGGCGTCGCGTTCCAGACGATCAATCAGTTCGCGCACATTTCCCGCCTCGCGCGCCAGCGCGGCGGCGCGCGCCGCCGCACGGTCGGCGTCGCCCCGCACCCGGCGTTCAAGGGCGGCCTTGCGGTCCAAGAGGGCGAGGGTCTCTGCGCGACGCGCGGCCAGGGCCGCTTCGGCGTCCGCGACGGCGGTGCGCGCGTCCGCGGAGGCTTCGCGCAAGCCGCGCAAGGCGTCGATGCGCGCCTTGAGGTCTTCGGCTCGGGCGTCGAGCGCCGGCGCCGCCTCCGCCAGCAAAAGTGCGGCGCGCGCCGCGGCGGCGGCGTCGCTGGGGCGGGTCGCCAGCGCTGGCGGATCCGCGCGGGCCGCGCGCTGCAACGCTCCGAGGATTTCGCTGAGGGCGCGGCGCTGACGGGCCAGTTCGTCCGCCAGCGCGGTCTCTTCCTGGGCCAGCGTCGCGGCGCGGTCGCGCGCGACTTGGGTCAGACGCTCCTGGCGCGAGCGGGCCTTGCCGGCGACAACCAGATCCGCCCGAAGCGCAGCGATTTCCGCCGCCAGAGCGTCGGCTTCTCGGCGCAAGCGTTCGCTTTCGGCGGAGCGCGCGGCGCTGGCGGCGACCAAGTCGTCAGCGTGAGCTGGGCGCAGCACCTGCTGCTGGCGCGCGTGCGCGAGCGGCGCCGCGAGGGTGCAGCAGGCCGCCACGACCGCACTGGCGATGAGTCCGCGGGCGCGGCGCATGAACAGTCCCCCAGTTCCCAGATCCCAGGAGCAATCTCGATTGATTCTCCCGCTGACACGTTGTGTTCGAGCTCGGGGCGCGCGTGCGCGCCGCCGCGGCGACGTTCCCGCTCGGCACTCAGGGCGCACGGTTGTCCCATCCCCGCCTCAGTCGCGGTGGTAGGGGACATGAGTTAACAAGGTGCAAGCGCGGTAGAGCTGTTCTGCGGCCATCACCCGCACAAGGTTGTGAGGCCATGTCGCGCGCCCGAAGTTCACAACGCGATCCGCGCGCTGGCGCAGCGCGTCGTCCACGCCGTCCGCCCCGCCGATCAGCACCGCCGCTTCCGGGACGCCTTCATCGCGCCAGCGGGCAAGCAGCGCCGCCAAGTCCCGCGAGGAGAGGTCGTCGCCGCGTTCGTCCAGGAGGATGATCTTCGCGCCGGGGGCGCAGGCGCGTTGCAGCGCCGTGCTCGCGGCCGCGCGGTCGTCCGCGGCCGACACCTCGTGCGCCCTTACGTCGCGCAGGCCGGCGGGCCGAGCCAGAGCGGCGGCGCGGCGGACATAATCATCCGTGAGCGTTCGTTCCGGGCCAGCGCGCAGCTTGCCGACGGGCATCAGCGTTACGCGCACTGCGGTTGCGCCCTAAGCGCGCTGCGGAGCCGACGCCAACGCCATCTGCTCACACTAGGGCGCGGGCGGTGTCGGCGTCGGCCTCCCACAACCGTTCGAGATTGTAAAACTCGCGCACCTCGGGACGGAACAAATGGACGACCAGGTCGCCGGCGTCGATCAACACCCAGTCGGCCGCGGCCAAACCTTCGACCCGCACATTCTTTGCGCCGGCGTCCTTCACGCGCCGCAGCACGTGATCGGCGATGGCGCTGACATGCCGTTGGGACCGGCCGCTGGCGATGATCATGATGTCGGTCACGGACGACTTGCCGGCGAGATCGATCTCGACCACCTCCTCGGCTTTGTCGTCATGCAGGCTGGTGAGGACAATGTCGCGCAGCGCCGCGGCGGCGGCGCGATCCTCAGAGGGCGGGGTCGACGCGG
>CAZGLY010000011.1:12380-73961 GCA_964526675.1 uncultured Caulobacterales bacterium
GGGGCCGTTGGCCGAAGAGACGGCGGTCAGAGCTGTGTTCCTCCCAAGCGTCAAAACCGCGAGAACGCTAGCACGCGTCGCCTCCCCCCGTCACGCCCCGCTGACCGGGGGAGGCTGGCGCTCGCCGCTTAGGCCGCGTCAAACAAGGAGACGCTGAAGAAAGCCTGCGGGTCAGTCCACGTGCGGCGAAGGGCGAAGCCCGCCGCCGCGCCAAGCGCCTCCAATCCCGCTTCGTCGAACTTGTAGGAGTTTTCGGTGTGGATGGTTTCGCCCGCCGTCATTTCGAAGGGGCGGCCCGCGACGTGGAACGTTTGGTCGCGCAAGCTTTCGATGTGCATCTCCACGCGGGCAAGGCCGTCATTGTAGCGCGCGCGGTGGCGGAACGCGGTGGTGTCGAGGTCGCCGTCAAGTTCGCGATTGATGCGCGTCAACAGGTTGAGGTTGAACTGGGCGGTCACGCCGGCGGCGTCGTCATAGGCGGCCTCAAGCCGAGCGGCGTCCTTTTTCAGATCCGCGCCGAGCACCAGGAGATCGCCGGGACGCGCCAGCGTCCGGGCCGCCGCCAGCACGGAACGCGCGGCGTCCGGTTCAAAGTTCCCGATCGTTGAGCCGGGGAAGAAGATCACCCGCCTATGGGCGTCGCGAAAGTGCCGCTCCTGCAAACCCATGGGTTGGGTGAAGTCGCCACACACGGCTCCGACTTCGAGATCGGGATAGGCCTCCGCGATGGTTTCGGCCGCCCGCAGCAAGTGCTCTCGGCTGATGTCCTGCGCGACGTAGAGCGCCGGGCGGTCGAGGGCGTCGAGCAGCAGCCGAATTTTGATGCTGGAGCCCGAGCCCGGCTCGATCACGGCGGCTTGGGGGCCGGCGGCCTCCGCGATGGCGCCCGCGACGTCCCGCAGGATCCCGATTTCCGTGCGTGTCGGATAGTACTCCGGCGCGTCGCAGATGGCGTCGAACAGAGCCGATCCCGCTTCGTCATAGAGGTATTTTGGCGAGGTGCGCTTTGGCGTTTGGCTGAGCGCCTCCACCATGTCGGCGCGGAAATCGCCCAGAGTCGGTTCATGGTCGACAAAAAAGGACAGCGCGTGTTCAGCCGCAGTCACGCGGTTGGCGTGCTTAGAAGACATACAAAAACCTTTGGAATTTCTTTGGGGGGATTGGGGATCACGCGCGGCCCAAGCGGGCGCGCAGCTCCGTCGAGGAGGCGGAGTTGAGCCTCGCAGTCAGGTATACCCAGGCTGGCGGCGGGATTTCAACCAGGCGTTTGGCGTGGTTCTCCGGCTGGCGGGCGTGGGCGTAGGCTTGCGCCGCCGGCGACAGCGTGGCGCGGGACAGCGCGTTTCGCGGCGTGTTTTGCGGGCGGGCGATCACCGCGATCGGGGTCGTGTCCATAATTTCACGCCAGCCCCGCCAACGATGGAAGCCCGCGAGATTGTCGCCGCCCATGATCCACACGAGCCGTACGCCCGGCAGGCGCGCGCGCAGCGCGCGCAACGTGTCGGCGGTGTAGCGCGCCCCGAGCCGCGCTTCGACGTCGGTCACCACCATGCGGGGCTCATCCGCCAGCCGCCGTGCGGCCGCCATGCGGACGGCGTGGTCGTCTGCGGATCCCGGAGGCTTCAGCGGATTCTGCGGGGAGACCAGCCACCACACGCGATCCAGAGCCAGCCGCGTCAACGCCGTGCGCGCAACGTGCAGGTGCCCTTCATGCGGCGGATCGAAGGAGCCGCCGAAGACACCGACGCGCAGCCCCGGCGGCGCGTACTCGGAGGTGAGCGCCATGCGAGCTTACCGTTGGTGCTTGGTCGTGGCGGTCATGCCGGCGACCAGCCCGCCGTTTCTGACGTTGAGGCGGCCCGCGCTTCAGCGTCCCGAGCGGCGCGCTCCTCCTGCACCGCGCTCCAGGCGGCGAACAGCAACGCGCGCACAT
Organism: uncultured Caulobacterales bacterium; assembly: GCA_964526675.1. GTDB lineage: Bacteria > Pseudomonadota > Alphaproteobacteria > Caulobacterales > Maricaulaceae > CAZADA01. The sequence goes on from CAZGLY010000011.1 coordinate 14,314, forward strand.
GCCCGCCCGTCGCGCCGGAGATGGCGTGCACCGGTTCGCCGCTGGCGGCCTCCAGCGCGGCGCGGCGGCTTGTTTGCTCCTCGGGCGTTAGGGCGTCGATCTTGTTGAGCGCCACAAGCTCGCGACGCGCGGCGAGGTCGGAATCGTACGCCGCGAGCTCGCCACGGATCACGCGGTAGGCCTCGGCCGGATCGTCTTGGGTTCCGTCCACGACATGGATCAGGACGGCCGTGCGCTCGACGTGTCCCAAAAACCGGGCGCCAAGGCCCGCGCCGTCGCTCGCGCCTTCAATCAAGCCCGGGATGTCGGCGATAACGAACCGCGCCTCGGCGCTGAGATCCACAACGCCCAGATGAGGGTTGAGCGTGGTGAAAGGGTAGGCCGCGACCTTGGGCGTCGCCGCCGACGCCGCTCGCAGCAGCGTCGACTTCCCGGCGTTGGGCAAGCCGACGAGTCCCACGTCCGCGATCAGCTTCAGGCGCAGCCATAGCCACCGTTCTTCGCCCGGCTCGCCCGCGTTGGCGCGTCGCGGCGCGCGGTTTGTGGAGGACTTGAAGCGCAGATTGCCCCAACCGCCTGAGCCTCCCTTCGCCAAGAGCGCGCGGTCGCCGGGGCGCGTGAGATCCGCCAGAAGGGTGGCCTGATCCTCATCCAACACTTGCGTGCCGGCCGGCACTTTCAGCGTCACGTCCGCGCCGCCGGCGCCGGCGCGCGCGCGGCCCATGCCGTGGCCGCCGGTTTTGCCTTTGAAGTGCTGGCGGTAACGGTAGTCGATCAGGGTGTTCAGGCCGTCGACCGCCTCGATCCAGACGTCGCCGCCATCGCCGCCGTCGCCGCCGTCGGGCCCGCCGAACTCGACATACTTTTCGCGCCGGAACGACACGCAGCCCGCCCCGCCGTCGCCGGAACGCACATAGATTTTCGCCTGATCCAGAAACTTCATGATCCGAAGGAAAGCGTTTGCGCCGGGTGCGTCAAGCGCGGGTCGCCACCACGTCGCGTCCTCGGCGGCGTCCACCCGCGGTCGTCGAAAAAAACCTCGTCAGACGAGGGACTTGGCGCCATCGTGCCCGCGGGCGCCGCGCGTCGCACGCGAAGGGAGGGCCGCCATGACGGACATCAACGAAGACACGCTCAACGCGTTCATCGGCAAAATGCTGGGCGATTTGGGCGGGGCCAACAGTGTGGCGACCGTGCGCCTTGGCGTGAAGCTCGGCCTGTTCGACGCCGTCCACGCCCATGGCCCGCTCACGGCTGAGGCGTTGGCGCAGACGGCCGGCGGCCTTGCGCCGCGCTATGTGCGCGAATGGTGCCTCGCTCAAGCCGCCAACGGCTATGTGACGTATGATCCGCAGGCGGAGACTTTCGCCCTGTCGCCAGAGCAGGCGATGGTGTTTGGGATCAAGGACAGCCCCGTCTATTTGGCGCACGCCTTTGACGTCGCGGCGGCGATGATTGAGGGCCAGGACAAAGTCGAACACGCGTTTCGCACCGGCGACGGCGTGCGCTGGGGCGACAGCGCGGGCTGCTTGTTTTGCGCGGTCGGCGCGTTTTTCCGCCCCGGCTATGTGAACAACATTGTCCAGAACTGGCTGCCCGCTTTAGACGGCGTTGAGCCCAGACTCCAAGCCGGCGCGAAAGTGGCCGATGTCGGCTGCGGGGTCGGCTTCTCCACGATTTTGATGGCGAAGGCGTTCCCCAAGAGCACGTTCATTGGCTTTGACTTCCATCAAGCCTCCATTGACGCCGCCCGCGGCCACGCCGAGGATCACGGCGTGGCTGACCGCGTGCGCTTTGACCTCGCCCACGCCAAGGAGATCAGCGAGGGCGACTTCGATTTGATCACCACGTTCGACTGCCTGCATGACATGGGCGACCCACGCGGATGCTCCGCGCATATGCGCACGATCCTAAAGGATGACGGCGTGTGGATGGTTGTCGAGCCGATCGCCGGCGACCGGCCCGTCGACAATCTCAATCCCGTGGGCCGTCTCTATTACAACGCCTCGACAATGATTTGCGTGCCGACCTCCCTCGATCAAGAAGTCGCTGAGGGCCTTGGCGCTCAAGCGGGACAGGACGTGCTGACGGATGTTATTATGTCCGGCGGCTTTGGACAGGTGCGCCGCGCGACGGAGACGCCGTTCAACATGGTGCTGGAAGCGCGCGGCTAACGCACGCCGGTCCCGACGGCGGCTTCACGCCAGCAGGCGCTCCAACTCCTGTTGGCGGGGACGCCAGTCTGGCGCGACCGCGTCGAGCAGGGCGTAGAAGCGCCGGCTGTGGTCGGCGTGGACCAAATGGCAAAGTTCGTGCGCGATCACCGCGTCGACGCAGCCGATTGGCGCGCGAATCAGGGCGCGGTTGAGGGTGATGCGGCCGCTTTGGCGGCAATTGCCCCAGCTGCGGGTCATGTCGCGCAGGACCAGGTGTGGCCGCGGCACGCCGAAACGATCCGCAAGCGGCAGGTGCGCATCGAAACGCTCGGCGAGCACCTCTCCGGCGCGCCGACGGTACCAACGGCGCAGCAGGATCCGCACCCGCTCGCGGTCGTGGGGATCGGGCGTGTCGATGTGAAGCGCGTCATCGCCGAGGGTGACGGTTTCGCGGGCGTTCTCGCTGATGGACAGCGGATAAGCCTGGCCGAGATAGAGGTGCTCTTCGCCGGCGATGTGTTGCTTTGGCGCGCTCGGCGGTCCGAGCGCGGCGAACTCACGTTGCTTCTTGGCGATCCAGCCGGCTTTCTCCGTCACCACCCGTTCAATCAGCGCATCCGGGGCGCGCAACGGGGCGCGGACGTGAACCGCGCCGTCGCGGTGGACGGCGATGCTGATGGTGCGCCGACGGCTGCGCACAACGGTGTGGGCGGGGCTGACGCGTGGCGCGGTCATGGGGCCTGTCTATCCGCGTGCGCGGAGGCGGCTCAAGAGGCTGGGGCCGGGTCGGTCGCCTGCGCGCGCCGGGCCGCGCGGGCGTCGCGCCATGCGCCCGGGGCGCGGCACAAGACGTAAAACACCGGCGTGAAGATCAGACCGAATACCGTCACGCCGAGCATCCCGAAGAACACGGCCGTTCCCAAAGCCTGGCGGAGCTCCGCGCCGGAGCCTGTCGCGATGACCAGGGGCACGACGCCGAGAATGAACGCAAACGACGTCATCAGGATCGGCCGGAGCCTCAGGCGCGCCGCGTGGGCGGCCGCGGCGAACCGGTCCATGCCCTCCTGCTCGGCTTGGCGGGCGAACTCCACGATCAAAATTGCGTTCTTGGAGGCCAGTCCGATCAGCACGACAAACCCGATCTGCGTGAGCAAGTTGTTGTCCAGACCGCGCAACAACACGCCGCTGACCGCGGAGAGCAGACACATCGGCACGATCAGAATGATGGCCAGCGGCAACATCCAGCTCTCGTATTGGCCCGCCAGCACGAGGAAGACGAACACCACCGCCAAGGCGAACACCGCGAGCGCGCTGACCTGGGCGGCCCGCTGTTGGTAGGAAAGATCCGTCCAGGCATAGCTGAATCCGGTGGGAAGGTTCCGCTCCGCCAGCCCTTCAACGGCGTCGAGCGCTTGGCCCGTGGAGACGCCCGGCGCGGCTGCGCCTTGGACCAGCGCGGCGGGGAAGAGATTGAACCGCGCCACCCGGGTCGGACCCGCGGTTTCGGAGAAGCTCGCCACCGAGCCGATGGGCGCCATCTCGCCGGAGGCGGTCCGGGCGCGCAGTCGCGCCACGTCGTCGATGGTCCGCCGATGCTCGGCGTCCGCCTGGGCGGTCACGCGGTAAGTCCGGCCGAGGAAGTTGAAATCGTTGATGTAGGCGGAGCCGACATACACCTCGATGGCCTCGTTCACCGCCTCGACGTCCATGCCGAGTTTTTCAGCGCGCGTGCGGTCAATGTCGACGTAGATCTGGGGCGTGGCGGTGTTGAAGAGGGTGAAGGCGTTCTGCGTTTGCGGCTGGAAGTTCGCCGGACCGGCGACCGACCATGCGGCTTGCTCCAGAGCGGGGAGGCCTCGGCCGGCGCGATCCTGAACATACATCGTGAAGCCGCCGGCGTTGCCGATGCCGCGCACCGGCGGCGGCGCGATGACGAACACGTTGATGTTGTCGCGCAGATAGGGCGCGAAACGGCCGCGCAGGTCGTTCATGATCGCGTCTTGGCTGCGGCCCGCGGCGGCGCGTTCGCCGGCCTCATCGAAGGTGAAGAACACGGCTCCCGCGTTGGAGGCGGTGGTGAACGTCGCTCCGTCCAACCCAGCGAACCCCGCGGCGTGGGCGACGCTGTCGACCTCCAGGCCGTCGCGGATGATCCGCCGCAGCGCCTCGTCCGTGCGCGAGAGGCTCGCACCGGGCGGCAGCTGCACCACCGTGATGGCGTAACCCTGGTCTTGAGGCGGGATGAAGCCCGAGGGCGTGCGCTGAAACTGATAGCCCGTCAGCGCCAGCAGTCCCGCATAGACGAGCACCGCGAGAAGGCTGACCCGCACCAGCCGGCGCGTGAACGCGGCGTACCCGCCCGCGACGGCGTCAAAGCCGCGGTTGAAGCCGCGCCCGAGAGCGCCCAACCAGGCCAGAGGACCGCGGCCGCCTTCGCTCTTGGGCTTGAGGAGGAGCGCCGACAGCGCGGGAGACAGCGTGAGCGACACGACCACCGACACCACCGTGGCCGCGGCGATCGTCAGCGCGAACTGCCGGTAGAACTGGCCCGTAATGCCTTCAAGAAAGGCCGTCGGCGTGAACACCGCCACCAGCACGAGGCCCATCGCCACGAGGGCGCCGCTCACCTCGTCCATCGTCTTGTGGGCGGCCTCGCGCGGGGACAGGCCCTGCTCGATGTAGCGTTCGATGTTTTCGACCACGATGATGGCGTCGTCGACGACGATGCCGATCGCCAAGACCAGGCCGAACAAGGACAGATTGTTGAGGGAGAAGCCGAAGGCGGCCATCACCGCGAAGGTCGTGATCAGCGAGATCGGAATGGCGATGATGGGCACGATGGCCGCGCGCCAACTCTGCAGAAACACGAAGATGACCAGGCACACGAGGATGACGGCCTCATAGATGGTCACTTGGACTTCGTGGATCGATTCCGCGATGTACTCGGTGGGGTTGTAGATGATGTCGTAGGCCACGCCTTCAGGGAACGCCTCAGCCAAATGGGCCAGCGTCTCCTGCACCGCTTCCGCCGTCGCCAGGGCGTTGGAGCCGGGTCGCTGGAAGATGCCCACGGCGACGGCTGGGGCGTTGTCCAGATAGGCGCTCAAGGAGTAATCCAGCGCGCCAAGCTCCACCCGCGCGACATCGCGCACCCGCACCAGACGTCCCTCATCGCCGCTGGCGATCACTATGTCTCCGAAGGCGTCCGGCGCGGTCAGCCGTCCCTGGGTGCGCAGGCTGATTTCGTAATCGCCTTGATCGGAAGCCGGCAGCCGATCGAGCGCGCCGGCCGCGACCTGCACATTCTGGCCCCGCAGCGCTTGAACGATGTCGCCGCCCGACAGGCCAAAGCGTTCCGCACGGGTCGGGTCGATCCACACGCGCATGGAGTAGTCGCGGGCGCCGAAGATGGTCGCGGAGCCGACGCCCTCAATGCGCGAAAGCTCATCGCGCATTTGGGTGCTGACATAGTTCGAGAGATACAAGCTGTCGCGAGACGCATCGGGCGAATACACGTGCGCGACCAGCATCAGGTCGGGTGAATTCTTCTGCGTGATCACCCCAAGCCGGCGGACTTCTTCTGGTAGCCGCGCCTCCGCCGCCGTCACGCGGTTCTGGACCAGCACTTGGGCGGTGTCGAGGTCCGTGCCGAGCTCAAACGTGACCGTGAGCGTCAGCGAGCCGTCCGCGGTGGATTGGGAGAGCATGTAGATCATGCCCTCGACGCCGTTGATCTCTTGCTCCAGCGGCGTGGCGACCGTGTCGGCCACGGTTTCGGCGTCCGCGCCGGGGTAGTTCGCGACGACCTGGATCGTCGGCGGCGCGACTTCGGGATACTGGGAGATCGGCAGGGTGAAGTAGGCCACCGCGCCGATCAGGGTCGTGATCACCCACACCACGCTCGCGAGGATCGGCCGGTCGATGAAGAGGTGCGTGAAGCGCATGGCCGCGATCCTATTCGTCGTCGGCGGAGCCCGGCTGCTCCACGTCGGCTTCGGGAGCGGGCTCCTCTGACGGGGCGGCCAGCGGCGCGTCATAGGGCGCCAGGGGCGCGCCGGGGCGGATGGCGAGCAACCCTTCGACAACCACGCGATCATCCGCCGCGAGCCCCGCACGGATCACCCGCATGCCGTCATCCAGGAGCGGGCCGAGTTCGACAAACCGTTGGCTGGGACCGTCCTCGCCCATCACCCAGACGAATCGACCCGCTTGGTCGGCGAGGACGATCGCATCCGGGACCGCGAAGGCGTCGTACGGCGCCGAACCGGGCAGGCGCATGCGCGCGAACAGGCCCGGCGTGAACAGGCCGTCCGGATTGGGCACGACGGCGCGCCCGCGCAAGGTGCTGGTGGCGGCGTCAAGGCGAGGCTCGACAAAGTCGATCATCCCCTGATGGGGCCACCCGGTTTCGTCGGCGAGGCGGATGCCGACGGGTGTCTGCGCCGCGGAGGCGCGGGGCCGCTCGCCCGCGATGCCCAAGCGCGCATAGCGGAGATACTGCGCTTCGCTGGCCTCCACCTCGAGGTAGATCGGATCCGTCGTGATGACCGTTGTCAGCAAGGTCGCGCCCGCGCCGCCGCTCACCAGATTGCCGACGCTGACGCGGTTGTCGCTCACCCGCCCGGCGATGGGCGAGGTCACGGTCGTGAATTCGCGATCAAGCTCGGCGGCGCGCTGACGGGCGCGCGCAGCGTCCAGTCCGGCTTGGGCTTCGAGCTGAGTGGTGACGCGGTTGTCGTATTCTTCCGAGGCGATGGCGCGCCGTTCGAGGAGTTCCGCCCCGCGCTCCGCCTCTCGAGTGGCGTTGCGCAGGCGCGCCTCCGCGGCGAGGACATCGGCGGCCGCGGCGTCGAACGCGGCGTCAAAGGGGCGTGGATCAATCAAGAACAAGGGATCGCCCGCCGCGACCTCTTGCCCGTCCTCAAAGTAAATCTCTTGGAGATAGCCGGAGACCCGGGCCCGAACCTCCACGTCCTCGACCGCAAGGAAACGGCCGGTGTATTCATCCCAGTCGATCACTTCACGCACGAGTGGGGCGGACACGCCCACCGGTGCGGCCTGACCGCCTGGACCGCCGGATCCGTCTGGCGGGGGCGGCGCTTCGCAACCGGCCAGCACGCTGAACATGCCAAGAGCGACCCCTGCGATCGCCAAGCCGCGCGGCGGCGCCGTCACCATGATGTCCCCCAAAACGCACGCACAGATCGGGCGGGCGGCGCGCGCCGGGATCCGGACCGAAAGCGCCGCGTCGTCACTTGTCATACATAACACTTTGCCGATTGAGTGCGAGTCGCCCGTCGCCGTCTGGAACCGCTTCGGCGGCGGTGCGGCTGGCGCGGTCGCGGCCCCTTGGCGCGGGGGCGTGACGCTGCTTAAGTGCCGCAAGCGTTAGGAGGGCCCCATGGAACACGCCGCCGCGGTTGATCCGTTCATCTTTCGCGTGAGCATTTTCGTGCTCGCGGTGTTTGTGGGCTATTACGTGGTGTGGAGTGTGACGCCCGCGCTGCACACGCCCCTGATGGCGGTCACCAACGCCGTCTCCTCCGTGATCGTGGTCGGCGCGTTGCTTGCCGCGGCCGCACAGCCGATGGCCGGGTCCGCCGGTGGAACCGTGGCGGCGTCCAAGACCTTTGGCGTGATCGCGGTGGTGTTGGCGAGCGTCAACATCTTTGGCGGTTTCCTCGTCACCCGCCGCATGCTCGCGATGTACAAAAAGAAACAACGGTAGCGCGCGTCGGCGTCACCGGCCGATGATCAGCCGCACCAGACCGTCAATCGACTCCACGCTGGAGTCGCCTTGGCTGTCGCCAAAGCTGTTGTAGCTCTGGACGCGCGCGCCGATGTCAAACGCGACGGGGCCTGGCACGTCCAGGATGAAGCCGGTGGCGAGCTGGCCGACGACGGCGGACTCGCTTCGGTTGCTCCCGCTGGCGCCGTCGAACAGATCGCTGTCGAACGCGCCGCCGCCGACCCCCGCTCCCAGGTAGAAGCGGGTGGTGGGCGCGACCTCGAATTCGCGGGCGTAGTTGACGAGAACCGCGCCGAGGGACGCCAACTCATCGGTGTCGCCGCCGCCAAGCCCGCCAACCGCTTCAAGCTCGAAACGATTGCGGTCAAACACCAGGCCAGCGCCAAGCGACGCCCGCCCGCCGGTTTGGCTTCCGCCGCCTGTCAGGGTTCCAGCGCCAACGCCGATCGCGCCATAGGGCCCAGTTTGCGCGGCGGCGGGCGCGGCCGCGAGGAGCACGGCGACCAACGCCGCCGCTGTTCGCTGTCGTTCGTCCATGAGGCCGATCGTGCTCGCGGTGTCCGTCGTTCACACCACGCCATCGGCCCGCAACGCGCGGCGCGCCGGGGCGCGTGGTCGCAGCGCCCTAGGGCTTGAACCGCAGGGTGAAGAGCAGATCCGTGCTGTTCACGTCTTGGATCGCGATCCCGCCTTCGCTCACGCCGGGGTAACTGATCCGGCGCACCGTCGCGTCGAGGGTGACGCGATTGGAGGCGCGGTAGGAGCCGCCGACAAACACCTGGCCAATCCCGTCGGTCTCGTCCTGGGCCGTGAGGCCGTCGTCCAGATCCAGCTCCGTGTTGCCGAAACCGAGCCCAGCGCCGGCGAACGCGCCGACACGCTGGTTGATGGGATAGTCGATGATGCCGTTCACCAGCACCGCCGTGCTGTTGTAGCTGGAGCTGAGATCGGTATCCAACGCGTTGCCCGAGAAATTCACCTCAAGCTCCAAGCGCGTGCCGAAGCGGCGCAGGTCGGGCCCTTCAAGCCCGAGGCCCGCGACCACCCGCGAGCCGATGTTCACGTCTTCGGTGTCCCCGCCGACGATTTCGGGGTCGCTCGGCGCGCCAAACCCGGCGCCGAGTTTCGTGTACCATTCAAGACCGGTTTGCGCCTCGGCCGCGCCGGCTCCGATGACCACCGCGGCGACCATGGCCGCCAGGCCTTCACGCGTCTGTGTCATATCCCCTCCGTCGGACTCGCGTTTGGACGCTTCGGCTCTACCAAGTCTTGACCTTGGCGACGAGCGTCAGACGCTGTTGTTCGCGGCGGTGTCCGTCGCGTGCGGACACCAGCGCTGTCTGCGCCCGACAATGGTCGGGCCTCGCCAACAGTGGAGCGGGCAAAAGGGGCGTCATGACGGCGCCGACGGGCCAAAGGACTGGACGCCGCGCCGCGTTCTTGCCACGGTCGCGCCCGGTGGGCCCTCCGCCACAGTGCGCGTCGATCCGGAGCATACCCCATGAACGCCGATCTAGCGGCCCTCCTCTATTTGGTGGCGGGCGTCCTGTTCATTTTGACGTTGCGCGGCTTGTCGAGCCCTGAGACCAGTCGCCAAGGCAATCTGTTTGGCATGATCGGCATGGCTCTGGCCGTGGGCGTGACGCTGGCGGTCACCGCCGGGCAGGGCGGGCTCGACGGGACCACGTTGGCGTTGATCTTCGGCGGCGTTGCGATCGGCGGCGGAGTCGGCGCGGTGATCGCGAACCGCATTGCGATGACGGAGATGCCGCAGCTGGTGGCGGCGTTCCATTCGCTTGTGGGTTTGGCGGCGGTGTTCGTGGCGGCGGCGGCGCTCTACACGCCCGAAGCGTACGGCATCGGCGTGGCGGGTGACCTGAAGACCGCGTCGTTGATCGAGCTCTCCTTGGGCACGGCGATCGGCGCGATCACCTTTTCGGGGTCGGTGATCGCGTTTGCGAAGCTCAACGGCAACATGTCCGGCGCGCCGATCCTGCTGCCCGCGCGTCACCTCATCAACATCGGCATCGGCCTTGGGATCGTGGCGGGAATTGTCGCGCTGGTGCAGTCCGGCGGAAGCGCGACGACCGCGTTTTGGGTGATCACCGCGCTCGGCTTCGTCATCGGCGTTACGTTGATCATCCCGATTGGCGGCGCGGACATGCCCGTCGTCGTGTCGATGCTCAACTCCTATTCGGGCTGGGCGGCGGCCGCGCTGGGCTTCACGTTGGAGAACACGGCGCTGTTGATCACGGGCGCGTTGGTCGGCTCGTCCGGCGCGATCCTGTCCTACATCATGTGCAAGGGCATGAACCGCAGCTTCATCTCCGTCATCCTCGGCGGATTTGGCGGCGACGACGCGGCCGCCGCCGCAGCCCAGGCCGAGATGGGCGCCGTCAAACGCGGCTCGGCGGACGACGCCGCCTTCATCATGAAAAACGCCGGCAAGGTGATCATCGTGCCGGGCTACGGCATGGCCGTCGCCCAGGCGCAGCACGCGCTCAAGGAGATGGGCGACAAGCTCAAGGCCGAGGGCGTGGACGTGGCGTACGCCATTCACCCCGTCGCCGGGCGTATGCCGGGCCACATGAACGTGCTGCTGGCCGAGGCGCAGGTGCCCTATGACGAAGTCTTCGAGTTGGAAGACATCAATTCCGATTTCGGGCAGGCCGATGTGGCCTTCGTGATCGGCGCCAACGACGTGACCAATCCGGCGGCGGAGGATGACCCAAGCTCGCCGATTTACGGCATGCCCGTGCTGAAGGTGTGGAACTCGGGCACCGTGTTCTTTGTGAAGCGCTCGCTCGGCTCAGGCTACGCCGGGGTGCAGAACCCGCTCTTCTTCCGTGACAACACGATGATGTTGCTGGCCGACGCGAAGAAAATGGTCGAGGACGTCGTGAAGTCTTTGTAGCCGGCGTGGCGTTGGTCGGTGTTTTCTGCGTCGTGAACGGGCGAACGGTTGGACACAACGCGTGTGCTGAAGATGTTGCCACTTGTACTCTTTGCGGTCTTGACCCTGATAGCGGCGCTCCATGTCTATTGGGGCTTCGGCGGCTTGTGGCCGGCTAACAGCGAGCGCGCGCTCATCAACACCGTTGTTGGAAGCCCAAGAGCCCGGGCGATGCCGGCCCTGGCGCCGACACTTGTGGTCGCCGGCTTGATCTTCCTCGCCGGGGTGTTTGGGCTGTTGGCCGGCGGCGTGATCCCCGGCGTGGTCCACGTCTTGGCGCGGATCGCCGCCGGTGTTTTGGCGGTGATCTTTATCGGACGCGGCGTGGTCGGCTGGGGGATTGACCTCGGCGTCATCCAGGCGGACGTGACCGAGCCGTTTCGGACGCTGGATCTGTGGTTCTACTCGCCGCTCTGCTTTGGGTTGGGCGCGGCCTTCGCCGTTTTGACATTTACGGGTGGAGCGTCCGCCGCCGCCTCAGCATAACAATACCGTGCACGGATCTTTGAAACGTGATCCGGACACTCGACGTCCGCGGGCCCTTAGAGCCGCCTCTGCCGCGGACATCGCCGGCTCTTTAACGCCATCGCAGCGTCGCGCGGATTGGCGATGCAACACACTCTGAACGGTTTGCGCCTACGCTCCCGCGCTATGGCGAGCGTGGTGGAGTGTTGTGGCGCAAACGCATAAGGCATCACCTTTTTCGGCTCCGGACGCGGCCTATGCGACCCTCGCGCAGTCACGGCGCAAGGCGTTGGCGTTCCGGCTCGTGGTCGCGGTGTTCGGCGCGTGCGTGGCGGCGACCTACGGAGCGGTCGAGGCGGCGGGCGTCTATCTCGCGCTCGTGGTCGTGACGCAGGCGTTTGACGCGATTTGGTGCGCGCGGCTCCTGCGCCACGTCGAAACGGGCGCTTTGAGCCGGTTGGACCGCGCCGTGACGGTGGCGGGTATGACGCTGGCGACGGCGACTTACGGTCTGTTGCCGCCGATCCTCTGGTTTCAGGACCTTCAGGCCACAACGGCCGTGGCGGTGATCTGGTTTTGCGGATCGCTGATTCATGTCGTGACGCACACGCATTATGTGCGTCCGGTGATGATCGCGGGCATGGCGGGACATCTGCTGATCTTCACGGGCATGCTCGCGGGGTCTTTGCTGACGGGGTTCGGGCTTTGGCCGTTGGCCTGCATCGTGTTGGCGTTCGTGGCGTTTGTGGTGCATCTGCGGGTGTTGCTGGCGCACTTCAGCGGGATCAGCGGCTCTTTGATGGCCGCGCGGCGGGACGCCGAGCGTCGCGGCGGCGAAGCTGAGCGCGCCAGTCAGGCGAAGTCCGATTTCCTCGCCATGATCAGCCATGAATTGCGGACGCCGCTCAATGGCGTGTTGGGCATGGCGCAAGCGTTGCGGGACACGACGCTGGACGGGCAACAAGAACGCTGTGTCGACACGATCCTGCAATCCGGCAATCTGCTGCTTGCCCTTCTCAACGAAGTTCTGGATTTCTCAAAAATTGAAGCTGGGAAACTGGAGCTGGAAGAGATCAGCTTTGAGTTGCGCCCCTTGATTGAGACGGTGTCTCATCTGTGCCGCTCGATCGCGGAGGACAAGGGGCTGCTGTTTTCCGTCGATGTCGATGATGACATCCCACAGACGCTTGTGGGTGATCCGATCCGAATTCAGCAGATTCTGATCAATCTCTTGTCGAATGCGGTCAAGTTTACCGAAGCTGGCGCAATTCGTTTGGAAGTTCGCGGGGATGTGGTGGCGGAGAACGCCGCCTTGATCACGTTCCGTGTGCACGACACCGGCTGCGGGATCTCAACGACCGATCAGGCCCGTTTGTTCCAGGCGTTCACGCAAGCGGATCGGTCGACGAGCCGGCGGTTCGGCGGCACGGGGCTGGGCCTTGCGATCGCGCGCCGGTTGGCGCGCTTGATGGGGGGCGACATCACGGTCGAGAGCGTTCTGGGCGACGGGTCGGTGTTTACCGCGCAGATCAAGACGGTGCTGACGGAACGCCGCTCCCAGTCGCGCGCCGCTCCGGCCAGGGCCGAGTCCCGCGGGGCGGCGGAGCTGGAGCAATCAGGACGGGTCTTGCGTGTCCTGGTGGTCGACGACAATCCGGTGAATCAAAGCGTGGTCGCCGCGTTCCTGGAAGGCCCGAACGTGCGGCTCCAGACCGCGTTCGATGGCCACGAGGCCCTCACCATGTTGACGGATGAGCGCTTCGACGTCGTGCTGATGGATGTGCTGATGCCCCGCCTCGATGGTCTGAAAGCGACGCGTCGTCTGCGCGGCGGCGGCGGCCCCAACGCGGCGGCGCCCGTCATCGCGCTGACCGCTGACGCCAAGGAGGACACGCGGCGCCAGTGCGCAGAGGCGGGGATGACCGCGTTCTTAACAAAGCCGATCAATCGGGCCGCGCTGATGGAAATTGTGACCCAGTATGGCCCAGGCGGCGACCTGATCTCGCCCGCGACGTCGACCAAGCCAGAGCACGGCGCGCCGGAGCGCGCGCGCCTCTGATACCGACCCGCTAACCCGTGTCGCGGGTCCGGTCGGTCAGCGTCGGGTCACGAGTCCTTCGCGCTGGGCCCGTTTGCGCGCCAGTTTGCGGGCGCGACGGATGGCCTCGGCTTTTTGGCGGGCGCGTTTTTCAGAGGGTTTTTCATAGTGGTTCCGCCGTTTCATCTCGCGGAACGTGCCTTCGCGTTGCATCTTTTTCTTCAACGCTTTGATGGCTTGGTCGACATTGTTGTCGCGGACATAAATCTGAACGATGACTTGGTCCTCCTTGCGTCATGGCGCTGGGACACCCCCACGCGGCCTCGGCTAGATAGCAATGATGCCTTAAACTGTCTACAAACGCGCAGCGTTTTCATGGCGCGCGGTGGTGAAGGAGACGCGGTGTGGCGGCGATGGACGTGACGTTGGATCCTGAGCGGCGAGCGGTCTTGAGCGCGATGCTGGCGCGCGCGCCGTTTGACGGCTGGTCGCGCACGGCGCTTGAGCAGGCGGGCGCGGACGTTGGTGTTGAGCCAGGGGCGCTGGCGTTGCTCATTCCTGGCGGCGTCGTCGAGGTGTTGGAGCTCTGGGCGGCGGTTTGCGATCGCGACGCCCGCGATCGCCTCGCGGCGGTGGATCAAACGGCGATGAAGGTGCGCGAGAAAGTCGCGTTTGGCGTGCGCGCCCGCCTGGAGGCGATCGGCGATGAGCATCGGGAGGCCGCCCGTCGCGGTTTGGCGCGTTTGGCGCTTCCCGACGGCGCCGGTGCGGCTGCGCGCATCGGTTGGCGGGCGGCGGACACGGTGTGGCGCGGCATTGGCGACCGTTCGACGGACGGAAACTTCTATTCCAAGCGGGTGATTCTGAGCGGGGTGTTCGCGGTCGTGACGCCGGCGTGGCTCAACGCGTCCGGACCGGCGGACGACACGCCTTGGCGTGTGTTGGACGCGCGCATTGAGGACGTGATGCGGTTTGAGAAGGTGAAAGCGCGGCTGCGTTCGTGGACCGACAACGGCCCCTCTTTGGTCGACGGTCTGGCGCGGTTGCGGTATCCGCGCCGGCCACGGAGCGGGCTGCACGGTCAGCGCTGAGATCCCAAAGCGCCCTTAGGTGCGCCGCGAGGGGGCCACCGGCTCGGCGTTGGGCCGGGTGGGCGCGACGTTCGCGTTCTCATTCAGAAAATGCTCGAGATCGACCACGGCGATGCGCCACTCGCGGCCGAACTTGATCGCCCGCAGCTTGTGCTGGCGAATCCAAGCGCGGATGGTGCTTTCTTTGACCTTGAGGCGGTCGGCGGTCTCGTGCACCGTGAGGAGCGGCTTACTCAGCATGTTGCGGCACCATAGTCTGTGTCGAATACCCATAGTAGTGGCAAGGCTGTTTTAGCGCGTCCACATCGCGTATTGCCGCACCCTGTCACCGTTGACGATGGTTTTTGTGTGGGCGTCCGTCATACGGATCACGAAACGCGTGTGATGTGGCCGGTTTTCCGCCCCGGCGTCGCGGCGCGTTTGCCGTAGTGATTCAGCCGCAGCCGCGGGTCGCGCAGCAGCTCAGTCGCCGCGTTCACGGACTCGCCCAGGAGGTTGGTCATGACGACCTCGCCGCCGCGACGGGCTGGATCGCCCAAAGGCCAACCGGCGATCGCGCGCACGTGCTGTTCGAACTGATCGCACCAGGCGCCGCCGTCGGTCCAGTGACCGGAGTTGTGGACCCGCGGAGCGATCTCATTGACCAACAGTCCGCCCGGAGCGTCGAAGAATTCCACCGCCATCACGCCGACATAGTCCAGCCGGTCCATCATGCGGCGCGTGAAGCCGACCGCGTCATCCTGCAAGGCTGCGCTGTCGGGCGCGGGGGCGCGGCTTTCCCGGAGGATCCCCTCCTCATGCCGATTTTCGGCCAAGTCGTACGCCGCGAACGCGCCGTCCACGCCGCGTGCGCCGATCACCGAGACCTCGCGGTGAAACCGCACAACGCCTTCCACAATCGCCGGCGCCCGGCCGTGCGCCGCCCACGCCTCGTGGATGTCCGCCGCAGAGCGGACCAGGGCTTGGCCTTTGCCGTCATAGCCGAACCGGCGCGTCTTGAAGATCGCCGGCGCGCCCACGGCCGCGAGCGCCGTCTCCGCGTCGTTGGCTGCGTCGATCGTGGCGAACGTGGCCGTCGCGGCCCCGCACGCGGCCGCAAAGCGCTTTTCCTCGAGACGATCTTGGGCGATCGCCACGGCCCGCGGCGTCGGGCGCACCGGCTTCGACGCGTGCAGAGCCATGAGCGCATCCACCGGCAGATGCTCGAGCTCGTGGGTGATCACGGCGCACGGCTCCGCGAAGCGCTTGAGACGCGCGAGGTCGTCAAAGGCGCCCACAGTCGCGGCCGCTGCAACGCGAGCGGCGGGCGCGTCCGGTTCCGTCGCGTACACATGGACGTCGAAGCCGAGGCGCGCTGCGGCCAGGGCGATCATGCGCCCCAGCTGGCCGCCGCCCACCACGCCGATCGTGGCGCCAGGCGCGATGGGACCGCCGGCGCGCGCATCGGGCGTGGTCATGAGCGGTCGCTCGTACGGGCGGTGGAGTCGATCTCGGGATGGAGCGCGACGGAGTCCGTTTGGGCCTGTCGCCACGCGTCTAGGCGATCCGCGAGCGCGGCGTCCGTGAGCGCGAGCACTTGCGCGGCCAGAAGGCCGGCGTTGAACGCGCCTGCGTCGCCGATCGCCAGCGTGCCCACGGCCACGCCTTTGGGCATCTGCGCGATCGACAACAAGCTGTCGAGCCCAGACAGCGTTTTCGACTGCACCGGTACGCCGAACACGGGCAACGGCGTCATGGCGGCGGTCATTCCGGGAAGGTGCGCCGCCCCGCCGGCGCCGGCGATGATGACGCGCACGCCGCGGGCGCGGGCGTCCTTGGCGAAGGCCGTTAGGCGGTCCGGCGTGCGATGGGCGGACACGATCCGCACCTCGTAGGCGACGCCCAGGGTGTCCAGAACGCCGGCGGCCGCGGCCATTGTGGGCCAGTCCGACTGTGAGCCCATGATGATCGCGATGGGCGCGGTTTCCGCCATGCTGGAGGGTCCTCGGCGAGTGGAGCGCGGGACGATACGCACGGCGTGTCCTGGGTCAAGCCTGCGCTCTCGTCACTTGGGGGTCGGAGAGAAGGGGTTTCTTAACGACGTCACGGTCTAGTCGCACACATTGCTGTCATCTTGCGACCGACCTCATGGACGCTCTTCACCGGCACGCCTTTGACCCTCTGTCTGGTCCCGATCTTGGGCCAGATTTCGGGCTGCCTGCTGGCCCCGAGGACGCTGTCGCGGAGTCGTCGAGTGAGCGCGCCACGCAGACGCGCGGCGCCGCGGTCTCGGCGGCTGTGCGTGCGGAGATGCTGCGCTTGTTGGTCGAAATGGGCCGGCTGCACGATGAGGCCGCGCGGTTGCGGCGGCGTGTGGCGGAGTTGGAAGCGCTCGCGGACACCGATCCATTGGCGGATGTGTTGAATCGGCGCGCGTTCTTGCGCGAGTTCGACCGTATGATTGCGCATGCCGCGCGTTATGGCGGTGCGGTGAGCCTCATCTACTTGGATCTGGACGCCTTCAAGAGCGTCAACGATCGTTTCGGCCACGCCGCTGGCGACGCCGTGATCCGCCATGTCGCGCAGATTTTGCGCCGGCGGACCCGCGCCAGCGACATCGTGGGCCGCATGGGCGGCGACGAGTTCACGGTGGCGTTGTCCCACGCGGATCACGCTGCGGCGTTGGCGCGCGCGTTCGACCTGTGCCGGGCGATCGCGGCTGACCCGGCCGATTTCGAAGGGCGCGCCGTGACGGTGACCTGCACGTGCGGCGCGGAGGCGGTTCGTCCAGGGGAGATGGCCCAGCATGTCGTGGCGCGCGCCGATGAGGCGATGTACGCGCGCAAGGTCAAACTCGCGGCGTCGTAACGGGATCCGGACCGGCGCAGCGAGCCCGATCAGGCGATGATGTCCGGGTTCAGTTGATTCTCGATCCAGCAAATCTCATCGCGCAGGGCCAGCTTGCGCTTCTTAAGCCGGGTCAGTTTGAGCTGATCGCGCACGCCTGTGGCTGCCATGGCCGCGACCGCGTCATCAAGGGCGCGATGCTCTTCCCGAAGGTCGTACAAGCGCGCCTGGAGCGCGGTGTCGTTGGCCCCGTTTTCCATCGTGCGTCCAGAAATTCTCCGCAGCCCATCGGGGATTTTCCACAGGAAAATGGCGGTCGTCAGCGGCCCTGTAAAGGCGTGTGTGGCGCAGAAGGAGCTCGCCGCGCGCGCGCCTGGCGCCGCGGGTCGTGACTCACCTCGTTGAAGTGTGATCTTATTGCGACATGAGCACCACAATGAGGAGGCGAGTATGGCTGTGCATGCGCGCATTCGGGAATTGTCGGCCCGTCACCGGGACTTACACCAGGCCTTGGAGGCGGAGCTGAAGCGTCCAGGCGCTGATCTCGATCGCTTAGCGGTGCTTAAGAAACAGAAATTGCGGCTAAAGGACGAAATCGCGGCGCTCGAAAGCCGGGCCTGATCGCGCAGGCGTTCAGGCGAGCGCGCCTATGACCGCCTCAACCTTCTTGCGGAGGGTTGCCACGTCATAGGGCTTCACAATGTAGTTGTTCACGCCCGCCTGGATCGCCTCCACGACGGATTCGCGATCGCCGTGACCCGTGGCCATAATAAAGGGCACGGTCTTGCTGCGCTCATGTTTGCGCAGAAGCTTCAAGAGGGTCAGGCCGTCGATCTCGTCCATGTGCCAATCGGACAGGACGAGTTCGACTTTATGCTTGGCCAACACTTCGAGCGCCTGACGGCCATTGCGGGCTTCGCGCACATTGACCACGCCCAGCTGCTGCAGCGCGTAGCGGGCCAACTGCCGCATGCTGGTTTGGTCGTCCACGATCAGGACACGCAGGTCACGCGCCTTTGGCATAGCGGACCTCCGTAGCGGCGTTGTCGTCGGCGCGTGCGGCGTCCATCGACCACGCGGCGAGTTCGTCCAAGTGGCCCTCGCGTTGGACGGCGCCGGCGGCTTTCGCCGCTTTCGGCATGCCGTAGACCAAAGCGCTCGATTTCGATTGCCCAAAGGTGGCCGCGCCGGCCTCGCGCATCGCAACCAAACCCGCCGCGCCGTCGTTTCCCATGCCGGTGAGCACGACGCCGACGCCATCGCGGCCGGCGGCTGTGGCCGCTGAGTGAAACAGGATGTCCACGGACGGGCGGTGCGTTTCGGTGTCTTCGTCCGAGAGGCGGCACCGGTAACCGCCGCCCTCAGCGCCAGCGACGGCCTCCAGCCGCAGGTGCCGGTCGCCGGGGGCGATGACGCACTCGCCTTGGCGGATGACCGCGCCATCGGCGGCTTCGCGCACCGTGAGGGGCAGCCGATCGTTCAGCCGCGTGGCCAAGTGCCCCGTGAACCGCGCGGGCATATGCTGAGCGATCGCAATCGGCGGCGCGCTGGCCGGCAACGCGGCCAAAAAGCCGTTCAGCGCCTCGACGCCGCCGGTGGAGGAGCCCACCGCGATGACGGCTTGCGACCGAATGCGTCCGCCTTGCACGCGCTGCGACCCAGGGGCGCGGGCGGGCGTCGGTTCGACTTTTGCGCGAGCCGCCGAGCGCACCCGGGCGCCCAGGTCGCGGGAGAAACGGTCAAACGCGTCGCCCGACAAGTTGCGCGGTTTGCTCACGGCGTCGACGGCGCCGCGTTCGAGGGCCTGGATTGTCAGGTCCGCGCCCACGGCGGTGTGGGTCGAGATCATGATGACGGGCGTGGGGCGCAGCCGCATGAGACGGTCGAGAAAGGTCAAGCCGTCCATGCGCGGCATATCGATGTCGAGCGTGATGACGTCTGGGTTGACGGACTTGATCACGTCGCGCGCTTCGTAGGGGTCGCCCGCGACGCCGACGACGGCGACGCCCTCTTCGCGGTTCAGCACCTGGGTCAGCAGCTCACGCATCAGGCGGCTGTCGTCGCAGATCACAACGCGCACGGTCATGGTCGCGTCTCCTTCACGGCGGGCGCATAGGTCGTGCGCCCCGCCAACGCCAGGTTGAGCGCACGCGCGTCCGCCGTCTCGGCGTGGCCGATATAGAACCGGCCATGAGGGCTGAGCAGCGCCGCCATGCGGCGGTGGATGTCGACTTTGGTGGCTTGGCTGAAATAAATCGTGACGTTTCGACAAAAAACTGCGTCGAGCGGGCCGTTAATGCGCCAGGGCTCGATGAGGTTGAGGCGCTTGAAGGCTATTCGATCGCGAAGCGCCGGCCGCGCTTCGATGTGCGCGTCGTCGGCGGAAAACAGCGCGTGGTGCGCGGGGTCGATGTCGTTCAGGGCGGCGGCGGCGTACCGTCCGGCGCGCGCGGTGTTCAGCGCGTTGGTGTCGATGTCGGTGGCGAGAATTCTCCAGTCGACAAACGGGGCGTCCTTGAACGCGTCGTGCGCGATGGCCGCGATGGAGTACGGCTCTTCGCCCGTGGCGCAGCCGGCCGACCAGAAGCGAAAGCGCCGCTTGCCGGCGTCGAGCTGGGCGCGCAGAAGCGCGGAGAGGTCGTTGAAGTGATGCGCCTCGCGGAAGAAGGCGGTGACATTGGTGGTGATGCTGTTGAGCAGTTCGATCACTTCCTCAGCGCCGCCGCCGCCGGACAAGCGGCTGAGGTAGCTCGCAAAATCAGGGCATCCTAACGTTCGCAGGCGGCGGCTCAGGCGGCTGGCCACCATGTCGCGCTTGGAGTCGGCGAGGACAATGCCGGCGGTGTCCCGCGCGACTTGGCGGATCGTCTCAAACTCGGTCTCGCTGAGGTGGAAGCCCTGGAGGCTCAGGGACCGCGCGGGCGTGTGCGGCGAGGGGCAGGGCGAAGACGCCACGCTGGCAAGCTCCCGATGGCGCGGACGGCGTTTTTGAGTGGGTGAGAGCCTACAGCGCACTGCTTAACGGCCTATAAGCCCGCGTCCTTTACGCCAGACGCGTGCGGGGCGTTCGTCGCGCGCCGAAGGGAGACCGCCGGCATGAATTTGGCGCCGCTTTTGGACTATTCGTATCTGCGTCGTCGGGGGCCGTGGGCCGCTGCGGGCCTCGGCGCCGTGTTGACTCTGATCGCGGGGGCGATCGCCGGCGGCGCCGGTGCGGTCGCCGCGGTCGCGCTGACGGGCGCGTGCATTGGCGCGATCCTGCTGATGCGCCGATCGGCCGATGCGCAGTTTGCGGTTTTGGCGAGCCGGGTCGAATACGCTCACGGGCGCGTTGACGCCGCAGAGGGCGAGGCGGCCGCGGCTCAGCGCGAAGCGGCGGCTTTGGAGGCGCGCTATGGCGACGCGGCCTCCTGGGATGCGTTCGTGCAGGCGCACGCGACCTTCGCGGCGGGAGACGACCTGAGCGCGTGCACGCCTCCGGCCGGGGGCCTGGCCCGCGATGCGTTTGATGCGCTCGTGGCGGCCGGACAGCGTGTGGCTGTGTTGGCGGACACCGTCGCCGACGGCGTGCGGGGCGTGGCGTCGCCGGACGCCGCGGCTTTGCCCAGCGCCCTCACGGCGGACGCCGCCCTGCAGCCGGTGTCGAACGCGCTGACGGATTTGATTGCGCAACGGTCTGAGGCGATGCGCGCGGCCCGGGACGCCGCGTCCGACGCGACGACGGTTCGCGATGGGTTGAGCACGGATCTCGCCGCCGCGCGCGCTCTTGCGGACCAACGGGACGCGGACCTGACCGCGATGAAGCGCGATGGCGAGCGCATTGTCGCGCATGTTCGCGACACCGTGGAGCGGGCGCAAGCGGCCGCGGATCACGCGCGTGAGACCCGCCAGGCCGCGGAAGACGGCTCAACGCTGGCGCGGGACGCCATCGACGCTATGGCGCGGATCGAAGGCTCGTCGGGACGCATTGTGGAGATCATTGGCTTGATCGACGGCATCGCGTTTCAGACCAATCTGCTCGCGTTGAACGCCGCGGTGGAGGCCGCGCGCGCCGGGGAGGCGGGGCGCGGCTTTGCGGTCGTCGCCGCGGAGGTGCGGCGTCTGGCGCAGCAGTCATCAGAAGCGGCGCGCGACATTCGTCAGCTCATTGAAGGCTCCAACACCGAAGTTGAGGGCGGCGTGCGGCTCGTTCGCGATGCGGGCGCGGCGCTGGAAGCGATTCTCGAGCGCGTCTCCCATGTCGAAGAGGCGATCCAGGCCTCCGCGGAAGCGGGCGGGGCGAGTGAAGAGGCGCTGCGCTCCCTCGCAAGCGGGGTGGCGGCCGGGGCGGCGCCGGTGGATGCGCCCGCGGATGCGCCGCCTGTTGAGATGGATGCGCCGCCGCCGCCGCTTCCCAAAGCCGTTGGCGCGGAAGACGATTGGACGGAGTTTTAAGCGCGACGGGTTTGGTGGCCTGACCTGTGCGTCTCCAGGTTGCGCCGATTTGGCGATCGTCCCGAGGAGTCCTAGGGTCCCGCCCGATCAACGGCGAGAAGCAGGGGCGGGGTGATGGCGGAGCGGGTTGCAGTGGTCACCGGCGCTGCGCGCGGCATCGGCTTGGCGTGCGCGCGGCGGTTCGCCGAGGACGGCTTTCGCGTCGTCGTTTCTGACATTGATGAGGCTCAAGGCCGCGCGGAGGTGGATGGTCTGCCGGGCGGCGAGGAGCGCGCCGTCTTTGTCCGCTGTGACGTGAGCGATCGGCTGGATGTCCACAACATGGTGGCGGAGACGCTGGCGCGGTTTGGGCGGGTGGACGTCCTCATCAACAACGCGGGCGTTGTCTCGCCGGGCGATCTCTTCAGCTTGGAGGAAGCGGCGTTCGATCGCTTGCTCGCCATCAATCTCAAAGGCGCGTTTCTCGTCAGCCAAGCGGTGGCGCGGCAAATGGCGGCGCAAATCAAGGACGACGGCGAGCGGCTCGACGACGTGCGCAAGCGCTACGCGATCGTGAACATGTCCTCCGTCAACTCAGTCACCGCGATGCCGGACCAACTCGCCTACTGCGTCTCAAAAGGGGGCGTAAACCAGCTCACCCGCGCCATGGCCTTAAGTCTGGCCCCCGTGGGGGTGCGGGTGAACGCGGTCGCGCCTGGCAGCATCAACACCGATGTCCTGCGCGCGGTGTTGGGCGACGAGGTGGGCGTGAAAGCGATTATGGCCCGAACGCCGCTCCAGCGTGTCGGCGACCCCGACGAAGTGGCCGGGGCTGCGGCGTTTCTGGCGTCCAAGGACGCCAGCTACATCACCGGCCAGGTCATCTATGTCGACGGCGGGCGTTTGGCGTTGAACACGCTGGTGCGGCAGGACTAGCCACGCCGGGCGCTCGCGTTCCCGTTAGGGGTGATCGGCGTCCTCGTCGCGGTCCTCGGAAACGGATGCGCCGCCCATGTTGGCGAACACCGCGTCGGCGTCGAGGGATTCTTCCACGCGCGGCCCGTCGAAAGCCTCGTCCTCCTGGAGCGCATCCGCCTCGGCCGGCGCAGGACCAGACTCGGCGATCGGCTCGAGGGCGGCGCCCTCCGGCTCCGCCGGCGCGCTGGCGCGGCGTTTGGCGGCGGCCTTGCGCACGACTTCATCCAGGTCGAGCTGAGAGCACAATCCCAAGGCGACGGGATCCTGCGGCTGGATGTTGCTCGCGTTCCAATGCGTGCGGGAACGCACCGCTTCGATCGTCGTCTTGGTCGTGCCGATCAGTTTTGCGATTTGCGGGTCGGAGACTTCGGGGTGATGCTTGACCATCCACGCGATCGCGTTCGGCCGCTCTTGGCGGCGGGACAACGGCGTGTAACGCGGCCCGGTCTTGCGCTTCTTCACAAGCTGATGGGTCGGTGAGGTTTTGGCGCTGAGACGGTGTTCGGGATCCTTCTCCGCCGCGTCGATCTCTTCGCGCGTGAGTTGTCCGTTGGCGATGGGATCCGCGCCGCGGACGCTGGCGGCGATGTCGCCGTCGGCGATGCCCTTCACTTCGAGCGTGTGCAGGCCGCAAAACTCCGCGATCTGCTCAAAGGTGAGCCCGGTGTTATCGATCAGCCACACGGCCGTGGCTTTGGGCATCAGGATCTCGGCCATGCGCGTTGTTCTCCTCTCGGCTTTGGGCGCGCCGTCATCGCGTGTCCTTGGGTCACGACGACGACGATCGCGCTCCGCGGGGCCGGAGCCGGCCCGGCGTTCGGCCGCAGCATCAGTCCAGGGGGCGATGCGCGTACCGTCGTCGCGCTCTCACCTGGGCATATAGCGGAGTTCGCCGCCAGTTGAAACGGGCGGTGATCGTCGGGCGCGGGGAAAGCGCCGGCGTCGCCTAGGGAATGAGCAGGATCTTGCCGGCGTGGTCGCCGCTCTCCAGGCGCTCATGGGCGGCGCGCGCGTCCGTGAGCGCGAACACGCTGTCAATGATCGGGCGCACGCGGGCGTCGGCGATCCACGGCCACACGGTCTCCTCCACCGCGCGGGCGATGCGCGCTTTCTCGTCCGCTGGACGGGCGCGCAGGGTGGAGCCGGTCACCGTCAGACGTTTGCGCATGATCCGCGACAGATCGATCTCCGCGCGGGGGCCGCGCAGGAAGGCGATCTGAACCAGCCGCCCATCCTGACGCAGCGTCGCCAGATTGCGTGGCGTGTAATCGCCGCCAACCATATCGAGGATGACGTCCGCGCCGCCGAGATCCTGCAAGATGGGCGCGAAGTCATCGCGCTTGTAGTTGATGGCGCGCGCCGCGCCCAAGTCTTCGCAGAGGACGCATTTGGCGTCGCTTCCGGCCGTTGCGATCACGCGGGCGCCCCACGCGGCGGCCATTTGGATCGCCATCACCCCAATGCCGCTCGCTCCGCCATGGACCAACAGCGTCTCCCCTGGGCGGAGGCCTCCTCGCTCGAACACATTTGTCCACACTGTGAACGCGGTTTCAGGAAGACCGGCGGCGTCGCGCAGGCTGACGCCCTCCGGAGGCGGCAGCGTCGCGCCTTCGTCGGCGAGGGCGTAGTCGGCGTAGCCGCCGCCGCTGATCAACGCGCACACGGCGTCGCCCTTGGCGAACCGAGCCACCTCGGGTCCGACGGCGTCGATGACGCCGGACACTTCCAGTCCAAGCGAGGTCGGCGCGCCGGCGGGCGGCGGATAGAGCCCCTCGCGCTGGATGGCGTCTGGCCGATTCACGCCGGCCGCCGCGACTTTGATGCGCACCTGCCCCGCACCGGGTTGGGGCGTGGGTGTCTCGCGAAGGGTCAGGACCTCAGGGCCGCCAGGCGGTTCGGCGAAGACGGCGCGCATCGCCGCTGAGGACGAGGGTGACGCCTGCGTGTGATCCATCGGCGGCCTCCCATCGATTCGCGTTCGGCTTTGCGGTTATGATCAGTGTTCGGAAGCGAAGCAATGATCTGAGGGAGCTGCGGATGTTTGACGAGGACAGCCGCTCGCCCGCCGCGCAGGCGGTGAGCCTTGGAGACAACCTCGCGCCCTTGTCGATCGAAGACTTGGAGGCGCGCGTGGAGGCGTTGCGGGCGGAGATCGCTCGGGTGGAAACGGAGTTGACGGCCAAACGCGCCGGGCGTGCGGCGGCGGAGGCGGTGTTTGGCGGCTCGTGAGGCGTTTCGGACGCGCGACGCGGCGTCTTGCTGTTGCGCGTCGGCGGCTGGCGCGGCGTTTGCAAAGCCGACGCGTGAAAAACAGCCCTCGTGGCCACAATAAGGGGTGGGCGTCATGTCGCCGGAGCCGTTTCCGATTTCACCGATCGATTTCGCGCGGTCGGACCTGTTTCAGCGGACGTTTGACGAGGGGATGGGCCTCGTTCAGGAGACCTCCGCGTATCTTGAGGGGCCGGGTCGTGAGGCGGCGCGCGAGCTGTCGCGTGACGGCGCGTTGGCGTACGCGGCGCGCAGCATGCGACTGACGACCCGCCTGATGCAGATTGCGTCCTGGCTGTTGGTGCACAAGGCGGTGCGAGACGGCGAGTTGGACAACGACGAAGCTCGCGCGGAGCAGTACCGGTTGCTCAAGGGGGGCGATGACGCCAGCGCGCGGCTGCAAGGGCGCGACGAAGTGCCGGACGCGCTTGTGGATCTGATCGCGCGTTGCGACCGCCTCTATGTGCGTGTGGAACGGCTGGACGAGCGGTTGTCGTCGCGCCCCGGAGCCACGCCGCAACCCAATCCGGTCGCGCGCCAATTGGCGGCGTTGGAAGCGGCGTTCGCGCAGCCGCGTCGTTCGTGAAACGCGTCGGCGGCTATTTCACAAAGCCCTTGAATTTGTCCTTGAAGCGGCTCACGCGGCCGCCTTTGGTCAAGTGCTGCTGGTTGCCGCCGGTCCACGCCGGATGGACGCGCGGGTCAATGTCCAGCGTCAGCGTCGCGCCTTCTTCCCCGTAGGTGGAGCGGGTCTGATAGGTCGTGCCGTCCGTGAGCACCACATTGATCATGTGGTAGTCCGGATGTCCTTCTTTCTTCATGGCGCGGCTTTCATCGTCTCACGGGCGGTGGGATAAGGCGCGGCTGACGTGCGTTCAGCCAAGCGCGCCCTATACCCAAATCAAAGCGACCAGGCAAGGCGCGCCTGGAGTTGATTGACGCCAAGGGGAGCGCGGCGATGAGACGGCTTTTGGTGGGGCTTGGGGTTGGCCTCGTGATCCTGGCGTCGGCGATGGTCTTGCGCGCGTTCAGCGACGCTGGCGAATTCACGACGCTCGTGCCGCGGTTTGACGGTGAGTGCGTGCGTCTGGCTGGCTTTGTCGGCGCGGAGGATATGACGGTCGATCGTGAGGCGCGGGTCGTTTACGCCGCCGGCGTCGATCGCCGGGCCGAGGGCGCGCGCGGGGCGGTTTGGGCCCTGTCGTTGGACGAGCCTGAGGGCGCTCAGCCGGTGGACATAACCAAGGGCGCGCCAGCGGATTTCAGCCCCCATGGTCTTGATTTTCATCGTGATGGGGAGGGGGTGCCGCGGTTGTTCGTGATCAACCACGCGTCCGGGGGGGATCGGATTGACGTGTTCCGCGTTGACGATGGGCGTCTCAGCCTGGAGCGCAGCTTGAGCGATCCGCTGTTGGTCCATGCCAACGAGGTGCTCGCGCTTGGCCCGGCGGAGGCGTTCGTCACCTTGGACTCCGCCGCGTCGGGCGACGCGGGACAGGTGCTGGAGGCGCTGCTGCGCCGACGCACCGGCCAAGTGGTACACATCGACGCTTCGGGCGCGCGGGTTGTGGCTGACGGGCTCGCCTTCGCCAACGGTTTGGCCCTCAGCGGCGACGGCGGGACGCTCTACGTCGCGGAAACGATGGGGCGCAGCCTTGCGCTCTACCGCCGGGACCCGGCCACCAACACGCTCGCCTTTGATCGCCGGGAGTTCATTGGCACGGGGGTGGACAACATTCTTCGCGATGAGAGCGGGCTTTTGTGGATTGGCGCGCACCCGAAGCTGGTCTCGTTCTTGGGCCACGCCGGCGACGCCGACCGGCGTTCGCCGTCCCAAGTCATCATCATTGATCCGGAGGCGGGCGAGGGCGATCAGGTGTTCTTGAGCGATGGGACCGATGTGTCCGGGAGCTCTGTGGCGGTCGCGGATGTTGCGGCGCGGCGTCTTTTGATCGGCTCGGTGTTTGAGCCGTTCATTCTGTCGTGCCGCTTGCCGGAAGTGTGGCGGCAGTCTGAGGCGTATCCGGCCTCGCGGCCGCTGTCCCGGGGCGAGTAGGCCGGCGTCTCAGCCGACTGTGGCGCTGATCTCCTCGACCCAAGCGGGCACAACCGTCGTGGCGGGGCCGTAGCGCGCGTCGTCGAAGGCGGCGGCGCCGTCGCTGGGCTCCAGATTGAGTTCAAGGGTGCGGGCGCCGCGCGCTTTGGCTTCGAGGACAAAGCCCGCGGCCGGCCACACCGCGCCGCTGGTGCCGATGGCGACGAACACGTCAATTCGATCCAACGCGTCGGCGATGTCGTCGAGATAAAGCGGGATTTCGTTGAACCACACCACATGCGGGCGCATCACGCCGATGAGGCCGCAAGCCGGGCAGGCGGTCTCCAGGCTCAAGTCGCCGTCCCATGGCGAGATCGCGCCGCACCCATCGTCGCCGCGGCCGGCCGCGGCGACGCCGTCGCACCGGGCTTTGCGCAGCTCGCCATGCATGTGCACCACGGTGCGGGAACCCGCCCGCTCATGGAGGTCATCGATGTTTTGCGTCACCACCGTGAGCGCGCCGCCGGCGGCGGCGAGGCGCTGCTCGAGCGTCGCCAGCGCGTGGTGGGCGGCGTTGGGTTGGGTCGTCAGCAGGTCCCGCCGTCGCATGTTGTAGAACGCGTGGACTTGAACCGGATCGGTGGCGAAGCCCTCCGGCGTCGCGAGGGCGTAGGGATCAAACTTCGCCCAGACCCCGTCGCGATCGCGGAATGTGCCAAGCCCAGACTCAGCGGACACGCCGGCGCCGGTGAGCACAAGAATACGGGGCGCGCGCGGGCTGTTCATGCCCTGTGACAACCGCAGGCGGCGCGTCCGGTCAAGCCCGCCCCGTCAAACCCGCCCCGTCAAACCCCCAAGGGACGCCCCGGCCAGCGCAGCGCGCCGGGCCGGGGCGTCTTCGGGGTTCGCCTTTTTTTTGGCTTTGCGCCATGTCTCGGCGCCGCGAGACCGCTACTCGGCCGGCTCCATCTCCGGCGCTTCGGCCTCCGGCGCGTCGCCGCCATCCCGCGCGTCCTCAATCACGTCGGCGATGACGCGGACATTGTTGATGCGCGCCTCAATCTTCTCCTCCACATCGAAGGAGGTGACCGACGCCAGCGCGATGGCGCGCTCGTAAATCACCGAGTTCGGGTCGATGCCCAGTTCGTCAAAGCGATCGAGCGCCGCCTCGCCAAACGCCGACAAGGAGTCCGCGATCGCTTCGGCGTCGGCCCGCTCCAGCCGCGCGACCACGCGGTCTTCGCGGGTGGTGTCGTTCAGAAGGTCGATCAAGGTTTGATAGTTCTCCTCAACCGCCGCCAGGCGCACCGCCACCTCATCGGCGGTGACCGTGGCCAAGCGTTCGGCGTAGTCGACCCGCAGAGAGTCCGGGCTCAGGCCCAACGCTTCGTACCGGTCGGCAAGGCGCGCGCCGCGCTCATTGAGGCGGGCCGCGAGTTCGGCTGGGTCGATTTGGTCCAAACGCGCCAAAATACGCTCTTGGCGTGCGGCGGCCCGTTCCGCAGCCCGCTCGGCGCGTTCCGCAATGCGCGCGGCGCGGTCGCTGGCTTGGGCGGACGCCGCCACTGGCGTGAGCGCGGCGACGAGGCCGGCGGCGCCGGCGAGGACGATCAGGTGTCTCATCGGAGTTCTCTCTTCGTGTCCGGCGCCCCCCGCGGGCGCGTGCAACACTTCAACGCGCGCCCAGCGAGGCTCCGTCGCAGGCTGTGTCATGGCGTCAGCTGAATCGACAAGGACAGGCCGACGCCGTAGTCCGGGCTCGTTTCGGTGAACCCGGTGTAGCCGTAGCCGACCACGGCCACGCGGGGGTGGATCAGGTTTGTCACATACACGCCGGCTTCGATCGCGTCCTCGACATCGTCAATGGACGCTTGGCGGTAGTCCGCTTCAACCGAGTAGACCCAGGTCCGGCCCAGGTACCCGCCCACGCCTGCTTGGAGCGCCAGGGTGTTGTTGAATTCGGTGTCGTCGCTGTCGCCGCGAACGACATAACCCACGGTGCCGGTGGCGAAGAAATCCATGCCCAAGGCTTGTTCCAAGGTCGCGCGGAAGCGCCCGTCGGCGGCGCCGGTGCTCAGGCCCTTGTCCTCGTCGCCGGTCGGCACTTTGACGCCGCTGGCGAGAACGAGCGACGTGTCGCCGTTGGGCCCGAGGGTGAAGCTGCGTCCGAGGGTGAGGATCAGATCGCTGAAACCAGAGACGGAGCCGTCGCCCTCCTCGCCGCCGCGCGACTCGCGCAAGCGACAGATCAGCCGATTGACGTTTTCCGGGAGCGCGCAGAACGCCTCAATCTGCTCGTCCGTGACGTCGCGGTCTCCGCCAAAGAAGCCCGAGCCGCCAAGACCGCCGACAACGTTCTCGCCGTCGAACACGCCTGGTCCGTCGATGGAGACGTAGGACGCCGCCGCCTGCAGCGACCAATCGCGCCATTTTGCGCGTCCGCTGACGGGAACCGCGATCAGCGTCGTTTCGTCGTCTAAGTCGAAGTCGCCGACGCTGTAGTCCACCCCGACGGCGGTTGACGTGCTGATGTTCTGGGCGGACGCCGCTGGCGCGACGCCCAGACAGATGAAGCCCGCCGCCGCGCAGACGGCGGCTGTGTGCGCGTGTGTCATGCATCTCCCCCTCGCCGGTCCCGCACCGACGGCTCGTTTGATTCCAGCCCACGCGTAAAACGCGGCGGCGGTCGAAACCCGTCGCGGCGATTGCACGCAGGCTTCGAGCCGGGCTGGACGCCGTGCGCGCGGTGTGGGACCGGGGCGGTGGCGCGGCGACCGTCGGAGGTGGGATGCACCGGATCCTGTTTGTGTGTTTGGGCAACATCTGTCGATCCCCCACGGCGGAGGCCGTGTTTCGCGCGCGCGCGGAGGCGGCGGGCCTTTTGGTGCGCGCCGACAGCGCCGGGACAGGCGGTTGGCATGCGGGTCTGCCGCCGGATCCCCGGGCGATCGAGCACGCCGCGCTGCGCGGGTATGACCTGACGCGCCTTAGGGCTCGGGAGGTGACGCCGGACGATTTTGTGGCGTTCGACCACGTCCTGGCTATGGACGCCTCAAACATCGACGCTTTGGACCGGCTGCGTCCGGCGTGGCGGCCGGAGGCGGCGCGGCCTCAGCTCCTCATGACGTATGCGCCTCATGCCGGCGCGGCGGAGGTTCCCGATCCCTACTACGCTGGGCCAGACGGGTTTGAGTTGGTGCTCGATTTGGTCGAAGCCGCCAGCGATGGTTTGATTGCGAGCCTTGGCGGCGCGGACGCGTGACGGCGCCGTCGGCGCGATAAAAATTGCCCACCCGCTCTCCGGAGAGCGGGTGGGCTTCGTCAAATTCGCGGGACTAAGTCCGTCTGGCCGGTCTACTCGGCGGCCACCGCCGCGCCGCCACCATGCAACGCGCCGTAGAGGGCGCGATCCATCTTCTCGACGTTGGGGTGGGCGATGCCGAAGTGGTCCACAATCAGACTGAAGACGTCGCGAAGCGGGAATTGCGCCGGCAGTTGACCTTTGCGGAACTTGTAATCGGAATAATAGCCGATGGGGTGGTGGTGCGTGTTTTTATATTGCGCCATCTCCACCAGCTTCCCGAAGTTCTCTTCCACGAGATTGCCACGCCGCACCGCGAGGTTTTCGGGGATCGGCCGTGCGACCGGTTTGAGCTGCACGTAGATCGTGTCGCCCCGGTTCTCGGTGTAGAAAACTTGCGGGCCGCGGTTCATGGTGCGGACCGCGCGGTCGGCCGTCTCGACGTAGAAGATGTCCGGCGCGTCGATCGCTTCGATGCTCAGCACCATTTCCTCGCCGCGACGAGCTTCTTCTTCATTCTCAAACACCAGCACGAAATCTTCCGTCATCAGACGGTAGGTGTCTTTGAAGTCGATCCCCATCTTCTTCATGAACGGGGCCTGGTCATCGAGCCGATAGTACCACGTCTCACGTTCATGCGGGTCTTGATGCAGTCCCGTGGCGACGATGATGCGGGCGCCAATATCAGCGGCGAGTTTTTCAACATCCGCCAACACGACGTCGTACGTTTTCAAAATGTCGTAGAGCGGATCTTCGCCCTCCGGCACATGCCAGGTCGGGTTTTTCTTGTCGCCTTTATAGCCCAGCGACGAGAACAGATAGTGATGCTGAAGGTGCGCGCCGCCGTTCAGGAAGACCGTCGAGAAGTCCGGCTTCGACTTGCGCACCTGTGTGATGAACGCGTCGGCCAGCAAGCGGTCCGCCACAATCGCGCGCATCCACTTGTGACCCTTCAGCGCGTACCCGGTGGTCCCGCGGAGATACTCCGGGATCTCTTTCCAGCTCAGATTGCGCGCGCCGCCAAACGCCACCTTCATGAGGGAGCTGATGGATAGCTTGCCGCTTGCATAATCATCGGTGGCTTGTTTCAGCGCTTCATTGA
Organism: uncultured Caulobacterales bacterium; assembly: GCA_964526675.1. GTDB lineage: Bacteria > Pseudomonadota > Alphaproteobacteria > Caulobacterales > Maricaulaceae > CAZADA01. The sequence continues at coordinate 45,689 of CAZGLY010000011.1, forward strand.
TCATTTGAACGCTGGCCGGCGCATCAATACGCGTGTCGGTCCAGGGGTCCGGCACCCAGAAGGCCGCGTTCTTCGTGGTGTTCTTTGAGTTAAAGGCCAAAATGGCGGCGACGGAGTATCCGGCTTCTTCAACCACGTCATAGATCTGACGGTGGTCGGTATACACCATGTCCCCGAGGCGGAAGACCTTGTGGTCGGCATAGTCCATGCCAGTGTGCACGGTCGGCCACTGGATCCACGGGTTGGCCAGCTCGTGTTCGTCTTCCGAGGTTGTCTCGACGTACCCGTGCTCGGAAAACAACCGCGCAAAATTCGGCAATTTTCCGGCGGCGATATACTCATCAATGTACGGGAAGTTCAGCTCATTGAGCTGCAGAAAGATTAGTTTTTCCGTAGCCATAGCGGCACCCCACGCGAGAAAGATTATACTTTAGCGGCGACATCCGATCGTCGGGCGCTGCCCCGGTGCTTAACGGCCGCGCTTCACCCCTCGGAGCCGCGTTTCTACGCGCTACCCACACCGCGCGCAAGCCAGCGAATCATGTGACAAATTTGTTAAGAAACGACATCGAAAAGAGTAAATTTGTCTCAGTCGAGGCCGATAAAGTACAGTTTTCGGGCCAAGCCGTTTGGCTATAGGCTGCCAGAGTTCGGGTCTCGTTTAGTGGTCGCTTTGGCGCCGCACTTTACGTCAACGGGTACTCCGCCTCTGCGACATATCGGCTCGGCCCTTTGCCCATCCAACTGGAATACAAGTGAAAGCGATCGACGACGAAGGGCTCGGCCTCGAAGCGCGCCAAACGTTGGGCGAAGCGGGCTGCGTCGTCGACGCCGGTTCCATGGCAATAGGCCAGTGTGACGTGAGGCGTGAACTTGCGTCCGTCCGCCGGCAGGCCGACCCGCCGCGCGGCGCGTTCGCAGTGGCCGGCGAGTGTCGCGAGGGCGTCGCTGAGATCGACGCCAACCCACAGCGCGCTGGGACGGGCCGCGCCAAACCAGCCTGCGCCGCGCACCGCAAGGTCGAACGGCCCGGAGCGCACGCGCGCCAGCTCGTCGTCCAGAGACGCCGCGACATCTTCGGTGACCTCGCCGAAGAACCGCAGCGTGACGTGGAAGTTCTCCGGCGGCCGCCAGGCCGCGCCGCTCACGCCCCGCTGCACCGCGCGCAAGCGGGCGCGGATGTCCTCCGGAACCGGTATGGCGGCGAAGAGGCGTAAGCTCATCGGGCGTTCGACCCACAGCTGGGGTGTTAGGCGGGGCTCCGCGGCGACGCCGCCGCCGGTCAGGGGGCCGGGGAGCGGGTGCGGGCGTGTTGAGCGTTGATTGCGGTCTCCAACGCATCCGGCCACTCCAGCGTGAACGCGTCAATGTTGCGGGCGAGTTGCGCCAGCGTGGTCGCTCCCGTGATGGTGGCCGTACAAAACGGGCGCGTGTCGCAGAAGCGCAGGGCCATCTGGGCCGGATCCCAGCCGTGTTCCAACGCGATGTCCACATAAGCGTTATGGCATGCGGCGGCGTCCGGCGCGCGCTCGTAGCGCGCCAAGAAGTCTGCGAACCTGTCCTTGCGCGACCCCGCAGGCCGAGCGCCGTCGCGATACTTGCCGGTCAGATATCCCATCGCGAGAGGCGAGTAGGCGAGGAGGCCCACATCCTCGCGGAGCGCGGTCTCGGCGAGGCCGTATTCGAACACGCGGTTGTTCAGATTGTAGGCGTTTTGGATGCTGGCGATGCGCGGCCAGCCGCGCGTTTCGGCCAGCTTGAGAAACTGCATCACGCCCCAAGGGGTTTCGTTGGACACGCCAAGGGCGCGGATCCGGCCTGCCTCGACGTGGCGTGCGAGCGCTTCCAACTGGTCCTCGAAGGGTGTGGCGTCGGCGATCGCGTAGTCTTCATAGGCGTAGTAGCCAAACCCTTCGACGCCGCGATCCGGCCAGTGCACGTGGTAGAGGTCGATGTAGTCGGTCTGGAGCCGGCGCAGGCTGCGCTCGACCGCGTCGTCGATTTGGGCGGGCGTGACGCGGGTGTGGCGGTTATCGCGCCGAAACCAATCCCGCTCGCTCGGGCCCATGACCTTGGTGGCCAACACGACCTGATCGCGCTTCCCTGACGCCTTGAACCAGCCGCCAATGCAGCGCTCCGTGCGGCCGCTGGTCTCCGCCCGCGCGGGCGCGGGATAGAGTTCTGCAGTGTCGAAGAAGCAAACGCCGCGCTCCACGGCGAGGTCCATCTGGGCTCGGGCTTCCGCCTCGGTGTTCTGCTCTCCCCAGGTCATGGTGCCCAAGCAGCAGCGGGACACCATGATGTCCGTGCGGCCGAGACGGCGTTTCTCCATAAGCCGAACTCCTGTGTCCGTCGGTGTGGCGCGCTGTGTGGCCGGCGCCGAAGGGCGTCAAGCGCGCCATCGCGACATGGTGTGCGTGGGTGGCGGTTTGTCTTGCGTTTTGTGGCTTTCGCTCCAATTTAAAGGTGTCCGGCGAAACGTCGTAGGAGCGAGTGGTAGAGGACGATGAACGACTTCAATCAAGCCTATGCGCGCGGCGGCGTTGCCCGCCCGATGGATATGGCCGCGGACGCCGGCCTGCGCGCGTTCATGCTCGGCGTGTACAACAAAATGGGTTTGGGCCTGCTGTTGTCAGCCGTCTTGGCCTACGCGGTTGGCACGGTCCCGGAACTGACACAGCTCGTGTTCGGCACGCCGCTGCGCCTGGTGGTGCAGTGGGGACCGATCGGGCTCCTGTTCGGTTCGATGTTCTTTATGCGCAACCCGTCGCCTGCGGGTTCGGCGTTGCTGTATTGGTCGGTCGTGACGTTGATCGGCATGGGCCTGGCGGTGTGGGTGTTCGCCGCGCAGACGGGCGCGGGCCTCAGCACCTATGGCGGGCGTGAACTGCAGGCGTCGTTCACAACGATCGCCCAGGCGTTCACCATGACGGCGGCGGCCTTCGGCGGCTTGTCTTTGTGGGGCTACACCACAAAGCGGAATTTGTCCGGCATCGGCTCATTCTTGATCATGGGCATGATCGGCATGGTCGTGCTGGGGGTCATCAACATCTTCGTCGGCTCGAGCTTGCTGGAGCTGGGCATTCAGATCGCGGTGCTGGTGCTGATGGCCGGCGTGATCGCGTGGCAGACGCAAGGCTTGAAAGAGAGCTATTACGCGTACGCCAATGACGGTCGGTCCTTGGCGGTGATGACCAATTTCGGCGCGCTCAACCTCTACATCGCGTTCATCAACATCTTCCAGATCTTGATGTCGCTGTTGGGATCGCGGGAGTAACGCCGAGGCGTTAGCCCCCAGTCGCATGACGAGACGCCCCGGCCTCACGGCCGGGGCGTTGCTTTTTGCGTCAACGCCTTTGTTGGGAGCGCGTCGGGAGCGGCGAGGCGCAGGACGCGTCAGCTGCGCACGACTTTCAGGAGCTTCCGCTCGAACACGCGCAGCACCGTCGCCAGATCGTGGCCGCGTTTCAGGATCTGACCCGTCTGAGTCATCACAGCGTAGGCGCCTTGGCGACGGGCCAGGGCCGGACGCTTCTCGACCGCGTAGAGCGGCCGCTCGCTGGCGTGGCGGTAGATGGAAAAAACCGCGCGGTCGCGCATCGCGTTGATCGCGTAGTCGCGCCATTCGCCCGCCGCGACCATCCGCCCATACACATTCAAAATGCGATCAAGCTCCCGGCGATGGAACCAGATCGGACCGCGGGCCGGCGACGCGCCGTCCACCGCAGGATCCTCAGCACACTTCATGGTCCTCCCACGCACCGCGGAACCATTCGGTTACATGTACGCACATCGAACCTTATACAGTATCAAAAGGCCAGCCGAGAGTCCGTGGCCGACGCGCCACGCCGTCACAAAATCATCCTCATTTGGCCCCGAACACGCCCCGACGTCAGGTGAGTCTGACGGTGTCGATCGGCGGTCAGCCGCGGATCCGGACCCAGACAGCCCCCAGCCCCCCGGGATGTGGCGACGTCGGTCGACACCCTCCTTATCTTGTTCTTAGTCCGTGGGTCCGCCATTAGTGCGGCGGCGCCGGCGCGCGCCTTGGCGCGAGGTTCGGCCTGGGCATGGGTTCCATCATTGGTGACGTCGCGCCGTTTTTCGCGCTGATCGCGTTTGGGGCCGCGGCCGGCCGGCTGGGCGTTGTGGACGCGGGCGGGCGCGCGGGGCTCAACGCGTTTGTGTTTTACGCGGCGATGCCGGCGCTGTTGTTTGTCAGCGTCATCGAAGGGCTGGGCGCGGCGGGGTCCGTGAACACGCGCTTTGCGTCGGGCTACGCCGTCGCGGGCCTGATCCACTTCGCCGCGGCGTGGTTGCTGTCCCGTTGGGCCGTGTCGCGGGGAGCGCGCCGCAGCGCGGGGGCGCCGGCCATGGCCGCCACTCTCGGCAACACGAGTTTCTTGGGCCTGCCCTTGACCCTCGAGGTGATCGGACCGGCGGCGGCGGCGCCAGCGGCTTTGGTTCTGCTGATCGACAACGCCGTCTTGATGCCGATTACGGTGGCGGTGCTGCTGGCGGGACGCGCGGCGGGCGCAACGCCCATGGCGGCGGCGGGTCAAGCCGCGCTGGGCGTGGCCCGAAACCCGATCGTGCTGGGCGCGCTTGCGGGGCTCGTGTGCGTGATGCTGAGCGTGGGCCCTCCCGCGCCGTTGATGCGGACTGCGGAGCTCTTAGGCGGGGCGGCGAGCCCGGCGGCGCTCTTCGCGCTCGGGACCTTGATGGCGGACAAAGCCAAGCTCTTGGCCGCGTCCGGGCGCACTGTGGCGGGACCCGTTGTCTTGAAGCTGGTGGCGTTTCCCGCCCTCGCGTGGATCGTGTTGTCGGCGTTGGGCGTCGACGGTGGGACCCTCGCGGTTGGGGTCGTGATGGCGGGCGCGCCGACGGCGGTGAATGTGTTCGTGCAAGTCGCCGCCTATGGCGATGACGACGTGGCGGCGGCGGCCGCGGTGGTGGCGACGACCGCGCTCAGCTTTTTGACGTTGTCGCTGCTGATCAGTTGGGTTGTGTGAACCCGCCGGCGGGTCAGGACGGGCCGTTTGGCGCGAAAGCGGTGCGCGCAGCGACAATTGGGCCGTGATTGAGGCTCTGGACGAGCACGACGGCGGCGGCCGTCGTTGGCGCGGTCGTTTCGAAGGCCGCCTCAGCGCCGGACCACACACCGAGCCGTTCGACGCCCATCACCGCGTTGTGGATGCGGACCCGCTCGCCAGCGTTGTCGCCGGCGGCGACATCCACGACGTGCGCCCCTGGCTGGTATGCGAGAAGCCACACGTCAAGAGCTTCCCCTTGGTCCGCCGGCGCGGAGACCGGGACGGTCGCCGCGTCATCGTCCGACGACGCCGCATCACCGACGGCCGCCGGCGTCATGCTCACCTGGAAGCGGTTGTCGGACCAGCTGACCGACAGCGTTGGCGCGGCCTGACCTTCGGGCGCGCGGCGGTCTTTGTGGCGCGTGATCATCTTGCGCACCGCGCGCGGCCGTGATCCGCGCACGTCATCGGCGCCGCCCACGACAATCTGGGGGGTGTAGGGAAAGCGGACGTCCAAGCTCTGACTGTACGCCTCTTGCCGCGCGGTCAGCGGCTCCTGCGCCAGCGTGTCCCGCCAGCCCAGCGCGTCCATGATGTTGACCGAGAGCGACAGCCCCAGGACGTCTTCATCCGCGTCCAGCTCCGCCAACAGGACATTCGCCTGCGGGCACAACGGGCACCCTTGGCTCGTGAACAGTTCGACGATCACGGGCGAACCATCGCCCTCCGCCGTCTCGATGGGGGCGCGGGCGCTGGCCGGTATGGCGATGAAGACGGCGGCGGCGATCACACCGCTCCGGACGAGAATTTTCATACCCCGAGGCTAGGCCTTCCCGGCCCTCCGCTCAAATCACACGGACGCGATTCCGGCTGTGATGGACCCGGACTACTCACATACAAACGTCGCAAATTCGTCGACGGCCGCACGGGTGGAGCGCAAGGTGTTCACCGACGCGTTCGGGTCCGCATAGCCGAGGGCCATGCCGCAATAGAGCTGGTCCTTCTCTGGAAGCCCCAAGAACGCCGACACAGTTTTCGCCCGCACCACCCAGGCCTCTTGCATGCAGGTCGCAAGCCCGCGTTCCAAGGCGACGAGCGCGATGGTCTGCATAAACATGCCGAGATGGGCCCACTGACCTTTGTCGAAGCGGCGGTCGAGCGAGAAGAAGAGCCCCACCGGGGCGCCAAAAAACGCGTAATTGTTCGCCAGCCATTGCAACCGCGCCGGCTTGTCGTCGCGGGGGATGCCGAGCAGGGCGTACATGTCTTCGCCGACCTGATACCGGCGCGCCCGGTAGGGTTCCCACAACCCTGGCGGATACACCGGCATCTCGCCCTCATCCGCAAACGGGTCGGCCGCAATCGCCTCGTGGACCGCGGCGATGAACCGATCCCGCGCCGCGCCCATCACCACATGCACGCGCCAGGGCTGCAGATTGCCGCCGGAGGGGGCGTAGCGCGCAACCTCGAGGATGGCGCGCACGTCCGCTTCCGTGACCGGCGTGTTGAGGAACGCACGGATCGAGCTGCGCCGCGTGACGGCCTCGGAGACGTTCATCCGCCTTCGCGTCTCCGTCAGGCCGCCGTCAGATTGCGCAGGACGTAGTGAAGGATGCCGCCGGATTTGTAGTAATCGAGCTCATTGTCCGTATCGATGCGGGCCAGAAGCGCGGCCGTGCGCGTGGATCCATCGGCCGCGGTGATCGTCAGCGTGACGGAACCGCGGGGCGCAAGCGCGTCCAGGCCCGTCAGCGCGACGGTTTCCGCGCCGGTGAGGCCCAAGTCTTTCCAGCCGCCTTCGGTGAACTGCAAGGGCAGCACGCCCATGCCGATCAGGTTGGAACGATGGATGCGCTCAAAGCTTTCCGCGATCACGGCCTTCACGCCCAGAAGACGGGTACCCTTCGCCGCCCAGTCGCGCGAGGAGCCAGTGCCGTACTCCTTGCCCGCGAAGACCACCAGCGGCGTGTCCGTTTCGGCGTACTTCATCGCGGCGTCGTAGATCGCCATGACCTCGCCGCCGGGGAAGTGCTTGGTCACACCGCCTTCGGTTCCCGGCGCCATTTGGTTCTTGATGCGGATGTTCGCGAAGGTGCCGCGCATCATCACTTCGTGATTGCCGCGCCGCGAGCCGTAGGAGTTGAAGTCGATCACGTTGACGCCGTTCTCGACCAGATAGCGGCCCGCCGGGCTGTCGGCCTTGATGGAGCCGGCCGGGGAGATGTGGTCCGTGGTGATGCTGTCGCCGAAGAGGCCCAGGATCCGCGCGCCGTCGATGTCCGCGACGGTTCCCGCAACCGGTTTGTCCAGGTCGGCGAAGAAGGGCGGGTTGGCCACGTAGGTGGACGGCGACCACCCGTAGGTCAGGCCTTCCGCCCCGCCGATGGCGCGCCAACGCTCATCGCCCTTGAACACATCGGCGTAGCGCGTGGCGAACATCTCCGGCGTGACGTTGGCGCGCACGACCTCCGCGATCTCGGCGGAGGTTGGCCAAATGTCCTTCAGCATGACCGGCGCGCCGTTCGCCCCCTCGCCGATGGGGTGGGCGGTGAGGTTGACGTTCATAGTGCCGGCCAAGGCGTAGGCCACGACCAGGGGCGGTGAGGCGAGGTAGTTCGCCCGCACGTCCGGGCTGACGCGGCCTTCGAAGTTGCGATTGCCGGAGAGCACCGAGCACGCCACCAGGTCATGGTCGTTGATGGTCTTGGAGATCGCTGGCGGCAACGGTCCGGAATTGCCGATGCAGGTGGTGCAGCCATAGCCCACCAAATTGAAGCCCATGGCGTCCAAATCGTCTTGGAGGCCGGCCTTCGCCAAATAGTCCGTGACCACTTGGCTGCCCGGAGCAAGGGAGGTCTTCACCCACGGTTTGACCTTGAGGCCTTTGGCGCGGGCGTTGCGGGCCAGCAATCCCGCCGCCACCAAGACACTGGGGTTGGAGGTGTTGGTGCACGAGGTGATCGCCGCGATCACGACGTCGCCATGGCCGAGTTGGAAATCCTCGCCCTCGACCGGGAAGTGGGCGGTGGTGTCGGACACGCTGAACTCGCCCACGAGCGATTGCGCGAAACTCGACGCCGCGGTTTTGAGCGGGACGCGGTCCTGCGGCCGCTTGGGCCCGGCGAGGGACGCCTCGACGGTGGCGAGATCGAGGTTCAACACGTCCGTGTACTCCGCGCGGCCCGCGTCGGGACGCCAGAAGCCGTTGGCTTTCGCGTAAGCTTCGACCAACGCGACGCGTTGCGGATCGCGGCCGGTGGCGCTCAGATACTTCAGAACTTCGCCGTCAATGGGGAAGAAGCCGCACGTCGCCCCATATTCGGGCGCCATGTTGGAAATCGTGGCGCGATCCTCAAGCGACAGGGAATCGAGGCCGGCGCCGAAGAACTCGACAAATTTGCCGACCACGCCGCGCGCGCGGAGCATTTGAGTGACCGTCAACACCATGTCAGTGGCCGTCACGCCCTCCGGCAACGCGCCGGTGAGCTCAAAGCCGATGACGTCTGGGATCAACATCGACACGGGCTGGCCGAGCATGGCCGCCTCGGCCTCGATGCCGCCCACGCCCCAGCCGAGGACGGCCAAGCCGTTGATCATGGTGGTGTGACTGTCGGTGCCCACGCAGGTGTCCGGGAAGGCGTAGGTCACGCCGTCGCTTTCGCGCGTCCACACGGTTTGGCCCAGATATTCGAGGTTGACCTGGTGGCAAATGCCCGTGCCCGGCGGCACGACGCGGAAGTTCTCGAACGCCGTGGAGCCCCAGCGGAGGAACGCGTAGCGTTCGCCATTCCGCTCATATTCCCGCTCGACGTTTTTTGCGAAACTGTCTTCGCCGGCGAAGTGATCCACCATCACCGAGTGATCAATCACGAGGTCCACAGGCACTTGCGGGTTGATGGCTTTCGGATCGCCGCCGGCCTTAGCTGTTGCGTCGCGCATCGCCGCCAAGTCCACCACGGCGGGCACGCCAGTGAAGTCTTGCATCAACACCCGCGCGGGTCGGTACGCGATCTCGTGGGTTGAGGATTTTGTGGCGAGCCAACCGGTGATCGCCTCGATATCGGCTTTCGTGACCGTCGCGCCGTCCTCATGACGCAGCAAGTTCTCCAGAAGCACCTTCAACGTCATCGGCAGGCGAGACGCGCCGGTTAGGCCGTTTTGCTCGGCGACCTTGAGGTCGTAATAGGCGTAGGTCGCGCCCCCGGCGGCGAGCTCGCGGCGGCAGGAAAAGCTGTCGAGGGCGGCCATGGGAGATCCTTTCCAAAAGCGGCGCGTCGGCGCGATGAAAACTGTCCGGCGTGAACGCCGCTCTGTAACGTGGTGACATGGACGACGCTGGCCAGCGCCGCCAAGCGCTGCGCAGTATAGGCGGCTTCGCCCGCGCGTCCATGGACCGCGCAAGCGCCCAACTCACGCTGACGCCGGGCGCGCGCATTGGCCGCGGCCCGCGCTGCGTCGTCGTCGCCTGCGTTGCGTTGGAGGACAGGGGCGGCCAAGCGCGCTATGGGAGCCGGCATGTCCGCGTCTCATCCCTCCTCGTCTGACGGTCAAGCCTCTGCGAAGGTCCGCGCCCACGGTCTCGCTGTTCGCGTCGATGCTGCTGCGGTGCAACGGGGCGGGCGGATGTTGGCGCGCGGCGTCGCGTTCACGCTGGCGCCGGGAGACGCGTTGCTGATCCGCGGGGCGAACGGCGCCGGCAAGTCCTCGCTGCTGCGCGCTTTGGCGGGCCTGACGCCGCTCGCGGAAGGACGCGTCATCTATGCGGGGGACGACGAGAGCCCGTTGGAGCCGGCCCGCGCCGTGGCGGTGCTGAGCCATGCGGAAGGTCTGCGGCCGCACGAGACGCCGCGCGGTCATGTGCGCTTCTTCGCCGGATGGTTCGGCGCGCCCGCCCACGCGCAAGCCATCGATGAGGCGCTTGCGCTTTACAGCTTGGACGCGGTCGCGGACGTGCCGGCGCGGCGTCTGTCGGCGGGCCAGAAGCGTCGGGCCGGCTTGGCGCGCGTTGCGGCGAGCGGCCGGGCGGTGTGGCTCTTGGATGAACCGGCCGTGGGTTTGGATGCGGAGGCGCGCGTGCAATTTGATCACGTCATCGCGGCCCATCGCGCCCGCGGGGGGGTGGTGGTCGCGGCGGTGCATGAGCCGGTTTCCTGGCCGGAGACGCGTGTGCTGCGTCTATCGCCCGTGCGGGCTCGGCGCGCCGAGGAGGATGCGGCGTGAGCGGGGGAGGCCGTTTGGCGCGTCTGTTTGGGCGCGAACTCGCCGCAGCGTGGCGCGGCGGGGGCGGGGCGGCGTCCGCGGCCGCTTTTTTCTTGGGGGCGTCGGCTCTGGCGGCGTTCGCCATCGGGTCGGAGCCCGCAAGTCTGGCGCTCGCTGGTCCGGGCGCCATGGTGTTGGCGTTCGCGCTCGCGGCGATCCTTGGGTTGGAGCACATGTTCCAGGAGGATCTGGAAACGGGGGCGCTCGAGCAGCTGAGTTTATCCGACGCCCCGTTGGAGGCGATCGCTGCGGCGAAGATCCTGGCCCGCGCGGTCGCTTCGCTTGGCCCGGCGGCGGTGTTGGCGCCGGTGGCCGCAACGCTGTTGGCCGCCTCGGAAGCGGCGGCGGGCTTGGCGGCCCCGGTGGCTTTGTTGGCCGCGCCCGCGATGACGGGAGCGGGGGCGACGGCGGCGGCGTTGGCCGCGGGCCGTGCGCGGGGCGGGCTGCTGATCGCCGTGATGACGCCGCCGCTCCTTGCCCCAACGGTGATTTTCGCGGCTGGCGCGCTGAGCGCGGCGCAGGCTGGCGGCGATCCGGCGGGGGCCCTCTATCTCTTGGCGGCGACGATGGTGGCGTCGGTGCTGGTCGGCGCGTTCGGCGCTGCGGCCGCGCTGCGCATGCATTTGGAATAGCTGTCGCGACACTGTTATTGTGAGGGCGCGACGTCGCGCCGCTTGTCTGTCGGCCTGGAAATCACCGTGCTCCCGTTGCTCGCCCCCGATTGCAGACGTATTTTGACGCCATGATTTCCTATCTTGCGAACGCTGAGCGCTTTTGGCGCGTCTCTGGCCCGGCGATGTGGGTGTTTGGCGGGCTGGCGGCGGTGACGTTGCCGCTTGGCCTCGGGCTCGGGCTGGCGGTCGCGCCGGCGGAACAGATGCAGGGCGATCTCGCGCGCATCATGTTCGTGCACGTGCCGACGGCGTCGCTGTCGATGCTGGCTTATCTCGGCATGGCGATCGCCAGTTTCATCTACTACATCTGGCGGCACCCCGTCGCGGACGAGCTGGCTCGCGCGTCGGCGCCGCTGGGCGCCGGCATCACGGCCATTGCGTTGGCGACCGGCGCGATTTGGGGCCACCCCACGTGGGGGGCGTGGTGGGTTTGGGACGCGCGGTTGACGTCCACCTTCGTCCTGTTTTTGACCTATCTCGGCTATCTCGCCTTGCGCGCCGCGATTGACGATCAGCGCCAGGGGGCGGTGGCCGGCGCGATCTTATGCATGGTGGGCGCGGTCAATCTGCCGATCGTCAAGTATTCGGTGGAGTGGTGGTTCACCCTCCATCAGCCCGCCAGCAACACGCTGGGCGGCAGCGCTATGGATCCCGGGTTTTTCTGGCCGTTGTTGATCAGCATGGTGGGCGTCAACGCGGCGTTCGGGGCGTTGGTTCTGTTGGGCGCGCGCACGGCGATCTTGAAGCGGCGGACTCAGCGCGCGCCGACAACCGTCGTCACCGCGCCAGCCGTGGAGGCGGGCTCGTGAGCGCCAACCCCTTATCGTGGATCGCCGCGATCTGGTCGGCGGTTGTTGAGCGCTTCGGCGAGTGGGCCTATGTCGGCGCGGCGTATGGCGTCTTCGCCATCGTCCTCACCGGCCTCGTGTTCTGGTATGTCCAGGGGCATCATCGCGCGCAGGCGGCTTTCAAGCGTGGCGGGGACCCGTCGTGACTCGCGCGGCGGTGCTCGCGCCGTTGCTGCTCGCAGTGGCTTTGGTGGCTCTTGTGGCGGCGGCGTTGAACCGGGCCGAGACGGGGCCGGACGGGCCGCTGACGGGGCGGCTGCTGCCGAGCTTCACCGCCCCGCCATTGGATTCCGGCCGCACGGGGTTGGACGTGCGCGCGATGCAGGGCGAAGCCTATGTCCTGAACGCGTGGGCGTCGTGGTGCACGCCGTGTCGGGCCGAACACGTCCATTTGACCCGTTTGGCGGCGGACGGCGTCGCGGTTCACGGTCTTGTGTGGCGGGATTCCGCGTATGACGCTCAGGGGTTCTTGGACGAGCTCGGCGATCCGTTCTCACGTCTTGGCCATGACCAAGAGGGCGCGGTGGGCGAGCGTTTGGGCGTTACCGGCGCGCCGGAAACCTTCATTGTGGGCGCCGACGGGGTGGTGGCCGCGCACATCAAAGGTCCCCTGACGCCGGCGATCATGGCGCGGGACGTGCGTCCAACCTTGACGGCGTTAGGGGCCCTTTAAGCCAAGTCGCGTAAAGCGCTTGCCGCGATGCCCACACCTCCCACGTCCCGTGATCCGTTGATGACCGCCCAGGCCGCTTTGGCCCGGTTGGCTGTCGAGCGCCCGGGACGGGTTCCGACGCCGCCGACAGACGCCGCGACGCGCACGACGCCGCGGGCGGTCGAGGGCGATCCGGCGCAACCTCGTCTGCGTCAGAACCTCCAAGGCGCGCGCCCCGCTGGGCCCGCGGCCGGAGCGCCCTTTGGCGCGAATTCTGCTTTTTCAAGTCTCGACGAAACGGTGGAGCACGGTAGCCTTGAGCTGTCGGCGGGCCGCCGCGAGGCGCCCCGCGCCGGTGCGCGGTTTGACGCGCCGCCGAGGCCTGGATCTTTGGTTGATGTTCGGATCTAGTATGTTGTGAAAGGTGATTGAGATGGCGATGTTTACAGCCAGTGGCGCAGATACCCCCGTAAACCCCTTGGCGGTCGTGACGCGGCCGGTGATGGGTAAATTCCGCGACGTGTTACTTCGACTTTTTCTTATCCGCTGCTTTTTTTGAACTCTTAGCCGGCTTCTTCGGCTTTTCGAGCTTGGGCTTCGCCGCCTTCACCTTCTCCGTCTTCTTCACTTTTTTCTTCGGCTTTTTGGCCTTTGGCGCCGGCGGCTCTTCGGTCTCCGGCGCGTCAAGCACGCGCGCGATCCGCTGCAGCGCGTCGATGAAGGCCGCCCGCTTCGCCCGCGGCAAGGCGTGCATGATCGCGTCGTCCGCGGCGTTGACTTGGGGGCGCGCGTGGTCGAGGGCGGCGCGGCCATTGTCCGTCAGGCGCACCGTGTTGGCGCGGGCGTCGGACATGGCGCGTTCACGGATGATCAGCGCCCGGTCGGACATGCGCGCGACAAGTTCCGCCAAGGTTGATCGATCGATGCCGGTGGCTCGCACCAGCTGGGTCTGGGTCAACCCTTCATTCGCCGCCACGGCGTTGAGCACCGCGAATTGGCGCTGGGTGATCGCCCCATCCGCCAACGCTTCGGCGTAGCGGTCCGCGGCGAATTGCTGCGCCCGGTGGATCAAATGGCTGGCGGAGCCTGACAAATCAAATGTCTCCACGGCTTCGTCCAGTTCACGGTCAAGAGTGTCAGTCATCACGCGCCTCGCGTCATCGCCTTATGCAGTGAGCGGCCAGGGTGATGAGGTAACACCACAATGCGGCGGGAGTTTAACATGATCACGCAGTGTGTTGGGCATTTTCGTCCGAGTCCGGGCCAATTCCCTACTGAATGGTAAACAACGCGACGCGCTGCGGCACTGGACGGCCCGCGCCGGGCCGCCCACACTGGCGCGTCATGACGTCCGCCCCATCTTTCAGCCAGCGTGTACCCGACGGCGATGATCGTCCGCGCCGCGTGTGCGACGCGTGCGGGTTCGTCGACTATGTCAATCCGCGGATTGTGGCGGGGTCCGTGTGCGTGGGCGTCGACGGCCGCATCCTGCTGTGCCGGCGCGCGATCGAGCCGCGCCGCGGCTTCTGGACGCTTCCGGCCGGCTATATGGAGGAGGGCGAGAGCGTGGAGGACGCCGCCCGTCGCGAAGCGCACGAGGAGGCCCATGCGCAGATCGCGATCGACGCGCTGTTGGGCGTCTACTCCATTCCCCGCATCAGCCAAGTGCAGCTCATGTTTCGAGCCCGGTTGGAGTCCGATGTCGCGGCCGGGCCCGAGAGCGCTGAGGTCCAGCTTTTCGCCTGGGACGACCTTCCGTGGACGGACCTTGCTTTCCCGACGGTCGGTTGGGCGTTGGAGGATTGGCGCGCCACCATGGGCGCGACGGGGTTCGCGCCCTTTGTGCGCGCGGCGGCGTCCTAGGCGCTCAGCCTAGGGCGCGCTCGGGGGCGGCGCCTCTGCGGACCCGGCGTGCTTCAATGTGATCGGCAAATTAATGAGCGCAAAGACAAAGGTGAGTGGCAAGACGCCCAACACCTTGAAGTTCGCCCAGAACGTTTCGGCGTCCAGTCCGGTCCAGCGCAACCAGAACGCGTCTTCGGGCGGGTAGGCGAGCACGAGGTTGAGAACGCCTAAGAACACAAACCATCCGGCCCACCGCAGCGCCAGAATGTTCCAAATCCGCTCCGGCAGGGTGAACACGGCGCCGAAGAAGAGTTTCCACACATTGCGTCCAACAACGAAGCCGCCAAGGATCGCCGTGGCGAAGAGCCCGTTGATGATGGTGGGTTTCACATAGGCGAAGTCGTCGGCGTACTCCGAGCCGGCGAGCCGGAAGACCAGCGACAGCGCGCCGAACAACAGAACGATCACCGTGGTGATGATCAGCATGGGCGGCAGACGATCTTGCGTGGCCTTCGCGACGATTACCGCGGCCACAGCCGCCACCATGTAGATGCCGGTAGCCCAAAACACCGCGTCGTCGCCGGCGATGGCCTTGGCGATGTTGTAGCCGGCCACGAACACGATCACCGGGCCAATATCGACCAGGAGTTTGAGCGCGCCGGCGCGCGTGTGTTCCGCGCCGTCCCGCGAGACGTCAGCGGTGGGTTCGGCGGCTTTGGTGTCGGTCATTCAGTTCTCCTGTGCGCGGGGGGCGCCCGGCGCGGTGGCGTTGTTGCTCTAGCATACGCGCGGCGCCGCCAATCCGATTAGCGCGGCCGCCGGTCTTGTGATCAGGCTTTGGCGTCCGCCGTTTCCGACGCCGCCAGCGCCTCCGCGAAAGCGTTTGCGGAAAAGGGCTGCAAGTCGTCGACGCCTTCGCCCACGCCGGCGAAGTAAATCGGCAAATCCGGATGCTTGTCCGCCAGCGCCACCAGCACGCCGCCTTTCGCCGTCCCGTCGAGCTTGGTCATGATCAAGCCGGTGACGTCGCCCGCGTCGCGGAACGCCGCCGCTTGCGACAACGCGTTCTGACCCACAGTCGCGTCCAGCACGAGCAAGGAGTGGTGGGGCGCGCTCTCATCGTGTTTCTTCAAGACGCGCACGATCTTCTTCAGCTCGTCCATGAGCTGGGCCTTGTTCTGAAGACGCCCGGCGGTGTCCACCAGAAGCACGTCCGCGTCCTCCGCGACGGCGCGTTCGTAGGCCTCGTAGACCAAACCCGCCGCGTCGGAGCCAAGCGGCTTCGCGACCACGGCGCAGCCTGTGCGCTCGCCCCAGACTTGAAGCTGTTCGATGGCGGCGGCGCGAAATGTGTCCCCGGCGGCCAGGACCACCTTGCGTCCCTCGCGGGCGATCAGCGCCGCGATCTTGCCGAGCGTCGTCGTCTTGCCGGCGCCGTTGACCCCCACAAACATCACCACTTGCGGCCGGGCGCCGGACAGATCCAACGGCGCCTCATGCGGCGCCAGCGTCTCGGAAATGACGGCGGCCATCGCGGAGCGCACATCCGCGTCGCTGACCTCTTTGTCGAACTTATCCTTGGCCAAACGCGCGATGACCCGTCCCGTCGGCGCGGCGCCCAGGTCCGCGGCGAGCAACACGTCCTCCAACTCTTCCAGCGCGGCGTCGTCCAACCGGCGTTTGGCGAAGAGGGCGGACACGGAGTCGCTTAAGCGCGACGACGAGCGCTTGAGGCCCTGGGCCATGCGCGCGAAGAACCCGCGCTGGGCGTCGTTGGGCTGTCCGGGCGCCGCCTCATCCGGAGCCGGCGCTGCGTCTGTCTCCGTCGGGGCCGCGTCGGCCGGCGTTTCCGCGGACGCGTTGCTCTCAAGCGGTTGTTCGGCTGTGGGCTCTGCGGTGTCCGGCTCGCGGGCGTCCTCGGCGTCGGCGGTTGCGGACGGCTCCGGCGCGGTCTCGGGTTTGCGTTTGCCCCAGCGGAAGATCACGTCAGCGCCCCCTGCGCCTTGCCGGTCAGGGCGCGACCGTCGTGGCCGGTCACCCGCATGGACACACAGTCGCCAGGGATCGCCTCCGTCCCGATGAGACGGGCTTCGGTAAAGTCCGCAAGACGTCCCATCAGGCCGTCGGGCCCGGCCCGTTCAATCAAGACGTCGCGGACCCCGCCCACATGGCCGTTCAAATGGCGCGAGAGCGCGGCTGCGCCCGCCGCCCGCAGACGGCCCGCCCGCTCTTTGATGACGGCGCGGGGGAGCTGCGGCATACGCGCCGCCGGCGTTCCCGGACGCGGGCTGAACGGAAACACGTGGACGTAGGCCAGGCCGCAGGCGTTCACCAGCGCGAGGGAGTTCGCGAACATCGCGTCGGTTTCCGTCGGGAAGCCGGCGATCAGATCCGCGCCAAAGGCGATGTCGGGACGGGCGGCGCGCAGTCGCGCGCACAGCGCGACGGCGTCCGCACGGCGATGCCGTCTCGCCATGCGTTTGAGGATCATGTCGTCGCCGGCCTGCAGCGACAGATGCAGGTGCGGCGCGACCCGCGGCTCATGAGCGACAAAGTCGTAAAGCTCCGGGTCGATCTCGATCGCATCCAGGGACGACAGCCGCAGTCTGGGCAAATCCGGGACATGCCGCAGAATCCGCCGCACCAACGCGCCCAGTTTGGGCGATCCGGGCAAGTCGTGTCCCCAGCTCGTAATGTCCACGCCGGTCAGCACAATCTCACGATGGCCCGCGTCGACCAGACGCCGCGCTTCGTCGACCACCACGCCGGCGGGCGTCGAACGCGAATTGCCGCGGCCATAGGGGATCACGCAGAACGTGCAGCGATGATCGCAGCCGTTCTGCACTTCCAAATTTGCGCGCGCGCGGGGCTGAGCTGTCGCCGGCGCGCCCGAGGGCGGAACCGCGGTCTCACGCAGCGCCATAATGTCGGAGACGCGCACGCGGTCGCCGTCGTCACGATGCGAAGCGCGCGCGAGCTCCGCCCACGTTTCGGCGCGCATTTTCTCGGCGTTGCCCAGCGCCACATCGACTTCGGGCATGGAGGCAAAGCTCGCGGGGTCGATTTGAACCGCACATCCGGTGACCACGATCCGGCTCCGCGGCCGTTCGCGGCGCAGCCGGCGGACGGCTTGGCGCGCTTGGCGGGCGGCCTCCCCTGTGACCGCGCAGGTGTTCACGACCACCAGGTCCTCCGCGCCGCCCGCCGCGCCTGCGAGGCGCGCGATCGCGTCGCTCTCGGCCGCGTTGAGCCGACAGCCGAACGTCACCGTCTCCACACGTCCTCCGGCGTCTTCCGGCGACGTGTCCGCGGGGCGGGGCGAGGCGAGGGCTTCGGTGGTCATCGCGACGGAAGCTGGGCGTGGCCGGACGGCGCGTCAAGCGCCACGACCCCTGGTCTTCGCGGCGGCTGAACCCATGTTGCCATGCAACGTTCCCACGCACCATGGCCACGAGGAGGCTTGCTTTGACGGCGCTTGCTGACGGATCCAACCGCGCCTTCGCTTGGCGTGTCTTTGTGGATGCGCCGCGCTCGGCCGTGTGGCGGCTGTGGAGCGAGGTCGCGCTCTGGCCGGAATGGGACGCGGAGGTGCGTTCGGCCGAACTCGACGGTCCCTACGAGGCGGGGACGCGTGGGATGCTGACGCCCACGCGAGGACAGCCGTCCCACTTTTACATTGAGGAGTGCGCGCCGGGCGAACACACCGTGGTCGTTGTGGCGATGCCGATGGCGCGGCTGGTGATGACGCGCCGGTTCCTGGACGGTTCTGTGGTCGAGCATGCGGTGACGTTCGAGGGGCCGTTGGCGGGCCTTTGGGCGGCGTTGTTCGGCCCGCGCTTTCGTGCGGCGTTGCCCAAGGCCATGGAGCAGCTGCGGGTCATGGCGGAGTTGGCGGCGCGCGAACCGCACGACTAACACCCGCGTCGTTCGGCGCGATGTCTATGCGGTTTCGCGCGTCATGTCGGTCGCAAACTCAAGCTCGACGGGGCCGGTCATCCGGACACGGTTGTCCCGCTCGCTCCAGTCGATCGTCAGAGCGCCGCCATCGAGCATGACCTGGGCGGACCGGGCGCTGAGGCCGCGGCGAGCCGCAGCCACCAAGGCCGCGCACGCGCCGGTGCCGCACGCCTTGGTCAGGCCGGCCCCGCGCTCCCAGACCCGCAAGCGCAGCCGCGTGTCGCTCTGCACTTCAGCGAAGCCCACGTTGACCCGTTCCGGGAACAGGGGATGACGCTCCATCATCCGGCCCAGGCGCTCCACCGGAAACCGTTCCACCCCCTCCACAAAGAACACGCAATGGGGGTTGCCCATGCTGACGGCGGCCGGATTGGCGGCCAGGGGAGCGGCGACGTCGCCGAGCATAATGTCGAGCGAACGCGTGTCGCGGGGTTCAGAGAGCGGGATTTGCGACCAACTCAAGCCCGGCGGACCCATGTCGACGCAGATTTCCTGCGGGCCGCGTCGTTCCGCCTCGAGCACGCCGGCGTCGGTCTCGATGCGCGTGGCGAGCCCGCCGTCTTCTTCCATGAGGAGCCACGCGACGCAGCGGGTGGCGTTGCCGCACGCCGCCACTTCGCCGCCATCGGCGTTCCAAATGCGCATGCGGGCCGCGCCCAGGGGGCTCGGCTCCATGACGATGACTTGGTCGCAGCCGATGCCATCGATCGGATCGGCGATGGCGCGGGCTTGGCTTGGCGACAGATTCAGCGCGGCGCGCTGGCGCGCGTCGAAGATGGCGAAACTGTTGCCCAGGCCGTTCATCTTAAAAATCTTCATGAACGAAACCATACAAATTCCAGACCGTCCCGCCATCTGCGGCGTCCGTCGCAGCCGATGAATTGCAGTTGCCGCTTCGTCGCGCTCTGATGGCTCGCGTCGACGAGAGCGTTCGCAACGCGAGTGGGAGACGGTCATGCGGTTGATGGTGGTGATTTTGAGCTTGGCGGCGGGCGCCGCGCTCCTTTATCTCAGCCGACCCTTTGAGGCTGGGCCGCCGCCCAGCCCAGCATCCACGTCACCCGCAACAGAGGCCCCCCCGATGGCTGAGACGCCCGACACCGCCGCCGCGCCGGATGCTCCGCTGGCTGCGTCCGAAGACCCCTATCTGTGGCTCGAAGACGTCGAGGGCGCGCGCGCCTTGGACCAGGTGCGGGCCTGGAACGCCGAAGGCCTGGCGCGCTTGCAGAACGATCCGCGCTACGCCGCGCTGGAGGCGGACGCGTTGGCGATCGTCAACGCTCAAGACAAGCTGGCCTATGGCGCCTACCGCGGCGGTTGGGTGTACAATTTTTGGCAGGACGAGACGCATGTCCGCGGCGTTCTGCGGCGCGCCCCGTTGGACGCTTACCTTGCTCCATCGGCCGACGGCGTGCCGTGGGAAACCTTGCTCGACGTCGATGCGCTCGCGGCGTCGGAGGGCGAGAACTGGGTCTATAAAGGCTCCACCTGCCTGCCGCCCACCTATGAACGCTGCATGTTGACCCTGTCGCGCGGCGGCAAGGATGCGGCCGTGCGTCGGGAGTGGGATCACGGCGCGAAAGCCTTCGTCGATGGCGGCTTCACCATCCCCGAAACGAAGGGGAGCGTGTCGTGGATTGACGCGGACACGCTTCTGGTGGCCGCGGATTGGGGGGACGACGCGGACGGCCCGACCATGACGGAATCCGGCTATCCCTTTGTGATCAAGCGTGTGCGGCGTGGCGAGGCGTTGGATCAGGCCGCGACGGTGTTTCGCGGCGTCCCCGCGGATGTGGGCGTGAGCCCCGTGCGGCTGTCCACCGACGGGGCGCCGATCATGCTGGCGTGGCGGTCGGAAAGCTTCTTCGAGCGCAGCTTGCATTGGCTGCCCGCGCTCACGGACCCCAGCGCGGAGCCGACGCCGGTCGCGTTGCCGTTGCCGCGCAAGTCGAGCATCGCCGGTTGGTTCAAGGGTCAGATGCTGGTCAACCTCCAGGAGCCTTGGACGCCGGTCGATGGCGGCGAGACCTTTGCGGAAGGGGCGTTGGTGGCGTTCGACTGGGACGCGTTCGCGAGCACCCGCGTGTTGCCGCCGGTGCGGCTTGTTTTCGCACCGGGGCCGCGGCAATCGCTGGGCGGGGTGGCGTTCACGCGCTCGAAAATGCTGATGCAGACGACGGACAATGTGCGCGGCGCCTTGGATGTTGTCGACTTCGTGGACGGCGCCTGGCCGCGCTCGCGCCTGGCTCTGCCGGAGGCCGGCGCGGTCGGGGTCGCGTCAGCGTATCGCGACAGTGATGTGGCGTTCGTCAATTATGAGGGGTTCCTCACGCCAGACACCCTCGCCGCGTTCGATTTTGGGGATGCGAGCGACGGTGAGCCGTCGCGCTTGGGCCAGCAGTCCGCGCCCGCCCGCTTTGCGGCTGAGGGCCTGACCGTGCGCCAATTCGAGGCGGTGTCTTCCGACGGCACGGCCATCCCGTACTTCGTCGTCCACAAACAGGACATCGCGCTCGATGGCGCGAACCCGACGCTGCTCTACGGCTATGGCGGCTTTGAGATTGCGCTCACGCCCGCCTACAGCGCGATCACCGGCAAGCTCTGGCTGGAGCGTGGGGGCGTTTATGTGCTGGCGAACATCCGTGGCGGCGGCGAGTTTGGCCCGGCGTGGCACCAAGCGGGCCTCAAGACGAAGCGTCAGGTCGTGTTCGACGACTTTATCGCCGTGGCGGAGGACGTGATCGCGCGCGGGATCTCGAGTTCGCCGAAGCTGGGGATCGCGGGCGGCTCCAATGGCGGCCTGCTGGTCGGGGCGATGTACGTCCAGCGGCCAGAGCTCTTTAACGCCGTGGTGTGCGTCGTCCCGCTGCTCGACATGCTGCGCTATCAGATGCTCTTGGCGGGCGCGTCGTGGATTGGCGAGTACGGGGATCCGGACATTCCAGAAGAGCGTGCTTTTTTGGAGACGATCTCGCCCTACCACAATGTCGCGCAAGATGGCGACTACCCCGAGATCCTGTTTCTCACGTCGACGAAAGATGACCGCGTGCACCCGGGGCACGCACGCAAGATGGCGGCCAAGTTGGACGCGGCGGGCCACCCCTTTGTGTATTACGAGAACATTGACGGTGGTCACGCCGCAGCGGCGAACTTGCAAGAAGTCGCGAAGCGCACGGCGTTGCAATACACGTTCTTGGCTCAGCGGCTCATGGACGACC
Source organism: uncultured Caulobacterales bacterium (assembly GCA_964526675.1). Classification (GTDB taxonomy): domain Bacteria; phylum Pseudomonadota; class Alphaproteobacteria; order Caulobacterales; family Maricaulaceae; genus CAZADA01. The sequence goes on from CAZGLY010000011.1 coordinate 67,175, forward strand.
CAGTGGAAGGTGAACCGCAATGATGGTGGCGCTGCCCGTCATCGCGGGCGCGGCGGGCAGCGCCAAACGAACAGCAAGTACGCGGCGCCGAGCCACAAAAACACAGATGCGCCGACTAAAGACCAATCAATGATTTGCACCGCGAGATCGTTCTGCTGATTGATCCAGGCCCGCGCGGCGAACGAATCGAATCCCGATTCTTTGAGGTCGTAGCGCAAGCCGACCAGCGTGTCGGTATGGAGATGAAAGAGCCCGGCTAAGATGATGTAGCCCATCGTGTAGAGCGCGAACGTCAGGACTTTTATGCCGTTGGCGGTCTGGTTCAGGTAATAGTAACTCGCGCCAAACATGGCGAAATTCAACGTAATCAGCAGGCCGATCGCTTCACCTTGAGCTTTTCGCGTCTCCACGAGGAGATCGAGGAGGTCATATTCATTCATGGTGTACAGGCCCCAGCGCTGTCGTCATCTCACATGGGGCAGATAGCAGATCCCACCGGGCAACGCCGTTCACGCTTGCACACGTGCGCGAGGGGGATGCGGGATGGCGGCGTGGCGCGGCCCTGGCGGCGTCGCGCGCTTGTTCGCCGGGCGCGTCGCGTTAGGCTCGCCTCGCCAATCGGCGGCGAGGGCGTGGGAGCGGGCGTATGCGGGCGTGGTTTAACAGTCCTTTGTGGGCGCGGGTGATGGCCGGCTTGGCCGTGGGGCTGATTGTGGGGCTCGCCCTGCGCTACGGCCTCGGTCCGGAGGCGGGCGGGAGCCTGGCGACGACGTTCATCAAGCCCTTCGGCGACGCCTTCATCCGTTTGATCCGGATGCTCGTGGTCCCCCTGATCTTCTTTACACTGACGGCCGGCGTGATCGCCATGGGCGACCCCAAGCGCTTGGGCTCTCTCGGCGGGCGGGCGATCGGCATGTACATGGCCACCACGGTGTTCGCCGTCACGCTGGGGCTTGTGTCCGCCACGATCTTCATGCCGGGCGTGGGTGTGGACGTGTCCGGCGCGGACGCCGCGCAAGCCGCCGAGCTGCTGGAGACCCGCGAGGAGCAAGAAGCCGCGCGCGGCTTGGCGAAGCAGCTCCTGGCGATCATTCCGGAAAACCCGTTCGCGGCCTTGGCGAACGCCGATGTGCTGGCGGTGATTTTCTTTTCCATCATTTTCGGCGCGGGCATCTTGGTCTCCGGCGAGCCGGGCAAGCCCATGGCCGCGCTCATGAACTCCGGGGCGGACGTGATGATCCGCATCACCGAGTTTGTGATGGAGACGGCGCCCTTTGGCGTGGCGGCGTTGATGATCAACGTGATGGCGACGCAGGGTCTGGCGATCCTCGACAATCTTCTTCTGTTGGCGCTCGCGCTTTATACGGCGTGTCTGGTGCACATGTTCTTCACGTATGGCGGTCTGATCGTGCGGGTGCTCCTCGGGCTTCCGATGGTTCGGTTCTTCCGCGGCATGGCGGACGCGATCGCGGTGGCGTACTCCACCGCTTCCTCGTCGGCGACGCTGCCGGTGACCATCGCCAACGCCGTGGAAAACCTCGGGATCAAGCGGCCCGTGGCGTCGTCCGTTCTGCCGCTTGGCGCGACCATCAACATGGATGGGACAGCCCTTTACCAAGGCATTATCGCGGTGTTCGCCGCGCAAGTGTTCGGCATCGAGATGACGCTGGGCCAGTACTTCATGGTCGCGCTGGCGGCGACGCTTGTGTCCATCGGCACCGCGGGCATTCCCTCGGTCAGCCTCTTCCTCGCCTTCATCACGCTGGGGGTGATTGGCGTGGAGGCGGATCAGGCGGCGCTCCTGGTGGCGTTCATCTTCCCGTTTGACCGGCTGCTCGACATGATGCGCACCGCGACGAACGTCACCGGCGACGCCGCCGTCGCGTCCGCCGTCGCGAAGTGGGAGGGCGAGCTGGATGAGGAGACCTTCCGAAAGGTCGCGACGCTCTAACGCCGCGCGCGGGCCCAAATCGCGTCGGGGGGAAGCATGGGCGGGCCGGCGTTGGCGGCTTCCGCCTCACGGATGAGCTCCACGATCGCCTGACACACCGGCGCGTCGCGGCCTTGCTCGGCGGCGAGGCGGATGATCTCCCCCTGCAGGGCGTCGATCTCCGTCGGACGGCGCGCGATGAGATCGTCTTGCATGGAGGAGCGGGCCTGGGCGTCGACCTTCACGCGGCGCAACACGATGGGCGCGAACAGGATCGTCGGCAAACGCAGGGAAAACGCCATCGCTCGCGGGTTGGGCAACGCTTTGTCCGGCGCCGCCACCACAACGCCCGCGGCGTCGAGTGCGGCAAGGCCTTCGCTCAAGCACGCCGCCATCACCGCGCGCCAGCGCGGGTCGAGAAGCTGGGCGCGCAAGGGCAGGCCGCTCAGCGCGTTGACGGCGTTGTTGAGGTTGATCAGCACCTTGCCCCAGATGACGGCCGGCATGTTCGTCCGCTCCTCCGCCGCCAGACCGGGGACGCTGAGCAGCGCCGCGAGACCGGGACGCGGGCCCGTCGCGAGCATCACGGCGCCCGCCGTGGCGCGGTGCATGTGGGTCGGCGACCTTTGGACGACGTTGTAGGGCACAACCCCCGCACGCACGTCCCAGCCCGGGAGGGATAGGCTCAAAGTCTCCGCGTTGCGGGGGCCGTTTTGCAAGCTGGCGACCAGCGCGTCCGCGCGAGCATGGGCGCGGATCGTTTGCGCGATAGCGACCGTGTCGCGCGATTTGACCGTGACCAGGATGACATCGGCGTCCGCCAGCATGGCCGGATCGGCGCTGGCGGCTATGGCGTCAGGCGGGAGCCAGCGGTCGCCGCCATCCACGTCGGTGAGGCGCAGGCCCTCGCGCACGGCGGCTGTCACGAACGATTCGCGCGCAAGGAATTGAACCGTTCGCCCGCCTGCGGCCAGCACGCCCCCCACAAAGCGGCCGATAGACCCTGCGCCGGCGATGGCGATCCGCGCGTCGGGGGGCAAAGCGCTGGTCATGGACGTCCTTTCGTCGAGATCTCCGGGAGGCGCTGCGCGCGGGGTCGATCCGCCAGCGGATGCGAAGCGTAGAGTGACGCGCAGGGTGCGCCAATGCGGCCCGACAGCGATGGCCCCACCGGCTGAAGAGGACAACCGTCATGATCGTGTTGCGTGTGCTGATCGGCCTGGCGGGCCTGGGTTTGGCCGTGGCGATCGGCGCGGAGATCACAGGCGATCTGGTCTGGCGAGTTCCCGGGGACGGGGGCTTCATCGCCGAGTTGAACCGCCTGATGGCGACCGAATGGGGCGTCGTCAGCCTGATCGACCTTTATCTCGGGTTCTTCATCGCGGTGGTGATCATCGTCGCTTTTGAGCGTCGGCTGTGGGTTGGCCTGGCTTGGGCGCTCCCTGTGTTCTTCCTGGGCAACATCGTCACCGCGGCCTGGGCGGTCGTGCGCTTGCCCCAGCTCATCGCGCGGTTGCGGCGCGGAGCCTAGCTCTCGCCGACAAAGCGGACGGGCGGCTGGGGCGCGGTGTTCACTGTCAGCTGAAACAGATCCGGCCGCGCATAGTGGCCCACAACGTCGAACTCATATTTGCCCTTCGCGATGGCGCGCGGATCAAGGGCGGCGGTGAGGATGGCGTCCTCGTCATAGACGGGAGCGGCCAACACCTCGCCGAGGGGCGACACAATGGTGGAGCCGCCGCGGATCAGCACCGTCTCCGGGTCATCGCTTTCGTTGGTTGCGTAGTCCGCCGGCGCGTCGGACCGCCGCAAGTGCTGGACGGCCGACACCACAAAGCAGCGCCCCTCCATCGCGATGGTTCGCATGGTCGTCGCCCAGCTGTCGCGATCATCCACGGTCGGCGCGGCGTAGATCTCCACGCCTTGGGCGTACATGGCCGCGCGCAGAAGCGGCATGTAGTTCTCCCAGCAAATCACCGCGCCAAGGCGTCCGGCCGGCGTGTCCGCGGCGTTCAGTGTGGAGCCGTCGCCATAGCCCCAGATGATGCGCTCCATCACGGTCGGCATGACTTTGCGGTGGCGCGCGAGGAGCGCGCCATCCGGGCCGACGATCAACGCCGTGCAGTAGAGCGTGCCACGCCCCTCGGCGACGCTGGCGCGCTCGATCACCCCGACCACCATCGTCGCGTCGGCCGCGGAGGCGGCGGCTTGGATGCGCTCCAGCGCCGGGCTTGGAAGATCGATGGCGGCGTCCCAATAGCGGGCGAACCAGTCCCGGCCTTCGGGAGTGCGGGAGCCGACCCGCGCGCCGAAGTCGTGCCCCTTTGGGTAGCCGCCGACAAACGCCTCCGGGAAGACGATCACCCGCTGCGCGTCTGTCACCCCCAACCCGTTGAGCGCGCGGGCGGCGTCCGCCGTGAGGTCCTCCAGCTTCTGCAACGTGCGCGGCGTGTCGAACAGCGCGGTTCCGGTTTGCACGGCGGCGGCGACGGTGGTGCGCATGGGCGGAGCTCCGGCGGTGACGTCAGTGTCGCGGATCAAGCGGCAAGGCTGGCCCGTTTCCAAGCGCCGTGCGCAGGCGCGCCCCTGGGGCGACGCTCACGTTTTCGTTGACGCCGATGGCCTGCGCCGGTAACCAAACGCCTCCCCGCCCGGCGAAGGCTCGCCCGGCGGGAAATTTTCGTTGGAGCCTTGATGTTCGACACGCTCTCTGATCGCCTTAGCGGCGTCTTCGACGGCCTCACCGGCCGCGGCGCGCTCTCGGAGAAAGATGTGGAGGCGGCGCTGCGCGAGGTGCGCATCGCGCTGCTGGAAGCCGACGTGGCGCTGCCCGTTGTGAAGGACTTCATCGCCAGCGTTAAAACGGAGGCGGTCGGCGAGGCCGTGATCCGCTCCGTCACGCCGGGCCAGCAAGTCGTCAAGATCGTCCACGACGCGTTGGTGGAGATGCTGGGCGGTGATCTGGCGACGGGCCTGAATCTGGAGGTCACGCCGCCGGCGGTGATCATGATGGCGGGTCTGCAGGGCTCGGGTAAAACCACCACCGCCGGCAAGATCGCGCTCAAGCTCAAGAAGGATCGAAAGCGCGTCCTGCTGGCGTCGCTCGACACCCGCCGTCCCGCGGCGATGGAGCAGCTGGCGACGCTCGCCGGCCAGGCGGAGGTGGACAGCCTGCCGATCGTGAAGGGCCAGACCGCCGTCGACATCGCCAAACGCGCGATGAAGGCCGCGGAACTGGGCGGTCATGACGTCCTGATCCTCGACACCGCCGGGCGCACCTCGATCGACGAGGATTTGATGGCGGAAGCGGCGGCCATCGCCGACGTGGCCCGCCCCCATGAGACCCTGTTGGTCGCCGACAGCCTGACCGGTCAGGACGCGGTGGAGACCGCGCGGCGCTTTCACGAACGCTTGCCGCTGACGGGCCTTGCGCTCACCCGCATCGATGGCGATGGGCGCGGCGGCGCGGCGCTCTCCATGCGCGCGGTGACGGGGCTGCCGATCAAGCTCCTCGGCGTCGGTGAGAAGCTCGACGGTTTGGAGGTGTTCGATCCGCGCCGCATCGCCGGGCGGATCTTGGGTCAAGGCGACATCGTCTCCCTGGTGGAGAAAGCGGCCGAGACGGCGGACCAGGCCCAGGCGGAAAAGCTCGCGAAGAAGCTGGCCAAAGGCAAGTTCGACCTGGAGGATCTCGCCAGTCAGCTTCGCCAGTTGCAAAACATGGGCGGGATCGGCGCGATGCTCGGCATGCTGCCGGGCGGGGGCAAGCTCAAGGCCGCGAAGGCGGGGCTGCCGGATATGGACGACACGTCCCTCAAACGGCAGGAAGCGATTATTCTCTCCATGACGCCGGAGGAGCGCGCCAAGCCCGACCTCCTCAAGGCGAGCCGCAAGCGCCGCATCGCCGCGGGCTCCGGCGTGCAAGTGGCCGAGGTCAACAAGCTCCTGAAGATGCACCGGCAAATGGCCGATGTGGTCAAAGCCATGGGCAAGGGCAAAGGCGGCCTGGGCGGCATGATGAACGCGCTCGGCGCGATGGGCGGCGGCGGCGGCATGCCGGGCGGACTTCCAGGCGGGGCGATGCCGGACCCGGCGGCGTTGGCTGCGCTTGGCGGCGGTGGCGGCGGACGCGCGGTCACCGGCAAAGCCAAGGGCGCGCGCGGCTCCGCCAAGCGCGCGAAGGGCCAGCCGCGAAAAGGAAAGGGCGCGTCGCAAGCGCTCCCCGGCTTGCCCAGCGGCGATGCTGGCGGTCTGCCTGGATTGCCGGGCGTGGGCGGCCTGCCGGGGCTGCCGGGCGGCGATCTTCCGCTCGGGCCCGACGGCCTCCCCCTCGGCCTGCCGCGGGGAAAGAAATGACGTTCGGTTGGTGGTTGAGAGCCATGAGTGCTGTTGCGTTCGTGGGTGGGGCTGGGGGTGTCGCCCAGGCCAACGATCGCGAACGCCCACGGCTCACGATCGGCGCGCCGGCGGGCGAGACCGTTCCGGAGCAACTCCTCTACGTCGGCCCGGAGCAGACGACGCAAGTGACGCCGCTCCTCGGCGTGGAGGCCGCATGCCGCGCCGTTTTCGATGTGCGCGCCGACGGCCGCACGGAAAACATCCGCGTGTGTTGTGCTTTGCCCGAGCGGGATCGACGCGAGGCGCTCGGCCAACCGTCGCTGGAGCGCGGGATCGCTTCGGCGGTGGACCGTTGGCGGTTCCGGCCAGACTTTGAGATCGCGCCCTATCAAATCCGTGGATTGACGGCTGTCACCTGGTTCCGCGATGACCGCTTCGACCCGAGCCCAAGCAAAATTCGCCGCGGCTTCTTGCCTGAACCGCCGCCGGTGGAGGGCTGCGCCTTCAGCGAGGCGACGC
>CAZGLY010000012.1:0-46840 GCA_964526675.1 uncultured Caulobacterales bacterium
CGTGGCCAATTCGTGGCCAGGGTGAATTTGGTGAAAATGGCAAGCCCTTGAAATCCTTGGTGGAGCCGAGGGGAATCGAACCCCTGACCTCTGCAGTGCGATTGCAGCGCTCTCCCATCTGAGCTACGGCCCCGCCGGGGAGCCGCCACATAGAGGCGGCCCGCCGGTGAAGTCAAGCGGGGCCTTGAGAACGCACGCAAGCACGGTCGCCTGTTGGCCTGGTCGCGCGCGGGCGCTCGCCCGGTGGCGCGGCGTCCTCCGGGAGGCGAGGGCGGCGTCGCCGACCTTTCCACGGTCACGGCTGGGTGCGCTGGTTGCCTGCGCCGCGAGGAGCGCGCTACATCCGTGCGGGCGCGCCGTCACCGCGAGCCGTGAGGATTGAGGATGCCGCTTCTCGCCGAGTTCATCGACATTGTTATCCGCAATCTGATCCAAATCGCGATTTGGGTCGTGATCATCAACGCGGTGTTGTCGTGGTTGTTCGCGTTCGGCGTGCTCAATCGCCATAACCGCGTCGTCGACATGATCGCGCGCTTTACCCAGGCGGTCACCGAGCCGCTGCTGGCGCCGCTGCGGCGCTTCGTGCCCCTGTTGGGCGGCGTCGACGTGACGCCGATCATCCTTATTCTGCTGTTGTCGTTTGCGGACCGCGCGCTGGCGCAGTGGGCGTTCTCACTGCGGACCTGACGCGACGGCGCATGACCGAAACCCCACGCACCGATGAACGCGCGCACCGCCCTCGGCGTCGCGGCGCGCGTTCCACACGCGTCAGGGACGGCCGGGGTTAGCGCGGGGCCCGAACCCGGTCGTTGGCTGGAGGGGCCGGACGGCTGGGCGCCGGCGCCAGGTCGCGCGCAAACTCGCTCCATGCGCGATAGGCCGGCGCCCGGAGGCCCGCGAGGCAGGCGATCCATTGGGCGTCGCGCTCCCGCAGAGCGATGGACTGACCCGCGTTGACGTCGAAATCCCAAAGCGGCGGCGCGTCGTGGTCGCGGGAGCCGCCGGCGGGGTCTGTCAGGGCCACGCGCGGCGTTTTCGGGGTGCGCACGGGTTCGGCGCTGTTGCTGTTGGCGGGATGCGCCGGCCGTTGGCCGAACTCCCGCGCCACGGCGCCGATCTGCGCCACGTCGCACAAGGTGCAGATCGACAAACGGTCGCGCTCTAAAACGCCGGCGACGCGCGCGCGCGCGGCGGCGTGACGTTGGGCCTCATTCTCCTCATCGCGCACGATCAGGAACACCGGCGCCCGCGTGGCCCGCCGCAACAGCGCGACCGACGCGCTCAACGGAGCCAGCGCGCCGCCTGCGGGCTGGAGCAACACCGCATCAAACCGTTCGCGCCGCCCATACGTCACGCCTGCGGACAAGCCGCACACATGCTGCAGCGTGAGGTCACGCGTGATTCGGCGACGGACTGTCCGCCCCTCGCCCAACAACGCCAGCGGGTCTTCATCAACAAACAGCACTGTGCAGCGCATCGCCCTCAACCCCCTCAACATGACGCCGCGACACGGAGGCGCACGTTCGACGTGTGTGTATACGAGTGAACCACTTGATCGCGTAGGCCGCAATGCGCCCAAGACTATCGGCGTATGGCGGGATCGAGCGGATATTCGCTCGCGAACGCGTTGAAATCCCCGTGGGAGTCGTCCGCCCGTCTTGGCGATCGCCGCCCACCGCATGAAACAATTGCAAGGCCTACTCACCCCCACATCGCCTCGGAGTTCTCCGAGGCGCCGATGCCCAAACACCCGTGATGCGCGCCGACAGGGCACATGCCTGCGCGCCAAAACACCACGCTACTCTAGCGCCGGCAGGGTGTCAGGTTACCTACTCTCCACAGCCCCGACGGCGCGACGCAACCGGGATTGTGGCGTCAACATGACGTATGCTGACACAAAGGGCCATCAAGGGCCATCGCGAATCAGTCGAAAACAACTATAGATTATAAAATGCAGGGTACGGATGATCGCCATGCCGCCCGAGTGCGACAATCGACCACACCAAGCGTGCGGCCTTTGGGTCGCACGCTTGGTGTTAGTGTCGCGCGTTTTCGCGGTGAGGGCGTTTGCGGGCGTGAGCCGGTGTGCGAATCACGCCCGCACGTGCGTCATTGAGCGGTGGTGAGGACGTCGCCGCCCGCGGCGTTTTCCACGTCCGTCGGGTCGGCGTAGCGGGTCCAGGTTTGGTCTTTGCAGATCTTCACAAGCACCCGGACGCAACCGGCGACGGTCAGTTCCTCGGCCGTGTCGCCCGGTTCGATCCGTGACGCGTACGTTTTGCCGTCATTGGGATTGTAGATCGTCCCGCCGGTCCACGTGTCGCCTTTGCGGGAGAAACCGGACACAAAGGCGACGCCTTTAAGCGGGCGGCTCTGCAACGCTTCATCGGGATTGTTCTCGTCGAGCTGGACGATGCCGCGCTCTTCCTCGCGGCGCAGCCAAATGAGCCGCCCCTCCAGCGTGCCGTCCCCGGCCATGGCGAAACGCACCCGCGAGGCGCCGCCTTCGGTGGTCCACACCGTGCCGGCCAGGTCGCCCTCCGTGACGTCCGCCACCGCGGCGCCTGTCACCGCCATGGCCGCCGCCGCCGCCGTCGCCCAGCGCAAAACCCCTTGGCGCGTCACCGAATTCATGCTGCCCATAGTGCCCTCCTTGCGGCGGATCCCCGACCGCATACATTAGAACAGTTCCAAGTTTTTTGTCTCAATCCCGAGGGGTGTTATGGACATCGACATCGGCATCAACAAGGCGGATCGCGAGGCGATCGCCGACGGCCTGTCACGCGTGTTGGCCGACACCTACACGCTCTACCTGAAGACGCATGGCTATCATTGGAACGTGACGGGGCCGCACTTCTCCGCGTTGCACGTCATGTTCGAAGAGCAATACCGCGCGCTGTGGGCGGCCACCGACGACATCGCCGAGCGCATTCGCGCGTTGGGCGTCGCGGCGCCGGGGTCGGGATCGGCGTTTGCGGCGAAGGCCAGCATCGCGGAAGCCGATGGCGCGCCCGCCGCCGAGGAGATGATCAAGGATCTGGCCGCCGGTCATGAGCGCTTGGCGAAGACCGCGCGCGAGGCGTTCCCAGCCGCAGAAAGCGCGGACGATCAGCCGACGATGGACCTGCTGACCGAGCGGATGGTCGCCGCCGAGAAGACAGCCTGGATGCTGCGCGCGCACACGGCCTAAGGGCGATCCGGGACGTCTTGCCAAAAAAAGGCCGAGCCGCTGAGCGGCTCGGCCAAGATCGGCGTGATTAGGGAGGTCGTTAATCCACGCCCCAGATCCGAAGGGGTCGAATCTTGGATGCAGAAGTAAGTCTGGATCGCCTGCGAGAGAACGGCGCCTCGGACATGCGAGATATGCCAAACGGCATGGCGTGAGGCTTAAGCGGCCTCGTCGTCGTGCGCCCCGTGCGTCCAGGCGCGCGACCAGCGGGACGCGAACGCGCCAAACGCTGCGATCCGCCGCGAGCCCCGCAGCTCGGCCGGATACACAAAGTAAATCTCGAAGTTCGGGCCGCGCAGCTCGGGCAGCACGCGCACCAAATCCGTCGACCCGCGGGCGAGATAGTCGGGAAAGCTGCCCAGGCCAAGGCCCGCTTCCACGGCGCTCACCACCCCCAACACCGTGTTGACAGTTAAGCGCGGCGTCCGCGGCGCGTTCGGCGTGCGTCCCTCGTGGGTCAGCCAGGCCAGGCGGTGCATCGGCGTGCGCGCGGCGCCGGAGTAGACGATCAGGGCGTGCTCATCCAGCGCCCGCGCGTCCGTGATCGGGCCATGGGCGTGGAGGTAGCCGCGCGATGCGTACACGCCTTGGCCCACCTCCATGAGGCGGCGCTGGATCAGGTCGGGTTGCTCCGGCCGCCAACTGCGCAGCGCCGCCTGCACATGACCCGAGGAGAGATCCGTTTCCTCGTCGGAAAGCTCCAAATGCAAGCGGATGTCCGGGTACGCCGCGACAAACTCCCCGAGGCGCGGCGCCAGCAGGATCGAACCCAAGGCCAAAGGCGCGGTGATGTGCAGGTCCCCCGCCGGCTGATCGCGGCTGTCGCGCACCATGGTCTCGGCGACTGAAACCCGGTGCGCGATGTCGTGCGTGGCCTGCAGCAGCACTTGGCCCTGAGCCGTTGGACGCAGGCCGCGGGCGTGGCGGTGAAACAGCTTCACCCCCAAGTCCTTCTCCAGCGCCGAGATCTGACGCGAGGCCGCCGACTGTGACAAACCGAGCGCCTCCGCCGCCGCCGTGAGGCTGCCGGCTTCCGCGGCGGCGTGGAACGTTTTGAGCTTGGTCCAGTCCATCGCCGCTAAAGCGACCCAGTGCGTCGGTCACGTCAAGGCGGTTGTGCGCCGCACTCTAGCCCGACGCGCGGCGGCCCTAAGCGTTGATGGTCGACATCCCCATAGCGTTGTACCGCGCGCCCTGCACCTGGTCCGCCAGGCGGTCGAGACGCTCTTGAGCGTCCGCGGGCAGGGCCACATCCGCCGCGCCCATGTTGCTCTCCAGATTGGCGCGTTTGGTGGTCCCCGGAATGGTGAGGATCTCCGCGCCGCGACCCAACACCCACGCCAGCGCCACCTGACCGGCTGTCGCGTTGAGAGCGCCGGCCACCGCGTGCACTTCCTCCACGAGGGCGAGGTTGGCCTCGTAGGCGCCTGGCGCGAACCGGGGCGAGTGCGCCTCGGTGCGGAAGTCGTTCGCGTCCGGACGGTCCTCGCGCGTGAAGCGGCCCGCGAGCATGCCCCGCCCCAGCGGCGAGTACGCCACGACGCTGACGCCAAGCTCCCGGGCGGCGGGCAACACGGTGTCCTCGATGTCGCGACTGAAGATGGAATACTCCGACTGCACGGCCGCGATCGGGTGGACAGCGTGGGCCCGCCGCAGCGTGTCGCCGCTGACTTCCGACAGCCCAAGCGCGCGCACTTTGCCTTCGCGCACCAACTCCGCCATCGCCGCGACGGTGTCTTCGATCGGCGTCGCGGGATCGACCCTGTGGAGATAGTAGATGTCGATCGTGTCGATCCGCAGCCGTTGCAGCGACCCTTCGACCGCCCGCCGCACATTCTCGCGCGAACCGTTCAGCACGCGCGCGTTGGGATCGTTGGACCGGTTGATGCCGAATTTGGTGGCGATCACCAAGCCGTCGCGGCGGTCCGCGAGGGCCGCGCCCAGCAGCGTTTCGTTGGCGCCGCTGCCATAGATCTCCGCGGTGTCGAAATGGGTGACCCCCAGCTCGATCGCCCGGTGCAACAGCGCCACCGCTTCACTCTGCTCGGTCGCGGGTCCGTAAAACTCCGACAAGCCCATGCAGCCAAGGCCAATGGGGTGAACAGCCAGGTCCGTGGATCCAATGCGGCGTGGGGTCATGGTGGGTTCTCCAGGAAGTGATGTGAGCGCTCACTCACATTCATCGTCAGATGTGAGCCCGCGACGGAGGCGTCAAGAGCGCAGCCGCGCCGTTCAGGAGGCCCGCCAACCCTGAACAACCGCATCGGCGGCCGCCTCCAGCTCGGCGTCGGACCAGCGGCGGCCGCGCAGCTCAGCTTTCACAAACGCCGCCACCGGCGCGGTGAAGAGGGCGGTCATCAGATCCGCCGGGAGATCTTTGAACGCGCCGGAGGCGACGCCGTCGCGCAGCAGCTGCTCAATCGCTTGCAGAAGGGCCTCATGCGCGGCCCCGCCTTCCTTCGCGGACAGCGCGGATTCCGCGAACCGTTGCCCGAAGGTGAAGGCGGCGGTGTCGGCGCGGTAGGCCGCGACCATGCGCAGCCACAGCCGGCGCAGGCGCGCGTCGGGGCTCGCGGCGTCGTCAAAGCCGTCGGTGGCGTCGGCCAGGATCGCGGCCTTGAGCTGACGATACGCCGCGATGAGCAAATCGTCCTTGGCTTTGAAATGGCGGTAAAGCGTGCCTTCCGCGACGCCGGCCTGGGCCGCGATGCTCGCCGTGGTCGTCGCCGCCAAGCCATCGCGGGCGACAACGTCCATCGCCGCCCGCAAGAGTTTGTCTTTTGTCGTGGCGCCAGACCGAAGCATCAGCGAACGGTGGCCCGAGCCAGCCCCCAGCGCAACGTGCGCTGGGCGGCGCGTCACTCCGCGGCGTGGGCGGTCGCGTCCTGCGCCGCCAACCAACGCTCGGCCTCCAAAGCCGCCATACACCCCATGCCGGCGGCGGTGACGGCCTGGCGGTAGATGTCATCCGTCACGTCGCCCGCGGCGAAAACGCCGGGGATGGAGGTGGCGGTGGAGTCCGGCGCGGTGACGAGATAGTCGCCGGCCTTCGTTTCCAGCTGATCCTTAAACAGCTCCGTCGCCGGCGCGTGGCCGATCGCGACGAACAGGCCGTCCGCGGTGATCTCGGTGATCTCGCCGGTCTTGATGTTGCGCAGCCGGGCGCCGGTCATCGCCTTGGGCTCGTGAGCGCCGAGCACTTCATCCACGACGCTGTCCCACACCACCGTGATCTTGGGATGCTTAAACAGCCGGTCTTGCATGATCTTCTCGGCCCGCAAGCTGTCCCGGCGGTGCACCAGCGTGACGCTCTGCGCGAAGTTGGTCAGGAAGAGCGCCTCCTCCACGGCGGTGTTGCCGCCGCCGACCACGATCACGTCTTTGCCGCGGTAGAAGAAGCCGTCGCAGGTGGCGCAGGCCGACACGCCGTGGCCCTGGAAATGCTGTTCGCTGGGCAGGCCAAGCCATTTCGCTTGGGCGCCGGTGGCGATGATCACGCTGTCGGCGGTGTAGATCCGCCCGCTGTCGCCACGCAGACGGATGGGGGTGGCGCGCAGATCCGCCTCCACGATGATGTCGTCGGACACCTCCGCGCCGACATGTTCAGCCTGGGCGCGCATCTGCTCCATCAGCCACGGACCTTGGATCACCTCCGCGAAGCCGGGATAGTTCTCGACTTCCGTCGTGATGGTCAGCTGGCCGCCGGGTTGGATGCCCGCCATGACCAACGGCTTCAGCATCGCGCGCGCCGCGTAGATCGCGGCGGTGTAACCGGCCGCGCCGGAGCCGATGATGATGACCTTCTCGTGCCGTGTTGTCTGTTCTGCACTCATCGCTTGCTCCCGCCACAGGCGCTGTGAGCCCCCGCCGCGAAACGCGAGGCGAGGACGAAACCGTTCATGCGTTCAAGGATGTAAGCGACGAGGACGCGGCTGTCGCGCCCTCGTCGCCCAGATGTGATCGCGCTGGAGATAACGCGACTAGAGCGCGTCGGCGTGCGCCTTGAGATAGGTCGCCACGCCCTCGGCGGTGGCGGTCATGCCCTCGTCGCCTTTGTTCCAGCCGGCGGGGCACACTTCGCCGTGTTGCTCGTGGAATTGCAGCGCCTCCACAAGGCGCACGGCTTCATCCGCGTTGCGGCCGAGCGGGCCGTCATTGATCATTTGGTGGCGCACGACGCCGTTGCGGTCGATCAAGAAGGTGCCGCGCAGGGCGATGCCGTCCGCCTCAATCAGCACGTCATAGTCGCGCGCGATCGCTTTGGTGAGGTCGGCCACCAGCGGGAATTTCACCGGGCCCAGGCCGCCCTCGGTGGTGGGCGTGTTGCGCCAGGCGAGGTGGGTGAACTGGCTGTCGACGGACACGCCCACGATTTTCGTGTTCAGCGCGGCAAGCGCGTCCGCACGGTGCGAGTAGGCGAGGATTTCCGAGGGGCACACGAAGGTGAAGTCCAGAGGCCAGAAGAACACCAGGCCATAAGAGCCGTCCAGGTGCTCGCGCAGGTTGAACGCCTCAACGATATCGCCGTCCTGCGTCACCGCCGGCGCGGTGAAATCCGGCGCTGGTTTTCCGACCAAGACACTCATGAGCACACCCTTTCTAGAAACTCTCTAAACTGCGCGAGATCTAGAGTGCGCTGCAGCAATGGTCAAGCGGGGATCGGCGCGGAATCGACGGCAATCGTAGAAATTCTAACGGGTTTACGATGCGTGACGCTGGTGTCGCGCCGCAGCGCTGACGCCCTCTTATTCGCGGGGGGACCGATCCTTCGAGCCCAGCAGCTGCGCAAGCCGCGCCGCTGGCGGCGGGTGCGGCCAGTCGAGCGCCGCGACCGCGTCTGGCGTGAGACCGTCTTCCGCAACCAGATGCGCGGCATAGGCCCATGACGCGCGCCGTCCGGTCCGGCAGTACAACACCGTCGCTCCCTCGGTGTCGCGCAGCAACGCCGTAAGCCGCGCGCGTTGGGATGGGTCGTAGCCGTCCCCACGGCCCATGGGGATCTCCCAATAGGACAGGCCCCGCGCCGCCGCTTCCGTCGCGGGGTTATAGGGCAGCGCGTCGATCTCGGCGCGCGAACGCATGTTCACCACCGTGGTCACACCGTCTGCGGCCCACGCGTCAAAGTCTGACAGGCTGGGCTGGCCCGCAAGAAACACGCGGCCATCGCGCGCGAGCAGGGGGGCGTCGTCGACCGGCGTGAGGTGCGGTTCGGCGTGGGCCGCGGCGATCGTGAGCGCCGCCATCATCGCGGCGACGACGTGAAGCAGGAACCACCGAGGAGCGCAGGTCATGGGTCACTCGCATCCCGCCGCATCAGCCCGCGGCGCCGCTTCACCTGGCATGGGCGTCGTGGCGCAGCAAGAGCGCGGCCACCGCTTCCGCGGCGCGGGCGGTCTCCGCCAGCGGACTGACCGACCATGGCGTGAGGTCGCCGGCCAACCAGCGCGCGGCGTCGCGGCCGATCAACGTGTCGTAGAGCTGGGCGAGCTTGCCGTCGCGCCCGGCCATCGGCGCGATCATCACCGGCAGCCCGGCGCTGGCGGCGTCGGTCAGCATGTTGACGCTGTCTTGGGTCACCAGGGCGATGTCGGCGGCCGCCAGGAAGGCGTGGTAGGGGTTCGCCCCGTCCGCGGCTCCGGTCCACAAGCGCACGTCGGGGTGATCGGCGGCCAGCGCGCGCAGCGGATCGACAAGATCCGTCGGCGTGCGGCGCGAGGTGGTGATCAGCGCGGACCCGCCCGCCCGTGCGTGCGCGCGCAACGCGTGCAGCACGGCGTCAACCTGCGCGGGGGCGAAGCTGTGGCGTTTGGACGTGCCGCCCAAGAGCGCCGCGACCCGTGGATGGGGGAGACGATGCAGATCTGGGAAGGCGGACGCCGCCTGCTCAAGACCTTGAGCGGTGATTCGATTCGGCGCGCCGAGGATCGACAGCGCGTTGGCCCGCTCCAGGCCGTCATGTTGAGGCGCGATGATCAGATCGAAGAGGTCGTAGGATCCCTTCGGGTCTTGGACGTAGACAAACTGTGCGCCGGACATGGCGTGTCGCGTTCGTCGCGCCGCCGCGACCGCCGATCGACCGCAGCCGATCCAGAGATCCGGCGTTGAGCCCACGGCGCCGGAGTCTGCCGGCAGCGCCGAACCGCGCGCGGCCGACATCAATGTGGGCCGCGGCGCATGACGCCGTTCAATGGCGAGCGGCGTGAGCCGCGCAACCGCCTCCGCCAAGCCAAGCGCCTGGTTCTCCATGCCGATGCGGCCATCGGAGACGACCCAGCACACGGGGGTGTGCGCGTCGACGTCGAGAGGGGCGGCCGCGTCCATGGGTCCCGCTTCCTACGCCTGGCTGGTCGTCGTCGCCACGCTCGCGGCGCTTACAGCCAACGGACCTTGAGGATCTCGTAAGACTTCGCGCCGCCGGGCGCCGCCACCTCGACGATATCGCCGACTTCTTTGCCGATCAGCGCGCGCGCAATCGGCGAGGTGATCGAGATCTTTCCCGAGCGAACGTCAGCTTCATCCTCGCCGACGATTTTGTATTCGGCCTCTTCCTCCGTGTCCTCGTCATAGAGGCGGATGGTTGCGCCGAACTTCACCGTCGCGCCATTGAGCTTGGTGACGTCGATCACCTGCGCGCGCGACAGCTTGTCTTCAATGTCCATCACGCGTGTTTCAATGAAGCCTTGCCGTTCCTTCGCGGCATGGTATTCCGCATTTTCCGACAAGTCGCCGTGCGCGCGCGCTTCTTCGATAGCGGCGATGACAGCGGGACGTTCTACGGTTTTTAAACGTTTTAGTTCATCGTCGAGAGCGCGATGACCCTCGAGCGTCATGGGCACTTTTTGCATCTTTAGGTATAGTTTCCGTCTTGGGCCGAAACGGCTAGTCCACCGACATTCCCATCGTTGCGGAAGAGTAGGACTGGAGCGAGCGCACTTCAAGCGCGCCGGCGTCCACCGCCCGAATCGAACGCACTGCTGCCCGAGCCCCAGCGATCGTTGTGTAGCAGGGCACCCCGCGTGTCAACGCAGTCGACCGAATCGAGAACGAATCCAAAAGGCTCTGCCGGCCTTCCGTGGTGTTGCAGATGAACTGCACGCCGTCGTCGAGGATGGCGTCGACAATGTGCGGGCGCCCCTCATGCACCTTGTTGATTCGCGTCACCGCCACGCCGGCGGCTCTCAGACTGGCGGCGGTCCCGCCCGTGGCCACGAGCGTGAAGCCGGCGTCGCACAGCTCGCGCGCCAACAACGCGCCGATGCCCTTGTCCGTGTCCTTGAGGGACAAAAACGCCACGCCGGATCGGGGCAGGGCGACGCCGGCGGCGTCTTGGGCTTTGGCGTAGGCGCGTGGGAAATCGGCGTCCAGGCCCATCACTTCGCCGGTCGAGCGCATTTCCGGGCCAAGCATCGGGTCGGCCCCCGGAAAGCGCTTGAACGGCATCACCGCTTCCTTCACCGCGATGTGACGGAAGGCGACGGCGCGGTCCAAGTCGAAGTCGCTCAACCGCGCGCCGGCCATCACCTGCGCGGCGATCTTGGCGATGGGAAGCCCGATCGCCTTGGCCACAAACGGCGCGGTGCGCGACGCGCGCGGATTGGCCTCCAGCACGTAAATGGCCTCGCCTTGGACGGCGAACTGCACGTTGAACAGGCCGCGCGCGCCGAGCGCTTGGGCCAGGCGCGTCGTCTGGTCCTCGATCCGCGCGACGATGGCGGGATCGAGCGTGTAGGGCGGCAAGGAGCACGCGCTGTCGCCGGAATGGACGCCCGCCTCCTCGATGTGCTCGAGCACGCCGGCGATGAACACCGTCTCGCCGTCGCACACCGCGTCGACGTCCACCTCGATCGCGTCGCGCAGATAACGATCGACGAGAAGGGGGCTGTCGCCGGTGACCGTGACGGCTTGCTCCACATAGACGTCCAGATCCTCGACGTTGGAGACGATTTCCATCGCGCGCCCGCCCAACACGAAGGATGGACGCAGCATCAGAGGAAAGCCCAGGCGCTCCGCGGCGGCGCGCGCGTCATCCGCTGAGCGCGCGATGGCGTTCGGCGGTTGGTTGAGGTCGAGCTCCGCAAGCAAGCGGGTGAACTGCTCGCGGTCTTCCGCCGCGTCGATCGCCGCGCGCGGCGTCCCGAGAATGGGCACGCCCGCGTCGTCCAGCGCCGCGGCGAGCTTCAACGGCGTTTGCCCGCCATACTGTACGATGACGCCGAGCAGGTCGCCGGCTTGACGCTCCGTTTCGACGATCTCCAACACGGCTTCAGCCGTAAGGGGCTCGAAATAGAGGCGATCGGCGGTGTCGTAGTCCGTGGAGACCGTTTCAGGGTTGCAATTCACCATGATGGACTCAACGCCCATCTCCGCGCACGCGAAGGCCGCGTGGCAGCAGCAATAGTCGAACTCGATGCCCTGGCCGATGCGGTTCGGCCCGCCGCCCAGAATGATCACCTTCTGCGCGGCGGTGGGCTCGGCTTCGCATTGGGGCGCGATGGTTTCCAGGCCGCCATCGGGCGTGAGGCGCGCGGTCGGCGCTTCGTAAGCGCCGTACATGTAGGGCGTGATGGCCGCGAACTCCGCCGCGCAGGTGTCGACGCGCTTATAGACTGGGCGAACGCCCGCCGCCCGACGGCGCGCGCGCACCTGAGCCTCCTCCCGCCCGCTCAACGCCGCCAGCCGCGCGTCGCTGAAACCGAGCTGTTTGAGGGCGAGCCAACCGTCGTGATCCGTGTCGCTCGGGAGGCCGTCTGCGGCGACCTGGGTCTCGGCGCGAACAATCTCATCGACCCAGCGAAGGATCCAAGGGTCGTAGCGGGTCACCGCGGCGATCTCGTCAACGGTTAACCCGCGGCGCAGCGCCTCGGCGGTGAGGCGCAGCCGGTCCGGCGTCGGGCTGGAGAGCGCTTCGAGAATCGCCCGCGCGCGCGGTCCCTGGGCGACGCTTTCAATATCCATCGCATCCAAGCCGGACAGGCCGGTCTCCAGGGACGCGAACGCCTTTTGCAAGGCCTCGGGAAACGTCCGTCCAATGGCCATCGCTTCGCCGACCGACTTCATGCTGGTGGTCAGGGTCGGCTCGACGCTGGCGAACTTTTCGAACGCAAAGCGCGGCGCCTTCACCACCACATAATCGATCGTCGGCTCGAAGCTGGCGGGGGTGGCCCCGCCGGTGATGTCGTTGGCGAGCTCATCCAGCGTGTAGCCCACCGCAAGCTTCGCGGCGACCTTCGCGATGGGAAAGCCCGTGGCCTTCGAGGCCAGCGCGGATGAGCGCGACACGCGCGGGTTCATCTCGATGAGGAGTTGACGCCCATCCTCAGGGTTGACCGCGAACTGAACGTTGGAGCCCCCCGTCTCCACGCCGATTTCACGCAAGCAGGCGATGGCGGCGTTGCGCATGCGCTGGAGTTCGCGGTCCGTCAGCGTCATTGTCGGCGCGACCGCCCAGCTGTCGCCGGTGTGCACGCCCATCGGATCGATGTTCTCGATCGCGCACACGATGATGCAGTTGTCCGCCCGGTCGCGCACGACCTCCATCTCATACTCTTTCCAGCCGAGGACGGATTCCTCGACCAGAACTTCCGTGGCCGGCGAGGCGTCGAGGCCGCGGATGACGATCTCGCGGAACTCGTCGCGGTTGTAGGCGACGCCGCCGCCTTGACCGCCCAAGGTGAAGGACGGGCGGATGATGCTCGGCAGCCCCACATGTTCCAGCGCGGCCTCCGCCTCCGCCAGCGAATGGGCGATGCGCGCCCGCGGGCACGCCAAACCGATGGACGCCATAGCGACCCGGAAGCGCTCCCGGTTTTCGGCCTTGTCGATGACGTCCGCCTTCGCGCCGATCAACTCGACGCCGTGGTCCGCAAGCACGCCGCGCCGATCGAGCTCCAGGGCGCAGTTGAGCGCCGTTTGCCCGCCCATCGTCGGCAGGAGCGCGA
This sequence comes from uncultured Caulobacterales bacterium, assembly GCA_964526675.1. Lineage (GTDB taxonomy): Bacteria > Pseudomonadota > Alphaproteobacteria > Caulobacterales > Maricaulaceae > CAZADA01. The sequence continues at coordinate 13,168 of CAZGLY010000012.1, forward strand.
AGCCGCCGGAGGATTTTGGGCGCTCCGCGGCGATCACTTTGGCCGCCATTTCCGGCGTCACCGGCTCGATGTAGGTGGCGTCCGCCATATCCGGATCGGTCATGATCGTGGCGGGGTTGGAGTTGATCAGCACCACCCGATAGCCTTCGGCTCGCAAGGCTTTGCAGGCTTGGACGCCGGAATAATCGAACTCGCAGGCTTGCCCGATGACGATGGGCCCGGCGCCGATGATCATGACGGTGTCGAGATCGTCGCGTTTGGGCATCCCCGCCTCCTTGATCCCGCGCCGCCCTCGGGCTGCGGGCAAATCCGCGCAGCTATAGGCGCGCGCGCGGCCGGCGGCAAGATGACCCGAGGCTCCGTTGCGTGGCCGCCTGGTGAACGCCGAGCGAGACACCACGGTAATCTTTGTTAAGATTACCCGACGCGCTACGGAGGCGCTGCGCACGCGGCCGACGGGGACGGTCGGCGGCTTGGGGAGGTTGGGGCCGTGCTGAGTATTGAATCCAACGACATCGTCGTTTTTGGCGCGGGGGTGATGTCGAGCGTCTTGGTGCTGATGGTCGGCGTGTTCATCTCACGCCATCTCGCGCGCGCGCGCCGAGAAATCACATACGTTGAAGACATTCAAATGTTGGCGCGCGAAAAGCTCGCATACCCGACGGAGCTGCGCAGCCTGTTTGAGCAAACGGGCGTGTTCGCCTACCGCCGGTACTTGATCGCGTTTTTGAACACCGGCACGGAAGCCCTGCGGTCCAGCGACATCAACGCGTCAGATCCGATCACCGTGCGTCTGGACGGCGTCGGCATTGACGAAGTACTGATCAAAGCGCAGTCGTCGCGCGGCATCGGCGCGCGCATTGAGACGCACAACGATCACTTCACATTGCACTTCGACGCCTTGGGCCGCCGCGAGGGCGTGAGCATTGTTTATTTCGCCAAAGAGCGTAAAGACCCTGTGGTCACGGGAACGTTGATCGCGGGCTCGGTGAAGAAGCGCGATAAATCCAGCCAGGTCATGCAGGAGATTTCGACCGTCCTGACACTGATGGTCTTGTTTGTCATCTTGGCGATTGTGGACTTTTCGGACGCGCTTCAGACGTTCTTCGGGTTTGAGCGCTTCTATGAGGTTTTGTTGCTGATCATCGTCGCGGCTTTGGGATCTGTTGCGATCCCGTGGTGGCATTTCTCGCGCCGGGCGAACTCCGTGGCGTTTGGCGACATCACCAGCGGCGAGGGGGACTACTATCCGGCGTCCGTGAAGTTCACCAATTTGGTGGGCGGCGGCCGGTCATCGTCGGGCGATGGGGCGAAATCACCCGCCGCCGCGGCGTCGCGCACCCCGTCGACGGCGTCTGGCGGCGGCCGCGGCGTCAATCCCTTCGCCCGCCCGCCGAAGCCTGAACCCCAATTCACGGAGCCGCCGAAGCCCGCGCCGATCGCGCCCGCTCCTGCGCCCGCCCATGCGTCCTCGCCCGCATTGGCGACGACGACATCCGCCGCCCCTCCGGCGGGGGACGGCGGCGCCGCGTCGGACGCCGGCGTCGACAAGAACGGGGCCGCCGAGACGGCCAAGACGAAGTCCTGACCTGCGTGGCCGGCGCGCGCGGAGGGCGCAGCGCGTGTAGTCCCGGTGGCGTGATCGTCGCTGCGGCTTAGGCGCGCGCCGCGGTCGGGCGCAAGGCCGACCGCCGCGCCGGCGCGTGCGGCCTCGGCGTCGGGTCCGCCACGACGGCCTGATCCGCCATTTCCCGCAACAACGGGCCGATGGCTTTCGTCACGTAGTGGGCGTCCGCGAATTCGAACTTCGCGAGGTAGAGATCAATCTCGCTGCGGCTGACGCCGCCGTCGAGCGTCGTTTCGTCCGCCCCGGACACCACCACAATCGGCGCGTCGCTGAGATAGCGAACGCGCACAATGGCCTCGTCCAGGCTGAACGCGTCCGGCAGCCGCAAATCCAAGAGCGCCAAGTCCACCGCGATCCGCGCCAGATAGGTCTCCGCCTCGCGCAGGGTCGCGGCGCGCATGATCACCGGCTCAACCCGGCGCATCGCGGCGCGCAAGCCGCGTTCCACCAGCAGCGCGTCCGCGTCGTCATCCTCGACGTGCAGTATCCTGGGGCGTCGCATCGCCACCTCCCGTTAGCAGCCCCGGGAGGATCGACGTGCATGGCTAATGGAGTGTTGAGTCAGACAGTTAGCGGTTGCGACAGGCTGTCGCACCACGCTCGCCGGCCATCGGAATCATCCGGCGGGGGCCAAGGCGGTGCGGCGCGCAAACGCGTCGAGCGCGTCCCGCCACAACCCTGGCACGTCCTGGATGGCCGCGCCGCGCGCGCGGGCGGCCTGCGCGCGGGCGGCCCGCGCGTCCGGATCACGCGCCAGCGTCGCCAGCGCCTCGGCGAGCGCCGCTTCGTCGGCCACGTGGAAGTCCGGCCCCGCGACCACCGCGACATCGCCCACCGGCGGGGTCACGACGATCGCGCCGGCGTCCAGCGCCATCGCCGCTGACGTGCCGCCCCCTTGCCGCGCCGGGTTCGCCACGATGTCCAACGCGCGGCAGAAGGCGCGCAGATCCGTTTGGTAGCCGGTGTGGCGCGCCCGCCCGGCGAGGTTCGCATAAGGCGCAAACACCGCGTCGCCTTGGTCGAGCTTGCCGGCGGTGCGGACATGAAGCGCCGGCGCTTGAGCGCACGCGGCGTCCAACGCCGCCAGGAACGTGGGGGTCAGTTCGTGATCGAGGCGGTTGCCGATCACGCCGACAAGGACGGCCTCCTCCGGCGCCTCGAGATCCGCGCGGGTCAATGCGGCCTCGGAGGTGGGAAGCTCGATGGCTGGGCGCGTGACGATCACCGCATCGCGATCGCGGCCGAGGCCCTCCAACACGGCTTCGTCCTCCGGCCGCGGCTCCCGCACCAAGAAGGTCGCCGGCGCCACAAAGGGATCCATGGCCTCCGTGGTTTGGTGGATCGCCACGTCGGTGAAGCGGCTGCAGAGGTCCGCGAGGACGTTGGTGGCGCCGTGGCCGATTACGAGGGCGGGTTTTGCCTCCGCAATCATGCGTAAGACGCCCTCCAAGGTGGGCAGGTCCGGCATCGGCGCGCTGACTTGGCGGAAGGGGATCTGCAAATCGCCGAACGTCAGCGCCTTCATGGTGTCGTAGCGGTCCAACCGCGCGCCAAGGAACGGCGCGTGCACCGCGCTCGGCGGCGTCATAGCGAATTGGTTGGCGTTGATGATGACGGGCAACCGGTTGAACGTCTGAATGAACACCCGCGCGTAGTTCAGCATGTCCCGCGTGGGCGCGTGGGTGTCGGCGCGCAAGAACTGCTGAATGACGAACACGACGATGCGGTCGTCGCGCTCGCTCGCCGGGATCGGCGCGGGGATCGTGATGGCGCGTGCAATGTCGTCGACGACGCCGCGATAGAGCTTGTGTCGGCGCAGTTGGGCCGCCGCGCTTCCCATGGCGTCGCGATAGTGCGCGTTGAGCGCGTGGAGCACGAACAGCCGGGTGTCGACCGGCAGCGGCTCCACGTGGCGGATCAAGGCGATCAGTCGATCAGGGTCGCGTGTGACTCGCGCCACGGCGGACCGCAGATAAAGCCCGCGGTGGGGATCGGCCGTCACCGCGGCGGCGGCCTCGATGCGATGGACCGAGGCCGCGGCCTCCTCCGAAGGGGCGGCCCGCCACGCCGCGCCCCATTCGGCCACCTTGTCTTCGGCCTTCGCGAACCCTTCGCCTGCGCAGCGCTTGGCGGCGGCCAGCATGCGGCGTTCAGCGGCCTCTACGGACTGGGCCGCGCCAACGGGAGCCGATGGCGTCGCGGTCTTTCGGGATTTTGCTTTGCGTGCGCTCACAGCATTTTTCCGCCCATGGCGAGCTTCGCCACGAGCGTCTCCGCATCGCGCAGCTTTTGGTACCATTTCACCGTCCAGGCGCGCTCGTCGTCGATCGCCAGACGGCCAGCCTTCAGCGCCTCGTAGATCGCCAACGCGCCTTCTTCGATCGTCACGTCGGGCCTGAAGCCCATGACGGTCGCGGCTTTCTCGAAGCTCACATTGTAGGAGCGCCGATCCGGGTCGAGGTCGTGGACCTCGATCTCCAACGGGAAAGGCAGGATTTCCCGGAGCAAACAGGCCAGCGGAAAGATCTGCAGATTGCGCAGGCCGATGTTGAACACCTGTCCGCACACGGTCGCGGGCTCTTGCGCAAACACGTGCATGACCGCGCGCGCCACGTCGTTCACGTGCACGAAGGGCCGCCACTGCTTGCCGGAGCCGTGGACGTCGATGCGGCCCTTCAGCGCCGCCGCCCGGACCATGGCGTTCACCGCCAAGTCAAAGCGCATCCGCGGCGAGAGGCCGAACACCGTCGCGAGCCGCAAGGCCGTCACCGCGTAACCGTCCTCCGCGTGGGGCAGGAGGGCGCTTTCAGCGGCCAGGTTCATCGCCGCATAGGTGGTCAGCGGCGCGGTCTCGGACGTTTCGTCCACGCCGCGGGTCGAACCGGCGCCGTAGACGGAGCACGACGAGAGCAGCACGTGGCGCTCCACCCCGGCGGCCTTCGCCGCCAGCGCGAGGCGCTCACGGGCGAGAAAGTTGATCGCGCGGGTGAGGCTGGGGTCGAGATCCCCGGCCGGGTCATTCGAGAGGGCCGCAAGGTCCGCCACGCCCCACACGCCCTCTAAGAGGCCCGCGTCCATCGTGCGCACATCCGCGCGCACGATCTCCAAGCGCTGGTGGTCGCGCACCTCCGCCAGCGTCTCCTCACCGAAATAGAAGCGATCGACGGCGCGCACGGCGTAGCCGGCCTGCAGCAGCGCCGGCGTCAGCACCGCGCCGACATACCCCCCGGCGCCGGTCACGAGGATCCTCTTGGCGGCGGCCTTCGCGATCACGCGGCGCGCTCCGCGGTTGGGAGGGCGGCGCGCACAGCCTCGATGACCTGGCTTTGCTCCGCTTCGCTCAAGCTGGGATAAAGCGGCAGCGACACCACGCCGTCGCCCCAGGCGTCCGCGACGGGCGTCCCGCCTGGCGTGGCGGCGGCGGCGTCGCGATAGAGGCTCAAGCGTGTCAAAGCCCGATAGTTCACGGTCGCGCCAATCCCAGCCTGGGCCAGGGCGGCCAGCAACGCGTCGCGCCGTCCCGCGCCGACGAAGACCGGAAACAGATGATGCGCGTGCACCGCCCCGGGCGCCGTCGTCGGCAGGCGCACGTCGGCGTCCGCCAGGCCCTCACGGTAGCGATCAGCGAGCGTCTCGCGACGCACCCGCATCGCGTCCGCGCGCGCGATCTGCGGCGGCAGCAGCGCGGCCAGCACGTCGGGCAGGTTGGCCTTCACACCTAAGCGCTCCACGTCCCAGTGACGGTAGGCGCCGGCCTTGAAGCGATCGATCGCGCCCGCGCTCATGCCGTGCAGGCGGGTGCGCAGCACCGTGTCCCCGAACGCGGCGTCGCGGCTGATCACGGCGCCGCCCTCGCCGCAGGTCACCGTCTTCGTGGCGTAGAACGAGAAGATCGCGCAATCGCCATGGCGACCCGGACGGGCGCCGTCACGCAAGCCCTCGAAGCAATGGGCCGCGTCCTCGAGGATCCGCACGTCGCTGCGCCCTTGAGCGTCGAGGAAGGCGCGCAACGCCGCCACATCAGCCATCTGGCCGTAGAGATGCACCGGCATCACCACGCGCGTTCGCGGCGTGAGCGCGGGCGCGAGCGTCTCCGGCGTCATGAGCAAGGTCGCGCTGTCCACATCGCACAGGACCGGACGGGCCCCGATCAGCGCGGCCACATTGGCGCAGGCGACAAACGTCATGGCCGGCACAATCACCTCGTCGCCCGGCTGAACGTCCCAGGCCAGGAGCGCCGCCAGCGCGCCGTTGGTCCAGCTGTTTGTGAGGGCCGCGAAGGGGACGTCGAAGCGATCGCGAAGCTGGGCTTCGACCGCGCGCCCCACGTCCCCGGACGTCAGAAACGGCGTTGCGAGCACATCCGCAATCGGCGCGGCGTCTTCCGCGGTGAGGCCGTGGCGATGAAAGGGTACGCTGTGAGTCAAAGACGCCATGGTGTTGAAAGCCATTCTGTGACGCGTCGCCTTATCGCGGAAACACCTTTACAGATTGCTGGCGTGTTGGGGTGGTTTGGTGAACAGGTGTTCATGGCATGAGTGTTTTGGTCGTATTTTAGCTGCCTTTGAGTCGATTGCGCCCAGTGCGTGCGCGTGACGGGTTTAGGCGGCGTTCAGTCCAGACATGATAGCTCCGCAAGCGTCGCCGGCCGCCCGGGAGAGTGTTGATGGACGCGCGCGCCTTCCTTTCGGAGTGTTTGCAAGCCGGAGCGCCGCCGGAGGCGGCGTCGCGCGACACCTGGCCGGCCTGGGACAGCTTCGCGCACCTCAGTCTCATGCTCGCGCTGGAGCAGCGGTTTGGCGTGGCGTTGACCGACGAGAACGTGGCGCGGTTTTCCAGTTTGGCCGCGTTGGAGGCGCTGTTCGCGGAGCGCGGCCTGGCGTCAGCCGGCGAGCGGCGGGGTGACGTCGATCAGGGGGAGCCCTGAGGCCCGCGCGCGCGCGGCCATCGCCTCGGCGTAGGCCGGCCGGGTGAAGAGCAGGACGGCAAGCCCCCGCGCGGCGGCTTGGTCGCGCGTGATGACGTCCAACCCATGGAACGCCCGCCCCGCCTTGACGTCGTCGATCACGGCCGCCGGCGGCGCTTCGGTCAGAGCGGGAAGCAAAGCGGCCGAGAACATGCCGGCGCCGAAGAGGGCGTAGCGGCCACGCGTCGCTTCCCGGCGGGCCGCGCTTTCCGCTGTGGCCCACCAGGTCCGATACGCTTCAAAGTCAGCAAGCGCCGCCGTCGCGTCGGCGACGGTGGCCAAGGGGCCCGGCTCTGGATCGCACGCCTCAGCGATGACATGCCAAGACGACGCGTTGTCCGCCTCCTCCAGCACGCGAAATCCTACAACGCGAAGCCACCTGTGGAACGTCGCGCGCGTGAAATGAAACGAGTGATCCCAAATGCGCGGCGCATGAGGCGCGGTGTCGAGGTACAAAAGCTCCAAGCTCGCCAACGCTTCTGGCCGCGCCGCGCGCCGCAGCCCCCGCAAGGCGGCCAGCGGCGGCGTCCGGTTCAGCAAGCCATGAGCGATCAGCAGGTCTTGGCTCCCCGGAAGGATGCGCTCAGGACGAAAAACGGAGCGGATCAACGCCGGGGTTCCCGCGGCCGCGTCCTGGGGCTCAAGGTCAGGGGAGGGGTCGAGGCCGGTCACCCGCCAAGCCGGATGGGTCGCCGCGAGCCGACGCGCCAGGTCGCCGCGGCCGCACGCCACCTCGAGGGCGCGACGCACGCCGCCGGCCCGACGCGCCAGCCAGGCGTCGAGCCGTTGGTCGATGAGGCTCTTTTTGGCGCGCACCACGCCGTCGGCGACCACCAAATTGTTCTGAACCGCCGGCGCCAAATCGTAGTCGCGCGCAAAATGCTGGAGCAGCGCGTCCGGTGGGTCGTAGACCGCTTCCAAGGCGCCGCACGCGGGACAGGCCAGGCGCATGACGCGCGCGTTGCGCAGATACGCCCCGTCGGACGTCGCCACCGGGGCGAGGGCGCTGTCGGCCATCGCCACAATCGGGCGCGGCTCGTCAGCGCCGCAGGGACACGCCGGCGACGTTTCTCCGACGGACCACGCCGGCGCGGCGCTCACGGATGGGCCTCCGCAGGGGCGTGAGGGTGATCGTGGGGCTGGCCATCACCCTCCGGCGCGGCGCGGGAGGACGGCACAGCCCGGATGGTGCGCGCCTCCATGACCGTCGCGTGGGCGACGACGTCCCGATGGATGAGCCCGCCGGCGGGCGCGCGGACGCCGTCGCCCACCCGCACGCAATCAACCACAACGCCGTTGAGGCCGACAAAGCACGCCGCGCCCAGCTCGGCGCCCCCGCCAATGGCCGCCCCGGCGGCGATGTAACAACAGCGACCCAGGCGCGCACGCTCGCACACGCTGACGTTCAGATCGACGAAGCAACCGTCGCGGATCTCCGCGCCGGCGTCGACGCAAGCGCCGGCCTGCAGGATGACGCCGTCGCCGATCACCGCGTCCGGCGCGACGACGGCGGCGGGATGGAGAAGCCGTGCGAAGGTGAAGCCCGCTGAACGCGCCCGGTCATACACCCGCAAACGCGCGTGCAGGTCCCGATACCCCACCGCCAGCACCAGCTGCACGGATGCGGGGTCGGTCTCCGCGGCGAAGGCGTCCCACGCGCCCAAGATCGGCGCATCGGCTTTGCTCGCGGGCGCCGTGGCGACGTGGTCGTCGACAAAGCCTTGGAGCGTGAAGGCGTCGGCAAACGGGCCCTCAATGAGACGCGCGAGCTGGTCGCCAAACACGCCCGCCCCCAGCACGACGACGGGGCGACGGCGCGCGGCGGGGGGGATTTCGGAGGAGGCGGTGGCCATGGCCGGCACAAGACAACCGTGGCGGTTAGGGTCAGGTTAGCGGCGCGCGTGCATGCTCGGCGTGATCTCGGGGCGATCGAGCGGCCGCCGCAAAGGCGGCGCTTCGGCGGGAGTGCGCCATGCGGTTTTCGGTCTTCTACCCCATCGCGGCGCGGGACGTGGATGACCTGGCGCGCCTCTATGACCAGGCGTTGCGCGTGGCCGAACGCGCCGAAGCGCTCGGGTTCCACGGCTTCTATTTCAATGAAGGGCACCGGTGGAGCGAGAATTTCCGTTCGCCCAACCCCCGCCTGATGATCGCGGCCGCCAGCCAGCGCACCGCGCGGCTGCGCCTCGGCGCGGGGTTGGTGATCTTGCCGGTCCATGATCCGCGCCTAGTGGCGGAGGACGCCGCGATGCTCGACGCCTTGACGGAGGGGCGGTTGATCCTCGGGCTCGGCCCGGGTTTCCAGCGCGAGGAGTTGGCCGAGTTTGGCGCCGACCCCGACGCTCGCCACGAGATTTTTGACGCCAAGCTGCAGGCGCTCGAAGCCTATCTGCGGGGCGAGACCGTCACCGCGGACGGCCCCTACGTCCACGCCGCCAACGCCCAGGTCGGCGCGCGGATGCGGGCGGACTATCGCGCACGCCTCTATCGCGGCGCGGTGTCTCGCCAGGGCGCGGCGGCGATCGGCGAAAGCGGCTACGGCCTGATGCTGTCGCCCCTCGAGCGGCGGACGGAGTACGCGGAGCGCGATGGGGCGGCGCTGGTGGGCGAGTGTTGCGCGCTTCACGCTCTCGGCTGGACGCAGTCGCCGCAAGCGCACGCGCCGCGCCCGCCGGTCCTGATGCAGGTCTACGCCCATGTGGCGGAGAGTTTTGACCAGGTGCGCGCCGAAGCAGGGGACGCGTTTGAGCGGTTCCAACTCGATGTCTGTCGCCGCGAGCCGAAGGGACCGCACGCCTACTTCGACGAATACGCCGCCAACTCGGCCAGCATGATCGGCGATGTCGCGACGCTGCGCGCCCGGGCGGAGGCGCTCCACGCCGCCGGCGTGGCGGAAATCCTGTTGATGACCAATTTCGGCGGCCGCGATGAGGACGCCGTGGTGGAGACCCTGGCGCGGTTCGCCGTCCAAGTGATGGGCCCGTTGGCGCACGAGCAGGCGCGTCAGCGGCCGCAGCCGTCCGAGGCGGGCGGCGCGCGCCTGCACGCGGGCGCGGCGTGAGCGCCATGAAGATCCAAGGCGTGTGGAGGCCTAACCGATGACTGCGTCCGAGCCCGGGTTCGCGCCCGCCCCCCATCACTTGACCGAGCCCGACGAGGCCGCGGTGATGGAGGTGACGACGCCCGCCGGCTTGGATGCGCGCGCGGTGATCCGCCAGGTCGCTGACACGGGCTATGTCATTCTGCGCGGCGCGATCGCGCCGGAGGCGGCGGCGGCCATCAAGACCGCGTTTCACGAAACCTTCGATCCACGGATGGACGCGCCGGCCATTGGAACGCCGGCCGACGCAGCCCAGCGGGCGTTCCAAAAGCTGGTCATCGGCGGCGGGTCCCAACGCGGTTACTACGTGCCCCGCTGCGTGCGCGTGCTCTACACGCCCTTGTGGACCGAAGACGTGTTCCAGGCGCACGACGCGCTGCGCACGCTGGCGCGCGTGCGCAACCGCCTGCTGGGCCGGCCGTTGGACAACGCCGTGGATGGCCTTAGCGGCGGTCTCTTCACCGGCGCGCGGTTGCAGCACTATCCCGCGGGCGGTGGTTTCTTCGCCCCCCATCAGGATCAAGTCGCCTCCACCATCGCGCGGGAATCCGGCGTGGCGGCCTTCTTCCAACTCGTGCTGTTGATCACCGAGCGCGGCGTGGACTTCGACGCCGGCGGCGCCTTCGTCGACAGCGCCGGCGTGCGCTTGGACCTCGAGGCGGTCGCACGCCCCGGCGACGTGCTGGTGTATGATGGGCGTTCCATGCACGGCGTCGACGACGTCGATCCCGCCATCACGCCGGACTTGACCAGCCCTCGCGGACGGCTGGTGGCGATGGCCTCGCTCTACGCCGACATGACGGGCGGGGAGGCCTATCAGCGCTATCTGGAACGCGCCGCGTTCAACTGACGGCCATTATGTATCCGGACGACGCCAGGCGCGACCGGTGGTGATGACGTCCGCGCCGAACTTCGCGCGCGCGGCGTCCATGGCCCGCTCGGCCCGGTCCCGCTGAACGCCTGTCTGATCGAACAGGTCCTCCAGATCCACATCCGCGGCGGCGTCGCACAGATCGGTAAGCCCAGCCCCGATGAGGCGAAAACGCCGCCCGTCGGTTTCCGCCGCCAAGGCCGGCGCCAGCGCAGCGAACACCCGATGCGCCATTTGCGTCGGCGCGGGCAGGCGCCGCGCGCGGGTGAAGGTCCGAAAGTTCGCGGTTTTGAGCTTCAACGTCGCCCCTGACCCGGCGATGCCGGCGGCCTTGGCCCGCGTGGCCACGCGCTCACAGCACCGCCAGAGCTTCGCCTCCAAGTCCGCGCGATCGGCGAGATCCACCTCAAAGGTCGTCTCCGCGGACACGCTTTTGCGCACGCCGCCCGTGCGCACCGGTCGGGCGTCCTCCCCGCGCGCGAGGCGCGCGAGGCGCACGCCGCCCTCGCCGAACCACTCCGCAAGCGCCCGGTCGTCCCGCCCCCGCACGTCGGACACCCGGTGGAGGCCGCGCCGGGCCAAGGCCTTCGCGAAGGCCGGCCCCACGCCAGGCAACGCGCTCAGCGGCATCGGCGCGAGCGTCTGCGACACCGCCTCCGGCGCAATCACGGCGAAGCCCCGCGGCTTGTCTTGCTCGCAGGCGAGTTTGGCCAGGAATTTGTTGACCGACAGACCGACCGACACGCCGACGCCCAACTCAGTTTCGATGGCGCGTTGCAGACGCAGCAAAGCCAGCGCCGGCGGGGCGCCGTTCAAGCGCGTGCAGCCCTTCAGGTCCAAAAACGCCTCGTCGATGGAGATCGGCTCCACGAGGGGCGTCAGCGTCTCCAATCGCGCGCGGATCTGACGCGACACCGCCACGTACTTGGCCATGTCCGGACGAAGGACCACCGCGTCGGGACACGCGCGCAGCGCTTTGAACATCGGCATGGCGGAGCGCACACCGAACGCCCGCGCGATGTAGCACGCCGTGGCGACCACGCCGCGCCGGCCGCCGCCAATAATCACGGGGCGGTCCGCGAGCTCCGGGCGATCGCGTTTCTCCACAGCCGCATAAAACGCGTCGCAGTCCAAATGCGCGATGGTGAGGCTCTCATCGACGGGCGCGACCACGGGGCGAACGCCGCCGCAGTCGCCGCAGCGCTGGGCCGATGTCTCCAGCGTGGCAAGGCAGAGGCGGCACCACGCCCCGTTCGGGGGGGTGCGGCGGCGCCCGGTGTGTGGCGCGTCGTCGTCGGCGGGCCCGGCGGGAGGGATCATCGCGCCGCGTCACCTTCACGCCGCGGCGCGGACATGCCATGTGTCAAGGCGCTGTTAGAGAATCGGAGTGTCAAAAGGGGTCGGTCCACGCGGGCCGCGTCCTTGTTGGCGACAGGCGCACGGCGGTTATGGGTAAGAAAGTCCTCATTGTCGAAGACAACGACCTGAATATGAAGCTGTTTCGCGACCTGTTGGAGCGTTTCGGCTTCGAAACGGTCGAGACCGCGGAAGGCCACAAGGTCTTGGAGCTGGCCCGGTCGCATCAGCCCGATCTGATTCTGATGGACATTCAGCTTCCCGGCGTGTCGGGGCTTGAGGTCACCCATTGGCTTAAATCCGATCCCGACCTCGCCGGCATCCCGATTGTGGCGGTCACGGCCTTCGCCATGAAGGGCGATGAGGAGCGGATCCGCGCCGGCGGCTGTGAGGCTTACATCTCCAAACCCATCACCGTTCGCAGTTTTTTGGATACGATCAATCGATTCGTCGAATAGGATCGTCGCCTATGAGCGGACGGATTCTCGTCGTCGATGATCTCGAGACCAACAGACGGCTTCTAAAGATCCGTTTGGAGGCGGAGTATTACGACGTCGCCACGGCCGAAACGGGCCGCCAGGCGTTGGACCTGGCTGTCACGGATCCGCCTGATCTGATCCTGCTGGACGTCATGATGCCGGAAGTCGACGGTATGGAGACGTGCCGGCGTCTGAAGGGCGATCCGCGGACCCGCCAAATCCCCGTCATCATGGTCACCGCACTGGATCAGCGGGAGGACCGCGTCCGCGGCTTGGAAGCCGGGGCGGACGATTTCCTGTCAAAGCCGTGGGACGATTCCATTCTGCTGGCGCGGGTGCGCTCCATGCTGCGCTTGAAAGCGGTGACCGACGAATTGGCGTCCCGCCGCGCCAGCGGCCGCGCGCTCGGCGCGATTGATGACCGCGAGGAGCAACGCGTGGTGTCCGGCGCGCGCGTGTTGGTGATCGGCGACCCTGTGCGGGCGTCTGAGCGCTTGGCGCGACGCCTGGAGGACGAGCACCGGCCTCGCCTGGTGACGGAGCCGGGCGTGGCGAGCCGCGCGGCGCGCGGTCCGTGGGACCTGGTGATCCTCGACACCGCCTCGGAGAGCTTTGACGGCATGCGCCTGGCGGCGCGGCTGCGGTCCGACGAAGCCACGCGCACGCTGCCGATCCTGGCGATCGTTGATGAGCGTGACAAAGCCATGCTGCTGCAGGCGCTCGATATTGGCGTGAACGACGTCATCGGCCGACCCGTGGACGGCCAGGAGCTGTCCGCGCGGGTGCGCACGCTGGTGAAGCGCAAGCGTTATGCGGATTATCTGCGCGCGACCTTGGACGAGACGCTCGAACAAGCGGTCACGGATCAGCTGACGGGCCTCTACAACCGCCGGTTCATGGAGATCCATCTGAAGGAGCTGATGGAGGAATCGCTGTCGACGGGCCGACCGCTCTCCGTGCTTGCGCTGGACCTCGATCACTTCAAACGGATCAACGACGCCTTCGGACACCAAGGCGGCGACACGATCTTGACCGGCTTTGCGGCGCGGGTGGCCGCGAAAGTGCGTCCTGCGGATTTGGCCTGCCGTTGCGGCGGCGAGGAGTTCGCCATTCTGATGCCCGGCGTGGATTTGGAGACGGCGAAGGCCGCCGCCGAGCGCCTGCGTCTCTTGATCGAGGAGGAGCCGTTTCGCCTCCGCGACGCGGCCGAGCCCATCGCCGCGACGGTGAGTGTCGGCGTGACGCAATTCCATGAGGACGACACGGCCGCCAGCCTGATGCGGCGCGCGGACCAAGCGCTGAACGCGGCCAAAGGCGGGGGGCGCAACAGGGTGATGGCGGCGCGCTTGAGGCGCGACGCGGCGGCGTAAGCGCGTCGCGCGATCAGCGGCGGCCGGGTCGGTGTGGGGATGTCAGGCAGGGTGCGGCGGGCGAACACCCGCGCGGCCCGGAAGACGTTCTACTTGATCTTGCCTTCTTTAAACTCGACATGCTTGCGCGCGACCGGGTCATACTTCTTCTTGACCATTTTTTCGGTCATCGTGCGGGTGTTTTTCTTGGTGACGTAGAAAAAACCCGTGCCGGCGGTCGAGTTCAGCCGGATTTTGATGGTTGTCGGCTTCGCCATAGTCCTGTCCTCAACCGCGCGGCGTTGCAGAGAGCGCGCGTTATCGAAGCGCGCTAGCTAACGAGGGCGCGCGCCGGTGTCAACTGTCGACGCGCGTGGACGCCGCCTGCGGCGCCCAAGCCGGCTCTCAGCCCATGGCCAAGCGCCGCCGTCGCTCGCGCAGGTCGCGCATGTCCGCACGCCAGGTCACCAGCGCAAAAACGACCCAGCCGAGATTGTAGCACGCGCCGGCCGCGATCACGACGGACCCCGGCACGGGCCCCACGGCGGCGCGGGCCCAAAACTCGTCAGCGCTCGCCAAGGCGGTGGGATGGGCCAAGATCTTGCTGACATAGGCGAGGGCTTGGATGCCCAGGATCCACACATAATTGCGGCGCAAGCGCCGGCCGATCGCCCGGGCCATGCTGATGTGAAACTCAGGCGCGTGATAGTCGCGCGCGAGCGTTTGGCTCCAGCCGTCCTGAAGCCGTTGCCCCTGACGCAGCAGCAAAGGTCCGTAGAAATGCGTTTCGAGCCACCGGGCCCGCGCGCGCCAGACGGTGAAGTAGCGATACCGTCGCGCTTCGAAGACCAAAAACACCATGACCAACAGCCCCACCAGCAACAGCGGGATCGCTGAGGCCTCGGGGCTCGAAAACACGATCGACAACGCCACGCCCAAACTCACCACGGCCCAGTTGGTCGTGTTGTCCAAGCGCGTTCGCCAGATGGTCGAGCGATAGATCTCACCGCGATAGAGGTGGGCGAGCGCGCCCAACTCCGCGCCGGAGAACGCGTCGCCGTCGGGATCAAGCGCGAGTTGACTGAGCGATTCCGACCCCGTCTCGGGCGCGCCTGTGTCGTGATCGCGCAGGCCCGCGACATGCTCCTCATAGACGGGGTGATTGTAGGCCATTCCGGTCCTCGTGGCGCGCCGGCCCTCTCCCTCGGCGCTCGCTTTGGTCACAGTGGTTGCACTTCCGCGCGGCCCTCCGCAAGGCTCACAAAGACGGGCGGCGGGGCGGTCGCGGGGTCGAGGCGAACGAGCGCCTGTTCCAGCACGAAGCCCGTGATCGGGTGCAAGTCTCCGGCCTGCGCTTGCGCCGGCGTGCGCCAACCGATGTCCTCCAACTCCCCGTCGGCGGGGCCCGACGGGTCTCTCGGCGAGGCCTGCGTCGCGTCTTGGAGGAAGAACCAGGTGTCGTAGCGGCGCACTTGCCCAGGCGGCGTGATGGCGCGGCACACCAGCCGCGGCGGGAACCGCGCGGGATCCGGCGGGCGGACGCCCGTTTCTTCTTCGAGCTCCCGCAGCGCGGCGTGGCGCAAACCCGCAAACACCTCCGCCGTCACCGGTTGCTGCGCCGTCACCGCCCGGCGCGCGCACGCCGTCTCCGCCACGGCGACGGCCTGAGCCGCGACGATGTCCGCGTCTTCGAGGCGTCCCCCGGGGAAGACGAGTTTCGAGGGCATGAAGACGGCTTTCGCGCTCCGACGACCCATGAGAAAGGCGGGCTCGGCGTCCGTGGCGCGCGCCAGGACCAACGCGCCGGCGAGGCGCACAGGCGTCGTCGTGTCCGCAGCACTCATCGGCGTCCGCCTTTTGCTTTGCCGGGCCGGCCACGCCCTGGGCCGCGACGCCCGCGCTTGTGCCGGGGATGACGGCCGGGCTCCGGCGGCGTGTCGATTTCAAACAAAAGCCCGCCCGTTTCCGGCGTCGCCTCCACCAGCCGCGCCTCCACGGCCATGCCGAGGCGATAGCGGCCGCCCGTCTCCTCGCCAATCAGAGCCTGCGCGGCGGCGTCGAAGATGAAGTACTCCCGCCCCAGCCGGCTGACGGGCGCGAGACCGTCCGCGCCCGTCTCGGTGAGCCGCAAGAAACAGCCAGCCCGCGTGACGCCGCTGATGCGCGCGTGAAACACCCCATCCACCCGGTCAGCGAGATAGGCGGCGAGATACCGATCCACGGCGTCGCGTTCCGCCGCCATGGATCGACGCTCGGCCGCGGACACCCGCTCGGCGATGGACGGAAGCCGTGGGATCTCCGCATCGCTTAAGCCGTCGGCGTGGGGTTCAGGCCCAAGGCCCAAACCCCGGATCAACGCGCGGTGCACGATCAGGTCGGCGTATCGGCGGATGGGGGAGGTGAAGTGGGCGTAGCGCGCCAAGTTCAGACCGAAATGCCCAATGTTCTCTGGGTCATAGATCGCTTGCGCTTGGCTGCGCAGGATCATTTCGCTCACCACCTCGGCGTGCTCGCCCTCGCCCTCCGCCGCGCGCGCGAGCAAATGGTTGAAGCGTTTCGCCGCAGGCGGCTCCGCCTTGTTCCACGACAGCCCCACGGTGGGCAGAAAGTCCGCCAGGCTCGCCAGCTTTTCGCGGCTCGGGCTGTCGTGAACGCGGTAGATCAGGGGGCTGCGTTTCTGCTCCAGAGTTTCCGCGGCGCTGACATTCGCCAAGATCATGAACTCTTCGATCAACCGATGGGCGTCGAAGCGCTCGCGCGTCGCCACCTCGGCCACCCGGCCGTCCTCGCCCAGGCGCACCCGTCGCTCCGGCAGATCAAGCTCGAGCGGCGCGCGGGCGTCGCGGGCGCGCGACACCGCGTGATAGGCCGCCCACAGCGGCTTCAGCACGGGCTCCAACAACGGTTTGGCCGCGCGGTCAGCGTTCCCGTCGATCGCGGCCTGCGCTTGCTCATAGCTGAGCTTGGCGGCTGAGCGCATGGTCGCGCGCATGAACTCATGGCGGCGTTTGTGACCCTGCGCGTCGAACACCATGCGCACGGCCAGGCACGGACGCAGAGCCTTTTCGCGCAAAGAGCAGAGGTCCGTCGACAGCCGCTCCGGCAGCATCGGCGACACCCGGTCCGGGAAGTAGGTGGAGACGCCCCGTTCCTGCGCGCCGCGATCGAGCGCGGAGCCAGGGCGCACATAGGCCGCAACGTCCGCGATCGCCACGATCACCTGGTGGCCGCCGGGATTGTCGCGGCGGTCGTCGGGGGCGGCCCACACCGCGTCGTCATGGTCGCGCGCGTCGGCGGGGTCGATGGTGATCAGCGGCAGATGCGTGAGATCCTTGCGCCCCCCTTGAGCGATGAGATCTTCCGGCGACGGCGCGGCGGCGGTCTCCGCCAGCTCGGCTTCCGAAAAGCCGTCGGGGACGCCGTGCTCGTGCAAAGCGATCAGGCTGGCCGCGCCGGGCGACGCGGAATCGCCGATGACCTCCACGATGTCAGCGGTCTTCAAGCCGTAAAGCCGCTCATGGCTGGCGGTCGCGACGACGAGATCACCGACGTTCAACCGCGCCTGGTCGCTCTTGCGCAGGGCGAAGTCGTGCTTCAGCGCGCGATTGGTCGGCTCCAGCCGTTTCACCGCGCCCGCTTCGCGGACCACCGCCAGCAAACGCCGGCCGTCGCGGCCGAGCTTCTTCATGATCTTTGCGGAATAGGCGCCGTCGGGCTCGCGTTTCAGCCGCGCCAGCGCCCGGTCGCCAGCCCCCAGCGTTGGCCGGCCGCGCCGGCCGTCGGCCTCGCGCGCGGCGATGCGGATCAGCGGCAGGTCGCCGTCGTCGCTGAGGTTGCGCCGCTCCACCGGCCGCGCGCGCAGATCACCGTCGTCGTCGCGGTCGACCACTTCGATCATCGCCACAGGCGGCAAGCTGTCGACAGTCTTGAAGGCGCGCCGACCCGAGCGGTCGATCACGCCCTCGGCTTCCAAAGCGCGGAGCAGGCGTTTCAGCTCCACCTTTTGTTCGGAATCCAGGCCGAGGAGGCGCGCCACGTCGCGCTTCGTCGCGCTGGGATGCGTGCGCAAGACGCGCAGCACCGCGTCACGGTCGAGCGGCGCGCCGGGAGCCAGGGGCGGGGGCGATTTTGATGCAGCCATGCCCGAGACTTAGACCGATCCGGGCCGCGGTGTCGCGTCCGCCGCCGCGCCGGCGTCAAAACGGCCCGCGCTCACCCGGTCGCGGCGTCCCCGGCGTCGGCTTTGGCGGCCTTCGCGCCGCGGGCCTTTGCGCCAGACTTCCCGGCGGGTTTCTTCGCCGGCGTTTTCTTGGCGGCCGTCTTCTTTGCCGCGGGCTTTTTCGCCGCGGCTTTCTTGGCCGGCTTCTTGGCGGCTTTGGCCTCTTTCGCCGCGATCAAGAGCACCGCTTGATCCAAGGTCACCGCCTCCGGATCCGTCCCGGAGGGCAGGGTGGCGTTGGTCTTCTCGTGCTTCACATAGGGCCCGTAGCGCCCTTTGTGCACGGTCACGGGCTTGCCGCTTTCGGGATGCGCGCCGAGGTCCTTGAGCGCGGCGGCTTGGCCAGGGCGCTTGCCCGCGCCGGCCTTCTTCTCCGCGATGAGGGTCACCGCGCGGTTGAGGCCGACCTCAAACACGTCCTCGATCGTCTCGACATTCGCATAGGTCGATTTGTGCTTCACGAACGGCCCGTAGCGGCCGAGACCCGCGGTGATCATCTCGCCGTCTTCGGGGTGCGGTCCGACATCGCGCGGCAGGCTGAGCAGGCGCACCGCCTGATCCAGGTCAACATCCGCGGCGGCCCAACCCTTCGGCAGTCCGGACCGTTTCGGCTTCTCCTCGCCCTCGACGGCCATCTCCACGTAAGGCCCGAAGCGGCCGTTCTTGAGGAACACCGTGACGCCGGCCTCCGGGTGCGCGCCGAGCTCGCGGTCTTTCGGCGTTTCCTCTTCAGCGGCCGCGCCGAGCTGGCGCGTGTGCCGGCATTCCGGGTAGTTCGAGCAGCCGATGAACGCGCCATACCGCCCCAGCTTGAGGCTCAGCCGGCCGTCCGCGCAGGCGGGGCAGGCGCGGGGGTCGGAGCCGTCCTCCTTCGCCGGGAAGATATGGGGCCCGAGCGCCTCGTTGAGCGCTTCGAGCACGTCCGACACGCGCAAATCGCCGATGTCGCCGACCGCCGCGGAGAACTCCGCCCAAAACTCGCGCAGCAAGTCCTTCCAAGAGAGATCGCCGGCGGAGACTTTGTCGAGCTTCTCCTCCAACGACGCGGTGAAGTCGTACTCCACATACCGGCTGAAGAAGTTCTCCAGGAACGCCGTGACGATCCGGCCTTTGTCCTCGGGGAAGAAGCGGTTTTTCTCCATGCGCACATATTCGCGCGCGCGCAGCACCGCCAGGATCGAGGCGTAGGTGGAGGGCCGGCCGATGCCCAACTCCTCCAGCCGCTTGACCAGCGAGGCTTCGGAGAAGCGCGGCGGCGGCTGGGTGAAATGCTGTTCGGTGACGATCTTCTTCGCGTCAGCCTTCGCGCCGACGGTCACCGCCGGCAGACGCGCCTCGCCTTCTTCCTGCGCGTCGTCGAGCCCTTCGCGATAGAGCGTCAAAAAGCCGTCGAACACGATCACGGAGCCGACCGCCCGCAAGCCGACCTGGTTGTCGGCGGATGCGAGGTCGATGGTCGTGCGCTCCAGCCGCGCGCTTTCCATTTGGCTCGCCAGCGCGCGCTTCCACACAAGTTCATAGAGCCTGGCCATGTCCCCGCTGATCGGCAGGGTGCCCGGGCGGCGGGTGAAGCTGGTGGGGCGCACGGCTTCGTGCGCCTCCTGGGCGTTGCGCGCCTTGGACGAATACGCGCGCGGCTTCTCGGGCAGATACGCGCCGCTGTAGTCGCTTTCGATCACGCGTCGCGCTTGGCCGATCGCTTCGCCGGCCATCTGCACGCCATCGGTCCGCATGTAGGTGATCAGGCCCGTCGTCTCGCCGCCGAGATCGACGCCCTCATAAAGTTTCTGGGCGACTTGCATCGTCCGGTCGGCGGAAAAGCCGAGCTTGCGGGCCGCCTCCTGCTGCAGGGTCGAGGTGGTGAAGGGCGGCGCCGGGTGGCGTTTGGTCGGCTTCGCCTCCACAGCGCCGACGCTGAACGCCGCGGCCGCCACCGCGGCTTTCGCGCGTTCCGCGTCGTCCTTGGTGGCGAGGTCGAATTTGCCGAGCTTTTTGCCGTCGAGGCGCGCCAGTTTCGCGGTGAAGGGCGCCGAGCCGTCCGCCGTCGTCTGCGCCTCGAGCGTCCAGTACTCACGTGCAACGAAGCGCTCGATCTCCATCTCGCGCTCGGTGATCAGCCGCAACGCCACCGACTGCACGCGACCGGCGGAGCGCGCGCCAGGCAGTTTGCGCCAAAGCACCGGCGAAAGCGTGAACCCCACGAGGTAGTCTAGCGCACGTCGAGCCAAATATGCGTCGACCAACTCCATGTCGACATCGCGCGGTTGGGCCATCGCCTCAAGCACTGCGCCCTTCGTGATGGCGTTGAACACCACCCGCTTCAC
Organism: uncultured Caulobacterales bacterium; assembly: GCA_964526675.1. GTDB lineage: Bacteria > Pseudomonadota > Alphaproteobacteria > Caulobacterales > Maricaulaceae > CAZADA01. The sequence goes on from CAZGLY010000012.1 coordinate 33,459, forward strand.
GTCTTTGCCTTTGAGCGCGCGTCGCTTCGCCAACACCTCCAGCACATGCCAGGAGATCGCCTCGCCCTCACGATCGGGGTCGGTGGCGAGAATCAAGCCGTCGGCGTCCGCAAGCGCGTCGGAGATCTGCTTCAGGTGCTTGGCGGACTTCCCGTCCACCTCCCAGGACATCGCGAAGTCTTCGTCCGGGCGGACGGAACCATCCTTCGACGGCAGGTCCCGCACATGCCCGAAGCTCGCGAGCACCTGATAGTCCGTGCCGAGATACTTGTTGATCGTTTTCGCTTTCGCCGGCGATTCGACCACGACGACTTGCATCGCGAGCTCCTATGCCACCGCCGCGGAGACGCCGCGCGTGCGCCGCGGAACCTGGGAAACGCCTCAGCCGATGTCAACGGGCCTGCGCCGGGTGAATGTCCGAGCTGGACGTGTGTGCAAAATGAACGCGACTTTAACGCGAGTGACCGTTCGGAGTTTGTCATGCCCAGCACCACCCCGCTCGCCACGCCGGCCGACACCGCAGCCTACCTCGCGCCCCTGATTGAGGAGGCGGCGGCTTTGGCGCGCGCCGCCGGCATGTGGCGGACCAGTCGTTTGTTGAAGGCGGCGGCGCGGTCCGCCCAACGCGAGACGACCCTCACTCAACGTCCGTCGTGACGTCGGCGGCGGCCGGCGAGACCGTCACCAGATCGCCCGGAAGTTGCACCGCCTCGCCGGCCAGCTCCAGCTCGATCAGCGCTGCGGCCACCGCGCTCACGCTGGCGCCGGCGGCCCGCACGATGTCGTCGCGCGACGTCGGCGTCGGCGACAGCAGGCCCCGCACGGTCGCGCGCACGGACTGGGCTTCGCGCTCCAACGCGCCGGCCTTCATGTCGAAAGGCGGGGCGGCGCCGCCGGTCGGCTCGCTCAGGCGCAGGGGGCGGCTGAGGGCGTCGAGCACGTCGTCGGCGTCCTCGATCAAGCGCGCGCCGTCCTTGATGAGGCTGTTGGCGCCGCGCGCCCGCGGATCAAGCGGGCTGCCCGGCGCGGCCATCACTTCGCGGCCTTGTTCAAGCCCGTAGCGCGCGGTGATCAGGGCGCCGGAGCGTTTCGCGGCCTCCACAACCACGACGCCGTCCGCCAGGCCGGAGACGATCCGGTTGCGCCGGGGAAAGTCGTGCGCGGTCGGCGCCGCGCCCAACGGGCGTTCGCTGATCAACGCGCCACGCTCGGCCATCGCCAAATGCAGTTCGCGGTTTTCCGGCGGGTACACCTGATCGAGCCCGCCGGCGAGCGCGGCGGCGGTGCCGGTCTCCAACGCGCCATGGTGAGCCGCCGCGTCGATCCCCCGCGCCAGGCCGGACACGATCAAGACGCCCGCCTCGCCCAACGTGCGGGCCAAGTCGTGGGCGAACCGTCGACCGATTGCGGACGCGTTGCGCGACCCGACGATGGCGACCGCGCGCTCGGCGTCGAGCGGCGTTGGGCCGATCACGGCGATGAAGGGCGGCGGCGGATCCAGTTGGGCCAAACGCCGCGGATAGCCGGGCTCGCCAAGCACGAGGCCGCGCCCGCCAATGTCGGCCAGGCGCTCAAGCTCCTCGCGCACGACCTCTTCGGTGGGGGGCGTTGGCGGCGCTTTCGCTCCGCCGCGGCGCGCGAGACGCGGCAGCGCCTCAAGGGCCGCATGCGCCGTCCCAAACCGGGCCATGAGGTCGCGATACGTCACCGCCCCCACATTCGGCGTGCGCGTCAGTCGGATCCGCGCCAGCCGCTCCGCCTCGTCAAGGCCGGGGGAGGTGGGGGTGTCGTCGTTGGTCACGCGGCGGTCTTTGACGCCGATGTGCGGCCGATCTTGGGCTCGTCACCCGCGAGCAGCCGCTTGATGTTGGCCCGATGACGCCAAAACACAAACACCGCCAAAACCGCGATCACCCCAGCGGTCGCGCCCGGGGATCCAGGCCAGGGCACGGGCGGCGTTCCCAGAAGGGGGAAAAGCGCATAGACGGGCGCGAGGGCCGCCGCCGTCAGCGCGGCCAACGACGAGTAGCGGAACGTCCGCGCCATGATGAGCCACGTCAGGCACGCCAGCGCGCCCACGGGCCAGACCGCGGCGAGCAATGTGCCGAGAAACGTCGCCACGCCCTTCCCGCCTTGGAACTTCAGCCACACGGGATAGAGGTGGCCGAGAAACGCGGCCGCCCCCGCAAGCAGACCGATGGTGTGATCAAACAGCGCCCACGCGATCAACGCCGCGATGCCGGCTTTGCCGGCGTCGAGGATCAAGGTGGCGGCGGCCAGATCCTTACGTCCGGTGCGCAGCACGTTGGTCGCGCCGATGTTGCCGGAGCCGATGGCGCGGATGTCGCCCAGCCCCGCCACGCGAACCAACACCAAACCAAAAGGGATAGAGCCCAGCAGATAACCCCCGACCCCCGCCGCCAACACCGCCCCGATCGTCATCGCCCGTTCCCGCCGTCGTCGTCGCCGTCAACGGCATCATAAGCACGAAGTCCGCCCACCCACACCGAGCGCACGCGTCCGGTCAGCAGTCGACCTTCGAAGGGGGTCACCCGCCCGGCGCTGGCGAACGCAGCCGCACGGCACGCCCAGGGCGCCTCAAGATCAAGGAGCGCCATATCCGCCGGCGCGCCGGGTTCGAGCGTCCCGGCGGCGGCGTCGAGGCCGAGCAGCCGCGCCGGCCCGGCGGTCATGGGTTTCAGCGCTTGAGCCAGCGGCATCGCCCCGTCTTGCGCCAGGCGGATCCCCGCCGCCAAAAGCGTCTCGAGCCCGGGCGCGCCGGGGACGGCGTCGGGAAACGCGCGCTGCTTCAGCTCCAGCGGCGCGGCGTCATGGCTCGACGCGATGATGTCGATGGTGCCGTCGGCGACGGCCTCCACCAGCGCGTGGCGGTCCTCCTCGGCCCGCGGCGGCGGGTCCAGTCGGAACGCGGGGTTGAAGTCCGCCACGTCGATATCGTTGAAGGTCAGGTTGAACGCGTACGCGATAGCGAACACCTGCCCGGGCGCGGCCTGGCTCTTGGCCGCGCGCACCGCGTCCAACCCCGCGCGCGTTGAGACGCCGTCGGCCGCATAGATCGCGCCGACATCCCGCGCCAACCGGGCGTCCCGCGCGATCGCAATCGCCTCCGCCACCGCCGGCGCGCCGCTGAGACCGAGGCGCGCGGTGATCGCACCCGCGTGGGCGACCGCCCGCGCGCCCAAGGACGCGTCTTTCGCAGGCGACAACACCGTCAACCCATACGCTCCTGCGTAGCGCATGCCCGCGTGGAGCAGACCGGCGTCCGCGATGGGCGTGCGGCCAAGACCAGCCGCGACGATCCCCGCCTCCCGCATCAGGCCGAGCTCGGCGATCCGCCCCTCCCGTCCGTCGCCGATCGTCAAGCGTCCGATTGGCAGCACGCGCGCGCCGCCCGGCGCGTCCGCCAGGAGCGAGACCGCCTCCGGATCCTGCAGCGACGGCGCGCTGTCGGGGCTCAGAGCGACGGTCGCCACGCCGCCGCAGAGCGCGGCCCGCGCCAGGATGCCCAAATCATCCCCCGTGGCGCCGGATCGATCCGCGCGGGCGCCGACGTCAATCAGCGCCGGCGTGACGGTAAGGCCGCGCGCGTCCACGCGCGGGCCCTCGACGGACGGGGGAGCGCCGCCGCCGCGATCCGCGACGCGCCCTGCGCGCACCAGCACCCAGCCCGACCCGCCGTCGTCGCCGGTGTCGAGCCCCCCACCCGGACACACCGCGCGCGCGTTGTGGATCAGGACGTCGCTCACGAGCCGGCCTCCGAACCGCCGGCCGGCGGGTGGTCCCAACCACCGGCCGCTTCCGCAACCAACTCCAGCACGGCCATGCGCACCGCGAGGCCGGACGAGACTTGCTGGCTGATGACGCTCACCTCCAAATCATCGGCGAGGTCCGGAGCGATCTCCACGCCGCGGTTCATCGGCCCCGGGTGCATCACGAGGGCGCCCGGCTTGGCGCGCGTCATCACGGCGCGGGTGAGCTGAAAGAAATGCGCGTACTCGCGCACGGAGGGGAAGACCGGACCAGACAAGCGCTCGGTCTGGACCCGCAGCGTCATCACGGCGTCGCAGTCCGCCGCGGCGGAGGCGGCGTCGCGATGGACGCTGACGCCCCAGCTTTCCACGTCCCGCGGCAACAAGGTCGGCGGCGCCGCCACCCGCACCTCCGCGCCGAGCATATGCAGCAGCGTGACATTGGAGCGTGCGACGCGGCTGTGGGCCAAATCCCCGATGATCGCGATCCGCAACCCCTCCAGGCGGCCAAGGCGGTTGAGCAGCGTGAGCGCGTCAAGGAGCGCTTGGGTCGGGTGCGCGTGGGCGCCGTCGCCGGCGTTGACGACGCTTGCGCGCACGGCGCGATTGACGGCCACCGCCGCCCCCGCCGCGGCGCTGCGCAACACGATGATGTCGCCGCGCAGCGCGTCCAACGTGGCGGCGGTGTCGATCAGGCTTTCGCCCTTCTCCGTCGACGCGCCGGAGTCGCTGACATTGATCACATCCGCGCCGAGCCTCTTGGCCGCCATCTCGAACGAAGCGCGGGTGCGGGTGGACGGCTCGAGAAAGAGGTTGAAAACCACCCGATCCCGCAAGGCGTCGCCGCGGGGAAAATCGTCGCGCCAGAGCGCCTGGGCGCGATCCAATATCCGCTCCGCCTCGAGACGATTCAGCGCCGCGATCGAGAGCAGGCTGGCGTGGCGGAACGCATCAGTCATGGCGCGCGAGTCCCGGGGCGCTGTCGAAGCCGATGGTCCAGCCCGCAGCGCGGGGTGACACATACCGTTGAGTCGCGTTGTCGCCAAATCCCACAGCCAAGCCGTCCCTAAGGGCGAGCGCCGGTCAACCAGGGCGTCAGCGCCAGCGCCGCCGGCATCGCCGCCATGGACAAGGGCGCGGTCAACGTGACGAGAGCCGCCACGAGCGGCGCGTCGCCGCCCATCTCCTTCGCCAGCGCGTATCCGGCCGCCGCCGCGGGCGTCGCGCCCGCGGTCACCAGCACCGCCGCCTCCACCCCGCTGAGGCCGAAGAGGCGCGCGCTGAAGGCCATGGCCACGGGCATGCCCATGAGCTTGAGCGCCGCGCCGAGCGCCAGCAAGCCTGGGCGCGACCGCACGGCGGCGAAGCGCAACCCGGCGCCGACGCTGAGCAGTATCGCCGGCAGCGTCGCGCTGGCGAGCAGATCCAAGGTCGCGGCCACAGGCGCCGGCGGCGTCCATCGCGCGACGGCGGCCAGTCCGCCCGCCGCGCAGGCGACAATCAGCGGATTGAACGCCACCCCCCGCACAAACGCGCCCAACGTCGCCCGCTCCCCGCCGTGCGCGCCCCAGATCAACAACACGATCACGCTCAACACGTTCACCAGCGGCACGCTCACCGCAATGATCATGGCCGTCAGCGTTGTTCCTGCGGGGCCGAACAGCGGGCCGGCGGCGGCCAGCAACACAAAGCCGTTCCATCGCACGGCGGTTTGAAACAGGCTCGTGTAGGCGGGGCCGTCGATGGTCAGACAGAGCTTCAACGCCAGCGTCACGACGGCCATCGCGAAGAAACCGCTGGCGGCGGCGGCCAGGAACGGGCCGGTCGAAAAGGCGGCGTAGTCTGCCCCCGCGATCAAGGTGAAGAGCAGCGGCGGGTAGAGCAGAATGTAGATAACGCGGTTGAAGCCGGCCCAGGCCGCCTCATCGCCGAGGCCCAAACGCCGCGCCGTCCAACCGGTGGCGATCACGAGCGCCACGGGGATCAGCGCGGCGGCCGCCGCGAAAAACGTGTCGCCCATGGGGAGGGATCTCCGGGTTGCCGGCGCGGCTCGCCGCGTCAGGAATCAGGGGTGCTCATGGTCCTGCGCGCGGTTCAACCGATCGATGGCGCCTTGCAGAATGTAGGCGGCGGCCATGGCGTCGATCACCTGAGCCCGTTTCGCGCGGCTGGCGTCCGCGGCCAGCAGCGTGCGCTCGACCGCCATGGTGGACAGCCGCTCGTCCCACAGCGCGATCGGCGGCGCGCCCGCCTCCGCGAGATTGCGGGCGAAGGCTCGCGCGGATTGCGCCCTGGGGCCCGCCCCGCCATCCATGTTCAGCGGCAAGCCGACAACCAGGCCCACCGCTGCGCGGTCCTTGGCGAGGGCGAGAATGCGCGCTGCGTCCGCGGCGAACCGGGTCCGCCGGATCGTCTCCACGGGCGACGCGATCAGACGTCCCGCGTCGCAGGCGGCCACGCCAACGGTTTTGCTTCCGGGATCCAAGCCCAGAAGGGCGCCGTTCTCGGGCAAGTCAAACAGCTCGACAATCATCGGATCACGCGCGCCGTCCTTGCGCTGCGTTCGCGCGCGGTATAAGGCGGCCCAGCACTGCGGAAGGAGCGTTCATGTCCGTCACGCCCGATGATGTTCGCCGGATCGCCCGGCTTGCGCGCATCGCCGCGCCGGAGGATCGGTTGGAGGAGCTGTCGCAGGAATTGTCGCGGATCCTGGAGTGGATAGAACAGCTCAATGAGGTGGATGTCGAGGGCGTGGCTCCGATGACGGCGGCGGTCGACGTGGCGCTGCCGATGCGCAAAGACAAAGTCACCGACGGGGATGCGCCGGGTAAGATCCTCGCGAACGCGCCGAAATCCGAGGGCGGTTTTTTTGTCGTGCCCAAGGTGGTGGAGTGACCGCTCACCCCACGCGCTGAAACGGGTAGAAACCGCCGCCGAGTTTCAAGATCCCGCATAACGCGTCCAACGCCTCATGCGATTCGCGGATCAGATTGGGATCGCGCAAATCCGCCGGCGCCAGGTCGTCCCGGTAATGGCGCTCCACCCACGCCGTGAGATCGCGATAAAGGTCGTTGGTCAATCGCATCGCCGGGTTCGCCGCGTCCAGCTGCTCCGGCGTCAACACCACGCGTAAGCGCAAGCACGCCGGCCCGCCGCCATTGCGCATGGATTGGCGGACATCAATGAACTCAACCCGGGTGATGGGTCCGCCCTGGCGACCCTCCTCCTCGATCCGCGCACAAACGCCGCGCGCGCGGGTGTTCTCCTCAGCCTCCGCCGGCGCGAGCAGGACCAAGCCCGTCTCACCCGGGATCCGCAGCAGTTGCGAGTTGAACAGATAGCTCTGGATCGCGTCGGCCAGCGGCAACTCATCGCCCCCAACCGACACCACGCGCAACGTGAACAAGCCATCCGCCGCCCGGCGAACGGCCTCAAGCGCTGCGGGCGCGTCGGCGTAGGCGTGCGCGTGCATAAACAGCGTGTCGCCCGCCCCGACGCAGACCACGTCGTTGTGAAAGGCGCCCGCCTCAAGCGCTTCGCGCGACTGGCGCACATGCACGACGCGGTGGGGGTCCAAGTGATGGCGTCGCGCGATGGCTTCGCCGGTCAATCGTGTTTGGCGCGCTGGCACGCGCAGGTCGACGGCTTCGCCCTGCGCGCCCCCTTCCCGTCCGTACACGAACATTTCCACGCCCGGCGCGCCGTGGCGCGCGCACAACCGTGTGTGATTGGCCGCGCCTTCGTCGCCAAGGGCGGCGTGCGTCGCGAGCGGCGCGTGCACGGCCACCTGGTCGGGGCGCGGAAACGCCGCCAGCAGCGCGCGCCGCGTCTGATCCGCCTCCACGCGCCGGTGCAGCATGGTGACCAAGTTCGCGGGCGTGAGATGGAGCCGTCCGTCCGCGGTGTCCGCGCTGGGGCTCACCGTCGCGGCGTTGGCCGCCCACATGGACGCTGAGGAGGCGCTGACGGCCGCGAGCCCGGGCGCGTCGCGCCAGGCCGCCGCCCAGATCTGCTCATCGCGTCCCGCAAAGCCGGCGTCGCGCAAAAGCGGCAGAAACGGACGCTCCTGGGGCGGGAGCACCCCTTGCACGAGCCCCATGTCCATCAGCCGCTTCATTTTGGCGAGGCCCTGGAGCGCGGCTTCCTTGGGGTGAGAGACCAGCCCGGCGTGCGTCTGCGAGGCGCGGTTGCCCGCGGACAAACCGGCGTAATTGTGCGTCGGCCCGGCCAAGCCGTCGTAGTTTGCTTCCGTGGCTTCGCTCACGCGGCGCTCCCGACAGTCCGTGGACCAATCACTGTGCATTGCAAAAATAAATTTCGCCAGTGCGAAGGCGCGGGCGGGCGGGCCGCCGCGGCGCGAAGGGGGCGCTGCGGCTGCGGCGTCGGCGGCGGCCCGCGCATGCTGCGGCGCATGTCGTATTCGCCCGCCGCAGGGCGCATATGGCGCGGTAAAGGACCAGCCCGGGAGGAAAGGCCATGGACTACACGCCGTTGTCGGGACGTGAGCAGCCACGGTTTGCAGGGATTAAGACGTTCTTTCGCCTACCGCACGCCCCGCTGGACGCGGACTGGGACGTGGGGCTGTTCGGCATCCCCTATGACGGCGCGGTCAGCTACCGTCCGGGCGCGCGTTTTGCGCCGACGGCGGTGCGGGACATGTCGTCCATGGGCCGCGGCTATCACATGACCCGCGAAGTCAATTGGGTTGAGCGCTTGCGCGTCGCCGATCTTGGCGATTGTCCGGTCGTGCCGATCGATCAGACGCAGACATACGCCCGCATTGAAAAGTTCTGGGCGCCCATCGCGGCGGCCGGCAAACGCGGGATCGCCGTGGGCGGCGACCACTCGACCACCTTGGCGAGCCTGCGCGGATTGAGCGCCGTCCATGGACCGCTGAACCTCATCCACTTCGACGCCCATTTGGACACCTTCCCGGCGGCGTGGGGGTGTGAGTACCACCATGGCGCGTTCTTGCGCCACGCGCTGGAGGAAGGCGTGATCGACGGCAAGCGCACGCTGCAAGTCGGGATCCGCGGTCCCTTGGCGGCGGCCTCCGACCTCGACGTGGTGCGGGACCATCGCGTGCGCGTCACGACGGTGGATGACGTGCGCGTCGGCGGGCTCGAGGCTTTCGTCGCGGCGCTGCCGTCGTTTCGCGACGGGCCCACGTACGTGTCCTTCGACATCGATTGTCTCGACCCGGCTTACGCGCCGGGCACAGGCACGCCGGTGCCGGGCGGCCTCACCACGTATGAGGCGCAGCGCATCCTGCGCGCGTTGGAGATCGGCGACTTGGTCGGCGGCGACGTGGTGGAGGTCTCGCCGCCCTTTGATGTGTCGGGCATCACCGCGTTGGCGGCGGTGGATGTGGTGTTTGAGCTGCTGTGCGTGATGGCGGGCCGCGGGCACGCCCGCGACCGCGCGGGCGCGTCGCGTCCTGTGGCCGCCGCATCGCCCTAGCTGGCGCCGGCCGCCCCACGGGACCGGAGCCGCGACGATGCCGAGGCGGCCTTGTCGCGGTCCGCGCCGGTCCCCTAGGCTGAAGCCCGCGGCGTCCTGCGACGGCGGCGCTTCAGGGGGGTCATGCGGCATCGCGTGCGCAGTCTTGGGCCCGGGGCGTTGGTCACGGCGGCCTTCATCGGACCCGGCACCGTCACCGCGTGCACGGTGGCGGGGGCGCGATTTGGGTATGCGCTTGTTTGGGCCCTCGTTTTCGCAACGCTTGCGACGTTTGTTCTGCAGGAGATGGCCGCGCGCCTGGGCGTCGTGACTCAACGCGGCTTGGGGGAGACCCTGAGCGACGTGTTGGCCCGCTCGGTGTTCAAATGGCCGATGATCGGCCTGATCGGCGTCGCGCTCTACCTCGGCAACGCGGCGTATGAAGCGGGCAACCTGGCGGGCGCCGCGCTCGGCGTCGCCGCCATCGGCGGCGGCGATCCCCTGGTGTTTCGCGGCGCGGTGGCGGCCATCTCCGTGGTGGCGGCGACGGCGCTGTTGGTCGGCGGCTATGGCGTGCTGGAGCGTGTTCTGATCGCGCTTGTGCTGATGATGGCCGCCACGTTCGCTGCGACCTTCGTGCTGGTCCGGCCGGACATCGCCGCCCTGGGCCGCAGCTTGGTCACGCCCTCGGTCCCGCCGGGATCTTTGACGACGATCATCGCGCTGATTGGCACGACCGTCGTGCCCTACAACCTCTTTCTGCACGCCTCCGCGGTGCGGTCGACATGGCGCAACGTTGAGGACCTCCGTACGGCGCGGGCCGATGCGGCGGTGACCATCGGCGTGGGGGGACTGATCACCATTTTGATCGTCAGCACCGCGGCCGCCAGTTTGTTCGCCCAAGGTCTGTCGGTCACGGATGCGGGCGACATGGCCCGCCAATTCGAACCGCTGTTTGGGTCGCTGTCGACCTACCTCCTCGGCGTGGGGATCTTCGCGGCGGGCCTCTCCAGCGCGATCACCGCACCCCTGGCCACGGCGTTTGTGGTGGCGGAGGTGTTCAACTGGCGCGGCGGACCGTCGTCATGGCGGTTTCGCGCCGTGATGATGAGCGTGGTTCTCGTCGGCGCGGCGTTAGCGCTGACGGGCGTGAAGCCCGTCACGATCATTCTGGCGGCGCAGTTCGCCAACGGCTTGCTCTTGCCGATCGTCGCCGGCTTCTTGCTGTTCGTGATGAACCAAAGACGCGCCCTTGGCGACAACACCAACGGCGCGCTCGCCAACGTCCTGGGCGGCGCGGTGGTGCTCGTGACGGCGGGGCTCGGTCTGTGGCGCATGCTCGCCGCGCTGGGCGCGCTCTAGCCGCACGCTGCGGCGCTTTCGGCGGTATCCCTGGCGGTCCGACGCCGCATTGCCGTTTAGCCGGAGGATCCCGGCGCCGTCCCCGCTCGGAGAAAGGGGAACGCGTGGCGCACATAGTCCGACTTGCCCAGGTCGACGCCATGATGGCGAAGGATCGCGTAGGCCGCCATCACGTGAAAATAGAAATGCGGCAACGCCCAATCCCGCGCGTATTCGACGCCCGTCATGTCAAACACCATGCCGTTGGGCAGATCGTGGGCGATGGCGCGGTCCGCACCCGCGTCCAACGCGTCCGGCGCAAGCGCGTCGAGAACCGACAGCGTCTCGGCGATGCGCGCCTGGGCCCCGGCCAAACCGCCTGACGCGCCGTCCCCATCCCGCCCTTCATCCAGGAGGTCGCGCCACACCGCTGGGAAGGGCTCGCCGGTCAGCCGCGCAATGGCCTCATAGGCTTGGATGCACGCGAAGCGCACTTGCGTGGACAGCGGGAACATGTCCGCCGCCAGCCGCGCGGACAGGAGGCCCTCAGCATCGGCGTGTTGGTCCTTGGCTTTGTCGAGCCAGGCCGACAAGGCGCGCAGCATTTGGGAGAACGTCGGAACCAACAGGCTGGTCAGGGACATCAGCGTCTCGCTGCGTTGCGTTCTTGGTGTGACCGGATGTACGCGCGCGGCCGGATCGCATCAACGACCGCCTGCGCCTCACGGCGATCACGCCGCTCTCCGCGTCCCGTTCCGCCGACGTTGTCCAGCGGAGAGCCGCGTCGCCGTTGTGCGGCGCGTGGCTTGGCGTCTGCGGGGCGCGCACAGTCTGTGTTCACGCCTGCGAATGGCCGTTGACCCGACAATGCGTTACATTATCCCATCCAACAGAGCACAGCGTGCGCACGTCATCGCGTAGGTTTGGTGATCGGGCATGGACAAGTGGAACGAGATCCGCACCGCCTATGAGGTCGCGTCCCTCGGGACCGTGACCGCGGCGGCGGAGAAGCTGGGCGTCCATCGCGCGACGGTTATCCGCCATATTGACACGTTGGAAGCGCATCTCGGGGCGAAGGTCTTTCATCGGCATTCGAGGGGCTACACAACGACGGAGCTCGGCGTGGAGCTCTTGGACGCCGCTCGTCGCGCCGACGCGGAAATCGAGCGGTTTGTGGGGCGCTCGCACTTTCACAGAGCCAAAGTCGACGGCGTCTTGGTGATCGGAGCGCCCTCGGCGCTGGCCCCGATTGTTGTGACGGCGTCGAACGTCTTTTGTCAGCGCTACCCGCACATGCGCGTGCAGTTTGTCTCGATGGAAGATGTGCCGCAGTTAGAGCTTGGCGAGACCCATGTTTTCTTCCACATCGGTCCCAAGCCGACCAGCCCCGACTATGTTGTTCAGCACTTTGTGACCTTTCGCTCTGGTCTTTATGCGCACAAGAAATATTTGGAAGAGTGCGCCGCGCCGGAGAGTGTCCTGGATTTCCCGCGGCACCGCTTTGTCACGCTCACCGACGATCGGGCGTCGGAGCCGAATGAATGGCTCAAGCAGCACATCACCGCCGACACCATAGCGTTCAAAAGCAATGACCGGGCGTCCGTGTTCCGCGCGGTGGTTGATGGCTTGGGCATCGGTTTTTTGCCGGCGTCGCTCGCCGCCCGATTTGAAGAGTTGCGCGAGATCCGGATCGAACGGCCGGACTTGGACCTCACATGCTGGAGCGTTTCGCACGTGGACATCCACCGCACGGCCAAACTCCAGGCCTTCTTCCGGTGTCTGAAGGATCAGGGTTTCATGGGGCGCCTCGGGGCCGACCCCCGCCACAACGAACTGGTGGCGATCTAGCCGCCGTCGGGGGTGCGCGACGCCGCGTCGTCGTCGTCACGCCAGCCCGCGTCGTGATGCGACCCATCGCAGAAGGGCTTGTTCTTCGACAGCCCGCAGCGACACAACACATACTTGGCGCGGCTCGCGCCGACGCCGTTGAACTCCGCCTCCAGCGGCACGTTCCGGACGTGGTAAGGCCCGTGCGCCTCCACCGTGATGTCGGCGTCTCCCGTTGTCAGGTGCTGCGGCGCGCCATCATCAATCGCAACCCGCAACGCGCCCGATGGGCACGCCGCCATCGCGTTGAGGATGGACGGCAGGGAGCCCGCGGCTGTGTCGACCCACGGGTCGTGGCCGGGTTGGAACACCGCAGGCGCGAGGCGTTGGCACGCCCCGGCGTGGGAGCAGAGCACGGGCGTGTACGCGATCGTGACGCTCACCCCGTCGACGTCGCCGGTGTAGAGCGCCTCCGTGTTGCGGATCGCGCTGTGGTCGGGGGCGCTGGAGAACCCGACAGCCGTGTGCGACCCATCGCAGAACGGCTTCGTTTTCGAGGCTCCGCATCGGCACAGCGCCGCCATGGCGCCGGTGGCGATCACGGCGCCGTCGTGATCTTTGATGGGGGGTGGGGCCGCGACCAACAGCGGCCCGTCGTCCGCAAGCGTAATCTTTGAGGTCATTGTCGCAGCCCCTGTGTTGAGCGTTGTGCACAACCGCACAACAGCGATTTTACTCCAGAACGAAACTCTGGTCCGAGAATTTCAATCGGATCGTCGTCGAGCCTTCATTGATCTGCCATTTGTACAGATCAAAGGTCCGCGCCCCGGACGAGTGCGCCGGGTCGCGCTCCGCGATGGCGCGCGCTTGTTCAAAGGAATTCGCGCGGATGACGATAATGCCCAAGCCGCCGGCGTCCTCTGCGCCTTCCGGCGTGATTTGGCCGCCCATGACCATAATGCCCCCATCTTCAATCGTGTGGACGAAGTCCATATGGTTGGGCAG
>CAZGLY010000012.1:46940-48881 GCA_964526675.1 uncultured Caulobacterales bacterium
CCGTCGCCAGCGACGCGGCCAAAAGCAGGCGCGTGGTGTGTGAGCGGATCATGGATGTCCCCTTGTGGTTGGCGGCGGGTCGGAGGTGTCGGCCATCGCGTCGCCGCGCCGGCGCTGACCGTTGGGTGAGGGGCGAGACGGTCGAAAGTGGAGCGTGGGCGTCGCCCCGGCGGCCGCTGATGCGCGCGCGGCGAGGCCGGGCTGATCGAACAGCCCGCTCAGGCGGTTGCCGGCCAGGTCTTCCAGCGCTGGATCCGCCACAAGGCGATGCTCGGCGTCGGGCCAAGGCGCGCGCGGCGTGAACGCCCACACGGACTCGCCCTCAGACAGCGCGATCGCCCCGGGAACCGCTGCGCCTGCTTCGTCCAACACACGCAGACGAAACGCCAACGAGACGTGGTCGTGCGGACCATTCAAGACGAGCGACACCGGCTCGCGGCCGCCGACCGAGGGGACGTGCAGCGCCCAGGCGTCCAGCGCCGGCGCGGTGGTGTCGGCGGCGACGGCGCGAAAGGGTTTGTCATGGGGCGCCGACAGCGCGCAGCCTTGGGCGTCCCGCACGCCCGCGTCCACCTGCAGCGTGTAAGCCTCGCCAGCCGTGAGCGCCCGCCCCAGCGCCGCATGAGCGTCGAGGCCGGACTTCACCCGCCCCGGATCGAGGATCAGCGTCGCGCGGCGTCCGTCCGGCGACCACACGCCGAAACGCGTTGGGAGAAAAACGCCGTCGATCGCGCGTCCGCCCGCATCGCGCAAGGCGACGAACCGTGAGATGTCGACCGGCTCCATCGGTTCGGTGAAGTAGATGTAGAAGCGCAGCAGGTTCTCCGGAAGCGCGTCGCCACGGGGGTAGATCTCCGACACGACGGCCGATCCGACGCATGGCCGCGCGGCGTCGTCGGCGGACGCGGCGGCGCCGGCCGCGCACGCCAAGGCCAGCGCCGCGAAGAGGAGGGTGGCCGCTTTGACCATGCCATCCGCCTCCTGTGACCCCGCGGCGCGCGTGCCTAGTTCACGACCTGATCGGGGTAGCCTTCATCGACCTTGAGCATGTTTTGGAACATCCGGATCGGCGTCTGCTCTTCGGGGTAGGTAAAGTCTGGGAAGTTGTATTCGCTGATGAAGTCAGACAACCGGAAGTATGAGCCTTTCCGATACGAGAGGAGGTTCACCGTCCCTGTCGCCTGGTCGCGTTTCAGCGTGAGCAGGAATTGCGCGTCCTGATCGTCGGCCTGCATGACCCCGGCCATGGGCATGGCGGAGGTCTTCACGCCCAAGCTTGCGCCCAGATAAGGGATCGGCTCCGACAGGCCGTCCGCCTTCGCCGCCGCCGCCAAATCCGGCGCCGTGATCAAATCCGCATCCATGTCGCGATTGACCACGAGGACCAAAGGCTCGGGCTGCTGCTCCATGTTGTAGGCGGTGAAGGACAGCACTTCGAGCGGCAGGTTCCCGTAGCCGAGCTCCGCAATCGTTTTGCCGACCACATGCGCGCCGTCCTGCAGCGCCGACACCGGGATCGTAACCAAGGGCGTGCACGTGTAGGCGGCGACAATCGTCGGCTCGCCGTCGAGATCGACCACCGCCATCGACCGAATGGGGGCGCGGGTTTCGTTTTGTCCGTGGGCGGCGTGATAGATTTCGACGCTTGTCGTGGATCCCGCGCCGTCAAACGGGAAGGGAATGACGCGCAAGGTCGAGGCGAATTCACCCGTCGACGTGCCCGAAACAAACAATTGGCCGTCGGCGTAATCCATGTCGGTGACGGCGATCGTGCTGGCGGGGATGTCGCGCCAGAACGTCACCTCGTCGGACACGACGTCGCTCAGCGTGACGCTGGTGTGCTCCATGTCGGCGAGTTTCAGGCGCGCGACGTCGCCCTTTGCCGTCACCGTCACCACGCCGGACGCAACCCGCTTGCCGCGCCGCGCCGTCACCGAAAGG
>CAZGLY010000012.1:48981-69758 GCA_964526675.1 uncultured Caulobacterales bacterium
CACCGTCACCACGCCGGACGCAACCCGCTTGCCGCGCCGCGCCGTCACCGAAAGGTAGGCGTCTTGCGTGGTCGGGTGCACTGCAAGGTCGTGATAGGTGATCGTGGCGTTTTTGACGCCCATGGCGTCGACGATCCGGCCTTCCACATCCGTCACGTTGAACGTTTGCGGCGTTCTGGGGTCTTTCACCAGCGGCGGATACGCCAGCGTGTACGCGCGGATCTGGGCCGCCTCGGGGTCGGCCACGAACAGGGTGCGCTCGTCGGCGAACTCGAGCACCGTTGCTGACTCCGCAAACGCGGCGACGCTCGGCGCGACATGCATCGCGACGACGACAGCACTCGTGGCGAGATAACGGTTCATGCGGGCCCCCTTGCCGACAAACACAAGCAGAGCGCCAATCTGACGTTTGCACCGGGTGCGGGCCAGCCATCGAAACGCACAGAGACCGTGCGCGGGTGCGACACGTGAAGATCTCGCCGGCGCGACATCTTGAATGCCGCAAATATCCACATCGGCTGTGCTTTTAAGGCGGTTTACGGACCCGCGACGCCTGTGGGACGCGACGTCGGCCTCCAGGAGGCAAGATCGCGAGGGGCGTGTCATGGGGGGAGTGAGCGGAGTTTGGGCCAAAGGGCGTCGCCTGTCGGCCGGACGCCCGATCGCGCAGCGATGGCGAGCCGCGGCGATCGGGGCGCTGGCGTCGTCCTCAGCGGCGGCGGCGCAGACCACGGACGGCGACACCGATCGCCTTCTCGAGCAGATCGAAGCGCTGCGCGCGCTGGTGGAGGCCCAGGCCGAGCGCATCGACGCCCTGGAAGCCGCCCAATCCACGCCGAGCGAGCCGGAGGTCGAGCGCCTGGCGGTTCCCCAGGAGGCGCCGCAACCAGAGACGACCACGCTCGTCCCCGCCGCGCGCCAACCCATCGGGCGGTTTCCAGACGACGCCATCGTCACCGCCGGCGACTTCGACGGGGCCGTCGCCGTGCCGGGGACGGACGGATCGTTTCGGATCGGCGGGTTTGTCCGCGCTGAAGGGAACTTTGACGTCGACAGCCTCGGCGGCCAATTCGCAACGCTGGTCAACACCATCCCGCTCGACGACTCCAGCCGCGACGGCGAGACGCAGACGCTGTTTCACGTCCGCAACAGCCGCGTGAACTTCGACTACCGCCAGCCGACCCAACTGGGTCCGTTGCGGACGTTTGTGGAGCTGGACTTCTTTGGCGATGGCAGTCAGTTGTCGAACAACTTCGAATTGCGACTGCGACACGCCGCGGCGCAACTGGGCAACCTCTATGTCGGGCAGTGGTGGTCCTACTTTGTCGACGTGGCTTCTTTCGTGGAGAGCGCGGACTTTATCGGCCCGCTCGGCACGCCGGCCTTGCGCAGTCCCGGCATACGCTGGTCGCAAAACGTCGGCGAGCGGTGGCGGTGGGGCGTGGGGCTTGAGAACCCGGAAGGCGACATCTCCGGAAGCGACTCCGCCCTCGTGTCGGAATCGACGCCCAACATCACGGGGTATGTGCAAACCACCCAGGAGTGGGGGCGGTTGCGCGTCGCCGCCCTCGGCTTGGAGCTGGAGTCGGAATCCGACAGCACCTTCACCGGAGGCGTGAACATCACCGGTCGGATCAACACGCCCCTCTTGGGCGCGCAGGACGCCATCACCTTTGGCGGCCAGGTCGGTTCCGGCTTCGCCCGCCAATACACCGGCTTCGGCGGGCTTGGTCTCGACGGCGTGCTCAACGCGGACGGCTCCGTGGACGCCACGGACGTTCTGGCGGGCTACATCGCTTATCAGCATTGGTGGACGGATCGTTTGCGCTCCAACGCGCACATCAGCGCCCTGGATCTGGACGCTGGCGACGGCGCGGCGTTGACCGATTTGTCGGAAAGCCGAAAGGCCGTGATCAACCTGTTTTGGACGCCCGTCGACAACGCCACCTTCGGTGTCGATGTCGTGTACGCCGAACGCGAAACCGTCGGCGGCGACACCGGCGACGGCCTCCGCCTCCAAGCCGCGGCGCGCTTCGACTTCTGAGGGCTGCGCGCTGACGCGTCAGCGCGCGCGCTTCGCGGCCTGCACCAGCGCTTGGACGTTCGCGCTGCGATGCAAATCGCGGTGGGTCACCAGCCAAATCACCGTGCGCCAATGGGAATCCGCGCCCTTGACCGGCAGCAAGTGCGGATTGGCCTCCGCCATCACTTTCGGCATGAACCCGATGCCCAGGCCGGCGACAACGGCGTCCTTCACCACAGGCGGCGTGCTCGCGCGGAAGACGATCGCGTTTTCCGGGATATGCCGCCGATACCACACCAAGACGCGCCCGGGCGCGCCTTTTTCGGTCGGGCTGATGAACGCGTGTTGGCCAAAGGCGTCGCGCGTCTCAGGAAGGCCGTGCTTGGACGCGTAGTCTTGGTGGGCGTAGAGCCCCAACTCCACAGGCATAAACGGCTGCACGACCAGGTCTTGATCCTGGGGCTTGGCGCCCGTGCGGAACGCGACGTGGGCTTCGCCTTGCTCGAGCTGGAGCATCCGCTCCGTCGCCAGGTACCGTAGGGACAGATTGGGATGCTCGGCGCGGCATTGCGCTAGCGCCGGCGTCACGAAGGGCGCGGCGCCGACGCTCGACGTGACCAGGATTTCGCCCTGCGGCTCGTGCTGAAAATCAGCCGCGCGCGCCACTAAGGTCGTGAAATGCTCGTCCGCGGCCGCCGCCACGCGCATCAAGTCCTGACCAAGCTCCGTGAGGACGTACCCTTTGACGGTCCGCAGAAACAACTTCCCACCGAGCGCCGCTTCAAGCGTGTCGATGTGTCGAATAACCGTCGCGCGATGAACGCCCAGATGTTTGGCGGCCGCCGACACCGTGGTCAGGCGGCCCACATGGTAGGCGGTGCGGATCTCAGCCCAATAGCTCATGGAATGTATGCATCAGTCCTAGTCAGTTGAATCAAGTGACCTCAGGTGGCCCATAGCGGCGCCCGCCACAAGTCGCGGCGCGCGCACACGGCCTGCGCGTTGCTGTGGGGATGGTCATCGAGGACGGCGACGGCGCGCGTCGATGTGCGCATTGGCGCTGGCCGACGGTGTGCGCTTTTCTTGTATGCTCGTGGATCGGTTCGGGGCCGAACCAGAAGGCGTGCGATGGGCCAGGAAATCGAGACGACCACCTTCACCGACGCGGACCGTCGGGCGTTTGGCGACCGCTTGCGTGGGGAGACGGAGCTCCTGCGGCGTTGGTTCGAGGAGGAGCGCTTCGTCCAGGTTGAGAAACCCACATTCGGTTTGGAGATCGAAGGGTGGCTCCTCGATCGCGATTTTATGCCGACGCCGCGCAACGAAGACTTCCTCAAGGCCGCCGCCGATCCGTTGCTGGTCGAAGAGCTCGCGCAATTCAACTTTGAGATGAACACGAGCGTGCGCACGCTCTCAGGGCGCATGTTCCACGATCTGGAGCGGGAGGTGCGCAAAACATGGGCCCGCTGTCGCATGGCGGGGCGTCAGACCGGGGCGTATCCCGCCTTGTTCGGCATTCTGCCGACGGTGCGTGATGACATGCTGCAGCCGGAGTATATTTCGGATCGAAACCGCTATCGCGCCCTGACGGAACAAGTCCTGCGCCAGCGCGGCGACGCGCCCTTGCGGATCGCGATTGATGGGCGTGAAACCTTCGAACTGGAGTGCCGCCACATCATGTTGGAGGCGGCGTGCACGTCGATCCAAACCCATTTGCAGGTGAACCAGGCCGACGCGGTGCGGTTCATGAACGCGTCCATGATCGTGTCCGCGCCGGTGGTGGCGGCGGCGGCGAATTCGCCCTTCCTCTATGGACGCGCGTTGTGGGACGAGACGCGGATCCCGACCTTCGAGCGCGCCGTGCGCGCGTGTCCCGACGACGCCGGGCCGGACGCCGAACGCGTCAGTTTTGGATCGGGCTATGTGTCCGCCTCGATGTTTGAGCTGTTTGAGCAAAACGTGGAGCGCTTTCCGGCGCTTCTGCCGATTCTGTTCGACACGCCGCCGGAGAAGCTCGCCCATTTGCGCTTACACAACGGCACGCTGTGGCGCTGGAACCGTCCGATTATCGGTTTTGATCAGGAGGGACACCCGCATGTGCGCATCGAGCATCGCGTGATGCCGGCGGGTCCGACCATCATGGACATCGTGGCGAACGCCGCGTTTTACGTGGGGCTCGTCGTCCATTACGCGCGCGCGGACACGCCGCCGGAGGACTTGACGCCGTTCGCCGCCGCGCGCGCCAATTTCTACGCCGCCGCCAAAGACGGGTTGCGCGCGGATGTCGCGTGGATGGGGGAAACCCACGCGCTGCAGCGCCTCATCCTGGACCGCCTGATTCCCGAGGCTTGTGACGGCTTGGCGCGGATTGGCGTTGACGAGGCGGACGTTCAGCGGTTTCTCACCGGCGTGATGCATCGGCGGATGATGACCGGGCGCACCGGCGCGGAGTGGCAGCGCAGCTTCATCGACGTTCACGGCGTCAACTTTCAGGCGCTCACCGAAGCCTATATTGAAAACCAGATGTCGGGCGAACCCGTGCATGAGTGGATTGTGTGACAGCGTGTCTCTGGATCGCATCGACGGTTTTCCCGAGCAGCTCCTGCGGATCGAGCCGCGTGACGTCCGCCAGGTGTTCCCGCGACCGACACTGATCGCGATCAAGGGACGCCGCGAACCGCCGCTGTTCGTCTCGACGCTGCTCCATGGCAATGAAACGACGAGCTTCTTCGTCTTGCAGGATTTGGCGCGGATCACGGCGTCACGTCCGCCGCCGCGATCGCTGATGGTGTTTGTCGGGGCCGTGGACGCCACCGAACAAGGCGTTCGGATCGCGCGCGGATCCGTTGATTTCAACCGTGTTTGGGCGGGCGGCGACGGGCCGGAGGCGGCGATCGCCGCCGATGTCACCCAGGCGGCGCGGGCCGCTGCGCCGTTTGCGTCGATTGACATCCACAACACCACAGGCGCGAACCCGCACTATGCGTGCGTGTCACGGATGGAGCCTGCGTATCTCGGTTTGGCCGCGCTCTTTTCGCGGGTGATCGTGCACTATGACAACCCGCCGACCACCCAGTCCATCGCGTTTTCGCGCTTCTGTCCGGCCACCACGATCGAGTGCGGACGCTCGGGCGACGAGGCGGGGCGGGCTCGCGCGACGCAGTTCGTTTTGGACGTGTTGCATGCCCAAACCTTGCCGAGCCGCGCGCCGCGGCCCCACGACATTGATCTCTATCACACCGTCGGGCGGATCGAGCTCGACGCAGACACCAGCGTCGGCTTCGGCGTCCCCGGAGAAGTGGAGTTCGCGGCGAACCTCGACGCGCTCAATTTCAGCGATCTGCCCGCGGGCGCTGAGTTGGCGCGCGTGCGGTCGCCGCGCCGCCCGCTCATCGTGTTCGACGAAGCGCGCCATGACGTCACCGATCGCTTCTTAACGCACGCCGGCGGCGCGGTGCGCCTTGCGCGGCCGGCGACGCCGGCCATGCTGACGACCGACGCCCAGATCATGCGCGACGACTGCGTCGGCTACCTGATGGAACGGAAACCGTGGAGCCCCGGCGCGACGGCTTAGATGGCGCAGCCCACGCCGCCGCGCATAAGCGTCCGCGCCGCGCCGTTAGGGCGCCGCGTTCAACAGACCCGCCCCGCACAGCTGCGGACATTGGCGCGCCGACCGCGGTCGCGCCGTGGCCACGAGACGCGCTAGCAGCTCCGCCGGACTGAGGTCGGGCTCCTGGGCGAGGATCAGCGCGGCCACGCCCGCCACATGGGGCGCCGCCATCGACGTCCCATTGTAGAGGGCGAACCCTTCCGCGACCGTGCTGGCCACCCCGTCGGGCACCCCGTCGCGGTTGCGATCCGCGCGGACGTCGCCGCCGGGGGCCAGCAGTTCGACGCTCTCGCCGAAATTCGAGTAGCGCGCCAGGGCTCCGTTGAAGTCGCCGGCCGCGACCGTCAGGACATTGTCGCATCCCGCCGGCATGGTCAGGCCCGCGTCGCGGCTTTCATTGCCCGCGGCGGCGATCACCAGGGCGCCCGCGGCTGTGGCGTCGTCCACCGCCGCTTGCATGGCGCGCGAACACCGCCCGCCGCCGCCAAGGCTCAGATTGATGATGTCCGCCGGCGTTTGATTGCGTGGAGCGCCCGGGACGGGAACGCCCGCCGCCCAGCGGATCGCGTCAATAATGTCGGCGGTCGTGCCGCCGAGATCGCCGAGCGCACGGATCGGCTGGACCGACACCGTCCACGCCGCGCCGGCGACGCCTGCGCTGTTGTTCGTCGCGACCGAGCCGACGGTGCCCGCCACGTGGGTCCCGTGAAAACTGGAGAAGGCGTCGCCGGGATCGGTCGGGTCGTTATCGCGACCATCGCCGTCGCTGGCGTTGGAGGCGTTCGAGATGAAGTCAAAGCCGTCGACGATGTTGGCGGCGGCGGTGTCGGCGTTGGCGGCGAGGCCGGTGTCGATCACCGCGACGACGACGTCCGCGTCCCCGGTCGTTGCGGCCCACCGTTCCGGCAAACGCGCGCCGCCGGGCGCTTGCTGCTCGCCCGCCTCATCGCTCCAATAGTGCCATTGGATCGCGTAGCAGGGATCATCAGGCTCAAGCGCCGACGGGTAGAGGGTGACGTTCTCCTCCACGAAGGCCACGACATCGGTCTGAGCGGCCATGCTGGCGCGCACGCGCTCCAGGGCGGACGCATCCGGGGCTTGGACGACGAAGACGGCGCCCGAGCGCGCGTCCAAACGAACGTCCGACATCTGTTGGAACACGGACATGCGGCGGAAGGTCCGCTCCTGGCGCGCCTCACGCAGGCCCACCAGAAGGCTAAACTCAGTCGGCGGCTCCATACGCGCCAGCACCGCGTCGCGGTTGGTCTGGAACTCCAAGAAATCCGACGTGGCGGCGTCTGGGATCAAGGGACAGCCATTGAAGTCCGCCGGCGTGCTGGGCGGCCCGAAGGGCGGGGTGGCGCAGGCCGTCGCCATCACAAGCAGTGCGGCGGCGAGCGCCGGTTTTCCCGGCACGCTCGGTGTGTGGTGCGTGTCAGCCATAATGCCCTCCAACCAACTCAGCGCGATGGCGAAAGGTTAACCGAGGAATCGCGGCGCGATCAGGGCGGTCAAGACCGCACGGATCGTGTGGACCCGCCTGAAGCTGGCCCAGGGCGCGACGCCGTCATTCAGCGACGAGGGCTCGGGTCCCGACGACGGCCGCTGACGCGAGCCATGGCGCGTGGGGAGAGCGCCCGCGCCGAAAGCGGCGCGGACGCTCCTGGCCTCACGGCAGAGCGTCGACCCATTCCGCAATGATCTCGCCGATCGCGGTGGGCTGGACCTCCTGGAGGTAGTGCAGGCCGGACCCGACGGAGACCGTCTGCATCCGTGGCAGGTCTTCGAAAAGCTGAGGCCGGGTCTTCCGTGTCCAGATCATGCCGGGATCGGCATAGAGCATCAGGACGGGAACATCCGACGCCGTGAGCCACTCGTAGTTCGCCCCAATGCGGCGGGTGTTGTCGGCCGGGGCGCCGTCGAGCGGAATCTCGCGCGGCCATTGGGCGATGGGCCGTCGGCTTTCAACGGTCGGGTAAGGCGCGCGATAGACGCCCATCTCCTCATCCGTCAGGTCGCGGCCCGACATCATCGGCAGGAGTTTCTCGACGAAGTAGTTGTCGACCGCGAGAATTTTCCGCCCGTCCTCTGGATCTCGAAAGCGACCGAACAGATAGCGCGTGGCGAAGTCGGTATCGCCCAAGGACATGGGTCCAAGCACGGCTTCAAAGTGCGCGATGCCGCGCACATTGTCGTCATGGCGCGCGGCGTAGTCCAGTCCGACGCCGCCGCCCCAGTCATGGAGCACAAGCACCACGTCGTTCAGGTCCATCGCGTCGATGAAGGCGGCGAAATACGCGGCGTGATCCGAGAACCGATAGGCGATGTCGGGCTTGTCGCTGCGCCCCATGCCGATCAAGTCCACGGCGATCACGCGTCCGGAACTCTCCAGGTGGGGGATCACATTGCGCCACAGATACGCGCTTGTCGGGTTCCCGTGGACGAGGACGATCGGCCGTCCGTTCGGGTCGCCCGCCTCCACATAGGCCATTTCGCCGCCAAGCACCTCGATCGTCCGGTACTCATAGGCGAACTCAGAGCTGATGTTCGCTTCGACGTTCTTCGCTTTGGGCGCCAGCGCCGGCAGCGCCGACAGGCACCCCGAAGCCATCAGCGCAATCGCGCCCGCAAGTGTGAACCTGCTTCGTAAGGACATGGTCCGCCTCACCTGTTCCGCTTTCTGGTCAACTCCTCCGCACGACATGGGTGTGGCGAAACTGGTCAGAAGGTGCGATATCCGATCAATGAATGTTCATAATTCGACAGCCGCCTTCGATTGGGACGACGTGCGGATCTTTCTCGCCGCGTATCGCAGCGGCGCGCTGGTCGGCGCGGCCCAACAGCTCGGCGTCAGCCATTCCACGGTGCGCCGGCGTTTGGCGGGGTTGGAGGCGGCGTTGGGCGCGAGGCTCTTCACCGCGACCTCAACCGGTCTTCTCCCGACGGAGGCCGGGGAGGACGCCTTCGCCAAGGCGGAGCGGCTGGAGGCCGCCGCCACGGCGTTCAGCAGTCAGATCGCTGGCGATGCGCGCGAACTGCACGGATCTTTGGTGATCACCACCGTTGACGGTCTCGCGGAATACCTGGCCCCAACGATTGCGCGCTTCGCCCAACGCCATCCGCACGTGCTGATCACGCTCATCACGGACAACCGGACGCTCGATTTGGCGCGCCGGGAAGCGGACCTCGCCGTGCGGCTGACGAACGCGCCCGATGAACGGCTGTTCGGACGAAAGATCGGGACGGTGGCCTACGCCCCCTTCGCGGCGGCGTCGCTCATCGCGCGGTGTGGACGGGATGTCTCGCGGCTGCCGTGGATTCTCTACGACGAAGCCGCTCAAGCCGTGGAGAGCGAACGGTGGTACGCCGAACAATCAGCCGGCCGCGCCCCGATCGCCCGGGTGTCCCAAGCCATGGCCATGCTCTCGCTCGCGAGAGCCGGGCTGGGCGGCGCGGTGCTCCCGACGCCGCTGGCGACCTCGGCCGGCCTTGTCGCGTTGGACGGCCCGATTGCTGGGTTCGAAACGGAGCTTTGGTGTTTGTGTCACAACGACCAGCGTCACGCGTCGCGCATTCGGAGCTTTATGGAGGAGCTGGTCGCGCACGGGATCGATTTCTGACGGGGCTTTCGCCGACAGGAGCCGGTTAGGCCTGCGCGTCGGGCTTCGCCGGCGGTGACGCGCTGACCGCCGACAGCCAGGCCCGTTCATGCGGCCAGTCGAAGTCCGCCATGAGCGCGGTCGTTTCGGCCTGAGCTTGTCGCCAGAGGGGCACGGCCTCCTGGAAGGTTTGACGCCCGCGCGCGGTGATCGTGACGTGCTTTTTGCGGCCGTCCTGAGGGTCGGGCGTGTAGGCGATCCAGCCTTTGCGCTCCATCGCCCGGGTGTTGCGGTTCAAGGTGCTGACGTCCATTCCGAAGAACTCAGCGAACGCCAATTGCGGCATGGACGTGCGATGGGTCAGCGCCGCCAGCGCGGTGAACTGAAAACACTTCATCCCCAGCGGACGCAACGCGTCCTCGTATCGCCGGGTGACGATGCGCGTTGCGCGCCGCAAGTTGAACATCACGCAGTCCTGGCGGAAGGAGGGCGGCGGAGCGTCGTTCTGATGGGCTGCGTCGTCTTTGTGCGTCACCCGCGGTTCCTCATGCTGTTCTTGCCGCTCCGGCGATGAGGCGCCGCCCTCGCCGCCATCGGATGTCCCCATCGTTGCATGGTCGCCCGCGCGCCGCGCCCCGTGATGACGCCGAGCGCAAAAAAAGATCTGCGCGCATTTGACTTTCATGTATATGCAATTAGATCGCGATCGCAAGCCAGCGCACGAGACGACGCCGTCAGCGGGCGGACGTTTCTCCGACGCGCGTTGACGAAATGGGGCGGGGCGTTTGCCGACGGCCGCAGCGGCGGGCGGCGCGCTCAGCAGCCCGTGTTTATCTTTGGGGAGCTCAACCGATGACATCGCTATCACCGTCCGCGCGCCGCTTCTGTGGCGGCGGCCTGGCCATCGCCGCCGCAGGATGCGCGCTCGCGACGGCCGCCCACGCGCAAGACGCTCCAAACGCGCCGCCGTCATTTGTCGTGGGCGGCGTGGCCGCGTTGCCTGAGTTTGAAGGGTCAGAAGATGTGCAGATCGTGCCGTTGGTGGCGGCCAACTTCAACGCGTTCGGAGCTCGCGTTGAGGTTGAGGGGATTCAGGGCGTAACCGTCGATCTGGTGCGCCACCCGATTTGGCGGGCGGGCCCGGCGTTCGGGGCCGCGCTCCCGCGCAACGACGACGCCACGAACGACACCATCGCGCTTCTCCCCGAAGTTGGGTTTTCCGCGGAGGTCGGCGGTTTCGTGGGCTTTGAGACGCCGGTCGCGGGCCTGCCCGAGGGGCGGGTGTCGGGTGATGTCAGCGTGCGCCAAGACGTGGCTGGCGGTCACGAAGGCTTGGTCGTGAGGACGGACCTCGATTACTTCTTTGCGGTCAATCGCGTTCTTCGCTTTTCTGTCGGCGCGAACGCGACGTATGCGGATCAGAACTATTACGACTCGTTTTTCACGGTGACGCCCGAAGCGTCCGTGGCCTCCGGCCTCGCGGCGTTTGAGGCGGAGTCCGGCCTGAAGGACGTCGGGGCGGAAGGCGTCATGATCCTGTCTTTCCACCCGAGATACGCCGTGTTCTTCCGCGGCGCGTACAATCGGCTGCTCGCCGACGCCGCCGACAGCCCGATTGTGGATGTCGCCGGCGATCCCAATCAGATCTTTCTCGGGGGCGGCCTCTTCTACAGTTTTTAAGAGGGGGCGACACGCGCTCTCCAGACGCCGTGGGGCCAGGTCGCGCGCGATCGTCACGCCGGCCTGCGCCCATGGCGCACATGCCGAGATTGCGTTTCGGAGCGCGCGGGTGAACACTCCCGCGCACGTCGAACGAGCCCCCTGTCCAATGATCTCTGTCCAATGATCACTCTGCACCATTTGCGCGTCGGCCGCTCCGTGTTCACGGCGTGGTTGCTGGAAGAACTCGGCCTCCCGTACGAGCTAAAGATCTACATCCGAGACGAGAACCGGCGCGCGCCGCCGGAGCTGAAGGCCGCGCACCCCCTCGGCAAATCCCCCGTGATCGAGGACGGCGGCCTGGTCATCAGCGAGTCCGGCGCGATTGCGGCGTACCTGATTGACCGCTACGCGCCGCAGAGCCCGCTTGGTCCGGGCTCCGACGACATCGCGGCGCGCACGCGGTGGACCCAGTGGCTGCACTATCCGGAAGGCTCAGCGTTCGCGCCGTTGTTGCTCCGACTGCTGATGAAGAGCGCTCCCGAGGCGCCGCCGGCGCTGCTGGATGCGTTCGCCAGCGGCGAGATCGCGCTGCATCTCGCCTACATCCGCGACCAGCTGGGCGAGCAGCCGTTCCTCCTCGGCGATGCGCTGAAGGCTCCCGATATTGGCGTGAGCTACGTTGTTCAGCTGGCGGGTTACCTGGGCGAGTTGGATCCTTATCCGACGCTGAAGGCTTATCTGGACCGCAATCTGGCGCGGCCGGCGTTCCAGCGGGCCCTGGAAAAGACCGGGGGCTGACAAAACCGGGCGCGCCACGACGCGGACGCCCAAGAGGGGGCTGGCGGCTGCGGCGGTCGCAACAACGGACGTCGCCGACGGGCTGGGCCTGGGCTACGGGCGCCGTCGCTGACAACGCCCTTTCGAGAAACGACCCAATGGCTCACAGTGGTCACGGGATCCCCCGCCGCGGAGGCGCACGCCAGACGCGTCGTCAGGTTAGGCCCTCGCACGGCCGGCCGGGGACGCGCGCCGCGGCGGTGCTCCGCCAACGCGGTTTCGCGGGCGCTATGGCATGGAGTGAACGATGGCGCGCGGCGTCGGTTGTTTGATTGTGGCGATGATTGTCTTGGCGGCCTGCACAGCCGCACCGCAGCTGTCGTCGGAGGAGTCGCTGTTTCCGGCTTCGCCCCTTGAGGAACCGCGGTTCGAAAGGGGCCAGCGCATGGCCTCGCGGCTGTGCGCCAGCTGTCACGCCGTCGGAACGTCGGGGGACAGCCACGAAGAGCGCGCGCCGCCGCTGCGGCTGCTGGCTGAGCGGTATCCCGGCGCGCTCTTGGACGACGGCTTTCGGCAACGCATGCGGGTCGGGCACCCCGCCATGCCGGACTTCCGGTTCAGCGATGAGGAAGTTGACGCGCTGCTGGAGTACATCCTCGCGATACAAGAACGCCAAGGGGCCTGAGGCCGCAGGGGTGTCGCGGATCGCCGCGGGGTCCGCGGCCGGGGCGGACGTCCCGCGCCGACGACAAAGGACGCATCGTCCGCCCGTCAGTCATCCCAGGCGCCCGTCCGTTACGTGATCGGCGACACATAGCCCGGCGGTTTTACCGTCACGACCGAACACGAGACCCGGTTGAGCAGGTCCTCCGCTGTGTTGCCGATGAAAAACCCCGGAACGCCCGTGCGGGCGATCGTGCCGAGCACCAGAACGCCCGCCCGGGTGCGCTCCACGTGATTGGGGATCGCTTCGCGCGGCGCGCCCTGGAGCAGCCGTTGGACGGTCCGCGGCGGACGCGGCGCGTCGCGAAGCGCCGCCTCGGTCAGCGCGTGGAGGGCTCGCTTGTTCGTGTCTTCAATGTCGCGACGATAACGCTTGGCGTCACTGTCGGTCGGCGCCCAGCGCGCCACAAGATCCTCCCCCGGCGCGTCCCAGACGTGAATGACCTCCAAGGTCGCGTTCTCGAACGCCGCGACCGTGGCGGCCGTCGTCACGATGACGCGGTTGAGGGCCGCTTGGGTCTCCGGCTCTCCGGCGGAGGCCGTGTCGACGTCCACGGCCGCCAAGACAGACCGTATCGGCCGGCGTCGTCCGGGCAGCCGCAGCCATACGGCGGCGGGGCATTTGCGCAGCAAGTGTTGATCCGTGCTCGCGAAGATAAACGGACGCAGTCCCGGGATTCTCTCGGCGGTTTTGACGATCAACACGTCGGGGTGTCCGGACACGGCGCGGATGATTTCCATAAAGGTCTTGCCGACGGCGATCTGCACGTCGGGGGTCGCCGTGGCGCGGACCTCCTCCGCGAGCGCGGCGACGTCCTGGCGGCGCGCGTCGGTCAACCGGGCGACGATGTCCTCCGTCGTGACGCCGGCGGCGCGCGCCAAGCGCGCCAAATCCGGCGGCGGCTCGACGACGGACAGCAACGTGAGCCTCGCGCCCGTGTCAGCGGCCAAGGACGCTGCGTGCGCCACGGTCGGCGCGTCGTCGCGATCGCCGCGGACGGGAACGACGATGCTCGTAAACGGTGCAGGGTGTGGGGGCGTCGCCATCAGTCGAGGTCTCTTTGGCCTTGAGGGTCGGTCAGATCCAGTGTCGGGGCGCCGGCGCCATCGGCAATCAAATCCGCGGCCTTCACCGCGGCGTCCCTGTAGGGCGAGAGGACAAGATCCGCGCCGAGTTCAGCGATGGCGCCGCTGCTGACTTCGCCGTGCGCCGCGATCGCCACCCGCCCTCGATAGTCGAGTCCTTTCAACGTTCGGACCAACACACGGCGCGGATCATCGCCGCTGAGACCGGGATCATGCTCGGGCATCGCGGAGACGACCCAACGCGCCGTCGCGAGCGGCAAGTGCGCCAGGAACTCGGGATCGCTGGCGTCCCCATAAAGAGCGTGAAGGCCATGCGTGTGCGCGTGCTTCACCACCACGGGGTTGAAGTCGACGGCCAGCACGGCGAGCCCTCGCGCGGTCAGGCTTTGCGCAACCGCCAAGCCGTACCGGCCGACGCCGAAAACGAGAACGTCCGTCGCGCCGGCGCGCGCGTCCTGGTCGTCTTCGGCGTCGGCGCGCCGGCGTCCCGGGAGGCGCTTCAGCGCGGGCTCGGCCAGTTCATAGAGGTGGTGGGAGTAGGTGATCTTGTAGGTGGAGGCGGCGATGGTTATCTGGACGACCAACGTGAGCAAGCCCAGCGCGTCTTCCGCGTCGTGGGCGTTCGACACGCACATCGCCATAAAGATCAGTGAAAACTCGCTGATTTGGGCGACCGTCAGTCCGGCCAAAAACCCCGTGCGATGATCGTAGCCCATCGCGCTCATGATGATGAGCACGATCAGGGGATTGCCGACCAGAACAAAGACGGAAAAAACCAACGCCGGGCCGACGCTGGCGCCAAGCACCGACAAGTCCAGCGCAGACCCAAGCGCGATGAAGAAAAACAAGAGCAAGAAGTCGCGCAGTGACGCAAGCCGCGCCGCGATCGCCTCGCGATACGGCGTGGACGCGAGCGACACGCCCGCGAGCAAACCGCCCAATTCTTTGCCAAAACCCAAATAATGCCCGAGCGCGGCTAAGAGCGCCGCCCATCCGATCGAAAACGACACCAAAAGCTCCGGCGCGCGCGCCAGACGCTCCACCAAGGGCGTCGCCATGGTGCGAATGAAGATGGCGACGGCGGCCAGCATGCCGGCCCCGTAGGCGGCCACACGCCAGATGGCCGTCGCGCCGCCGCCGGATTCCGCGCCGAGCCCAAGACCGGAGAGGGCGATCATGGCGATGACGACCACGATGTCCTGCACGATGAGGAAGCCCAGCGCGATGCGGCCGTGCAGCGAGTCGATCTCGCGTTTGTCCGAGAGAAGTTTGACGATGATGATGGTCGAGGAGAAGGTCAACGCGACCGCCACATAAATGGCCGTGGTGAGGTCAAGGTCAAGCGCAAGGCCGATCAACAAACCGAAGACCGTCGTGAACGCGACCTGGCCGAGGCCCGTGGTGAGCGCCACCGGTCCCAACGCGCGCACCAGTTTCAGGTCAAGCTTGAGACCAACCAAAAACAAGAGCAGGGCGATGCCCAGCTCCGCCAGCAAATCGATGTGTTCGTCGGAGCGGGCGATGTCCAGCACCGACGGACCAGCCACGACGCCCACGGCGATGAAGCTCACAATCAGCGGCTGGCGGAGCATAACGCCGACGAAGCCGGCGGTGGCGGCGAGCACGAGCAGCGCGGCGATCTCGTAGAACACGTACCCAGCGATCGTCTCGCCCATAACGCGAAAGCCCTAAAGCTCACGGCGCGCCCGCCGCCCAGCGACTGGCGCGCCCGTCACCAACGGCGTGTATATGAACAGCTTCAAACCGCCACAAAATGCGTCCGATCGACGCTCGCGATCAAAGACGGACACACGCGGACATGAACGCCGCCGTGGATCTGTTGCCGGGGCGCACGCCGCCGGACAGATCCGCGGCCGGCCCCTTCGCCCCGGGCGCGACCCGCACGGCGAACGCGCGGCGTCCGGGCGCCACGGAAGCGTGACGCCCGGCCCCAGCGACTCAGGTCCGCAGAGAGCTAGCCCTGGTACGCCGCCTGGTAGAGAGCGATCACGTCGTCCTTGGTGGGTTGTTTTGGGTTTGTCGCGCCGCAGGCGTCTTTCATCGCGTTGTCGGCCAGGGTCGGGAAGTCAGCCGGTTTGACCACGTCGAACGCCGCGAGGTTCGGCGGAATGCCCACCTCGTGCGACAGCGCGCGGATCCGGGCGAGCGCCGCGTCCGCGGCCTGGGTGGGCGTCATGTCGCGGGTGTCGACGCCCATGGCTTGGGCGATGGCGACGAACCGGTCGGTCGCAGCCTGCGCGTTGTAGGCTTGGACATGCGGCAACAAGATCGCGTTGCAGACGCCATGGGGCAGGTCGTAAAAGCCGCCGAGCTGATGCGCCATCGCGTGGACATAGCCCAGGCTGGCGCTGTTGAACGCCATCCCGGCCAGGAACTCGGCGTAGGTCATCATTTCGCGCGCCTCATGGTCATGCCCGTCCTTCACGGCGCGCGCCAGGAAGCCGGCGATCAATTTGATGGCGTGAAGCGCCGCAGAGTCCGTCACAGGCGTGGCGGCCGTGGAGACATACGCTTCGATGGCGTGGGTGAGGGCGTCCATGCCGGTCGCTGCGGTCAGGCCGGGCGGCATGTCCTCCATCAGGTCGGGGTCGTCCACGGACAACGTCGGGGTCGTGCGCCAATCGATGATCGCCATCTTCACGTGCCGGGTCTCGTCGGTGATGATCGCAAAGCGCGTCATCTCGCTGGCGGTGCCCGCGGTGGTGTTGATGGCGACGAGCGGCAACATCGGCTTGGTCATCTTGTTGACGCCCTCGAAGTCACGGATGTCGCCGCCATGGGTCGCCAAGATCCCGATCGCTTTGGCCGCGTCATGGGGGGAGCCGCCGCCGAAGGAGATGATGAAGTCGCACCCCTCCTGTCGAAGCAGAGCGGCGCCGGCGTCGACTTGAGCCGTCGTCGGATTGGGCTCGACCCCGTCATAGACCGCGAAACCCACGCCGATGGCGTCCAACAGATCGGTCAAAACCTTTGTGGACTTCAGGTCCTGATGCAGAGTCGCATCGGTGACAATCAGCGCTTTTTTGAACCCCAGCCCCAGGATTTCTTGACCCGCGTCGGCGAGGCCTCCCGCGCCCATGATGTTTACCGTCGGCATGAAGAAATAGTACGCCATCACTCCCTCCGTTGGTTTGGCTGATTCACTTTATTTATTTAGGTGTATTTCGCTTTTCACGGCGAGTGTGCGCAGACCTTGATCGCAGCGCAACCGGTATTCCAGGCGCTGTCAGACATGACGCAGGCGCGCCGCGAACCCGCCGACGATCGCCTTGCTCCCAGGGTTTCTCCCGCCCTAGTTTGCGCGCGCGGCGGCCGGACCGCCGCGGTTCACATCCGCCGATGTGTGTGACGAGGGCGGGGGGTTACAGTTGAATGCGGGCCGCAGCCATGCGCCGCCCGCGCGTTCCCAGGAGTGTATTGAATGACGGTTGCACGGCGCTCGGTCTTGATGGGCTTGGCTGGTCTTGGCGCCGCGGCGCCGGTGGGGGGGCTGCAGGCGGCGCGCGCCGATGACGCCGCCGATGACATGAGCGTCGTGCGGCGCGCGATGGAGCTGCATCCTGGCGCGTATCGGTATCTCAGCTCGGCCTCGCTTGATGCGGCCCTTAAGACGCTTGAGCGTGAATACCAAGACGCCGCTGTCCTCGCGGAGCAGTATCTCGCGTTGTCGCGCTTCTTCTCGAAGGTGCGGTGCGGTCACACCTACTGCAACTTCTTTAACCAAAGCGACGCCGTCCAGGACGATGTGTTCAATCGGCGCACGCGGTTGCCGTTTGCGTTTCGCTGGATCGGGGACGCGATGGTGGTCACCGCGGCCGCGCCGGAGACCGGCCTCGTCCCGGGCGTGGTGGTGCAGGAGATCAACGGCGTCCCGGCCGGTCAGATCCTCGCCGAGCTTCTTCCCTACACGCGCGCCGATGGCGCCGCGCCCGGCAAGCGCCGCGCGTTGTTGGAGATGCAGCATCGCTCGCGCATCGAGTACTTCGACGTTTTTCACGGCTTGGCGTACGGCGCGCCCAAGGACCACGCCCATGTCGTGGGCCTCCGCTTGCCCGACGGCAGTGATGCGACCATGACGCTGCCGGCGCTCACGCTCGAAGACCGCCAGCAGGCTCGGAGCGCGGTGTCCGGGTCGTCCAAAGGGGACGCGCCGGTGTGGCGGTGGCGGGTGGACGACGGCGGCGTCGCGACGCTGACCATGCCCACATGGTCGGTGTACGGCAGCGATTGGGACTGGTCCGGCTGGCTGGATGAACGCCTCGACGAGGCGCGGGGTGTCCGTGGACTGATCATCGACAACCGCCGCAATGAGGGCGGCCTCACCGAATGCGGCTTCGCGTTGATGTCGCGCCTGATCAGCGAGCCGCTGCGGGTGCCTGAGCAGCGACGGGTCGTGCGGTTCCGCTCGTTTCCGGAGGATTTAAGGGAACACGCCCGCACCTGGGATCCAAGTTTCTATGAAATCGGTCAGGATGCGGAGCGTATTGGGCCGAATTGGTTTGCGTTGCCCTCCGACGGCGCGGACGCGGTGATTGAGCCGACCGGCGAGCAGGTCGACGTTCCCGCCGTTTTGCTCACGAGCCCGACCAACAGTTCAGCGACCTTTATCTTCGCGCGCCTCGCCCAATCGTCTGGCCGCATGACTCTCGTCGGTGAGACGACCGGCGGCAATCTGCGCGGCATCAATGGCGACGGTTTCTTCTTCACCACGCTCCCGGGCTCAGGAATTGAGTTTGACCTGCCGATTGTTGGGCGGTTCGCGCCGACGCCCCAGCCTGACGCGGGCCTGTCGCCCGACATCGCGGTCTCCGACACCGCGCAGAGCATCGCTGAGGGCCGGGATGTGGCGTTGGAGCGCGCGCGCGAGGTGGTGTTGGCCGCCTAGAGCGGCCGCGCTCACGTCGCGGCCAACGCCACGGTTGCCCAGTTCAGCCGGAACGGGCCGGGGCGCCGAGGCGTCCCCACATGGGCGAAGAGCCCCGGCGGCCCGCGGCCTTACTCGGCGGCGGGCTCGAGCGTGCGGAGATGCGTGTCGAGAAACGTCAGATACGCTTCCGAGGCCGAGACACGGTTTTCCCGTTTGCTAAACCCGTGACCTTCGTCGGGAAACAGCACGTATTCCACGGTCACGCCGTTGGCCCGCACCGCCTCAACCAATTCATCGCTCTCAACCTGGAGCACGCGGGGATCGTTCGCGCCTTGGACGACCAACATCGGACGCACGATGTTCTCGGCGTGAAACAGCGGCGAGATACGCCGATGACGTTCGCCATCGGTCGCGGGATCGCCCATTTCGTCGTAGAGCGCTTCTTTAAAGGCCTCCCACCAGGGCGGGATGCTCTCAAGCGTGCGCACCCAGTTCGTCACGCCAAAGATGTTGATGCCGACGTCGAAGGTTTCGGGGTGAAACGCCAAGGCTGCGGCGGTCATAAACCCGCCGTAGGACCCGCCCATCACCCCAATGCGCGTGTCGTCCACCCAGTCGAGCGACTCCAGATACGCGCGCGCAACCACGATGTCCTGCAAGTCCTCCTCGCCATGACGGCGATCGTCCATGTGGAAGAAGGTCTTTCCGTACCCGGATGACCCGCGGTTGTTGGCGGCGAACACCGCATAGCCATGATTGACCAGGTGCTGGATCGTCGCGCTGTACCCGCGCGTGGATTGTCCACCAGGCCCGCCGTGCACAAACACAAGAGCCGGGACCGGCGTCTCCGCGGAGGCCTGATGGGGGCGATAGAGGATGCCCGGTATGATGGTGCCGTCGAAGCTCTCATAGCGCTCGACCGTCGCCGTCACCAAATCGCTTTCGTCGATCAAGGGGTTCAGCGTGGAGGTGATGCGCCGCGCCCGCCCGGTGGCGATGTCGGCGACGTAAATGTTGACCGGCGACGTGTCGCTGTTGACGCCAAAGGCCACCGCCGTTTCATCGCGGTTGAAACGCACTTGGCTCAGCTCCCCGTCGGGAACGCCTTTGAGCGCCAGCTCTTCGCCCGTCTCTTGGTCCAGGATGGTCAACTCGGTCAGCGCGTCGGCGTTCACTGCTGAGATCCGGTAACGCCCGCTCGGCGAGTAGAAGACAAACATCACATCCCACGCCGCTTCCAACAGCGGCGCCGTCTCGCCGGTCTCTAAAGTGTACGTCCACGCCTGATTGAACTCGCCGTGTTCATTCGTGCCGAAAACAAGTTGAGCGCTGTCGGGCGTGAACACATAAGAGCTGTAGCTGATGTTCCCCTCATGCTCCGTTATGAGCTGCGGCTCGAGGTCATCCGACAACAGATCCACCAGCAGGATATCGGAGTCCGCGCTGGTGCGGGGGCGGTCGAGGGCCAGCCAGCGCCCGTCGCGGCTGAGCGGTCCAAGGAGGAGACCGGGGTTCGTGAAGATCAAACGGCGCTCGTACCCGTCCGTCTCATAGCGGTAGAGGTCAAAGACGCTTGGATCCCGCTCATTGCTGCTGATGTAGAACGCCTCGCCGTCTTCGCTCCAGCCAAAGAAGGACGCTTTCAACGCCTCCCCCGGCGTCAGATCGACGACGGTGCCATCCAGCTCGCGCACATACACGTGGTCGAGCTCATTGCCGCCCTGATCGCCTTGGACGATCACACGATCGTCGTTCGGGAAATAGCTGCGGCCGCGGATCGCGTCGGTCGTCGAGCGCGTCAGCGGTTCCGCCTCGCCGTCGAGCCCAAGGGCGATCGCGTTGTACACCCCGGTTTCGTCGCTGGTGCCGAGGATCGTCGTGCCGTCGAGGGAAAACGCGTAGCGCCCTCCGGCCAGGAAGAGGCTTGTCGTGTCAAAAAACGCCTCGGCTGTGTACGTCTCGGGAGTGAACACGCGCCGCTCTTGGTTTTGCATCGTCGCGCACCCCACTGTCGCCAAGCCAATCATCGCGCTGAGTGTCAGAAGTCGCATGATTCAAATCCCCCGCTGCGCGAAACCGCATCCTCACATTGGCGCAACCATAACGGCCGCGCGTAAGCGGAGCCAGCGCGCGAAGGTCATGAACGCGCCCGCACTCACCGCCGCCGCGGCGGTTCGTCGCCAGAGGGGCTCGTCCTTGAGATCCGGCGCCGCCACGTGCGGCCTCCGCGGATGAGCGCCGCCAACGCGGCGGGCCCCGGGCCGTGGTCATGCCCGGATCGCCGGGGGCGCGGCAAACGCGTCACTTCACCGCAACGTGCGAAGGCGACGCCGTGCCAGCCTGAGCGCGTCGGCGGCGGGACCGCCTTGGGCCGTCCTGGGGCGCGCAGTCGAACGCCGCGCGTGT
>CAZGLY010000012.1:69858-73423 GCA_964526675.1 uncultured Caulobacterales bacterium
GGCGGCGGGACCGCCTTGGGCCGTCCTGGGGCGCGCAGTCGAACGCCGCGCGTGTTCAAGGGGTCGTCCCTTGACGCTGGTTCCGCCAACGCGCATCGACACGTGTGACCCCGGACGCAGTTTCGGCGTCAGCAAAGTGTTCTTGGCCCGCTCGCGCGCTGCGCGCCCGCCGTCCGTCGGGGCGGCGATGCGTGGCGGTGTACAGTCTCGGGTCACCGCGTTTACCATCGCTTGCACAGCAAAGGGGCTAACCATGGTGTTTCGAACCGCATTTGCGGCTGCCGCGCTTGCGATCGCTACGGCGGTCGGCCTGCCGGCGTTTGCACAAACCGACGAGAACGTTGTGCGCGCAGTCACACGCGCTCAAACCCTGATCGACACGCTGGGCACGCCCCAGGGCGAGGCCAGCGCCACCTACCAACTCGCAAACACCCGTCTTGAGGAGGCGCGCGCCGCGCAAGCCTCCGACGACAGTCAAGCCGCCGTGTGGCGCGCTGAAGAGGCGGCTTTGCAGGCTGAAATCGCGGCTGAGCAAGTTCGTCTGACCGCGCTGCGCGACCGTGAGACCGAATTGCGCGACGCCGTCTCGGCCCTGCGCCGCGAACTCGATCGCTAAGACACTTGGGGGGAAACCATGAGATTTCGTCACATCGTCGCCACAGCGGGCGTAGCGCTCGCGGCCGCCTGCGCCGCCACGCCTGACCCCGATCCGCAGCTCATCAGCTTGCGCGCCGACATCGACGGCCTCCAAGCGGATCCGTTCGCGATGGCGTCCGCCGAAACGTCGATCAACAACGCGGACGCGGCCTTAACACGCGCGGAAACGGCGTTCTTCGCCAATAAGCGCGAGGCGTTTACGCACGAAACGCGCACCGCGACCGCCTATGTGCAGTTGGCGCGGGTCAAAACGGATGTCGCGCGCACCGAAGAAGCCATCGACGGGCTCAATGACGAGCGCAGCGACGTCGAGGTCGCCCTCGCGAACAAGGGCGTGCGTGACGCGCAACGGATTGCGGCGGCGGCGCGTGCCGAAGCCCTCGCGGCGCGGCGTGAGAACTCCGAACTGCGCGAGAAGCTCGAAACTTACGAAATGCGTGAGACGGAAGCGGGCGCGCAGCTGGTTCTTCAGGAGCTCATGTTTGAGCTCGACAGCGATGTTCTGCGCGAAGGCGCGCAACAACGTCTGCAGCCCTTGGCCGACTACTTGGTGGAGCGTGACACCGTGCAGGTGCGCATCGACGGCCATACGGACAACACGGGCGACGCCGACTACAATCGCGAGTTGTCTTTGAAACGCGCGAACGCCGTCGCGGCGTTTCTGGCGAGCCAGGGCGTGGCTGCGTCCCGGATTGAAACGTTTGGTTATGGAGAAGACAAACCCATCGCGTCGAACGACACGAATTCCGGACGCGAAGAAAACCGGCGTGTGGAAGTGACGCTCAGCGCGCCAAAGCCGGACGCCGAGTGAATAAAAAGCCCTGTGTAGACCCCACAGGGTTTTTTTCGCTCCAGCTCGGGATTGTCCATTGAATGACAAACGCTGCGCCATTCAGTGACAAAGCCACGCGCTATCAAGTCGGAAGATAGAATACAATCGCCAGTCCTGGTGTGAATGTTTTCAGGATCCCAACAGAGGCCCCAGACCAGATGTAAAAGCTCACACGCGATTGTTTTGTGTTCACACAGAAATGCCTCGAGAGACCCACGATGGCGGCGGATCGCACACTTCAGAGGTTAATCGTCATTGCGTTGCTCAGCGGTCTCGGCCTGTGCGCCGCGGCCGGTGCTGAAGAACAGGCCGCCGCGAGGGAGAGCCGCGCGCCAGAGGCCTCGGCGGCGGACGCCGAACGTGCGTTTCAGGACGTTCCCGATCTTGAGCAGGCCTACATCGACGCCGCGCCGGAGAATCGACAAGACGGTCTCGTTGTCGGTGAATTGGGCGTCGATGGCGGCAAACGAGACGCGATCCTTGAGCTGGCGCAGGAGATCGCCGACGGCCAGCATGGCCGCTTCGACAGCGTGCTGATCGCCCACCGCGGCAAGCTGGTCTTTGAATCCTATTACGCGCGCGGCCGGGTTGATCTGCCCCATCTGCAGGCCTCAAACACCAAAGCTTATTTAAGTCTCGCGGTGGGCCGAGCCATCCAACTGGGTCATCTCACAAGCGATGATTTGGACAAGCCTCTGGTCGGTTTTCTGAAAGACCTGGACCCGACAAAATTCGTCGAAGGCGCGGAAACAATCACGCTTCACAAAGCGATGACCATGCGCTCCGGCCTGCGTATCTCTGATGAGCACATGGATGAATTTCAGAGAAACTCCGATCGATTGCGGGGTCAGGGGCAGGTCCAAGCGTATCTGGAACACAGCGCGCCGATCTCGGCAGAATCTCAACGTTTTCGTTATCAGGGCTTTGATGCGCAATTGGTTATGCAAGTGCTTGACGCCGTGGCGCCGGGAACCGCCGAAGATTTTATCAAGAACGAATTTCTCAAAATTATGGGCATTACTGAGTATCGCTGGCGGACCGACGTCAGCGGCCTCCCGACAGGGCATAATGGTTCAAGCCTGACATCGCGCGATATGATCAAGTTGGGGCTGTTGGTGGCTCATGACGGCGTATGGAACGGCGAACAAGTGGTTCCGGAAGCTTTTATCGACACGTCGACACGCATGATCATCCCCACCGGCGATGAGGATATATTTGGCGGCGGGCACGATGTGACCAACGGTGGTTACGGCTATTATTGGTGGCGAGCCGATCTGCGCGCCGGTGATAAGATCTACCCCAGCATATCAGCGCAAGGGGGCGGCGGCCAATTCATCATACTGATTGATGAGCTTGATCTGATTGTTGTCGCCACCGCGCATGAACGTGAGGTCAGGACCCTCCAGACCGTGGCGGAGCGCATTTTGCCGGCCTTTGCACAATAAAATGCAGGACGCCGCCGTTTTTGCTGGTGGCGAGTCGTTTGGCTCCATCCGCTCGGACCGCCTGACCAACCTGCGCGCGACAGGGCGCGCACGCGTGTTTGGTAGGGACGCGATATGCCCCAGGACTGCGTGAGGTTGACCCCTTCACGACATGCGCTCGCCACGTCTGAGTTCTCGGAAACAGACAATCCAATCGCGCAAGATCTTCACAGCGTCGTCGTCTGAATGATCTTGGCGCGCGGCCTTCGACCCAGTCCCATTGTGCCGCGACAATGCGGGCTGGCGGGAGAGGCGCAGGACAGACCTGTTCGAATTCTCAGTGGACGTTAAACCGCATGGCGGAGAGACAGGGATTCGAACCCTGGGTGCGCTCGCGCGCACAACGGTTTTCGAGACCGCCCCGTTCGACCACTCCGGCACCTCTCCGCGATTTGTGCTACCTAGCGAACTCGGTGCGCGAGAACAAGGCGCGGCCGCCGGGCGCAGCGCCGACCACGCTCGCGCCCGCCCGCGATGGGCGGCCGTCGCTCCCCGTGGTTGGCGCCCGTTGATATCGGCGCCCGTTGATATCGGCGACCGTTGATTTCGGGCTCGGTGGCCCGCGCGCGGCGGCGGGGCGAGCAGAGGCCAA
>CAZGLY010000013.1:0-72809 GCA_964526675.1 uncultured Caulobacterales bacterium
TGCCGCGCTTGAGGTCCATCGGGTTCATGCCCGCGGCCACGCGCTTCATGCCTTCACGGACGATGGCGCGAGCGAGCACGGTGGCGGTCGTGGTGCCGTCGCCGGCTTCGTCATTGGTCTTGGACGCCACTTCGCGGATCAGCTGGGCGCCCATGTTTTCGAACTTGTCTTCCAGTTCGATTTCTTTGGCGACCGTGACGCCGTCCTTCGTGGTGCGCGGGGCGCCGAAGGACTTTTCGATCACGACGTTGCGGCCTTTCGGGCCGAGCGTCTTTTCAACAGCGTCGGCGAGGATGTCGATGCCGCGCAGCATGCGTTCGCGCGCGTCGGCGCTGAAGCGGACTTCTTTAGCAGCCATAGGACTGTCTCCTTAATCAGTGGAGCCGGCGGGTCCGGGGGCGCGTCGTGCGACGCGCGCGGCCGGGCGCGCCGGTCGTCAGAGGATGAAACGTCGCGGCGCGCTACGCGGCTTTCTTGCTCGCGGCGGCGCCGTCGATCACGCCGAGAATGTCGGATTCCTTCATGATCAGAAGCTCTTCACCATCGAGCTTGACTTCCGTGCCTGACCATTTGCCGAACAGGATCCGATCGCCGGCTTTGACGTCCAGCGGGCGCACCGAGCCATCTTCTTTGATCGCGCCAGCGCCGACGGCGATCACTTCACCCTCTTGGGGCTTTTCCTTCGCCGTGTCGGGAATGATGATCCCGCCGCTGGTTTTCTCTTCTTCATCAATGCGACGCACGAGCACGCGGTCGTGCAGCGGACGAAACGTCATTGCGTTCTTCCTCCGATGGGGATCTAAACGGGTGGTCTCAGCAGCGCCGGCGTTAGCACTCGCTGGAGCCGGCTGCTAAACGCCACATAAAAAGTTGCTGGATTCGCGTCAAGGGATCGTGAGCCAAAAAGTGTGCGATTGAGTGATCGCCCGTGGCGTGGCCGGCTGGCGATCAGGCGTTCCATCAGCCTCGCGCGCTCTTCGACCGGGCGATGGCGCAATCGCCGCCACGGACCTGCACAAAACGGAGGCGGCCGTCCAGATCAGCCAAGCGCTGCAGCAGCCGGCACGGCCGACCGCACCCCAGATAAGCGCCGTCGCCGGCGTCCGTGAAATGCGGAAGCGACCGTAGGATCTCGATCGCCTCGTGTCTCGAGAGCTGAGACGTTTGCTTCAGATCAAGAGCGACGGCGAGCTTGCGCGCCGCTTCACGCAGGCGCGCGCCGGGCGTGTCCTTTTGCGCTTGGATGGGGAGGAGGCCGCCCGTGGCCGCACGCAGCGCGTCGAGCGGCGCGCGCTGACGGCGCGGCGTGGGCGTGAGGGCCGCCAGAACCCGTCGCCAACGGGGAGGCGGCTCCGGCTCCGTCAGCGCGGCTTTGGTCAAGTCATCGAGCGAAAACGCGGTCGAGAACGTGTCGGCGTAGATGCGTTCGGTGCCTTGGCCGGGGGTGTAGCTAGGGCTCACGCGCCGGCCCAGTTGGCGCAACCGCGTGGCGAGGGGCGCGAAGTCCATGTCCTGGCTGACGAGCACGAATTCATCGATCCGCTTCGGGCTGCGGGCCATGTCGAGCATGTCGATGGTCATCGCCACATCCGCGAGGCTTTTCGCCCCCATTTTGCTCGACGAGGGCGATCGCGCGTCGATGACGTCAAAGCCGGCTGCTTCAAACACGGGCCGGTAGTCCGCGAACTCCGCGTTCCAGTAAACGCGGGCCGCGACGATGGTGCGTCGGCGGTCGTGGTCGAAGCCGCCGCGGCGCAGCCAGGCGAGCCAGCGTTCGGGATGCAGCGACAGCGCGGCGGGACGATCCGTGGCGATGTTGTCGAAGTCGACAAACACCGCCGTGCGCCGTGGCCTGCGCGCCATGGTTTCCCCCGGGAGACGCGCCGCGATCGCCGCGCGTCCATGGTCAAAGACTTGTTAAGCGGACACCACACACATTAGCCATCTTCGCCGGGGCGGCCTATGACGCGCATGATCCACGCTTTGATTGGCCTGACCTACGCGCTTGGGGCGTTGGTGGCGGCGGCGGCGGCGATGCGCTTCGCCGGCGCCGCGCCGGTGGCGGCGTGGACGTTGGCGGGGTTGCTGGCGTCGGGCGCGGCTCAGATCCACCGGGCGCTGTTGCGCCGGGACGCTGACCGCCGGCGCGACGACGCCATCGAGGCCCTGCGTGAGGCGAATCTCGCTCTCGTTGATGAGCTGGAGAGCGCGCGTGCACGGGCTGACGCCCTGGACATCGCGATCGCGGCTGAACGCGCGCGCCGCGACGCCGCTGTCGCTGAGGAAGTGGCGCGGCTGGAGACGGCGATCCGTGACCTGGCGCGCGACGCGCCTCCGGCGCGTGTCGCGGCCGCGCCGTCCGCGCCGGTGCGCGCAACGCCTGAGGACGTGCGCGACGCGATTGACGCCCGGCGCGTCGACCTTCTGATGCAGCCTGTCGTGACCCTGCCGCAACGCCGCACCGCCCACTATGAGGCGTTTACGCACTTACGCACGTCAGGCGGGCGCACGCTGGAGCCGCCGGCCTGGCTGCCGGCCGCGCGATCCGCCGGTCTGATGGTGGAGTTGGACGCGCTTTTGTTGCGGCGGTGCGTGCGGATCGCCCGGCGCTTGTCGGCGCAAGAGCGCCGCATCGGGGTGTTTTGCAATCTCGCGCCGGAGAACTTCCAGGGCGCTCGGTTTGATCAGATGTTCACGGAGCTGCGTGAGGCGCTGGATGTCGCGGGCTCGCTGATCTTGGAGATCAATCAGCGGGATTATCGAGGGCTTGATCCGGTGGCGATGCGCAACCTGATGAGGCTGGCGGACCACGGCTTCCGCTTCGCGCTCGACCAGGTCGAGGACCTGGATGAAAACTTCGCGGGGTTGCGGCGGGCGAATGTGCGCTTTGTGAAAGTCGACGCCGCACGTTTGGTGTCGGCGTTGAGCGCGGGCGGGCCGTTGGGTCTGCGTGACGCGCCGGACATCCTCGCGGCCGACTATGGGCTGTTGATGGAGCGGCATGGCGTGAGCCTGGTCGCGGAGAAGCTCGAGACCGAAACCGCCGTCATCGAGACGCTGGAGTTCGACATCCCCTTTGGCCAAGGCCGCTTGTTCGGGCC
Organism: uncultured Caulobacterales bacterium; assembly: GCA_964526675.1. Classification (GTDB taxonomy): domain Bacteria; phylum Pseudomonadota; class Alphaproteobacteria; order Caulobacterales; family Maricaulaceae; genus CAZADA01. The sequence continues at coordinate 3,102 of CAZGLY010000013.1, forward strand.
GCCGCGGCCGGTGCGCGACGACATCATCAGCGATGTCGACGCCCAGGCCTTGGACACCGTCGCTGCGTGATGAACGCGCGGGGTTGATGATTGACCGCGATCCTGACGGAGGCTACGCGCGGGACATGACATCGACCTCGACCGAAAACTCACCCGCGCCAGCGCTGATCAACCGCCTCTCCGCGGTGGCGTCGCGCTTCGACGCGCTGCTCGTCGATGTGTGGGGCGTGCTCCACAACGGGCGGGACCGGTACGCCGCCGCGGAAGAGGCTTGCCGTCGTTTTCGCGCTGACCACGGGCCGGTCGCGTTGATCTCGAACTCGCCGCGACCGACGCAGGGCCTAATCAGCCAGCTGCGGGGTTTAGGCTTCGCGGATGACTTCTATGACGCGGTCGTGACGTCCGGGGAGGCGACGCGCGCTGAGCTCGCCCAACGCGCGCCGGGGCCGGCGTTTAAGCTCGGTCCGGCGCGCGATGATCACATCTACGACGATCTCCATCTGGATTTCGCGCCCGTGGCGGAGGCCGCGTTCGTGTCGTGCACCGGGTTGTTCGACGACACCGTGGAGACGCCCGCCGACTATGCGTCCCTGCTGGACGAGTGTCGCGCGCGCGATCTGGAGATGGTCTGCGCGAACCCCGACGTGGTCGTGAACCGGGGCGGCGTCCTGATCTATTGCGCGGGCGCTTTGGCGGAAGCCTACGCGGCGCTCTGCGGGCGGGTCGTGATGGTGGGCAAGCCCCACGCGCCCATTTACGCCCAAGCGTTCGCAGCCTTGGAGGCCGCCGCGGGCCGCGCGCTTCCTCGAGACCGGGTGTTGGCGGTGGGCGACGGGCCGCACACAGACCTGGCCGGCGCGGCTAATCAGGGCGCGCCGGCGCTTTACATTGCCGGCGGCGTCCATGAGCGCGACCTCGCTGCGGCGTGGCGCGATGGCGGCGATCCGGAAGCGGCGCGTGCGGCTGTGGCCGCCGTTCTGGCCGAGGAGGGCGCCCAAGCGGCGTTCGCCGCGCCGCGTCTGGCCTGGTGACCGGCCGACGCCTCCCGCGACGGTTTCGGCGTCACCCTGCGGCGCGTGTCACCATCCGCAGAGATTGGCCCGGTGGACGAGCGCCATCGCGACCACCTCGCCTTGGAGCTGCGCGCACACACGGGCTTGACCGGCAATCACTTTCGGTTCGCCGACGAGGTTTGAGGCGGCCTCGGCGATGAGGTCGAACAGGCCGGGTTCGTCGCGCGGCGGAGCGATGGTGCGGTAGTCGTCGCCCACGCCGAGTTCTTCACCCAGCCAAGCTGCGGATTCGTCAAACGTTTTGGTGTCGTCGATCAGGCCGACTTCCTGGGCGCGGGCGTTGCTGTAGAGATGCGCGCCGAGCTCGTCCACGATCAGATCCGCGTCTATGTCGCGCTCTGCGGCCAGGTGGGCGACGAACTCGTCGTACATCGCGTCGACAATGTCCTGGAGCCGCGCGCGTTCTTCGTCCGTGGAGGGGCGAAACGGGTTGCCAAGGTCTTTGCCGCGCCCGGCCGTGGTCGTGTTGAGGCGGATGCCGCCGCGGGTCTCCACCCCTGAAAACACGCCGCCCAGCGCCACTGGATCGTCATACTCCAGCAAGCTGGCGCCGAGCACGCCCACCGAGCCGACCACCGCGCCGTGATCGGCGAAAATCGCGTCGGCTGCGGCCGTCGACCACACGCCGCCGGAGGCCGACACGCCGTCAACGTAGACGGCGATGGGCTTGCCGGCCTCTTTGACGGCTTGAACACCCTCGTGAATGGCGTGGCTGCCGGCGATGGACCCGCCAGGCGTGCTGACTTGCATAAGAACCGCGTCGATCTCGTCGGACTCCGCCGCGTCCTCCAACTGACGCTTGACCTCATAGCCGAAGACCACGCCGCTGAATCCGAAGAAGCCGCCGCTGCTGTCCCGGGGCGCGTGCGTCAGTATGATGCCGTCGACGGGCACCACCAGGATGCTGGTGGCGCTGGTTTCTTCGCCGGAGATCACTTCGCTGTCGTCGCCGGAGCCGCCCGCTTTCGTCGCGCCTGTCACGCCGCCCACGACGCCGCCGGAGATCGCAGCGGACGCAATCGCTCCGACCACCGCAATCACGAGGCCGCCAACGAGGATCTTGGCGGTCATCCGGCCCAAGTCGCGCCAAAACGGCGGACGGGCCATGGTGACGTAGGCGGTGACGGGCGCCGCGCCGTCGCCGCTTTGGGGCGCGGTCGGGGGCTGCGTCTGGGGGGCGTCGCTCATGGCCATCCTTTCCAGCGTTGATCCTTGAGGACATCATCATCACGCCCGCGGATGCAAGGGGGTGCGACCACGGGCCGGCGCCGCGCGCGCACTTTTGGCCAGCCGACGACGGCCGCGGATGCGGCGTTCCGAGGCGTGGAGCGCGTCACCCCGCTTCTTCGAACGCGGCCAGCACTTGATCCTTGACCACGCGGTCGCCGACTTTGGCGAGAAGGCCCGTAACGCGGCCGTCGGCCGGCGCTTTAATCGGGTGCTCCATTTTCATCGCCTCCACCACCACCAGGGGCTGGCCACGGGCGACGGTTGCGCCGTCGTCGATGAGGACGGCGGTGACCACGCCGGGCATCGGGGCTGTGAGGCCGCCGGTCTCATGATGGCGGGCGTGGCCAGCGGCGGGCTCCGCGAACGCCACGTCATAGGCCGCCGCGCCGAGCCACACGCGCACGCGCGGGCCTTTCGGCTCGGGATGCGGCGCCACATAGGCAACGGCGCGCGCGCCCGCGGTCTCGATGACGATTTCATCGGGGTTCAGCGCCGACCAGGACACCGCGAGCTCCCGGCCGCCCCGGCGCACCACGCCGCGACCGTCGGCCTCGCGATGCAGCGTCACCGGCTCTTCGCCGTCAGCGCCTTCGAGCCAAAAGCGCTCCTCCGGCGCGTGGTTGGCGCGCAACCCGGCCAGCCCAGGGGCGAGGCGAGTCCAGGCGCTGGCGTCGGCCGCGGCGGCGTGACACCGCCGCTCGGCGGCGCGACGCTCCGCCCGCCACAGCACCGCCGCGACCCAGGCGTGGTCGTTCTCCGCTGGGGGCGGCAGCAACGCTTCGTGGTGCTCGTCGATGAACTTCGTCGACAGATCCTCGCCCACGAATGCGGGATGGGTCACGCACGCGTGGAGGAATTGGGCGTTCGTCTCGACCCCCGCCACGCGGATCTGAGCCAAGGCTTGGGCCAGCGCGCGGCACGCGGCGGGCCGATCCGGGCCTGTGGCGATGATCTTGGCGATCATCGGGTCGTAGTGGCTGGTAATCTCTTGGCCGTCCTCGACGCCCGCGTCGACGCGCACGCGCGTGTCGTCGAGCGTTTTGCTGGCGAGGACGGCGGCCGCATCGAGCGTCGCGGGCAGCCGGGCGCGTCCCAAGCGACCGATGGACGGCAGAAACCCGCCGGCCGGGTCCTCAGCGTAGAGGCGGGCTTCGATCGAGCAGGGCAGCAGGTCGACCAAACCCCTGACATCGGGCGCGCCCACAACATCGGTGTTGTCGGCGTCGTCCGCGTCGTCAAAAACCGAGCCGCCGGCGGCGACGCGCAATTGCGCCTCCACCAAGTCGCGGTCGTGGATCTCCTCCGTCACCGGGTGCTCGACCTGGAGGCGGGTGTTCATCTCCATGAAATACACCGCGTCGTCTTCCGGAGCGGCGGGGTCGTACAGAAACTCGACCGTCCCCGCGCTGACATAATCGACCGCCTGACCGGCTTTGAGCGCGGCGTCATGCAGCCGTTGGCGCACGGCGTCTGGAAGGTTAGGGGCGGGCGCCTCTTCGAGCACCTTCTGGTGGCGCCGCTGCACGGAGCAATCGCGGTCCCACAGGTGGACCAGGTTGCCCCGCGCATCGCCCAGCAGCTGCACCTCAACATGGCGCGGCCGGCGGATGAACTTTTCAATCAGGAAGCGGTCGTCCCCGAAGGAGGACAGCGCCTCCCGCTTCGCTGACGCCCAGGCCTCCTCCAGCTCATCGCCGTGCTCCACTAGGCGCATGCCTTTGCCGCCGCCGCCGGCCGTCGCTTTGAGCAGCACCGGAAAGCCGATGCGTTCCGCCTCGCGCTGGAAGGTCTCCAGGGATTGATCGTCTTCGTCGTAGCCTGGAAGCACGGGAACGCCGGCGCCGCGCATCAACGCTTTGGCGCGCGCCTTGTCGCCCATGGCGCGGATGGTGTCCGGACGGGGGCCGATGAAGACGAGGCCAGCGTCCGCGACCGCTTGGGCGAAGTCGGCGTTTTCCGACAAAAAACCGTAGCCGGGGTGGATCGCCTCCGCGCCGGTGTCCTTCGCGGCTTGGATCACACGGTCGCCCAGGAGATAGCTCTCGCGCGCCGGGGCGGGACCGAGGCGCACGGCCTGATCCGCTTCGCGCACATGGGGGCTGTGCGCGTCGGCGTCGGAATAGACCGCCACGACGCCGACCCCCAGCCGGCGGCAGGTGCGCGTCACGCGCCGAGCGATTTCGCCGCGATTGGCGATCAAGATCCGGGTGAACACGAGGTCACTCCTGCGCCGCCAAGTCTGCAGGACGACGCGCGTCCGGCGCGAGAGGGCGCAATTCGTCACAGGCGGTCGGTTCGGCCGTGTAGGTGAGTTCGGTGATCCGCCAGCCGTCCGCGGTGTCGATCAGGGTGAACAGGTCGATCCCGCATTGGAAGGTCGCGCCGTCGACGAACACTTCATACGGGGTCCACACGCTCGCCAACGGCCCGCGGATCTGCACGACGGGCTCCCAGTAGAGTTCGCGAATGGCGTGGTCTTCCTTCGGGACGGCGGCGATCCAGTCGGGGATCCGCGTGGCGCTGGCCTGCCCCGCGCCGTCCAGCGTCGGGCGCAACGCGCGCACAAAGCCGTCATCGAGCATCAGCGCGCTGAGCGCCGCGGCGTCTCGCGCCGCGAACGCGCGGAAAAAGCCGTCGACGGCGGTCAGCACGGCGTCCTGTTCATCCGCAGCGCCCGGCGCCGCCATGAAGGCGACGGCGGCCACCGCCCCCGCCGCCGGGCTCACCCACGCCGTGGCGCGCGCCTGCCAGCGCCGCGAGGGGCTTGGGCGATCCGTCATTCGCCGTCGGCCGCGTCGGCCGGCGGCACGAACTCGTCTTGCAGCTCTTCCGGCCGCAAGGTGCTGAGATCGGACGGCCGCTCGTCCTCACACATCGTGGTGTCGAGGGTGAAGGTCACCTCAGCGATGCGCCACGTATCGACCGGCTTGACGAGGGTGAACAAGTCCACCCCGCAATGCCTGGTGACGCCGTCGACCTGAAACTCGTAGTGGGCCCAGACCGTGGCGAGCGTGTCCGCGGTGATCTGAACCGACGGGCTCCAATACACTTCGGTGATGACGCCACGGCTGTCATCGCCGGCCAAGTCCGTCAGCCACTCCTCCAGCGTGATGACGCGGTAGTGCATGGCGTCCGCGTCGCCGGACGTGTGGGTGAACACGCCGCGCAGATACGCGGGTGGCTCAAACAAGTCGCGCAGCGCCGCGATGTCCTTGTCGTGGTATGCGATCAGCCAACGATCCACGAGATCGAGGACCGCCTCGCGCTCCTCCGGCGTGGGGTCGCGTTCGGCCCAGGCGGGGGCGTACGTCGCCACAGCCATGACCGCCGCCATTGCAGAGAGCGCCAACCGTTGAGCTTGCATCCTTCCTCTCCTCACACGTTAGGGCCGTGACACGCTGCGGCGCGCCGCGTCGATCTTGGCGATATCGATTTTTGTCATGGTCATCATAGCCTCATGGGCGCGGCGGGCGGCGTCCCGATCTGGGTCCGACAGGGACTCCATGAGCGCGCGCGGCGTGATTTGCCAGCGATAGCCCCAGCGGTCCTGACACCAGCCGCACGCGATCGCCTTGCCGCCGTTGTCGACGACCGCGTTCCACAGTCTGTCCGTTTCCGCCTGATCGTCGGTGTAAATCTGGAGGGAGTACGTGTTGTTGGGCGGTGAATCCGGCGGACCCGCGTTCAAGAGCACGTACGGCAGGCCGCAAATCGTCATCTCAATGAGCTGAACAGCGTCCGTCGCGGCGCCGGGCCGATCCAGCGGCGAGGCGATCTCGGCGTTGATGGCGCTGTCGGGAAACGTTTGCGCGTAGAACTCCGCGGCCGCCTGCGCGTCCTGGTCGAACCAGAGAAACACCGCTGCTTTGTGTTGTTTCATGGTCTGGGCCCTCCCTGTGGGCGGCGGCTCGTCACATGCGAAACACGCCGAAGCGCGTGGGTTCGATCGGGGCGTTGAGGCACGCCGCCAAGGCCAGGCCGACGACGTCGCGGGTTTGGGCGGGGTCGATCACGCCGTCGTCCCAGAGCCGCGCAGACGCAAAATAGGGCGAGCCCTCGCGCTCATATGTATCGCGGATGGGTTGTTTGAACGCTTCTTCGTCGTCGCGCGACCAGTCGCCGCCCTTGGCTTCGATCCCGTCACGCTTGACGGTCGCCAGCACGCTGGCGGCTTGCTCGCCTCCCATCACGGAAATCCGCGCGTTCGGCCACATAAACAGAAACCGCGGCTCATAGGCTCGCCCGCACATGCCGTAGTTTCCGGCGCCGTACGACCCGCCGACGACGACGGTGATTTTGGGAACCCGCGCGCAGGAGACTGCGGTGACGAGCTTTGCGCCGTCTTTGGCGATGCCGCCCGCTTCGGCGTCGCGGCCCACCATAAAGCCGGTGATGTTCTGCAGAAACAGCAGCGGCACGCCGCGCTGGCACGCCAATTCTATGAAATGAGCCCCTTTGAGCGCGCTTTCGGAGAACAACACCCCGTTGTTCGCGAGGATCGCCACCGGGATCCCGTGAAGGCGCGCGAAACCGGCGACGAGCGTCTCGCCGTAAGCCGGCTTGAATTCGTGCCATTCTGAGCCGTCGACGAGGCGCGCGATCAGCTCGCGAGCGTCGTAAGGCGTGCGCGGATCAGCCGGGATGAGGCCGTACAGCTCGTGAGAGGGGTAAGCCGGCGGGGCGGGCTCGCGCAGGTCGAGCGCGTGCACGGCCGGGGCGTGGTTGAGGCGCGCCACGATGTCGCGCGCGATCCCCATGGCGTGAGCGTCGTCCTCGGCCACATGATCCACGACCCCGGAGCGGCGGGAATGGGTCTCCGCGCCGCCAAGCTCTTCGGCGGACACCTCCTCGCCTGTGGCGGCCTTCACGAGGGGCGGCCCGCCCAGAAAGATTGTCCCCTGACCCCTGACGATCACCGTCTCGTCCGCCATCGCGGGCACGTAGGCCCCGCCGGCGGTGGAGGAGCCGTGGACGATCGCGATCTGGGGGATCCCCGCGGCAGACAGGGTGGCTTGGTTGTAGAAGATGCGGCCGAAGTGCTCCTTATCCGGGAACACGTCCGCTTGAAGGGGCAAAAACGCGCCGCCGGACTCCACCAGATAGAGACACGGCAGGCGGTTTTGGCGGGCGATCTCCTGGGCGCGCAGGTGCTTTTTCACTGTGATCGGATGGTACGTCCCGCCCTTCACCGTCGGATCGTTGGCGATGATCACGCAGGGCACGCCGTGGACCTGGCCGACGCCGGCGATAACGCCGCCGGCCGGCAGGGGGGCGTCGTACATCTCCCAGCCCGCAAGCGGCGAAAGCTCGAGGAACGGGCTGTCAGGATCAAGCAGCCGCGCGATCCGGTCCCGTGGCAAAAGCCGGCCCGGCCGATTGTTCTTCTTGAGATGCTTCTGTTGAGCCGCGGGGCCGCCTCCAGCCTCGATCTCGGTCAGCCGCGCGCGCAAGGTCTCGACCTGCGCGACGAGCGCGTCAGCGTTCGTTTTGAACGCGTCGCTCGCCGGATCAAGAGTGGTTGTGAGGCGGGTCATGTGACTTCTGTTACGCCGGTCCCGCGTGGAAGGGAATGCGGCGACGCCGGATCGGCTGTCGATCGCGCGTCGTCGTCATCCCAGAAGAGCGTTGGGACCAGAGTAGCGCCGCGGTATGATCGCACACAACGCACAAATCATCCCCACGGCCTTGGGCTGCGGGCACAGTTCTCCGCCGTATGGTGGCGGCAAGAACGAAACACCCGGGAGACGCGCCATGCTCGCCAACGCTTTCCAACCGATGCGCTTCGGTTTGCCCGAGGAGATCGAGGAGATGCGGTCTGTTGTCGGGCGTTTCGCCGACGAGCAAATCGCGCCGCGGGCCGAGGAGATTGACCGGACCAACACGTTTCCTCGCGATCTCTGGCCCCAACTTGGCGAGCTCGGCCTGCTCGGGATTACGGCGCAGGACGAATATGGCGGCGCCGGGCTTGGCTATCTCGCCCATTGCGTGGCGATGGAGGAGATCTCGCGGGCGAGCGCGTCGGTGGGTCTCTCATACGGCGCCCATTCCAATCTCTGCGTGAATCAGATCGCCCTCAACGGTTCGAGCGATCAGCGCGCGCGTTACCTTCCCAAGCTCATCTCCGGGGAGCATGTGGGCGCGCTGGCGATGTCGGAGCCGGGCGCGGGCTCCGACGTGGTGTCGATGCGTTGTCGGGCCGAACGGCGCGGCGATCACTATGTTTTGAACGGGAACAAGATGTGGATCACAAATGGTCCGCATGCGGATGTTCTCGTCGTATACGCCAAGACGGAGCCGGAAGCGGGGTCGCGGGGCATCACGGCGTTCCTTATCGAAAAGGGATTTGAGGGCTTCGCGCCGGCCCAGAAGCTGGACAAGCTTGGCATGCGCGGATCGGACACCAGCGAACTGGTGTTCCAAGATTGCGTCGTGCCGGCGGAAAACGTTCTCGGCCGTGAGAATGGCGGCGTCGCGGTCCTAATGAGCGGGTTGGACTATGAGCGCGCGGTGCTGGCCTCGGGGCCCGTGGGCATTATGCAGGCCTGCTTTGACGCGGCCCTCGGCTATGTCCGCGAGCGCGAGCAGTTTGGCCGTCCGATTGGCGAGTTTCAGCTCGTGCAGGGCAAGATCGCCGACATGTACACCACCATGAACGCGGCGCGGGCCTATGTGTATGCGGTCGCGGGCGCTTGCGACCGTGGCGAAACCACGCGCGAAGACGCCGCGGGCTGCATCTTGTTCGCGGCGGAGAAAGCCACCCAGTGCGCATTGGACGCGATCCAGCTGCTCGGCGGGAACGGCTACATCAATGACTACCCGACGGGCCGCTATCTCCGCGACGCCAAGCTCTACGAGATTGGCGCGGGCACGTCGGAGATCCGCCGCATGCTGATCGGCCGGGAGCTGTACGCCAAGGGCGCCTGATCGGCGATTCCGTCCTCGTCGAGGGCGCCGCGGACGCCAGTGGGCCGCATCGTCGCGCTGTCATGTTGGGGAAGACGATGTCCCGCGAACGCCGTGGCATTTCGCTCCGTAAACAGATGAAGTGCGCGCCGCGTGGGTCGCGAGGACTTCGCCGAGGAGCCTGGCGACAGGCCCAGTAAACGTTGATGCGACAAGCGCTTAGCGTGCTTGCGGCGAGGCGGCGGGGGCGGCGGTTCTCTCGGTAGCCCGATCAGGTTGCGCGTCTTTCAAGCGCTGAATCCGGGCTCTGCAAACGCTCGTCACGGTTGTCATACAACTGAAATATTCCGCATCCAGCAACCACTGTAAAAAAACCGTTAAACTTCTATGCGACACCCACCGCACATGAGCAGGGGTTGGAAGCGGTCGCTGGGGCGGGCGCTGGGTTCGCTTGCTCGACTTTTGGTTGATCAATGGAAAGGGGACGGCCAATGAAAGCGGCTACAACTTTGCGCACCATCTTGATGGTCAGCGCCGCGAGCCTCGCGCTCGTCGCGTGCGACGACGACGACGACAACGGCAGCACGCCGACTCCGACGCCTACACCGACGCCTACACCGACGCCCACGCCGACGCCGACCCCGACGATCACCGAAATCGATCTGTCTGATGGCGTGGATTGTGAAGCGACGAACATCGGCACGTTCGACAATGACGGCGACATCATCGACGTGACGCTGCGCACGAGCGAGTTGATCTCCATCACCGACGATCTGAGCGTCCAGACCTGCGAATTCCCGGGCGACGAGTTCGGCAACCGCGTGCCTGACGACGCCGTCTTCCCGAAATTGGAAGGCGCCAACGGCGTTGTGCCGATCCTGATCCGCGGCGTGACGACGGTGGGTTCGGACTCCGGTCGTAACGACGACGACGCGGTTCTGACGATCGAAGCCGGCGCCACCGTGGTCGGCGCGTCTGGTCCGGACGTCATCGTGGTGACCCGCGGTTCGCAGATCATCGCGAACGGCGCTCCGACCGATCCGATCATCTTCACGAGCTTGGCCGACGTGGCGTTGACCGCTGCGGGCACGCCGCGCACCTTCGCTGACGCCACCCGCGGCGAGTGGGGCGGCATCGTGATCAACGGTCAAGCGCCGATCAACGACTGCGACGGCGGCTTCATCGACAATCCGGGCGATCCGTCTTCCGATCCCGACAACTGCATCAAAGACGGCGAAGGCAACTCCGGCTTCTTCGGCGGTTCGGACGCGCAAGACAGCTCCGGCGTGATCCGTTGGGCGCAGCTCCGCTATGCGGGCTTCCGCTTCAACCCGGAAAACGAACTGAACGGCATCGCGTTCCAAGGCGTCGGCCGCGGTCTCAGCACCGAAGCGGCGGCGGCTCTGGACGGCGTTCCGGCGTTCCGCGGTTCGGGCCCGACCCCGTTTGAGTTCTTGCAAGTCCACAACAACGCGGACGACGGCGTCGAGTTCTTCGGCGGCACCGTGAACGCGCGTTACATTGTGCTGACCGGCAACGACGACGACAGCCTCGACTGGACGGACGGCTGGAACGGCAACGTTCAGTATGTCCTCATCCAGCAAACCAACGCTGGCGGCGACAACGGCTTTGAGGGCGACAACCGCTCCAACGACGAAGACGTGCTGCCGCGTTCCACGCCGACGATCTCCAACGTCACGTTCGTTGGCGACTCCACGACCGACAACGGCGCGGCGCTGCGTTTGCGTGAAGGCACCGGCGGTCTGATCGCCAACTCCGTCTTCGTGAACCTGACGGACGGCGACGCCACGACCGACGATTGCTTGCGCGTTGACGCCGAGCAGAACGACGCCGCCATCGTGGGCGTCGACCTGCTGGCCACGGACACGCTGAACCTCGAGTCGGTTCTCTTCGATTGCGATGTCGCCTTCCGCGACGACAGCAGCGACGACGCCGAAAACGAGTCGGAACTCCTCTTCAACGCCGACTCGCCGTTCTTCGTGGAAGCGGTCATCGATGAAGTCGATGGTGAAGACGCCATTGTCGGCGTCGGCGCGGCGCGGAACACCAACCGCGTTGCGGCGAACACCTTGGCCCAAACCTTCTTCCCTGGACCGGCTGAAACCCCGGTCGGACCGGACGGTTTGTCGGACGCCCTCGACCTGACCCTGGTCGGCGACACCTTCGACAACCGCACGGGCCAAGACGACGACGACCCGAGCAACGATCTGCCGGGCCGCACGGGCGTCAGCCAGGCGTTCATCGACGCTGACAACGGCTTCGAGCCGACCTTCTTCGACAGCGTTGACTTCTTGGGCGCCTTCAGCCCGTCCCTCGACCTGCCGGGCAACACCTTCCCGGACAGCTGGGCCGCGGGTTGGACGTTTGGCGTTCTGGAAGGTTCGGTCGCGACGACGGGCGACTGCCCCGCCGGCACCGTGCAAACGGAAGACACGATCACGGACCTGGACGGCGCCGACAAGCCGGTGTGCCGCCTGCAGGGCACGATCACGGGCGACGTCACGCTCACCGCGGGCAATGTCTACGAGCTGAACGGCGTCGTGTCGGTCGGCCAAGACGCGGCTCCGGTGTCGGCTGGCGGCCTGGGCGACGACGCCACCACGGCCACGCTCACCATCGAGCCGGGCGTGACGGTGTTCGGCGTGAACGGTCCGGACGTGTTGGTTGTGAGCCGCGGCTCGCAAATCAGCGCGGTCGGCACGCCTGACGCGCCGATCGTCTTCACCTCCGATGAGGACCTGGCGGGCGGCAACGCGCCGGACGCGCGTGGTCAGTTCGGCGGCCTGGTGATCAACGGTCTGGCTCCGATCAACGACTGTGACGGCGGTTTCGTCGACAATCCGGGCGATCCGGCGGCTGATCAGGTCAACTGCATCAAAGACGGCGAGGGCAACTCCGGCTTCTTCGGCGGCGCGACCCCCGACGACAACTCTGGCGCTCTGCAGTACGTCCAAGTTCGTTTCGCGGGCTTCCGTTTCAACCCGCAAAACGAGTTGAACGGCGTGGCGCTGCAAGGTGTTGGCTCGAGCACGCTCGTTGAATTCGTCCAAGTCCACAACAACGCGGACGACGGCATTGAGTTCTTCGGCGGCACCGCCAACGCGCGCGGTCTGGTGTTGACCGGCAATGACGACGACAGCCTCGACTGGACCGACGGTTGGACCGGCAACGTCCAGTACGTCATCATCGAGCAAGGCAACCAAGGCGGCGACCACGGCTTTGAAGCGGACAACCGCTCCAACGACGAAAGCGTGCTGCCGCGGTCCAACCCGACGATCTCCAACGTGACGATCGTGGGCGACGGCTCGACGACGGACAGCGCTCTGCGTCTGCGTGAAGGCACGGGCGGCACGCTCCGCAACTTCGTGATCGCGGGCCAAACCAGCGCGTCGATCCACGTGGATGACGAGCAAGACGACGCCGCTGTTGTCGGCGAAGACCTGCTCGCCAACGGCGTGCTGTCGCTGGACAGCGTGTTCATCGACGGAACCGCCGGTCAAACTGTGGCTGACGTTTCCGATGGCGACAGCGATGACAGCACGGCGGAAGAAGAAGCGCTGGTGGGCGCCAATGTGGTGATCGACGCCACGACGCTCGGCGGGTTCAGCTTCTACACCGATGGCGTGGGCGTCATTCCGGCTGCCGACGGTGCGGAAGCGGGAGTGACGGCGACGGATCTGAGCGGTGATGACGCCTTCTTCACCGCGTCGGGCTTCGTCGGCGCTGTCGCGCCGGGCACGGTTGTGGCGAGCGACGCCGCGCCGGACTTCGCGGGTGACTGGTTCAGCCAGTGGACCTTCGTGGATCCCGCCGCCACGCGCTAAGGCGCGCGGTGCATAAACGCATCGGTGTGGGGATCGTTTGGCGCGAGAGCGCTGGGCGGTCCCCTCGCCACTATTGGGACCAGACCATTCAGAGTACACTCTGGTCAGGGTCGGAGGGACCCTCACACGCGTGTTCATCTTTAGGGGGACAGTATGATCCGCACTCCGGCGATCTCCGCCGCCGTTCTGATGTCGTCGACCTGTTTGGTGGCGATTCCGGCCGCCGTCGCGCAGGATATCGAGCCCGATGTCGGCGAGGTTGAGGTGATCGTGGTGCGCGGCGCCTTCATCCCCGATGAAAAGCGCGAAACCTCTGAGATTGCCGCCGTCGTCGACGCGGCGGACTTTTCCGCCGCCGGCGACGCCGATGCGGCCGCCGCCCTGGTCCGCGTGACCGGCTTGTCGCTCACCGACGGCAAGTTTGTCATCGTCCGTGGTCTGAATGAACGATACAGCAGCGCCACCCTGAACGGGTCGCCGCTGCCGAGCCCGGAGCCGTTGCGCCGGGTGGCCCCCTTGGATTTGTTTCCGACCAACGCCCTGGAGTCGGTGTTGGTGCAGAAAACATACTCGCCGGAGTATTCGGGCGAATTCGGCGGCGGCGTGATCGATCTGCGCACCCGTAATCTCCCGGATCAGGCCTATTTCGACATTTCAACGTCCGTTGGCTTCAACAGCGTCATCACCGGTGAAGACGTGTTCACAACGCCTGGCGGCGACAGCGACTTCACGGGCTTTGACGATGGCACCCGCAACCGGCCGCCCGGCTTTGGCAATGGCTTCTTTGACGGCGCGCAGTTTGCCGGTCGTCCGGGCAATCCGGATGGGGATCTGCAAGCGTTGACCGCGGCCTTCGCCGACTCGCGCATCACCGGATTGGAAGAGCGCACCGTCGCGCCGAACTACGGGTTCGGCCTCAATGGCGGCGACCGTTTTGACCTGAACTCCGCGGTGAGCGTGGGCGTGATCGGTGGCTTTGGCTACAGCAACGATTGGACGCGCCGCGAGGGCCCCCGTCTCGACCCGACGATCACGGGATCGAACGACGTCGGCTTCGACCGCGATCGCGTGAGCAATGAGATCACGAGCAACGTCCTTGGCTCCATCGGGATGGAGATCTTGGGCGACCATGAGGTGCAGCTCACCTTCCTCGGCGCCCGCTCGACAGAGAATTCGACGGAGATTCGGTCAAACTTCTTTGACCCCAGTTTTGACGAGGCGACCCGCCAGCAGAACCAGTGGTTCGAGCGGCAAGCGTGGATCACGCAGTTGTCCGGCTCGCACTACTTCCCGGGTTTGAAGGATCTCGCGGTTGAATGGCGGGCGTCCTACTCGGAAGCGCTGCGCGACGCGCCGTTCCAGACGGAGTTTACGTTCGACCAGGATGCCGAAGACGACATTCTGTTTAACGGCTTGTTGAGCGATGACTTCACGCGGTGGCGGTTCGAACTGCTTGCTGACCAAGGTCAAGACTACGGCATCGACTTCGAATTGCCGGTGTATGTGGCTGGTTTTGACGTCAATCTCGAGGCGGGTTGGGCTTACAAGACTCTCGATCGCAACACCGTCGCGCGGGACGTGTTCCTGATTGACGGCGGGCAGCGGGCGAACAATGCGTCGGTTGAGGAGTTCATCCTTGAAACCGGCGGGGTTGTTGACCTGATCGAGAACCCGGACGAAATCCCCGAAGCGTTCCAAGGCGACTTGGAGACGAACGCGTTCTACTTCGCCGCGGACGCCCAGCTGGGTCCCTATATTCGCGCGCAAGCTGGGGTGCGGTTCGAAGAGATCGATTTGACGGCCGACGCCTTTACGCGCGACAGCGACGCGCCATTCGCGCAAGTGCCTGGCCCCGATACGGAGATCTCGTCCAACGAAGTCTTGCCGGCCGTGACGATCACGTGGAACCCGCTGCAAAACCAGCAAATCCGTTTCGGCTACTCAGAGACGTTTGTGCTTCCTCAATTCCGCGAATTGTCGCCGCAACTGTTTGTCGACCGCGGTGAATTGTTTGAGGGCAACCCCTTCCTCGTGCAGACGGACCTGCGGAACGTCGACGTGCGGTACGAGTGGTATTTCGGCCGCGATCGCTTCGTGACGGTCGGTGGTTTCTACAAAGACATCGACAATCCGATTGTGCAGGTCACGGGTGATGAGGGCGACAGCCTGGTCACGAGTTACATCAACGCGCCGGACGCGACATTGCTGGGCGCCGAGCTCGAGTTCGAGAATCGACTTGATCTTGGGAATTACTTCGAGCTTGGCTTCTTGAACCGTAAAGAGCTGATCGGGACGTTCAACTACACCTATACGGACTCCGAAGTCGGCAACGACGGTGAGGTGATCTCGCTCGCCGGGTTTAACTCCGACGGCACGCCGAACGCGCTGGTGGCTCCTGCGGATCGCTTCATCGGCGACAACGCCCAGCTGCAAGGACAGTCTGAGCATCTGCTGAACGTCTCGTTTGGCTATGAAGACTTTGGCGCGCGGTCGTCGGCGCGGTTCTTCTACAACTTTGTCGGCGAGCGGGTGTTTGCGTTCCCGTCACTGGACGAGAGCCGGCTGGAAACGCGTGAGACCCTGCCGAATTCTCTCGATTTCCGCTATCGGCGCGCGTTCGACGTGTTCAATCGTGAGTTGGAGTTCAGCTTCACCGCCCGGAACATCACGAACGCGGAGTACCAGGCCGAGCGGGACACCAGCGCGGGCGTGCGCTTGGTCGAGCGTTACGACATCGGACGGACCATCTCTCTTGGTCTGACTGGACGGTTCTAAGACGGCGCTTGTCGCGATCTCGGGTTAGCCTCGCTGCGTGCGGCGGAGCTGCGCCTGAGATCGTGTGTCGCTGGCGCATGAGGCGCCGACGTACCCGCATGCGGCTGTTGGACCCGTGGCCGGATGACGTCAGGAACCGACGGCGTTCCACGGATCCACGTTGGTCGAGTTTGCGTTGAGGCGCTTGGCGCGCAGCGCGGTCTGGCGCTTTCGGCGCGCACGGACCAAAGCGCGCGGCGCGGGCGCGTCCCCGCGCTCACCGGCCGGGGTCCGCGTCGGGCCACCATTGACCAACGCGCGTTCGAGGACGGCGCCGTCGTCCGGACCGTCGGCGCTCCGTTTCCGGATGAGACGACGATCCGGCGCTTTCTACTCGGCGGGCGTGTCGGACGCCGGCGGCATATGGGCGTCTGCGAAGACGTCGAAGTCAGCGAAGAACGCTTCGGCGTTCGCCGAGAGGTCTTCGCGCCGGAACGTGCGCACCGCTAAGCCCGTCGCGTCGCCGGCGTGGCCCTGGACCTGCGTGGCGGCGGCGTCAAACGCGTCATCGCCGGCGCGCGCGTCGATCATGTCGCCGAGCGCGGTGTAGACTTCGTAATACATCTGGCCGATTTCCGTAGAGCTCGGGCCGCTATCGCTGAGGATGTCGGCTGTCCGCAGCCGTTCCGTGGCGGCGCGCACGCCCACCGCCGCGGCTTCGAACGCCGCTATCTCCTCAGGCGGGTAAGCTGGTGCGGACTCCGTTTGGCCGCACGCCGCCGCGCTGAGCCCAAGGCTGAGAGCCGCGATGATCCGGCCGATGTGGATTTGCCCATGGTGTCGCGCCATAATTCGCCCCTCGTTACATGGTGAAGCAACGATCGACCGCATGGCGCGGTCGCCGTGGTGTGCACGGCTGGTCGATAGCGTCCCGCACCGCGCGGGTCTAGCGGGGGCTGCACGGATGTCACTCCCAATGCGTGCTGGCGCGCAATATGAGTGCGTCGTTGGCATGGACCTGTCATGGTGGTCGCGCGGCGGACAGACCGCGCGACGCAGTGTCGACAACACGTCTGGTGGGTTGAAATGACGCGAGCCGAAGCGATCAGCGCGGCAACATTTGCGGGCGAGTGCGGGCTGACCGCCACATTCGCCATGGCTCTCGCCTTGTTGTGCTTGGCGGCGACAAAGCCGTCGCGAAACCTGGTCGGCGCGCCGGTTGCCGCGGGCGGAGCCGCGGCCGCGACGCTCCAGGCGGACCTGACCGTGTTGACCTCCTTCGATCCGTTCCATCGTGGCGCAGTGCCGGTGGTTGAGGCGGTCGAAACGGAGGATGCGCCGGAAACGAGCCTGAATCTGACGTTGAGCTTCGTGCGTGTGGCGACGGAGCCGGAGGGCAGCGTGGCGGCCATTGTCGGGCCGGGCAACGCCGTCCAGCGATACCGCATCGGCGACGAAGTGATTCCCGGGGTGCAATTGCGCTCCATTCAGGTGGACCGGGTTTTGCTTGGACGTGCGGACGGCGCTGTGGAAGCGCTGACGCTGGACGACGGGATGAGCCTGTTGCGTCCGGCTGGCGTTCGGACCGAGCCGGACGGGGCGGCGCCGGACGCCGCCGCGCGGCTGACGCTGCTGCGCGAGGATTCGGGCCGCGAAGCGGGCGCCGCGTCGGGCGAGGCTCAGAGCGCGCGTTCTGACGACGCAAGCGGAGGCGGCGCGGCGGGCGCGACCCGGCTGGATGTCGCGGCGCTCGACGCGCGGGCCCTGGCCCAAAGCGTGCGTGCGGAGGCCGTCGCTTTGGATGATGGTCGTCCCGGGCTGCGGTTGACGCCTCAAGGGGATGGACAAGCTTTGATAGAAGCAGGTCTGGAGCCCGGCGACGTGGTGCTGGAAATACAGGGGCGTCGCGTGCGTGATGAATTCGATCTGCTGAACGCCATGGCGAGCCTTGAAGAGGGGCCGTCTTTGTCGTTCCTGGTAAACCGGAACGGGAGCGATATGACCATCACGCTTGAGTTCACATCATCGGGGGCGGGGCGGTGACGCAGAAGCGGACGACGGATATGGGGCAACACCGTTCTGATCTGGCGGGGGCTCACCAGCGCGGCGCGCGGGGGCGCCGGTTGTCGTTGATGACCTTGGCGGCGTCCGTTTTGGCGCCAGCCGGCGTGGCGGCGCCGGCGGCCATGGCTCAGGAGACGCACATCCTGAACATGCGCAACGCCGACATTCAGGAACTCATCCAAGACGTGTCGAGCGTTACGCGCACGACGTTCATCGTGCACCCCGCGGTGAAGGGCAAAGTCACCGTGACCTCCCAGACGCCTCTGAGCGAGGAGGAGGTGTTTGAGGTTTTCTTGGCCACGTTGCGGGTGCTCAACTACACGGTGATCCCGACTGAGCAGCCGGGCGCCTACCGCATCGTTCCCGACAGCACGGCGGCGGAGGACATCGGGGTCATCGGGGCCAGCGGCCGGCCGTCGGACCAGTTCGCGACCGAGGTCATCCGGCTCAAATACTTCAACGCGGTGGAGGCCGCGAAAATGGTGACGCCGCTCGTCAACGGACGCGGCAAGGTCACCGCGAATCCGGACGGCAACATTCTCATCGTGGTGGATTACGCCGGCAACATTCAGCGCATTCGCCGCATCCTTGAGGAGGCCGACCGCGACGACTCCGTCATCACCACGATCCGCTTAAACAACATGCCCGCGGCGGAAGCGGCGCGCATTCTCAACGAATTCAATGACGGCAACCGGCGCGGCGCCGCCAACGCCGGCGCGTCCGGCGTGACGGCGGTCGCGGTGGAAAGCGGCAACGCCCTTCTCTTGCGCGGCGAGGCCAGCCAAGTGACGCGCATGCAGGCCCTTGCCCGCGAACTCGACTCTGCGAGCGAGCCCAGCGAAACGCTGCGTGTCGTCTATTTGAAGCACGCCGTGGCGGCGGACATTGTGCCGACCTTGGAAGCGGTGGCGGCGTCGATGGCGCGTCCCGGGGCGCAGCAAGCGTCGGTCACGATCCCGTTCGACACTGCCACGAACGCGTTGGTGTTAAGCGCGGAGCCTCAAACCCTTAACGCGCTGACGCGGGTGATTGACTATCTCGATATTCGCCGCGCGCAAGTGCAGATCGAGGCGATTATTGTCGAGGTGTCGGATGACGCCGCGCGCGAATTGGGGTTGGAGTTTGTTTTGTCCGGGATAAACTCCAACGTTCCCTTCGTCTCAACAAGTTTCACCAACTCGGCGCCCAACATTTTGGCGTTGTCGGGGGCGGCTCTGCTTGATGAATTCGGCCTCGATGTCGATCTGGACGGCAACGGCGAGGACGACATCAACCTGGGTCAACAGGCGCTGGAGTCGCTCTTGGGCGTCACCGGCGGCACCCTGGGGTTTGCTCGGGAGTTCAACGACGGCACGCTGTTTAGCGCGATCTTGAACGCGGTCGAAACCGACACCGAGTCCAACCTGTTGTCGACGCCGTCCGTGACGACATTGGACAACGAAGAAGCGCGCATCTTCGTGGGTCAGGAAATTCCCATCACCACCGGGTCCTCCCTGGGCGACGCCAACAACAATCCGTTTGTGACGACTCAACGGCAGGATGTGGGTATTGAACTCAAAGTGACGCCGCAGATCAGTGATGACAGCGTCATTCGGCTGTCGATTCTCCAAGAAGTTGACAGCATCGCGCAAACAATCACGAACGGCACGACGGACTTTATTACTGATAAGCGCTCGGTTGAGACATCAGTCCTGGCGGATAACGGCGAAATCATTGTGTTGGGCGGGTTGATCGAACAAGATGACGCGGTCATTCGCCAAAAGGTTCCCCTGTTGGGGGACATCCCGATTCTTGGGCGGTTGTTCCGGAATGACTCCGTGACGTCGTCGCGCACCAATCTGGTCGTCTTCCTGCGACCCACGATTTTGCGCAGCGAGCAGGATGTGCGTTCGATCACCAATCAACGCTTCGAGTACATTAACAATCAAACGGACAATGCCGGCACCAACCTGAATCGCTTCTTGCGCGATGTGATGGGCGTTGAGAGGCCGGCGTCACGCAATTAGGGCGTATCGATGGCCATAGACGAACGGCAGCACACCCCGATTCTGAGCTACGCTTTCGCGAAAGAGCACGGGGTGATTGTGCTGGAAACCGGCGACCCCGCGCGGGTTGGCGTGCGCGACGGCGCGCGGCCCGGGGCGATCATGGAGGCGCGCCGGGCCATCGGCGGACCGGTGACGCCGATCAGCCTGACGCCGGCGGCTTTCGATCAGCATCTCTCAGAGGTGTATGCCTCCAACGGCATCGGCAGTGCGGAACTCGACGATCACCTCAACAACGCGGATGATCTGAACAGCCTGTTGGAAAGTTTGCCCTCGGCGGACTTGCTCGACAGCGAGGACAATGCGCCGGTTATTCGTTTGATTAACGGCTTGATTTCCGAAGCCATCAAGACCAACGCGTCGGATATTCACGTGGAGCCGTACGAAGACCGGCTGTCAATTCGGTTTCGGATCGATGGCATTCTGCGCGAGGTTCTCAGCGAGGATCGCCGGCTGGCGCCGCTGTTGGCCTCACGTCTCAAGGTGATGTCGCGCCTCGACATCGCCGAGAAGCGCGTGCCCCAGGACGGCCGCATGTCGCTGTCGCTTGGAGGGCGCTCGGTCGACGTGCGGGTGTCGACCTTGCCGTCACGCTATGGCGAGCGGGTGGTTCTGCGTCTGCTCGACAAGGATCGGGCGCGTCTGCGTCTCGAAGACCTGGGCATGGCGCAACAAACGTTGGATTCGCTTCAAAGCGCGTTCCGACAGCCCAACGGCGTGATCCTGGTTACGGGCCCGACCGGCTCCGGCAAGACGACCACGCTCTACGCCGGGCTGACCATGCTGAACGATCAGACCCGCAACATCCTCACGGTTGAAGATCCGATCGAATACGGCCTCGACGGCGTGGGTCAAACACAGGTCAATTCGAAGGTCGGCATGACCTTCGCCAACGGCTTGCGCGCCATTCTGCGGCAGGACCCGGACATCGTGATGGTCGGCGAGATTCGTGACGTGGAGACCGCCCGTATTGGCGTCCAGGCGAGTTTGACCGGTCACTTGGTGCTCTCCACGATTCACACCAACAACGCGATCGCGGCGATCACCCGCTTGCGCGATATGGGCGTGGAGCCGTTTCTGTTGGCTTCGACCGTGCGCGCGATTTTGGCCCAACGCCTGTTGCGCCGCCTCTGCGATTCTTGCAAAGCGCCCTACCGCCCCGACGATCATGAGAAGTCGTTGCTGGGCGTGTCGCCCCACGCGGACGTGACGTTCTACAAGGCGGTGGGATGCTCGCAGTGCAATCAACTGGGTTATGAGGGCCGCCTCGGCGCGTATGAGGTTGTTCTCATCGACGACCATTTGCGGCGCATGATCCATGACGACGCCCGCGAGGTCGACATGGCCACGCACGCGTTCCGGAATTCCGACACGCTGTTGCGCAGCGGCGCGCGGCACGTGGTGGACGGCCTCACCACCGCTGAAGAAGTGCTGCGGGTGTGCCGCACCGATGGCAATGCGGCGGAAGAGTTAAGCCATGGCGGCGTTTGAGTACGTCGCACTCGACGCGGCCGGCAAGCGCACGAAAGGCATTGTCGCGGCGGACAACGCGCGCGCGGCCCGCAAGGAGCTCCGGGCGCGCCGACTGACTCTGCTGAAGTTGGACGAGGCGCGCCAGGGCCGCGCCGCGCGTGCGCAACAGGACGCGGACGGCGGCGCTCTGGCCCGGCTGTTCTCCAACGACTCCCTGCCGACGGGCGATTTGTCCTTGATCACGCGTCAGCTTGCGATCCTGATCCGCGCCGGCACGCCGGTGGAGGAGGCGCTGAACGCCGTCGCGGCGCAGACCAATCTGCCCAAGGGACGGCGTATTCTGCTGTCGGCGCGCACCGAGGTCGTCGAGGGGCGGCGTTTCGCGGACGCGCTCGGCAAGCATCCCGGAGCGTTCAACGACCTTTACCGATCCGTCGTCGCCGCCGGGGAGGCGTCTGGCGGTTTGGGCGACGTGATGGAGCGCTTGGCGGATTTTATGGAGCGCGCCGAGGAGATTAAACGCAAGGCGCTCACCGCGACGATCTACCCGATCGTGTTGACCTTCGTGGCGACCGGGATCGTCAGTGCACTGATGGTGTTCGTGGTGCCGCGGGTGGTGGAGCAGTTTGAAACACTGGGCCAGGACTTGCCGCTGCTGACCCAAATTGTGATCGCGATTTCCGCGTTCCTGCGCGGCTATGGCCTGTTCGTGCTGGGCGGCCTGTTCGCCGCTGTGATCGGTCTGCGGCGGCTGATGAAGAACAAACAAGCGCGGCGGACCGTGCACACGCTTGGCCTGAAGGTTCCGGTCATCGGCAAGCTGTGGCGGGGCGCGGAGGCGGCCCGGTTCGCGCGCACGCTGGCCACGCTGATCGCCAGCGGCGCGCCCGCCCTGGAGAGCACCGCGGCGGCGCGCTCGACGCTCTCCAACGCGGTGATGGCGGGGGCGGTTGAGGACATCGTGACATCCGTGCGCGAGGGCGGGTCGCTCAGCGCCGCGATGCGCCGCACAGGGGCGTTTCCTCCGCTGCTCGCGCATCTGGCGGCCAGCGGCGAGCAAAGCGGGCAGTTGGCGGACATGCTGGAGAAGGGCGCGGTCTATCTGGAGCGCGAGTTTGAGGCGGTGACGCAGGTGGCGCTCAACCTGATGGAGCCCCTGATCATTCTGATTATGGGCGCGCTGGTCGCGACCATTGTGCTGGCGATCATGATGCCGATTCTGCAGCTCAACACGCTGGCCGGGATGTAGTACGACACGCTAACGGTTGCGCACCGGCGGCGATGGAGACCGCTGGCGAAGGCATGGGAAAGTGGGATGACCGAGACGAGCATGAACGACAATGACCTCGATCCGGCCGCGGCCACCCAGGCGGCGGACGCGACGCGCGCGACGGCGCGACGCCGCCGTAAGGATGCCGGCTTCACGCTGACCGAACTGATGGTGACCGTGCTCATCATCGGCCTTCTGTCGACGGCGGCTGTGCTGACGGTGTTCAATCTGCTCGACAGCGCGCGGACCACGAAAGCGACGTCGGACATCCGCACGATCGCGACGGCGTTGGACCTCTACCGCGCGTCGATCGGGCGGTATCCCGGCCCTGATCAGGGCTTGGCGGCGCTGACGTCGGCCCCGTCGGGCTTGCGCAGCCCGGGTCGGTATCCGAGCGAGGGCTTTATGCCGAACATTCCGTCCGATCCGTGGGGCTATGACTACGTCTATGACGCGCCCGGCCAGGACGGCAAACCCTATGACCTCTATTCTCTGGGTGCGGACGGACAGCCAGGGGGCGAGGGGCTCGACGCGGACATCAGCGTCTGGGCGCTTTGAGGGGTTCGCCCCTGTGAGGCGTGGCCGCGACGCTCCATCGATCACCCAAGGCGTCGCGCACGGCTCGCCCACGCGGAGCCGCGACGCGGGCTATACGCTCGTTGAAGTGATGATGGCGGTGACGATCACCGCCGTCATGGCGACTGTGGTCGTGGTGAATCTGCCAGCGCGCACAGGGGATTTGGCGGACGACGCGTTGGCGTTTACGGCCCGCACCCGCCTCGCCGCCCAGGAGAGCGTCATTTCCGGCTCCGTGATTGGTCTGAAGGCGGATGAAGCGGGCTACGCGTTCTATCGCTTCACGGCTGGGCTGTGGCGCGAAGCGGCCGAGCCGCCGGCTCTGCGGCCACACGCCTGGCGGTCGGAGGTGCAGGTGGATCTGGCGATCGACAACGCCCCGCCT
Source organism: uncultured Caulobacterales bacterium (assembly GCA_964526675.1). Classification (GTDB taxonomy): domain Bacteria; phylum Pseudomonadota; class Alphaproteobacteria; order Caulobacterales; family Maricaulaceae; genus CAZADA01. The sequence continues at coordinate 26,720 of CAZGLY010000013.1, forward strand.
TTGGGGGACTTGAGCGAGGAGGAGATGGCCGCCTTGCCGCCGCTCATCCGCTTTGATCCCACGGGCTTGGCCACGCCGTTTCGACTGACGCTGCGCGAAGGGCGCGACCTCTATGAGGTGCGCGTGGGCCAAGCCGGCGACATTCATGTGAGCGAGGGGACCGGCGCGCCGGCGGGTGGCGGAGGGCGCCCGTGATCGCGGACGGTCGCACGGGGCGTGAAGGCGGCGTCGACGCTCGCGGCGAGGACGCTGGCTTCACGTTGGTCGAGGCGGTGGTCGCGCTCGGGGTGTTCTCGATCGCCGTGCTGGCGTTGCTGCGCGCCACGGGCGAGCAAGCCCGCTCCTTCGCCCGCATTGAGCAGGCGTCGATGGCGCGTTTTGTGGCCGACAACATCATGGCGGAGGCCATGGTCGACCCGACCGCGCGCCAGCGGGGCGTCGCCAATGGCGAGGTGATCCTGGCCGACCAGGATTGGACGTGGACGCGCACGGTCATTCCCACCGACGATCCGGCGATTTTGCGGGTTGATGTGGCGGTGCGGCTCGAAGGCGCCACCCTGGTTCTGGCTGAGGCGACCGCGTTTCGTCGGGCGCCGCGGACGACTGAGGCTGTCGCCACGCCATGAGCGACGCGCTTGCATCACGGCGCGCCGGTTGGCGCGCGGACGGCCCGCGGGCCGCCTCGGGTGAGGCCGGTTTCACCTTGCTTGAGGTTCTGGCGGCCCTGTTCATCGTGTCGATGATTTCAGCGGCGGGCTTGGCGGTGATGAACAACGCGCTGAACGCGCAGGACGTCATGAACGCCCGCGAGGTCCGGCTGCGCGAGCTGCAGGTGAGCCGCGCGCTGCTGCGCGACGACATCGCCCAAATGACCCGCCGCGTGGTCCGCGAGCAGTTTGGCGAGCCCAATCCGTTCGTGTTTCAGGGCGGGTTGACCGACAGCGAGGCGCCGCTCTTGGCGTTCACGCGCTCGGGCTGGTCCAACCCGGGCGGTGTGGAGCCGCGTGGGCCCTTGCAACATGTGGCCTATTTCTGGAGAGGCGAAGACTTGGTGCGCCGCACGCGTCTGCGCGCGGACGTGACGCCCGACACGCCGATCATCGAGCAAGTCGTGCTCACGGGCGTGCAAGAGCTGCGCGTCACCTTCGCCTCAAACGAGTGGGACGGCGCGCCCGTGTGGCTGGATCTTTGGGAAGTGACCTTGGAGACGCAAGCGTTTACGCCGGTGCCGCGTTTGATCGCCTTGGACTTTACGCTCCAAGGGGTCGGCGACGTCCGCCATGTGTTCGCGGCGCCTGACTTGCCCGTTGAAGGTTTGGCGGAGACGGGCTGAGCATGGCGGTTCGGCGTCTTTTTGGCACTTTGGCCCGCCGGGTGTCGGCGCTGCGGCGTCACCGGAGCGACCGGGGCGCGGCGTTGCTGTCGGTTCTGCTGTTGGTCACCGTGATGTCGACCATCGCCGTGGAGATCACCGACGACATTCGTTTCGCCTGGCGCCGCCTGATCGCGACCCAAGCCCGCGAGCAAGCCCAATGGTACGCGTTGGGCGCGGAGAACTTCGTCCATGAAGTGATCCGCCGCAGTTGGGAGGTGGATCCCGAACGGTCCACCCTCGCGTCGCCGTGGGCCCAGGGGCCGACCGTGTTTCCCATCGACGGCGGCACCTTGGAGGGCGTGGTGCGCGACGCCAACAACTGCCTCAACCTCAACAGCCTGGTGCGGCCCCGCGGCCCCCGCGGCGGCTTTGAAGCCGACGCGGATCGGGTGGCTCTTTATCGGTCTTTGTTGACGGTGTTGGAGTTCGATCGGGCGGACCCTGAGTCCCTGGCCGACGCGCTTTCGGATTGGATCGACACCGACAGCGTCGTTCGGGGCCGCGGCGCTGAGGATGTCGAGTACAGCTTGATGGCGCCGCCGTCGCGGCCTTCGAACACGTTGTTAAACGACGTCCTCGAGCTGCGCGGCGTCGCCGGTTACAACGAGGCGGTGGTGCGCCAATTGCGTCCGTTTGTGTGCGTGCATCCGGGCACCGGCCAGCAAGAACTCAACGTCAACACGATGGCGATCACGCAAGCGCCGCTGTTGTCGGTGTTTCTTGAGGGCGCCTTGACCGTGTCCCAGGCCGCAGCGGTCTTGGAAGCCCGACCGGTGGACGGCTATGCGGACGAGCAGGCCTTCATCACCGCTTTGCAGAGCGTGACCGAGGTCGACGGCGAGCTGCAACAGGCCATCAGCGAGCGCGTGGGGTATCAGACGCTCTTTTACGACGCGACCGCGCGTGTGTTCTATAACGAGTTGTACTTGGAGCTGAACAGCATGCTGGCGCTGAACCCCGACACTGGGAACGTGACCGTGCTCAGTCGCCGGTTTGGAGAGCGGGACGGATGAGTGACCTGCTGATCCTCTTGCCGCGTGACGAGACGGACGCCCTCATTTGGGTTGTGCGCCACGGGGATGCCGGCGTGCTGTGGGGCGCGGTGAGCGAGGAGACGCCGCCGCCGAAGGGTCGGCGCGTGGTCGCAATCGCGCCGGGTTCGGAGATCACGGTCCACGCGGCGGCCCTGCCGGCGGGTTCAGAGTCGCAAGCGCGGGCGGCGGCGCCGTTCGCGGTGGAGGACGAGATCGCGCTTGACGTCGAGGCCGTGCACGTCGCGCTGGGGCCGCGTCCCGCCCCGGGGGCTGAACGCCAAGTGGCTGTCGTGGCGCGTGAGCGGATGGACGCCTGGCTCACGCTGTTGGAAGAGGCGGAGCTGTCGCCCAGCCAGCTGATCCCCGATTTTCTTGCGATCGCGCCGGCGGAGAACGCCGTCCTCGTGGACGCGGGCGATCGCATCTTGGTCCGCCTGCCCGAGGACCACGCCATTGGCGGTTTGGCGGTGGAGCGCGATTTGGCGGCGCTCGTGATCCCGCAAAGCCTTGCCGAACAGGGCGTGGAAGGTCTTGAGGCGTGGGTCGATGATCTCGGCAGCTTAGGTCTCAGCGGTCATGGCGAGGCGGTGCGTCGCGCGCCGCGTCCGAGTGATGAGGATCTGCTGACCCGGTTTATGGACGGCGTCGCCGCCGGCGTGGACCTCAACCTGCTGCAGGGGCCTTACCGGGCGCGCCGGCGGGCCGGCGGCGACGGTTTCGAGTTCTCCCGCTGGCGCGTGTTGGCCGGACTGGGCGTGGCGGCCGTCGTCGCGGCGTTCATCGGCTTGGCGGTCGAGGGGTGGGCTTACGGCAAGGGCGCGCGCGATCTCCGCGCCCGCAGCCAGTTGGCGTATGCACGCGCCTTTCCCGACGAGGGCCGCGTGGCCAATCCTGCGCAGCGGGCGCGCTCGCGGTTGTCGCAGGGCGGCGGCGGCGGCGTGTTTTTGGATCTCTCGGCGGTCGTGTTTCAGAGCACGTCGCCTCTTGAGCGGGTGCAGATCGAAACGCTGCGTTACGACGCGGCGGAGAATTCGCTGGCCTTCACCATCATTTATGATGCGTATGCGGATGTGGAGGCTTTGAAGACCGCTGTGACCGATCGGGGCGTCGTGATTGAAGAAGGGGCGTCGCGGCGCCGCGGCGCGCGCACAAGCGGAGATTTCGTTGTGAGGGCGCCATGATCGCGGCGGCTTGGAACGCGCGGACGCCTCGCGAGAGGCTGCTGATCGGCGCCGCCGGCGGGCTGGCGTCCGTGCTGATCGTGACGCAGCTGCTGATCGCGCCGGTGTTGGGCGCGCATGCGTCCGCGAAAGCGAGCTACAGTCGCGCGCTCTCGGATTGGACCGCGGTCCAAGACGCGTTGACGCGTCTGGGCGGCGAGGGCGCCGCCGGGGAGGGTGCGGACGCGTCGGCCTCGTTGCGGGCCGTTATCAGCAACAGCGCCGCGCAGCACGAGCTGGCGCTGGCGCGGGTTCAGCCGAGTGGGGAGGCCGCGCTGTCGGTGTCTCTGGAAGACGCGCAGGCCACAACGCTGTTCCGCTGGTTGCGCGAGCTGCGTGACCGCCACGGCGTGCATGTGCAGCGCGCGTCGGTGCGCCGGTCGGATCGCAACGCGGTGGTGCGCGCGACCTTGGTGTTGTCATCGGAGGCGTCGTCGTGAGGGTGTTGGTGCTGAGCGTCGTGTTTGTGGTGACGTTCTCGGCCACGCTTTTGGCGAACCTGCCTTTGGCGCCGTTTGTGTCGATGGCGAACTTGCCCGCCTATGGCGTTGATCATGGCGCTGTGCGCGGGACGATTTGGCATGGCGCGATTGAACAAATCAGCGCCAGCGGACGCGACATCGGCCGCGTTGAAGCGCAGATCCACCCCGCCTCCCTGCTCACGGGGCGGCTGGAGGCGGATGTGCGCGTGAACGGGCCGGGGTTGCGTGGCGCAGGGCGTTTGTCGCTGGCGCTGTCGGGGCGTGCGGCGATGCAGAACGCCTCCCTGACCTTGGACGTGCAGGCGGTGGAGTCGCTCCATGAGTTGGTGCGCGCGCGCGGCGGCGAAGTGTTCGTGCGGGTCGACAGTCTGGTGTTCGACCGGCGCGGCTGTCAGGCGGCGGCGGGGTTGATCAGCACGGACGTGCTGGCGCGGCCGGATGGCCGTACGTCTTGGCGCGGTCCGGATCTCGAGGGCGCGGCCCAGTGCCGTGACGGCGTGTTGGTGTTGATGCTGAACGGCGAGAACGCGGACGCGGCGGTGCAGATCGAGGCGCGGCTCACGCCCAAAGGCGAGGGCGGTCTGCGCGCGAACGTGCAAACGCAAGACCCTAATTTTGACTTGGCGGCGGGGTTGTTCGGCTTTGATCGGTCAAACGGCGCCTACACGTATGAGCGCACGGTGACCTTTTTGGAGCTCGACCAGTCGTGACGAGAGCGCAGGGCCCTGGGCCAACCGACAGCGTGGACACGGTGACGCGCGTCCGACGAGCCGTTCGCGCGGCGACGGTTCTGTTGTGCGCGGTGGCGGCGGGCTGCTTTGGCGGCGGCGGCGACCGCCGCATGGTGAGCCCCTTGGACGCGGTGACCGACGCGGAGTCGGCCGTCCAGATCGGCAGGCTGTCGGCTCAGCGCATTGTGCCGGGCGAGTGCGGGGTGTTCTTGTGGTCGCTGTCGGCGGCTCAACTGATCCTGTTCACGAGCACGCGCACGCGCGCGGCGGTGATGTCGTTGGACGGGCAGGAGGTCGCTTTGCCACGGTTGGCGGCCTCCGGACCACCGATCATCGCGGGGCACGTCGCGAACCAGACGTTCCGTTCCTCGGATGGGCAGGTGACGGTCTATGCGCAAATGCGCCGCGGCGATTTGGTCGAAGACGGACGGCGCGTCGGCGAGAGCGTGCTGCGCGTTGTGCACGCCTCGGGGTGGGAGCTCGTGTTGCCGGTGGCGGGGGTTGGCTACTGCCGGCAGCGCAGCGACAATGAGCCGTCCGTTCGGCGATGACCGGCGCGACGTCGCGGCGTCAACCTTGGTCCTGAAGCTCAAAGACCACAGTCACCCGTTCGGTGATTTCGATGTCGTCCGGCGTGAGGCGAATGGACGCCCGCGGGCTCGTGCGCAGGCCGACGCCGGACACCTGTTCTGGTGCTTGGTCCATGCTGTGCAGCGTGAACCGCGGGAGCGGGCGCTCCGGCCCGTATTGGATCGAAATCACGGATCCCAGCTGTGCGCCGGAGTTCGCGGCTAAGTCTTCAGCGATTTGCAACGCCTCCAACACGGCTTGCCGGCGCGCGTCGGCTTGCATGGCTTCGGGGTCGCTCACGTTGAAGCCGCGGACGCGCACCGATTCAGCGCCTTGCTCGGCCAGGAGGGAGGCGGCGTCGCCGGCCACCTGGGGCGGTCCGCCCCGCATGTGAAACGGGATCGTCACGTCGAAAGCGATGGGGTTGCAATCGTCTGGCTGGTCGCTGCGCGCGCTCCGCTCCTCGCAGCCGGTCGGGCGCACCGTGTTCACCGACAGCGTTTCGGTGACGAATGTGAGCGCTTCCAAGCCGCGCAGCGTGTTGATCGTATCGCGCATGGTGCGCAAGGTTTCCGTCACCTGCGCAAGGGCGGTGTCGCGGTCCGCGTCGCGCGCGCGGATGACGCCGTCGATCACAAACACTTCCGCGGGGCGCCGCAAGGTTGTCTCGCCATGAACGGTGACCGCCGACTCAGACTGGTTGTCGACTTGCAGCGAGCATCCTGAGGCCACACAGGCGAGCGCTGCGACGCCCACGCGCCACAACGCGTTGACTGGCGTGAATTGCATCATCATGTACCCTTCGCACGTCGACGACCTGGAGCGCCAATGGCCGCCCTCGCTATCTCCAACCGATACGCTGAGTTGGTCAACGAACTCCAAGCGGTGATCGCGGGCGAACCATCCCGGACCGCTCGCTATGCGTCCGCCGCCAGCATGCTCGCGACCGCTTTCGCGCCCCGTTTTTTCTGGACGGGCTTCTACCTAGTCGACCCTGACCGTCACGATGAACTCGTCGTGGGGCCTTATCAGGGCACGTTGGGGTGTTTGCGCATCCGGTTTGGCGAGGGCGTGTGCGGGGCCGCGGCGGCGCGACGCGAAACGGTGCTTGTGCCGGATGTGGATGCGTTCGACGGGCATATCGCCTGCGACAGCCGTAGCCGTTCGGAGATTGTCGTGCCTGTCTTCGACGCCGCCGGCGCCTTGGCCGCCGTGCTCGACGTGGATTCAACGGAACTCAACGCGTTTGACGCCGAGGACGCGGCGGGCCTTGAAGCGTTCTGCGCGGTGTTGCTGACCACGCCCTAGAGGTCAGGCTCGCCCCACACGCACGGCAGGGCGTCAGTTCACAAGACCCACAAACTCGCCGCCATAGAGAATCTCCACGGAGGAGTTCTCCAATGCGCGGCCGACGGGTTCCGCCCGGCCACCGAGGCATTGGGCCAAAAAGCCCTCAGCCACGGCGTGGAAGGCGAGGCGGTTCTCCGCGCGCGCAAGGCCGTGCCCTTCGTCTGGGAAGTGGAGATAGACAATCGTGGCCCCACGCTCAGACAGCGTCTCCACGAGACGATCGGTGTCTTGGGCGGTGACGCGAGGGTCATTGGCGCCTTGGCCGATGAGGAGCGGGCTGCGCAGGGCGTCCAACTTCGAGATCGGCGAGCGTGACAGCATCTCGGCGCGCTCTTGCACATTCGAGGGATCGCCGACGAAACGGCGCCATGTCGCGTCGAGGAACGGCGACCAAAACGGGGGAAAGCTCTCCACGAGGGACACCAGGCTGGCGGGACCCGCGATGTCCACGCCGCAGGCGAACCGTTCGGGCGTGAAGGTGAGGCCGACCAGGGTCGCGTAGCCGCCATAGGACGCGCCGGCGATGGCCACGCGATTGGGGTCGGCGATCTTCCGGTCGATCGCCCAATCGAGGGCGTCGATCAGGTCCGTGTGCATCGCCCCGGCGAACTCGCCCACTCCTGCGTTCATGAACGCCTTTCCGAATCCGCGCGAGCCCCGGTAGTTCACCGAAAGCACGGCATACCCACGGTTGGCGAGCCATTGGTGCACGGGGTTGAAGCCGTAGGAATCTCGGCTCCAGGGGCCGCCGTGGACCGACAGCACCAGCGGCCGCGGCGCGTCGGGACGGCCGTCGCCGTCGCGGTCGGCGCCCCGCGGCGTGGTCAGATAGGCGACCAGCGGCAAGCCGTCGCGCGCTGGAATCGTCACCGCCCGCATCGGCGCCAGCCGCGCGCCCGCGAGGGCGGGACGCGTGTCGAACAACGGGGTCACGCGACCCGTCGGACGATCATAGAGATAATAGGCGCCGGGCTGTTCCGGCGCGTCGACGTGGACAATCCAGCGGCTCGCGTCCTCGGTCATGGAGACGACCATCGGCTCGCCGTCGGTTTGGTCGCGGACAGCCGTAAAGTCGTCCGCAAAAGACTCGTCGAGAGCCGACCATTCGGTGCGGGCGTGCTCAACCCCGTAGGCCAGGGGCGCGCCCGTCGCTGGATGGATCAGCACGTGGTTGATGTCCGCGCGATCGTCCTCCGCGAGGACCGTGGTCTCCAAGGTGTCGGGGTTCAGGGCGACCAGCGCGGCGGTGTCGCGACCACGACTGTCGGTCATGAACACGCGGTCGCCCTCGGTGTCGAAGCTCAGGGCGCTGTGGGCGAACGCGTCGTCGGCGTCGAACTCGAGGACGTCCGTCCACGTGTCCTCCTCATGGCGTGCGAGGATTGCGCCGCCGCCTTGGGCTCGGCGCAGCGCTAGGCGCGGGGTGAGCTGTTGGTCGGCGATCCACGCGGAAAAGCCGGGGTTTTCCGCCACCAATCGCCGTTCACCGGTGCCGATGGTGATCTCATAGAGGTCGAACAGGCGCGCATCACGCGTGTTCATGCCCACGAGCGCCACGCCTGGTCGTTTGGGCGAGAGGCCCACCAACACGGCGCGGGCGTCGGCGGGCATGGGGGTCAGATCCCGGCTCTCGCCGCCACGGATCGACACCACGTGAAGATGATCATTGTCGCTTTCGCCGACCGCCTTGGGGAAGAGAATCGCTTGGGAATCCCACGCCCAATGATGCTGCGTCACGCCCGGTTCGCCTTCGCGCGTGAGGGGGCGCGCGGCGTCCAGATCCTCCACCGGGGCAAGCCAGACATTCAGCGTTCCCTCGCGACACGCCAGCCAACTGATCCACTGTCCGTCCGGACTGATGCGCGCCTGGACGCGCTTCGGATCGCCGAACAGCGCCGCGCGCGGGATCACATCGCGATCGCCGGCGAAGTTAATCGTGCTGACAAGGCTCGAGCACCCCGCCAGCGCCGCGATGGCCGCCGCGGCGAGGACATACACACACACACGCCCGTTCATAGGTCGACCGCACCCCTCGCCGCGTCGTCGCTGCTGGTCGCCGGCGCGGTCACGGCGCCAGGCGACGGCGGAAAAAGTCAAGATACGTGGCGGCCATGTGTTCGCGCGCGCCGTACAACCCGTGGCGTTCGCCGGGATAGACCGCCGTTTCAAAGACCACGCCGGCGTCTTGCAACGCTTTGAACAGGCGTGTCGAATGATCGAACACAACATTGTCGTCCGCCATGCCGTGCATGACGAGTAAGGGGCGCTTCAGACCCTCAAGTCCCGCGAGGGCGGCGGAGGCCGCGTAGCCGTCCGGATTGCCTTGGGGCGTGCCCAGATACCGTTCCGTGTACCCCGTATCGTAGAGCGCCCAGTCCGTAACCGGGGCGCCGGCCACGCCCGCGGCGAACGCCTCCGGCGCCGCAGCCATCAGCTTCAAGGTCATGTAGCCGCCATAGGACCAGCCAAAGACGCCCACACGCTCCGCGTCGACAAAGGGGAGCGACTTGAGGTGCGTCAGGCCGCGCAGTTGATCCGCCACTTCCACGTCGCCCAAACGGCCTTTGATCGGCGCTTCAAACGCAAGCCCACGGTTGGCCGAGCCGCGATTGTCGAGACGGAACACAACAAAGCCGTTGTGGACCAGCATCTGATCGGTCAACCGGGTCCACCCGCGGGTGACCGTCTGGGCGTGGGGACCCCCATACACGGAGAGGATGGCCGGACACGGCGCGTCTGCGCTGCAGCCTGACGGCGTGAGCACTTGGTAATGCAGCGGCGCGCCGTCTTCGCCTTCAAGCTCGCCAAAGTCCGGCGTCGCGTGTCTGGGCACATAGGGCGCGTAGGGATGGCTTTGATCCAACTGGTTTTCTTCGATCCATCGGATCAGCGTCCCATCGGCGTCGTAGAGGCCTGTTTGCGGCGGCTGGTTCGGGTTTGACGACACGCCGATAAAGCGCGTCGCGTCGCCGTTCATGGTCACCGACCATGTCGAGCCTGGCGTGGTGATGCGGGTCACGCCGGCGCCGTCGCGGCTGTAGGACACGCGATACAGGTGGGTTTCGAGCGGCGTGTCGGCGAAGCCTTCGAAGTAGGCGAGGCCCTTGTCCTCGTCCACGCCGACGAGCCGCTTCACCGCCCAATCACCACGGGTGACGGGCCGGATCAAATCCCCATCGGCGTCGTAGAGATACAGATGACGGTGACCGCTGCGCTCGGAACTCCAGAGGAGCGCGTCGCTCATCTTAAGCGGGCGCAGGTCGTTGTGCAGATTGATCCAGACGGGATTGTCGTCGGTGAACAACGCCGTCGCGCCGCCGGACGTCGGGTTGATCGCGAGCACGTCCAACCGGGTTTGATCACGGCTGAGCCGCTGCACCACGAGGGTTTCGCCCACGCCCTTGGTCATCCACGTCGCGCGGGCGAGATAGACGTCGGTGTCCGCGCCGAGGTCCGCCTCGACCGTCGTGCCCGTCTCCATATCGCGCACGAACATCCGCACGATGGCGTTGGCCGCGCCGGCTCGGGGATACCGTTGCTCTTGAAGCGTGACGCCTTCCGCGCTGATCTCCGGCCGTTGAATGAGGGCCACGGGGCTCTCATCGACGCGCGTGTACGCGACATACCGGTCGGTGGGCGACCACCAATAGCCCGTGTGGCGGTCAAGCTCTTCCTGAGCCACAAACTCCGCGACGCCGAACGCGATCGCGCCCTCCGCCGTCGGCGACAGCTGGAGTTCCGTGTTCTCGGCCGTGTCGTAGGCGTAGAGCGTGTTCTCGCGGACAAACGACGCGTAGCGGCCGCCTGGCGACACCCGCGCATCGATTTCATAGGCGGATGTGTCGGTGATCTGCCGCGGGGCGGGGGCGTTCGGACGCGCCTCAGCCAGATAGAGATCGCCGTCCAGCGGCACGAGTATGCGTTCGCCCGCTTCGTCCCACGAATACTCGACAACGCCGGCTTCGCGCACGCGCTGACGTTCCCGGCGGGCTTTTTCGGCTTCAGACAAGGTCGCGGGCGACGGCGCCAGCGTGTCGGCGTCCACGACCAGGACGGGCGCGCCGCCATCGACGGATGTGGTCCAGACATGCAAGCGGTTCGGGTCGTCCGACTTACCCTGCAGATAGGAGATTGATCGGCCGTCGGGCGCGAAACGCAGCCCGCGCGGCGTCGGCCCGTTCAGGCTCGGACCCGCGTCGATCCGATCGGGGGTCAGCCGGAGATCCTCCGGCGCCGCGTGCGCTGTTGGCGTGACGAGCATGCCGGCTCCTCCGAGGACTAGGGCGGCGAGCGCCGCCGCGCGTGCGGATGTCGCCGCGCCGCCGGTCGAGCGTCTGGGCGTCTTGAACTCGCGTGACATCATCCCTCGGTCCTCTCCCAACGCGTCGCCGGACAGTGGCGTCTTCCCCGCGTCAACGCAAACGTTCGCCGCCGTCGGCAAGCCGTTATTGCGTTGATGCGAGCGGGCGCGCCTCCAGCGGCAGGTCCGCCGTGTTCAGCGCTTGGGGATTGGTGATGATCCTCATCGACGACCGCGCGATCGCCTCGCCGACGGGCGCGGCGCGCCCGCCGAGGCAACCGGCGAAAAACGCCTCGGACGCCGCCGCCAAGGCGCGGCGATTGAGTTGGTCCATGGGAAACACGGGCTCATCCGGAAACGCGGCGTAGGTGATGGGCGCGCCAGCGTCCGTTGCGGCGAGCGTGGCGGCTTCGCTGACCGGCGCCTGGCCCGACGGATCCGCCTCGCCATGGACGATGAACACCGGGCGGCGGATGTCGCCCGCGAACGCGGCAAGCGATCGGTTCGCTTGCGCGGCGCGCGCGGTCGGATCGCGCGGGTCGCCGATCATGTGCGTCAGCATGCTGGCGTAGGCCCTGTGATGGGGCGGCAGCTCCTCGACAAAGGCCGACACATCCGCGACGGGCGAGACTGCGTTTGCGCAGGCAAAGGTGTCTTGCGCGCCCGCGGTCGCCCCGAGCGCGGCGAGACCGCCCAAGCGCACCCCGAAGACGCCGATGCGGTCCGCTGGCGCGACGGACTTGGCCACGGCCCACGCCGCCGCTTCGGCCAGATCCTCCTGGACCGCGCCGCTCCAATCGCGATCGACCGCGTTGAGATGGGTTTTCCCAAAACCACGCGCGCCGCGCGCGTTCACCGCGAGCACCGCGTAACCGCGATCCGCGAAGAACGCGTCCAGTCGGCTAAAGCCGCTGCGGAACCGTTTCCACGGTCCCTCCGGCGCCATGATGATCAATGGGGCGGGCGTGTCCGGGCGCCCGTCGCCGTTGGCGTCGACGCCCGCCGGCAGGGTCAGATGCGCGACAAGGTCGAAACCGCCCGCCGTCTTGATCACGACCGGCTTGCGGGTCGATCGGACGGACGCCGTCAGCTTCGGAGAGACTTGAAACAGCGGCGTCAGCGTTTGCGTCGGCCGGTCTAGGAGATGGTAGGTGCCCGGGTCGTCTTGGGAGCGTGTGAACACCGTCCAGACTTCATCATCCAACGTCCGGCTGGTGATCGCGACTTCGCCCGCAAACGTCCGCCGCAACAGGGCGAACGCGCTCGCTGTGTCGGTCGTCAACGGCGTCCAGTGCTCTTTGAGCCGATCGACTGCGAACGCGTCGGCTGTGCGTGTGGCCGGGTGGATCGTCACCGCATCGACATCGGCGCGGTCGTCGGCGCCCAAGATGGCGCGCTCCCCGCTGTCAACGTCATAGCGCACGAGCGCCGTGGTTTCCCGCCCGATGCTGTCGACCCCATAGACCACGCGTCCGCTGGCGTCGAAGCCGATCATGCGCGACAACGTGGCGTCTTCCGGCGACCAGCGCGCCAGCTCGCGCCAATCGTCAGCGCCGTGGCGGACATACGCGGCGCGCGCGCCCGTCTCGAGCGTGGCTTCCACCAGACGCACGTCAAGGCGCGCATCCGCGATGAAATTGTCGAGCTTCTTTTTGTTCCGCAGCACGCGGCGGCTGTCGCCAGTAACAATGTTGACCCGATGCACGTCCTTGACCGCGGGGTCGTAGTCGTTGGCGCTGATCAGCAGTTCGTCCGGATAATCGAAGCTGAGGCCCACGACGTCCGCGCTGACCGGCCGGTCGTCGCGAGCGACATCCGCGCTCGCCTCCGGCGTCAGGTCGACCACCGCGCCGCTGGTCACATCCACGCTGAACACCCGGTTCGTGTCCGTCGTGACGGTGTAAAGCCCGTAGATCACATGGGTGTTGTTCGCCGCCCACTGGTAGTATGATACCCCAGCCTCCGGCGTCGCGGCCACCGTGCGCGCCGCCTCCATGTCGCCGAGCGGCGCCGTCCACAGCGCGATGGTTTCACCCTGCGGCGCGAGCCAGGCGAGGGTTTGACCGTCGGGGGACACACGCGCCAACGTTCGGTCGGGGTCATCGAAGAAATACGATCGCGGGGTCAGCGCCTCCGAGGCAGCGTCCGCGGCTGACGGCGTTGCGCCCGGCGCCGCAGGATCGTCACGGCGTTCGCAAGCCGTCGCGATGACCGCAAGGGCGCATATGGCGGCGGCGAGACCGCCGCGCCCGCTGACACGTCCGACACTCATCCCTTTATGTGATAGGCGGCGTTTGCTGTGAACTCAAGTGACGTTCCGGCAATGGAGACGCCAAGGGCGCGTCGGCGCCGCGGCTCGCCATTGGCTTGGATTGGGGCGCGACGCTCGCTACAACCACAGGCTCGTTTGCGAGGGTCCGTTTCGCCGGAGGTCGTGGCCATGGCGCGTCAGTTCATTTTCCATATGCGAGGTCTCACGAAGTCCTACCGTGGCGGCAAGAAAGTGCTCGAGGGCGTGCATTTGTCGTTCTACCCCGACGCGAAAATCGGCGTGGTCGGGGTCAACGGCGCCGGCAAGTCGACGCTGCTGCGCATCATGGCCGGCGTGGACACGGAGTTCACGGGCGAGGCGTGGCTCGCGGAGGGGGCGACGGCGGGATATCTGCCTCAAGAACCGGAGCTCGATCCCGATAAGACGGTTTGGGAGAATGTGATCGAAGGCTCGGCTGAGAAACAGCTGCTCGATCAATACAACGCCGTGTCGACGCAGCTTGCCGACGACTACACCGATGAGTTGATGGAGCGCATGACCACGCTCCAAGAAGAGATTGACGCCAAAGACGCGTGGGACGTGGACTCGCGCATCGACATGGCCATGGACGCGCTGCGCTGCCCGCCAGGCGACGCGGAGGTGACGGCGTTGTCCGGCGGTGAGAAGCGGCGGGTTGCGCTGTGTCGGTTGTTGCTCAGCAAGCCGGACTTGCTGCTTTTGGATGAACCGACCAACCATTTGGACGCGGAGTCGGTGGCGTGGCTCGAACATCACCTGATCGAGTATCCCGGCGCCGTGATCCTGGTGACTCACGATCGATACTTCCTCGACAACATCACCGCGTGGACGCTTGAACTCGATCGCGGGCGCGGCGTGCCGTATGAGGGCAACTATTCGGCGTGGCTGGAGCAAAAGGCCCAGCGGATGCAGCAAGAGGGGCGGGAGTCGGAAAACCGCACCAAAGCGCTCTCGCGGGAGCTCGAGTGGATCCGCTCCAGCCCGAAGGCGCGCCAGGCGAAGTCCAAGGCGCGGATCCGGGCGTATGAGCAGCTGCGTGACCAAGCCGAGCAGGAGGCGGTCACCACCGCCCAGATCTACATCCCGCCGGGACCGCGTTTGGGCGGCGTCGTGGTTGAGGCCGACGGCCTGACCAAGGGCTTTGACGATCGCATCCTGATCCAGGATCTGACGTTCCGCTTGCCGCCGGGCGGCATTGTCGGCGTCATCGGGCCGAACGGCGCGGGCAAAACGACGCTGTTTAAGATGATCACGGGCCAACAGGAGCCGGACGCGGGCGCGATCCGCTTGGGCGAGACGGTGAAGCTCGGCTATGTCGACCAAACGCGCGACGCGCTGGATCCCAAGCACACGGTCTGGGAGGCGATTTCAGACGGCCTCGACGTCATTTCGCTGGGCGACAAAGAGATCAATTCACGCGCCTACGTGTCGAACTTCAACTTCAAGGGACCGGACCAGCAAAAGCCGGTGGCGAAATGCTCCGGCGGTGAACGCAACCGGATTCTGTTGGCGAAAAAGCTGCGGGAGGGGTCGAACCTGCTCCTTCTCGACGAACCGACCAACGATCTCGATGTCGAGACGCTGTCGGCGCTGGAAGAAGCGCTTGAGCATTATGGCGGCTGCGCCGTGGTCATCAGCCACGATCGCTTCTTCCTGGACCGCATCGCCACGCACATTCTGGCGTTCGAAGGCGACAGCCATGTGGAGTGGTTTGAGGGGAACTTCGCGGACTATCTCGAGGATAAGAAACGGCGTCTCGGCGACGACGCCGACCTCCCGCGGCGCATCAAGTTCCAGAAGTTCGCCCGCGCCTGACCGCCGTTTGGGGACGCGGCCCCAAGGGCGCGTCCCCCAATGCGCGGCGCTCGTTTAGAGGTTTGTGTCGAAGCCCAGAACCCGGCGCTGTTCGCCAAGGGCTTTCGGCCGGAGGTCATCCGCCTTCGCGACATAGACGTCCGACAAGGCGGCGATGTTGCCGCGGGCGTCGGCCAGCTCCTCGGCCATGACGGTCTCTTGCTCTGTTAAAAGCGACAGACCGCGGGCCTCGACGTCGAAGATGCGCAGGCCGCCATTGCGCCCGATCACATCCCAAGCGACTTCGATTTCCTCGTCGTCCTCACCGCCGCGCACCAACGTCTTCACGATCGAGAAGCTGTCGTAACGCCGCTGACGCGTCGCGTCCAAATCCTCCGAACCAAGGACTTGGAAGTCGGCGACGCGATAAACGGACAAATACGACTCATATGTCAGCAGCAGGTATTCTTCATAGACGGGCACGAAGGCCTGAAAGTCCGCGTCGAGCGCCTCTTGATCGTCATAGTGCGGATTGCGGCGCGCGTTGAGATACCGCTTGATCGCCGCGCGGGCGATCAACTCCGTGTCGATCGTCGTGCTGATGACGTCGCGCAGCTGGTCTTGACGGGCCTCCGACGACAGCGCGTCATCGTTGATGATGCTGAGAACCCTCTGGGCGCGATCGTTGACGAACGCCTCCGCCGCTTCATCCGCTTGCGCGCGCCAGCTCAGCGCCAACGCCGCCACAAGCACCACCGCCATGCGAAGGAGCGAGGGGAAATCACGAGAAGCCGTCATAGGACCTGTCCTGGTTGGCCACGGCGCGTCGCCGTCGCGGATGGTGGGTGCGGCCCGGGCTTCGTCGGTGGTGATCGAGGCCGCGCCGGTGGTGTCGCTCTAAAAGTCTAGATCAGGCGCCTCTTCCTGTTCGCGGCGGCCATTGGCGATCGCGACCGCGCGCGATTGGTAATAGAGCGTCCGCGCCCGCAAATAGGGATCGTCGCTGCGTTTGGTCACCTCGAACACGGGGTCCAAGCGGTGACGGATGTCGATGATGTCGGCGGCGTTGCGCGACGCGTTCAAGATGTCGTCGCCGCGGAAGCTGTAGAGGCCGTCGCCCGGGAAGGTGGCGTAGGTTAGCGGATCGAGCGCTGTGTCCACCACGCGGCCGAAGGCGTCGCGCATCGTCGCCGGGCCCAAGAACGGCAACATCAGATACGGCCCGTTGCCGACGCCATAGGAACCCAACGTTTGGCCGAAGTCCTCATCATGCTTGGGGAGGTCGGCGACGTTGTCCGCGAAATCGTAAATCCCCCCGACGCCCAGCGTGGTGTTCAGCGTAAAGCGGCTGAACGTCACGCCCGCGCGTCGCCATTCGCCCTGCAGCAAGTCGTTGGTGAGCCAGACCGGCGTTTTCAAATTGTCGACGATCGAGCGTACGCTGTCGCGCGCGAACTGCGGCAGCACCCACCCATAGACCTCGGAGATCGGTTCGAGGAAGAATCGGTCGACCCCGGCGTTGAAGCTGTACACGCGCCGGTTAAATCCCTCGAACGGGTCGCGAATCGCCGGCCCGTCGTCAAAGGCGTCGAGATCGAAATCGGAGCTGCGGCCTGCTTGGTCAGCCGATGACGCGTCCGGGGGACGCGAGGCGT
The DNA here is from genome assembly GCA_964526675.1 of uncultured Caulobacterales bacterium. Taxonomy (GTDB): domain Bacteria; phylum Pseudomonadota; class Alphaproteobacteria; order Caulobacterales; family Maricaulaceae; genus CAZADA01. The sequence goes on from CAZGLY010000013.1 coordinate 43,521, forward strand.
TCGTCGTGTCGGCGTCCGCACGGCCGTTCGCGCAGCCGCTCAGCGCCACGGACGTCAGTGCGCCCACCATCATCGCGGCGATCAAAAAGCGTCTCGCCTGCATACCTGTCCCCTCTGTGGTGGGCGCGATCGGACGAGCGCGCGTTTCACCGAGCGGCCGCACCGCCGCCTCTGCGTATATAGGCGTGCGTCCGCCCGTTCGTGAAGGTTTTGATCATTCTCACTGTTAAATGCGCCACGTCGCGAAATCCGGTGGTCAGGCTTCGCGTGGTCGTATAAACATATCTTTATGTCTGACTTCGTTCCCTCTGGTCTCGACCGCGTTGTGGCGGTGCTGCGCGCGGTGGGCGAGCCGACGCGACTGCGCATTGTCGCGTTGCTGACGCAGGGTGAACTGACGGTGAGCGAATTTGTCAGCATTCTTGGCCAGAGCCAGCCGCGGGTGAGCCGGCATCTGAAAATGCTGGCTGAGGCCGGGGTGGTGGAGCGACTGCCGGAAGGGGCGTGGGCGTTCTATCGCCTTGCCGAGCCCGGCGAACCGGCCCGCGCCGTTGTCGAGGCGGCGCTCGCGGCGTTGCCCGCGGGGGAGCGGTCCCTCAAGCGGGATCGCGACCAGCTGGCGCTGGTTGCGGCGGATCGCAACGCGGCGGCGGCGGCGTACTTCGCCGCGGTCGCGCCGGACTGGGATCGGATCCGCGCTCTGCACCTGGATGAAGATGTTGTGGAGGACGCGGTGCGCGCCGCCGCCGGACCCGGGCCGTTCCCGGTCATGATCGATGTCGGAACCGGTTCGGGACGGATGCTGCAGGTGTTCGCCGACCAGGTGCGGCGCGGGGTGGGCGTCGATCTGTCTCACGAAATGTTGACCATCGCGCGCGCCAATCTGCGGCGCGCCGGCCTCGCCCAATGCTCGGTCCGCCACGGCGATCTCTACGCGCTGCCCTTTGACGACGACACGGCGGACCTCATGACCGTGCATCAGGTGTTGCATTACCTTGACGCGCCAGCGCGCGCGATCGCGGAAGCCGCGCGGGTGCTGGCGCCGGGCGGACGGCTGATCCTGGTTGATTTTGCCCCGCATGCGCTTGAGTTCCTGCGCACGGATCACGCGCATCGGCGGTTGGGGTTCACCGACGCGGACATTCTCGAATGGTGCGCGGCGGCGGGCTTGCACGTGGAGCCGCCGGGAGCGCTGGGCGAAAACGCCGTGCGCGAAGGCGAAGCCCTGACGGTGAAGGTCTGGTGTGCGGTGTCGCCGTCGCGCCGGACCCGCCGCGATGCGGCGCCGCACGATTCACAATTGACCATCAACGGAGACGCAGCATGACAGCGCCGCGCCGCAATCTGACGGTGTCGTTCGAGTTCTTTCCGCCGAAGACCGCGGAGATGGAAGACCGGCTCTGGGACACGATCACCAAGCTGTCGTCGCTGAACCCGCACTTTGTGTCGGTGACCTACGGCGCCGGCGGATCGACGCGGGAGCGCACCCACCGCACGGTCACGCGGATCGCCACGGACACGGACCTGAAGCCGGCGGCTCATTTGACGTGCGTGAGCGCCACGCGCGCCGAAATCGACGAGGTTATTCGCGGCTATCAAGCGGTGGGCGTTGGCCACATCGTCGCCCTGCGCGGGGATCCGCCGGAGGGGATTGGCGAGCGCTACACCCCGCACCCGGAGGGCTACGTCAACGCGGCGGACTTGACGGCGGGCATTCGCGCGATCGGCGACTTTGAAGTGTCAGTCGGGTGTTATCCCGAAAAGCACCCCGAGAGCGCCAGCTTTGACGCCGATCTCGACTTGCTTAAGCAGAAGATTGACGCGGGCGCCACGCGCGCCATCACCCAGTTCTTCTTCGAGCCGGATGCGTTTTTTCGCTATCGTGATCGCGCCGCGGCCGCGGGGGTGGCGATCCCGATCGTGCCCGGCGTGATGCTCCAGCCCAACTTCAAAGGTCTCGCCCGGATGGCGGGATTGTGCGGCGCCACGCTTCCGCCCTGGTTGCATGAACGCTTCGAGGGATTGGAGAACGACGCGGACACGCGCGAGCTGATCGCCGCGCAGACGGCCGCTGAGCTCTGCACGGCGCTGGCGGACGGCGGCGTGGAGCATTTCCATTTCTACACGCTCAATCGGCCGGGTTTGGCGTTCGCCACCTGTCGGCTGCTCGGCGTGCATTCGGATGAGCAGGCCGCCGCCTAGGGGCGGCGCGTGGGAGGAGACGCTCGTGACCCGCGACGACAGACTGAACCGTTTCACCGCGATGGCCCGCGAGCGCGTGCTTATGCTCGATGGCGGTTGGGGCACGGAGATCCAAAAGCTCGCGCTGACGGAGGAGCAGTTCCGCGGCGAGCGCTTGGCGAGCCACAACGTGCCGCTCAAGGGCAACAATGATGTGCTGAACATCACGCGGCCGGAGGCGATTTCGGAGATCCACGATCGCTATTTCGCCGCCGGCGCGGACTTCACCCAGTCCAACACGTTCTCCGCCACCGCGATCGCGCAGGCCGACTATGCGCTCAGCGCCGCCGCGCCGGAGATCGCGCGCGAGGGGGCCCGTCTCGCGCGTATCGCGGCGGATGAAGCCTCGACATCGGAGCGGCCGCGCGGCGTTTTGGGCTCCATTGGCCCGACCAATGTGAGCTTGTCCTTAAGCCCGGACGTGAACGACCCCGGCTTCCGCTCCAAGACGTTCGATGAAGTGTATGACGCCTACAAAGACCAAGTCGTCGCTATGGCGGAGTTCATCGATTTCTATCTGGTGGAGACCATCTTCGACACGCTGACCGCCAAGGCCGCCATCAAAGCGTTGCTGGACGTCCGCGACGAGACGGGCGTGGACATTCCCATCTGGATCTCCGGCACCATCACCGACGCCTCCGGCCGCACCCTGTCCGGCCAAACCACGGAAGCGTTCTACAATTCCATCCGCCACGCCAATCCGTGGGCGGTTGGGCTGAACTGCGCCCTCGGCGCGGACAAGCTGCGCCAGTACGTCGCTGAAATGTCGCGTGTGGCGGACGTTCTGGTGCTTGCCTACCCCAACGCCGGCTTGCCCAACGCCTTTGGCGAGTACGACGAAACCCCGTGCATGACCGCCTGTCATCTCGGCGATTGGGCGCAGGACGGGTTGGTCAACATTGTCGGCGGCTGCTGCGGCACGACGCCGGAGCACATCGCCGCGGTCGCCAAGGCGGTGCAGGGCGTCGCGCCGCGCCCCATTCCCGAGCGGCCCGTGGCCATGCGCCTCGCCGGCCTCGAACCGTTTGAGCTTGTCGGGTGAGCGACGACCCAGCCGCAAGCGCTGACGCCGCAGAATTGTGTCGAACACTTGAGTTGGGGGCTTCGTCGTGACCACCCTTCAGCAGTCCATCGCCAACTTCGTCAATATCGGCGAGCGCACCAACGTCACCGGTTCGGCGCGCTTCAAAAAGCTGATTCTCGAGGGCGACTACGCCACGGCCGTCGAGGTGGCGCGCCAGCAGGTCGAGAACGGCGCGCAGATCATCGACGTGAATATGGACGAGGGCATGCTCGACGGCGCCCAGGCCATGACCACGTTCCTCAACCTGATCGCCGCGGAGCCGGACATCGCGCGCGTGCCGATCATGGTCGACAGCTCCAAATGGAACGTGATCGAGGCCGGGCTGAAGTGCGTCCAAGGCAAAGCGATCGTCAACTCCATCTCCATGAAAGAAGGGGAGGAGGAGTTCCTGAAACACGCGCGGTTGTGTCAGCGCTATGGCGCGGCCGTCGTGGTGATGGCGTTCGACGAGGTTGGCCAGGCGGACACCATCGAGCGCAAGGTGGAGATCTGCACCCGCGCGTATCACACGCTGGTGGACAAGGTCGGCTTCAATCCTGCGGACATTATCTTTGATCCCAACATCTTCGCCGTCGCGACGGGGATCGAAGAACACAATGAATATGGCGTCGCGTTCATCGAAGCCACGCGCCGCATTCGCGAGTCCTTACCCCACGCTCACGTGTCGGGCGGGGTCTCCAACGTGTCCTTCAGCTTCCGCGGCAATGAGCCGGTGCGCCGCGCGATGCATTCGGTGTTTTTGTATCACGCCATTCGCGCCGGCATGGACATGGGCATCGTCAACGCCGGCCAGCTCGACATTTACGACGACATTGATCCCGAGCTGCGAGAGCGCGTCGAGGACGTGATCCTCAACCGTCGTGACGACGCGACGGAGCGCTTGCTCGACATCGCGGAGCAGTATCGCGGCCAGAAGGGCGCGAGCGGCAAAGAGAAAGACCTCAGCTGGCGTGAACGGCCGGTCGGCGAGCGGCTCGCCCATTCCCTGATCCACGGGATCACCGACTGGATCATCGAGGACACCGAAGAAGCGCGCCAATCCGCTGAGCGGCCTCTGCACGTGATCGAAGGCCCATTGATGGATGGCATGAACATCGTTGGCGACTTGTTTGGCGCCGGCAAAATGTTTCTGCCGCAAGTGGTGAAATCGGCCCGTGTGATGAAACAGTCCGTGGCGCATCTCATCCCCTTCATGGAGGAGGAGAAGGAGCGCCTGGGCATGGTCGGCAAATCGAACGGCAAAATCTTGCTGGCCACGGTCAAAGGCGATGTCCACGATATTGGCAAGAACATCGTCGGCGTGGTGCTGCAGTGTAACGGCTATGACGTGATCGACATGGGAGTCATGGTCCCCTGCGAAGAGATCCTCCAGAAAGCCCGTGACGAGCAGGTGGACATCATCGGGCTTTCGGGTCTGATCACGCCGTCTCTTGATGAGATGGTGTATGTCGCGTCGGAAATGGAGCGCGAGGGCTTCGACATCCCGCTTTTGATCGGCGGCGCCACGACGTCCAAGGCCCACACGGCGGTGAAGATCGAACCGGCGTATGCCCGCGACGCCACCATCCACGTGGTTGATGCGAGCCGGGCGGTGGGCGTCGTGTCGTCGTTGCTGAATGCCGACGACAAGGTCGGCTATGTCGACGCGATCCGCACGGAGTACGCGCGAACGCGCGAGGCTCGCGCGGCGGGACGCAGCGCCAAACCACGCCTGAGTTTGGAGGAGGCGCGGCGCCGGGGGCCCTCCATCGCGTGGGAGACTTACGCAGCGCCGGCGCCCCGCGCCCCTGGGGTGACCACGGTTGAGTTCGACTTGGCGGAGCTGCGCCGATACATCGATTGGACGCCATTTTTCATGTCGTGGGACATGAAGGGGCGCTACCCGCAGATTTTGGACGACGCGGTCGCCGGGGAAGCCGCGCGCGGCCTGATGCGCGATGCCGAAGCGATGTTGGATCGCCTGGTTGACGAGCGTTGGCTGACCGCTCGTGGCGTGGCGGGGTTTTGGCCGGCGAACGCCGTGGGCGACGACATCGTCGTGTGGGCGGACGACGACCGCCGCGAGGCGATAGCGACCTTCCACACCGTGCGGCAGCAGATGGACAAAGATGGCGGCCAACCGAATGTGGCGCTGTCTGACTTTGTCGCCCCGGTCGACAGCGGTGTGGCGGACTATGTCGGCGGGTTTTGTGTCACCGCGGGCCATGGCGAGTTGGAAAAAGCCGCGGAGTTCGAGGCCCTGAACGACGACTACGACGCGATTATGCTGAAGGCGCTGGCGGATCGGTTTGCCGAAGCCGCCGCGGAGTTTCTCCACCAGCGCGTGCGGAAAGACGTGTGGGGCTATGCGCCGGACGAAGCGCTGACGAACGCCGAATTGATCGCGGAGGCCTATCACGGGATCCGCCCGGCGCCCGGCTATCCGTCCCAGCCGGATCACACGGAGAAGGGAACGCTGTTTCGGCTGTTGGACGCCGAAGCTCGCGCGGGCGTGGCGCTTACCGAAAGCTTCGCCATGACCCCGCCGGCGAGCGTGTCGGGCCTCTACTTGGCGCACCCGGACAGCCACTACTTCGCGGTGGGGCGGATCGGACGCGATCAAGCGGAGGACTATGCGCAACGCAAGGGGTGGAGCTTGGCCGAGGCGGAACGGTGGCTGGCCCCGATCCTGGCGTATGACCCTCAGGAGACACCCGTCGCCAGCGCGGCGGCTTAGCCGGGGCCTGAGCCGCAATCCTCAGCGGGACTTCAGCGGTCCGAAGCGCGAGAGGATGAGCCAGAAGGCGATCGTCCAGCCGATAATGAGCGTCCATGCGGTCGCGGACTGCAGGGTAATCTCGCCATATCCCGCGTCCTCCATAAGGCCGGCCATGATGCCGGCGCAGATAAACCCCACGAACGGCGCGAGGGCGAGGCGCGCGACCGCGCTCAATCGGTCCGCCATGACGCCGCGCGGGGTGTCAGTGGCGGGCGACATGCGCGCCGGGGAGGGCCGCGGGGCCGCCCCTGCGGATGGCGGGAACGACGGAGCCGGCGCCGATTGGGAACGCTTGGCCGTGTTCGGCGACGGGGGCGCGCCATCGCCGCCGTGTGACCGGCGCGCCCGCCAAAAGCGCAGCCCCTCTAAGATGCCAGCCACAATGAGCCCGGCGATCACTTGCTCAACAATGCCGTTCACGCGCGTCCCCTGCGTGTGTTGATCGCCCGTGTCGTGCGTCAACGTCATACGACCATTTGAGATCGGTCGCAAAGCGCCGCCGCTCGAAGGGCTGACGCCGTAACGCAGGGGCCAACGCGCCGGCTAACCTCCTGTTTACCTCGCCCAATCGTAAACTCGACCTGGCGGGCGCTGTCTCACCTTGGGAAGAGAGCTGTGGCTGGGGCGCGGCGCTTGTCGTCACATATGTGACTTTACGAAGGCAAAGAAGACGCGTAGAAGCTGGCCATCGGCGCGGTCAACGCGTCAATGGAGGCGCGGGCCATGGGCCTGTATGCGTCGCAGACACATCCCGTTACACGCTCTGACTCCCTGGTTCTGGGCTGGGAGGAGTGGGCGGCGTTGCCGGACCTGCGTGTTCCCGCGGTTAAAGTCAAAGTCGATACGGGGGCCGATACTTCAGCGCTCCACGCTTTTGATGTCGAGACGTTCGGCTCCCTAACAGACCCTCAGGTCCGGTTCGATTTTCATCCGGTGCCGGGGAACGACGACATCACCATCACCTGCGCGGCGCGGGTGAAGGCGCGCCGCCGGGTGTTCAGCTCGAACGGCGACAGTGAAAGCCGGTACGTAATTTGCACGGCCATTGAGATCGGTGGGCGCGCGTGGCCGATCGAAGTCACTCTCACCAATCGTGACTCAATGGCTTATCGCATGCTGTTGGGCCGCCAAGCCATCACCGAGGATGCCATGGTCAAGCCCAGCCTCTCTTGCGTGCACGGCCAGTCGGACTACGCGGTGTATCAGATCCGGCCAGTGGCGACGGCCGCGCCGCCGGAGCCCCCGTTGCGCATTGCGATCCTCACGCGCGAACCCGACAACTATTCGACCCGGCGGTTAATCGAAGCGGCGGAGGCGCGCGGCCACGAGGCCGAGTGTGTCAACACCACCCGCTGCTACATGGCGATTAACGCCGCGCGGCCGGAGATCCATTGCGATGGGAAGCCCCTGCCGTCGTATGACGCCGTCATTCCCCGCATCGGCGCATCCGTGACGGCTTACGGGCTGGCGGTCGTGCGCCAGTTTGAGGCGATGAACGTTTACGTGATGAACGAGTCCGCGCCGATCGGGGCCTCTCGCGACAAGCTCTACGCGCATCAGTTGCTGGCGCGCCAAGGCATTGACATGCCGCGCACCGCGTTCGCCCGCAGCCCCCAGGACACGAAGGACTTGCTCGATATCGCCGGGGATGTGCCGCTGGTGTTGAAGCTGCTGCAAAGCACCCAAGGCAAGGGCGTGGTTTTGGCGGAAACCCGCAAGTCCGCCAGTTCCTTGGTGGAGGCGTTCCGGGGGCTCGGCGCGGACTTTTTGGTGCAGGAGTTCGTCACGGAGGCCGCCGGCCAAGACATTCGCTGTCTCGTTGTCGGCGGCAAAGTCGTCGCGGCGGTGCGACGCGTGGCGGGCGAGGTGGATGAGTTTCGGTCGAACCTGCACTGCGGCGGTCGCGCGGAAAAAGTGCGCCTGACCAAAGACGAGCGTCGCATGGCGGTCAAAGCCGCGCGGGCGATCGGCCTGTCGGTTGCGGGCGTGGACCTTCTGCGCGCGGACGCCGGCCCAAAAGTGTTGGAGGTGAACTCCTCGCCCGGCCTCGAAGGGGTGGAGAAGGCGACGGGCAAAGATGTGGCGGGCTTGATCCTCGATCACGTGGCGGCGAAAGCCCACGCTCTCGTTCGGGCGCGCCAGGCCCGCGCCCTGCCGCTGGCCTAAGCCAACCGTCCCACCCTGGCGCGTCATCGACCCTGCGCCGCGCGATTGTGTGGTCGCGTCGCGACCAGCAGCGCAGGGTCGATTGGGTGCGCGTTACTCGGCGGTCGGCGGCAGGATCACCGCGTCCACAACGTGAATGACGCCGTTGGAAGCCGCGACGTCCGCGATCACGACGTTCGCGCCGCCCACGACCACGCCGTCCGTGGCGTCGATCGGCAATTTGATGTTCGCCACCGTGTCGGCTTCAAGCTCTTTGCCGGCGATGTCGCCCGCCATCACTTTGCCGGCGAGGACGTGGTAGGTGAGGATTTGCGTCAGCTGGTCTTTGTTTTCCGGCTGGAGCAGCGTGTCGACCGTGCCTTCCGGCAGCGCCGCAAACGCCTCATCGGTCGGGGCGAAGACGGTGAAGGGGCCGTCGCCTTTCAAGGTGTCAACCAAGCCGGCGGCTTGCACCGCCGCAACCAAGGTCGTGAAGGAGCCATTGGCCACGGCCACATCAACGATGTCGCCGGTTTCCGCCGCGTAGGCTTTGTCTTCTGAGTGACTGTCGGCGATGGCCGGAGCGGCGATGGCGCCCAGAGCGACGGCGGCCATAAGTGTGCGAATGCGCATCAGAGCATACTCCTGTTGTCGGATATAACAGGATGGCGACGGTGCATGTCCCCATCGACGGACGTGAGCGTCACGTCCAGGGGTTGATACGTCGGGGATGGCGAAGCGGTTTGCGGCTAACAAGAAGTTAACATAAGCCCGCCGCCGGCGGCTCAGCCGGAGCCCAGACCCAACGCCGCCACCAGGCGTGGATTGGGGTCCGCCGCGGCGTCCATGATCCGATCGGTCGACCACAGGTCTTGCGCCAGCGCCGCGTAGAACCGCTCCCGCGCATCGACGTCGGCGACGCACCGGGGCGCCCCGAACGGCGGCTCGAGCCCCCGAGAAACGGCTTCCAGCTTTGCGCGCGTCTTTGGCGTGAGGTCCGCCGCCATCGAGGCCAACGCGTTGCCGGCCTTCTCAAACAAAGCGGAGCGCGCGTCGGCCGTGTCGGCGCGGGCGAGCGCGTGGGCGGTCTCGCCGCGTGTGAGCACGTGGGCGCCGAGCCGGTCCGCGGCTGACGCCTGGAGATCGAACGCGCCCGCGCCGTCACTGCGCAATTCGCTCACGCCAGCCGCGATCAGGGGCGTCAGCGCGCTGCCGCCGGATCCGGCCGGCGCAAAGACGCCATAGTCGCCCGCCGGGCGGGCCGTGAACGTCTCGAAGAACGCGGTCAGCCGGGCCAGGATCGCGTGCGCCGCCGTGGTCGCAAGCCCGTCGCCGCCGATGTGAACCGGCGCGTGCGCGCTGAACGGCTCCGGCGTATGCCCCTGCAGCAACGCCGCCAGACGCAACGCCAGGCCTTCGGGGTCGGTGTCGCGCAAATGCGGCGCCAGCCCTGCGAGGAGATCGCGGGCTTGAGCGGGTGTCGCGGCGCCTTCCGGCCGCCAGGTCAGCCGGGCTGCGGCGATGTCGAGAAACGCGACGGCCGCGGCGGCTTTGCGGGCGTTCTCCTCCGCGTTGGCGTAGAGCGGCGTCAGAGGCGCCATCACGATCGGCGCCCAATGCTCGAGCGGCAAGCCGACGGCGTTGATGAAATGCAGCGCATCCGCCCCTGGCGTCAGGGTGTCGACCGCCGCCGCCAACCGCACATTGAGTTTCATGAAGAACGGCAGTTCCCGCGCGACTTGCTCCGCCGGGGGGCGGTCATCCCCGTCGGTGGTGAGCCAGTGGAACGGGTTTTCGCGGATGGCTTTGACGTCCCGTGACGCCGCAAACGCGGCCGTTTGCGCCGCCGGCGCCGCGCGCGCGATCAGCGCGCTCTGCAGCGCCTGGAGCGTGGGGTCGCCACCGCCGCCGGCCTCGGCCTCCGCGCGCGCGGCGTCCCAGGCGGCCGCCAGATCGGCGCGCTCGTCGGGCTCAAGGTCGCTGAGCAGCACGCTTTTCAGCGCTTCGATGGTCGACAGCGGTTTGCCGCGCGAGTTCAAGCTGTTGAAGAGCCGATAGGCGAGGTCGGTGTCGGAGACCGTGACGATGTTGAGCTTGCAGTGGCGCAGCACGCCTTCGATCAAGGCGGGATAATCCTCTTCCCGGGCCGACGTCTCGATCCAGTCCTTGATGCGCAAGAACGCCGCCGCGATGCGCTGTTGATCCTCGTCGCGGTCCTCAAACGCGTGAGAGCCCTTGCCGCGGGCCAGCGCCGCAAAGGCCAGCTGATACCGTCCCACCGCCACCGGCAGGGCGAGCGTTTTGTTCTCCCCACGCAGCGCGAGTTCGATGTCGCCGCGGCGCGACTTGTCCGCGAGGGGATGCAGCGCCAACAGCAACAGGCCCAGCGTCACGACGCGCTGTTGGCCATCGACGAGGTAATTCACGCCCCCACGGCGCTCCACGATCACCGTGCCGAGAAACCAGGGCGGCGCCGAACCCAGGTCGGCGATCCAATCAACGGCGTGGTCCTCAAGATCCGTGAGGAATTTGCGGATCTCCCGGTCCGTCCAGACATAGCCGCGTTGGTACACGTCCAGCGCGTATTTCTGGTTGCCCAGAAAATTCAGCACATGGCCAACCCGAGTTTTGATGTCCATCGCGCTCTTCCGCGAGCGACGCGATCCGCGGCGTCCCCTTCGTTATGTAAGGGTGTCCGCCGCGGAAGGGAAATCGCGCCGCACGCGTGTCGCGCGCATGCCGGTTTGCACGGCGCGCGCCGTTGAAACGCGTGTTCCAGCCGCGGTGAGAGGCGGCGAGGAGCGTTGGGGACGTTCGGCTCGCGTGCCCCTTGGCGACAACCCGCAGAGCCTCAGTGACCGGACCGGCCTACCGGCAGGCCCATGCGAGAGCGTCGCCCAAGCGATCGTCGCCCCAAAACAGCTCCCGGTCGACGACGAAGCTGGGAGCGCCGAAAACGCCAAAGGCCTCCGCCTCTTCAACGTTGCGGCGCAATCGGTCTTTCTGACGATTTGTCGATGCTAGATCCAAATAATATTCAGCGTCGCCGCCGACCTCGGCAATACTGTCGCCCACCACAAGCGGATCAGCTATGTCGCGGCCGTCTCGAAATTGCGCGAGGAAAATCTGCCGACAAAACGCTTTCCCCCAGTTTTGGTCCAGGGCTGCGATCGCGACGCGCGCGGCGACCAAGCCGTTTTGCGGAAACGACACAGAACCCGCTTGAAAGCCGGGATGCACTCTCAAACCATATTTGTGGCATTGCCGTTCCACATCCCGCCACATATAGCGACCTTTCGCCTCGTAGATGTTGAACGGGGAGGTGTTCCAGCCATTCTTCTTAAAGATTGGGCCGAGCAAAAATGGTGTCCATTCAACCGTCACACCCAATGTCTTCGCTTCATCGTCAATGCGCATCGCGGAGATGTACGAGTACGTCGATGCGAATTCGAACCAGAATCTTAGAGACGCCGCCATCTCAACATCCTTTCGCTTGAGCCCCGTCGCCGCAGGCGGAGCGCGCGTTGCGCGGTCACGCGGACACGCTCACGTCCGTCCGGGTCCGGGCGCTGGTCGGCGCGTCGTCCTCTCGCGCGACGCGCTGGCGCGGCTTATCTCCTGCGCATGAGCTATGCGGTGAAGGAAATCTACTACACCCTCCAGGGCGAGGGCCTGCGCGCAGGCCGTGCGGCGGTGTTTGTGCGGTTTGCCGGGTGCAATCTGTGGAGCGGGCGCGATGCCGACCGCGCGACCGCGATCTGTGCGTTTTGCGACACCGACTTCGTGGGGACGGATGGACCTGGCGGCGGTCGTTTCGAAACGGCCGCTGACGTAGCGGCGGCGGCGCGCGCCGCCTGGCCGAGCGACGCGGCGGGCGTCCCTTATGTCGTGTGCACCGGCGGCGAGCCTTTGCTGCAACTCGATCGGGCGTTGGTGGCCGCGCTCCATGACGCGGGCTTTGAGGTGGCGGTCGAAACCAACGGCACGCTGCCCGCGCCGCCGGGGCTGGATTGGGTGTGCCTGAGCCCGAAGGCCGGGACGGATCTCGCCGTGACCACCGGCGACGAGCTCAAGCTGGTGTATCCTCAAGCTGGCGCGCCGCCGGAGGCGTTTGAGCACTTCGCCTTCGGCGCGTTTCTGTTGCAGCCCATGGACGGGCCGGCGCTGGCGGAGAACACGGCGGCGGCGGCGCAATACTGCCTCAAGCACCCGCGCTGGCGGCTCTGCTTGCAAACCCACAAGCTCGTCGGTTTGCCCTAGAGCGGGCGTGCGTTCCCACGACGCGCGCGCCGTGCGATACGCCCGAGCATGAGCGTTGAGATGACTGAGAGCCATGCCGCAGAACCTGATCTGCGCCCGCCGCATCTGCGCCGCGAGCCCGCCGCGCCGCCGGAGGGCGTGAGCCATCGCGTCCTGAGCTTCTTTCCGGAGCCAGAGGTGACGGACGCGGCGGTGGCGGCGCGGTTGGCGACCCCGATGATGCGTCTGAACGCGCAGCTCGGCTTGCTCTTTGGCGATCACCACATTCTGCGCGTCGCCTTTCAGAACGCCCACGCCATTGACGACCACATGTGGCGGTCCAACCAGCCGAGCCCCGCGCAACTGCGGCGCTGGGCGGCGCGCGGCGTGAAGACCGTGATCAATCTGCGCGGTCTCTCCACCAAGTCGTTTCACCTGCTGGAGCGCGACGCCTGCGCGCGCCTGGGGTTGGACCTGGTGACCCTTCGGGTGAATTCGCGCCACACGCCCTGGCCGGTGGTGCCGCGCATGATCCGCGACATGTTCGACTCCATCCGCTATCCGGCGCTGATGCACTGTAAGTCCGGGGCCGACCGCGCGGGGCTGATGGGCGTCTTCTATCGTCACTTTCGCCTGGGCGAGCCGGTGTCGCAGGCGCTGGAGCAGCTGTCGCCGAAATACCTCCATGTGCGCAGCGGCAAGACGGGCATTCTCGACGCCTATTTCGAGGCGTATCTCCGCGAGGGCGAGCCGCAGGGCTTGTCGTTGATCGAGTGGTCCGAAGGCGGCTTTGACCCCAAGGCGTTCAAGGCCGCCTACCGCCCAAACGCGCTGGGGAGCTTTTTCGTCGACGCGATCCTGCGACGGGAGTGAGCGGGGCGTTACGGCGTCCCAACCACGCCTTCGCGGCGTGGATCGGCCGCGCCGACCAGGGTCCCATCGGCTTGGCGCAGAATGGTGTGGATGCCGGAGTTCTCCCGAGAGGGCTCCGCCACCGCGAAACCACGCGCCGTCAGCGCGGCGGCCAGCTCCTCGCTGCGGGGATGGCCCGCTTCGATCCGCACCTGCGGGCCCCGCGCGACGACGTTCGGCAGCTCCGCTGCGTCCTGGGGGGTTAGGCCCCAGTCAAGCACGCCGACGAGGGACTTCGCCGTGTAGGCGATGATGGAGTTGCCCCCGGGCGAGCCTGTCGCCATCACAAACGCGCCCGTCTCGTCGAGGACGATGGTCGGCGACATGGACGAACGGGGCCTTTTGCCCGCCTCGACGCGGTTGGCCGCTTGGCGGCCTTGCGCGTCCACGGGGGCGCGCGCGAAGTCCGTCAGCTCATTGTTGAGCATCATGCCGCCGGCCATGCGGCCGGAGCCGAAGGGGGATTCCACCGTTGCGGTCATCGAGACGACGTCGCCCTCGGCGTCCATAATCACGAAGTGCGTGGTGCCGGGCGTGTCGGCGGTGGAGTCCGCGCCGGCGGGTTCTGGCGCCGGGCCGTTGGGATCGAAAGCCCACGGATCGCCCGGCTCAACCGTCTCACGCGCGGCGCCATGGGCGTCGATCAGCGCGGCGCGTTGCGCGAGGTAGCGCGGGTCGAGCAGGCCGGCCTTGGGCACCGCGACATAGCGATCGTCCGCCACATACCGATCGCGGTCGGCGTACGCGAGCCGCTGCGCCTCCGTGAACAGCACCCAATTGTCGAGGTCTTCAGGGCCGCCGGCGTCGAAGTCGTGACGCTCCAACAGGCCGAGGACTTGGCCGACCGCCAGGCCGCCGGAGGCGGGCGGCGGCGCGCCGCAGACCCGCCAGACCCGATAGGGCGTGCAGATCGGTTGGGTTCGCCGGGCGTTGTAGCCCGCCAGGTCGACCGCCGTCAGCCGCGAGGGGCGCGGTTCGGCGCGGGCGGCGGTCAAGATGGCGTCGGCCAGCGGGCCCTGATGCAGCGCGCGCGGATTGTCCGCCAGCGCGCGCAGCGTTGCGGCGTAAGCGGCGTTTTTCAGAATGTGCCCGACGGGCAGGGGCTCGTCGTCAATGAAATAGTAAGCGCGCGACTCCGGTTGCAGCTTCAGATGAAAGCCGAGAAGTCCAATCAGGTAATTGAGCCGTTCCGAGACCGGGAACCCATCATCCGCCAGAACGATCGCGGGTTGAAGCAGGTCGGCCCACGGCAGCGCGCCGTGATCGCTGTGGGCGAGAGCCAGCATGTCGACCACGCCGGGGACGCCGACGCTGAGCCCGCTGGCCCAGGCGTCGCGAAAGCCCAAGGTCGCTCCGGAATCATCGAGGAACATGTCCGGCGTGGCCGCCGCGGGCGCGGCCTCGCGTCCATCATAGACGGTGATGGCGCGCGTTTCGCCGTCATAGTGGACGAGGAACCCGCCGCCCGCGAAGCCTGAACTCTGCGGTTCCACCAAGCTCAGCGTGGCCTCCACCGCGACCGCGGCGTCGACGGCGGAGCCGCCGGCGCGCAAGATCTCAAGACCCGCCGCCACAGCCAGCGGGTGGGCCGCGGCCACCATGGCGTCAGCGTCGGCCGCGGGCGGCGCGACCGTTTGACCCGCAACGGCCGTCGCGTCTGCGCCGCCCGTTCTGTCTGACGGCGATGGCGCGCGGGAGCACCCAGCCGCGATCGCCAGACCTACGGCCAAGACGACGGCCGCGCGCAATCTGTTCGATGCGCCGCGGCGCATGAGTGCGGGTTGGGTCATGGATGGGTCCTTCTGGGTGGCTCCGGGTGCGCGCCGAGGACGCGCCGTCGTTGTCCGGCGTGGATCTGCCGTGGTCAATCGTCGATACTCCGGCGCGAGCGAACGGCGCGTGAATGTGGCCGGGGAGCGGCGTTGATGGCGACAGTTGGCGAAGCGTCGACGGGTGTTCGGCCCGGGGTTCGCAATCTCATCACGGACGTGGGCGACCTCTTGGTTGGCGGGGCCCATGACGAGCGGGTCCGCACGGGCGTGACCGTGGTGCGTCGTCGCGCCGGGCGCATGGTCTGCGCGGTGGATGTCCGCGGCGGCGGGCCGGGCGCGCGCGAGACGGACGCGTTGGCGCCCCACACGCTTGTGGATGCTGTGGACGCGGTCGTGTTGAGCGGCGGTTCGGTGTACGGCCTCGCGGCGGCGGACGGCGTGACGGCGGAGCTGGGCGCGCGCGGCGCGGGGTTTCAGCTGATCGCGCTGGCAGGCGTGCCTCCATCGCCCGTGGTGCCCTCAGCGATCCTGTATGATTTGGCCAATGGCGGCGACAAAGCTTGGGGGGCGACGCCGCCCTATCGAGAGCTCGGGGCGGCGGCCTTGGCCGCAGCTGACGCGGACTTCACCCTTGGACGCGCCGGAGCGGGTTTTGGCGCGCGCGCCGGCTCCGGGACGGGCGGGCTTGGCTCCGCCAGCGCGGTGACCTCCGACGGCTTTACGGTGGGGGCGTTGGTGGCGGTGAATTGCTTCGGCGCGGTTCGGATGCCGGGGACGGGCGCGTTCTGGGCGTGGCCGTTTGAGCAAATGTGGGACGGCGCGCCGGAGTTCGGCGGCGCTCGCCCGTGGGATGAACACAGCGATCGCGGCGACGCAGCCGGCCGCGAGGCGCTTGATCTGGAGGATTGGGGCCAGGCGAAGGTTGACCCGCGCGCGCTGGCCGCGGCGGCGCGCCCGAACACGACGATCGCTGTGGTGGCTGTCGACGCCGCGCTGACGCCGGCCAGCGCGCAGCGCTTGGCGATTATGGCGCAGGATGGGTTCGCCCGCGCGATCCGCCCAGTCCACACGCCGCTTGATGGCGACATCGTTTTCGCCGTCGCGACGGGGGACGGCCCGCCTGTCGCGGACCCGTTCCTCATCGCCCGTCTGGGGAGTTTGGCGGCCGACTGTTTGGCGCGGGCGGTGGCCCGCGGCGTCTGGATCGCGGAGCGGGCCGACGCGGCCGGGTGACGTCGTCAGCGCGCCGGAGACCGTCCGCCGGACGCATCGCCTTCGCCGCCCGGCGAGAGCGTGGTGAGAATGCGCTTGATCGCTTCATCGGTGCCGAGCGCCGCGCGACGGGCGCTGGCGTGCATGTCCCGCACGACCGTTTCGTAGTCCAGGCCTTCAGCGTTCCGGCTCTCGGACAGCTCCTCACCCGAGAGGGCTTCCAGCTCGCGGCCTTCCGAGTCCGCCACGACAATCATGGGCCCCGCCGGCGCGGCGTCCACCGAGACGGCATAGCCATCGGCCTCAAAGCCGAACGCGTTTTGGCCCGGGCCCTCGACCCACGGAATCCGGCCCTCGCGGGTCAGCGTCGCCAGACGGTCGATCAATTCTCGGGTGAGGTCGTGCATGGGACATCTCCAATCGTCATCCGGTGAGGTAACGCGTCTTGGTTGACATTTGAACCGGCGGTCGCCGCTGTCCGGCCCGGCGCCCCAAGAAAGGCGCCCAGTCGATCGGCCAGGTCGGGCAGCTTGAGGGCGCACTCCCACACCACGCCAACGCGCCATCCTGAAGCCGCCAGGGCCTCTTGAGCCTTGGCGTCGCGGGCTTGGTTGCGGGCGATTTTGGTGCGCCAATAGTCCTGATTCGCTTTGGGGATGCGGGCGCCGCGGCGGCAGTCGTGGCCATGCCAAAAGCAGCCATGCACAAAAATCACCGCGCGGCGTCCGGGCAGGACGATGTCTGGGGCGCCGGGCAAGTCCTTGCGGTGCAGACGAAACCGATAGCCCATGGCGTGAAGCAGGCGGCGGATCGCGCGTTCAGGCTTGGTGTCGCGGCTCTTCACGGCGCGCATCACCGCGGCGCGTTTCTCGGGCGTGAAGACATCCGTCATCGGGCGGTGGCGCGCGCGGGCGGCGAGGCGGCTCTCGCCAGCGGCGCCGCCAGAAGCGGCGTGAGCAGGTGCTCCGTGAGCCGTGCGACCACCGGCGCCGCCACGCCGTCGCCCAAGAGCTTCAACGCGGCGGTGTCGGCCGTGGGCAGGGCGTAGTCGTCATCCACGCCCATCAAGCGCGCGGCCTCGCGCGGGGTGATCGCGCGGGCGCGCACGGGGGCGTCGCCATGGCATTCCACGATGAACTGGCGCGAGGATCCGCCGCCGGGCGTTCGCAAGCAGCCCGCCAAACCATCGAACCGCGCTTCCGCGCGCTGCACGCGGCGACCGTTTTCCATGCGCACCCGCCGATAGACCGCCGCGATCTCACGCCGGCCCGAAGCGCGCGCGGCGTCCAGCTTGCCAAGGCTGCGCGGTCCCATCAGGTCGATCAGCGCCTGCGTCTTTGCGGCGGGCCACCAGGGCGCGTCGTTGTCCAACAGGTCCGCCAAGCGCGTGTTCCGTATGGGGGGCGTGGGGAGCCGCCACCACGCCCACGCCGCCTGAAGATGCGGGGGCAATCGCCCGTGAGCCAGGATCACGCCCGACGCGCAGCCCCAACGGTTTGGATTCGGGCGCTGAGCCATGAACGGCGCCGCGTCGAGGCGCGCCAGCTCTCCGCGGTCGATCGCCACGATGAACACGCGCGGGCGTGATTGGGGCAGGACGTCCGCGGCGTCCAGCTGCACCGCCCCCACGATGTAGCCGGCCTCGACCACGGCGGCGATCACGCGCTCGAAATCCGCGCCGCCATGGGAGGTGAGCAGGCCCGTCACATTCTCCAAAACGATCGCGCGCGGCGCCTCGTCCGTTTCGCGCAGCGCCGCCATCAGGCGCCAGAACCCATGGAACGCGCTCGATCGCGCGCCTTCCAACCCGGCTCGGGGCCCGGCGAGGGAGAGGTCCTGACACGGGAAGCTCGCCCAGGCGAGATCGGCGCGCGCGCGACCGTGGGTCCGCAGGGCGTCCGCGCGGATGTCCCACACGTCCGCCACG
The DNA here is from genome assembly GCA_964526675.1 of uncultured Caulobacterales bacterium. Lineage (GTDB taxonomy): Bacteria > Pseudomonadota > Alphaproteobacteria > Caulobacterales > Maricaulaceae > CAZADA01. Next base: position 61,811 of record CAZGLY010000013.1, read on the forward strand.
GTCAAGACATCGTGAGGGAAGTGGGCGCGGTAGGCGGCGGCCTTCATCGGATCATGGTCGTTGGCGAAGACGCACCGCCAGGGGCCTCCGCGTTCGAGGCCCAGACGCGCCAGGCCGCCGCCGGCGAAAAACTCGAAGAAGGTGAGCGCGGTCATGGTGTCATTCGAACGTGATTGACGGCGGCCCGCCAGATCCAATCCACTCGCGGGGTCGCCGCGACGGGCGTGCGCCAGGGAGACGGGCATGAGCGAGGATAAGCCGATCGCGCTGGAGGCGCGCGAGGCCATGGAGGATGCGCGGTTGTTTTCGCCGTCGGCGGGACGCAATCGCGACGTGATCGCGGCGACCTTCGCCGGCGTGCTGGCCAAGGGTGCGCACGTATTGGAGATCGGGGCGGGCACGGGCGAACACGCGGTGGCGGTTGTGAGCGCGCGTCCGGACCTGCGGTGGCGACCGACGGATCCGGATCCGCAGTCGCGCGCGAGCATCGCGGCGTGGGCCGCCCACGCCGGTCTCGATCAGATCGCCGCGCCAGTGGCGTTGGACGCCCGGGACGCGCCGTGGCCCGTGGAGCACGACGGTCCTTTTGACGCGCTTGTGAGCATCAACATGATCCACATCGCGCCCTGGAGCGCGGCGCTGGGCGTGCTGGCGGGGGCGGAACGGCTGGTGACGCCCGGGGGACAGTTGGTGTTCTACGGGCCGTTCGCCCACGGAGGCGTGCACACGGCGCCCTCGAACGCGGAGTTCGACGCGTCGCTGAAGGCGCGCGATCCGAGCTGGGGCGTGCGGGACCTCGACGCGATCGTGGCGGCGGCTGCGCCGCACGGGCTCGCCCTCGACCGCACAATCCCCATGCCGGCGAACAACCAGGTCGTCGTGTTTCGTCGGGAGACCGCGCGTTAGAGCGCCGTCGCCACGCGCGGCGTTATCCCAACAGCGACGCGATCCATTGCCCCATCTTGACGCCGTCGTCGGTGTGCCAGCTGTCGACGACGCGCGACGCCCAGGTCGCCAGCGGCTCCACGCTGGCGCCCGCGTCACGCAAGCCCTGAAACGCGGCGGCTTCGGTGCGCGGGTCCATGCCGCCTGTCGGCTCGACCAAAACGGTGACAGAATACCCCGCCGCAAGCGCATCCAGCGCCGTGTGGGCGACAACGATTTCGCTCAGGACGCCCGCCAACACGAGATGCGGTCGGTTGAGCGCTTGGACGGCCTCGCGAGACGACGCGTCGGCGAACGCGCTCGCCCCCGGCCGGACGGCCGATGCAAGACTCGGCAACACCGACGACACCGAGCTGGTGACCTTCGGATCCGGCACGCCGAAGGCCACCACGGATCCGAAGGCCGGCAGTGTGTAATGCGCTGCAATGCTGGCCAAGACGCCTGCGGCATGGCGCACACGATCCGGCGCTTGCGTCTTCGACAGGTCGATAATGTTGTCTTGGTGATCGAGAAAGATCACCGCCGATTGGTCCAGCAACATCGTGTCGCCCTTCGCGCAGCGTTTCCGCTCTAAACAGCTTCAAACAAACCGGCCGCGCCTTGGCCGCCGCCGACGCACATGGTCACGACGCCGTATTTCGCGTTGCGGCGCTTCATCTCCATCAGGATGTGGCCGGTGCAGCGCGCGCCGGTCATGCCGTAGGGGTGGCCAATGGAGATGGAGCCGCCGTTCACATTGTACTTTTCGTTGTCGATCTTGAGCTCGTCACGGCAGTAAAGGCATTGGCTGGCGAAAGCTTCGTTCAGCTCCCACAGGTCAATGTCGTCGACGGTCAGGCCGTGGCGCTCCAGCAGACGCGGCACGGCTTTGACCGGACCGATGCCCATCTCGTCCGGCTCGACGCCCGCCGCGGCGAAGCCCTTGAACCGGCCGAGCGGCTCCAGCCCGCGCTTCTCGGCTTCCGCGGCCTCCATGACGACCAAGGCCGCCGCGCCGTCGCCCAGCTGCGAGGCGTTGCCGGCGGTGATGTAGATCCCCTCTTTGATGGTCTGGCCGTTCGCGAACACCGGCTTCAGGCCTTGCAGGTCCGCCAACGTGGTCTGGGGACGGTTCGATTCATCGCGGTCGACGGTGTGCTCCACCATCGAGGTTTCGCCCGTGGCTTTGTCGAACTTGGCCCACTGGACCGTCAGCGGCACGATCTCCTCGTCATACACCCCGGCGTCTTGCGCCGCGGCGGTGCGTTGCTGGGACTGCAGCGCGTATTCGTCTTGCGCTTCGCGGGTCACGCCATACCGCGCGGCGACGATTTCGGCGGTCTCGATCATCGTCATCCACAGCGCCGAATGGCTGGCGAAGAGCTCCGGCTCGACAAAATGATGCGTGTTGAGCGCCGGCTGGCCGTCTTCCTTCGTGCCCCGCTCGACCAACGAGATGGACTCCACGCCGCCGGCCACCGCCACCGGCGTGCCGTTGAGCACTTGGTAGGCGGCGTTGGCCACCGCGTTGAGGCCGCTGGCGCAATAGCGGGTGAGGGTCGTGCCGGCCGTCGTCACCGGCAGGCCCGCTTTGATCGCCGCGTTGCGCGCGAGATTGTGGCCGGTCGCCCCTTCCGGATAACCGCAACCGAGGATGACGTCCTCAATCGCGTCAGGCTCAACACCGGCGCGAGCAACAGCGTGGCGGATGGCGTGGGCGGCCATGGTCGCGCCGTGGGTGACGTTGAAGCTGCCTCGGATGGATTTAGCCAAGCCGGTGCGGGCGTAGGACACGATGACGGCGTCGCGCATGGAGCATTCCCTTCGGTGCGGGTGGCGGTGGGCGGGTCGACACGGGCGGTGTCGACGTCGCGGCGACCTTAAACGCCTTTGGGCGCGCATCCCACCGGCCATTCGGAGGTGTTGTGGGGGGTGGTTTGATTTTGCCCTCGGGATTTGACGCGGCCTTAACAGCGGTCGTCGCAGGGCGAGGTGATGGATCGCATCGCCTTTTCCCGCGCATTGGCTGGCGTCGCCCTGTGGGCGTCTGCGGCCATGGCGTCGCCAGCGGGCGCTCAAGTGCGTGACGTGACGATGGGCGCTGACGGCGCGCGCGCCCAACTCGCCATCCACTTTGCGACGCCGCCGCAGAGCGCCCAGGCGGCGCCCGACCCCAGCGGTTTGCAGATCTGGGTGGCCGGCGCGCAGGCGCCTGCGGCGGTGTGGCGGCTTGTGCCAGGGGGACCCGCGAGCGCGTTGACCGTGTCGCCGGCGGCGGGCGGCGCGTCGGTGACGGTGGCGACACGCGCGCCCGTCCTGGCGGCGCAAGCGTTTGTGCGGGACGATGCGGTTGTCGTCGACATCACGTTGGCTGAGCCGGTGGCGCGATCAACCCGTGGCGCCTCACGCCTATACGCCGGCAGTACGTCCACGCCGGGCCCCTCGGGCCGCGCCGCCGCCGGGGCGCGCGCGCGTCCGTCGGGCGGTCCAAGCCCACGATCCGAGGAGGCTGATCGCGAGCCCGAGGCGCTCGCTCCCATCCCCACGCCGGACCCGCCGAAGCCGCGCGCCGCGCCGGCTCCGGACACGGTCGCGCTGGCCGGGCGTTTGGCCGATGGCCTTACTGTGAGCGTTTGCCAAGAAGCGCGCGCGGCGGTCGCTGCGGATCCTTGGGACTTGGAACGCTTGGCGTCTCATGGCGCGTGCTTGATCCGCGCTGATCGCCCGGCGGATGCGGAAGAAGTGTTCGCGCGGCTGTTGACGTTTCAGCCGGACAATTTGGAGGCTCAACTCGGGCTTGGCTTGGCGTTGCTGGTGCGGGGGCGGCGCGAGGACGCGCGGGATTTGTTCCAAGACGCGTTGGACGCCAGCGTGACGGATGCGGCCGCGGCGCGCGCCCGGGCGTTCTTGGACGCTCTCGGGCCGCCCCCGCCGCTAACCGTCAACGACTAGACGCCGCGCGCCGCGGCGGACGCTTACTCCGCCAAACGAAGCGGCGAGCCGCCGAAGAGCACGGAAAACTCTTCGCAATGCACCAACACGCTGTCGAACTGCGCCAAGTCGACGTCCGCGGGGATCGTCAGCTCCGCCGCGCCGCGGTTGGAGTCGAGCTGGCCGAGCAAGAGCGACCCGTCAGTGGCGTTTTGGCCATTCGTGCTCGCGAACGCGGTGGGCGACAAGAAGATCTTGATGTCCGGGCCGCGCCCCGTGCGGAAGTCATCAAGCAAGCGCAAGACCGTGGCGTCGTCGCGCTGGACGATCTCCCAGCCACCGGACGTGCCTTTGCGTTTGCGGGCGAATCCGCCGGACGCCAGGATCGTCTCGGTCGCGCTTGCTGCGACCACGTCTTGGGCGACGTCAGCGCTGGCGTTGTCTTGGGCGGTCGCCGCGCTCGCGGCGACGAGGGCGATGAGGCCAGCCAACACTGCGGCCATGGCGTGACGAGCGATGGCGCTGACGGGCGTCGTGATGAGCGTCATGGGGAAATCCTCCTTCTTTCAATGCCTAACGCGCCCGCGGCGCGCCGTGGTCAGCACATGGACGCCCCGCCGGCCCGGCGCCAATCAAGGCTGTTCACGCGCGCGCGGTTGGATCTCACATTTTGGCGGTGCGCGTCGTGAGCATGGCTTTCCGCCATGACGCGCGCACCCTATGACGGGTCTATGCTGACGTTGAACGACCGTGATCACGGAACCGTCTTCGCCGCCGTCGCTGGTCCGCGCGATGGGCGCGACGCTGAGGCGGCCTGGGCCGACGACGCCGGTCTTCACGGCCCCACACGCTTAGCGGACGCGGTGACCGTTTGGGCCGGACGACCTGTTGTCCTGCGGGACCCTCTGTTTGAGGCCGCGTGGGTCGAGGACGCGTGCGCTGCGCGCGATGCGCCTCCACCGCTCACGCTGGACTGGCTGGTGGCGCTTGCGCCGTTCGGCCAGGCGCGCGGACTGAGCGCGCTGCTCGCCCGCGCCGAAGAGACGGTGGATGAGCCCGACGGGCCGCGTCGCGCGGCCGCGATCCTTCATGCGGTCTACATGTTGGCCGCATCACGCGCGGCGTGAGGGAGGGATCGCGCCGGCTTCGCGCGTCGTCTCAGCCGATCGCGGCGAGGGCGGCGGTGTCGCGCAGCGCCGCCAGAACGGCTGGGTGCGGCCGGGTCGCGGCGCGCGCTTTCAGGTCGAAGAACACGCCAACGATCGACGAGGCGCACCACGGTGCGGCGGAGCCCGGCTCGAAGAACCACTGCCGCCACTCGACCATCTTCTCATTCGCGGTCACGACGCCGGCGCGGATCACGAACCGATCGCCTGGAGCCGGCCGGCGCAACACGTCCAAACGCATTTCAACAACCGCAATGTCCAGATTGGTAGCCTGGGCCAGCGCTGTGTGAAACAGAAACCCCGTCGCGTCGGACGCCCGGCCAACGAAGGCCTCCGGCCTCAAAAGTCCGTCGGCCCCCATTTCGCCCACCTGGAACACGCCCTGTCCGATCACCGCGAGTTGGGCGGCGTCTGCGGCGGCCATGCTGATGGCAGGCCCCTCGGGGGCGGGCGCCACGCCTTTCGGCGCGACATGCGCGGGGGGCGTCACGGCAAAAGCCCGTGCGCGATCCGCGAAGCGCGCAGGCCACGGAAACGCCCGTCCTGTGGTCGGATCCGTGTGGTCGGCGGCGACGCGGATCCCCGCGCACGGCGCCCCGTCGAGGCCGTCGCGCATTTCGAACGCGGCGTCCAAAGCGCGCTCGTCCCAATGGGCGACGCCCCCTGCGATGGTCAGGCGCCGTCCAGGAGGAACCTCGCGCAGGAACCGGATGTGCACGCGCGTGGGCTGCGCCGCGGAGATCGCGTTGACCCGTTCGCCATTGGGGACGCCCAGCTCATCCACCAACACGGCGAACGCCTCCAGCGCTTTGGCGGCGTAGAAGCGCACATTGAGATGGCCAAGTTCATCGCATTCCCAAGCGTTGGCCGCGCCGCGCCACAGCGGCGTCCACGCATCCATGGCGGGTGACTGGCTCATGGGCCTGTGTCCTCAGCGATCGGTGAGGGCGCTTACGCGGTGGTTCCGGGTGGCCGCGCACTGCCGGCATTCGCCATAGTGCTCTAAGACTGAATGGCGCACGACGAAACCCTGCGGCGCCTCCGCTGCGAGTTTGGGCCGCCGCCGTTCCGTCGTGGCGCCGCATGCGTCACACACAAAAAACTCCGTCACATGCGATCCGCCGCCATGCCGGCACGCCACATAAGCGTTGAGCCCGGCGACCCGGTGGACAAGGCCGAGATCCTGCAGAAACTGCAGGGCGCGATAGGCCGTCGCGGGTTTCGCCGGTTGTTCGGGCGTGCCGAGGATCGGCAACAGGTCATAGGCCTTCACCGGCGCCGACGCCGACGCGACGGCCGCCAGCGCCCGCTTGCGCAGCGCCGTGAGGCGCGCGCCACGCACAGCGCACAGCGATTGCGCGCGCTCAAGCACACGATCTTGATCCGTCAACGTCATGGCCGCCGCCTATACACCAAACCCGCCCGCCGCGCGCGCTTTGCGGCGGGGACCTCTTCGGAAACGGGTCTTAGCAGGGCCCGGCTCTTGGACTGAGCAGGCCGCATTGGCGCCTGATCGTCGGTCGGCTATTGCTGCGAGCCTTGCAGAGCGTTGGGAGGCGAGCCATGGCGGACACAGGCGGACAGCCGGAAATCACGGGATCGGTGCTGTTTTTCAAGCGGCCCGAGCCGTTGAGCAACGAACGCCACGGCCGCCTCGGCGTGAAGCGCAGCACAGCGCCTTTGGCGTTTGCGCGCGAGGCGCATGTCGTGCCGGTCACGGTCGGCGAGTTCGCGGCTGCGGCGCTGAGCTATCCGATCATTTTCGCCGGAGACAAGAAGTCCCCCTTGGTGGTGATGGGGCTGCGCGCGGGCGCGAACCTGTTCATCAACGATGAGGGCGTGCTCGACGCGGACATGTATTTGCCGGCGTTCATCCGCCGCTATCCGTTCGTGTTCGCGCAGCAAAACCCAGAGCTGGGCGAGAACAGCGGCTACGTCGTGTGCGTGGACGCCGGCTCCGACTTGGTCACGGACACGCCGGACATGCCGTTTTTCGAGAACGGCAAGCCGACAGACTTCACCAACGAAGCCATTGAGTTCTTAACCAATTTTGAGAAGCAGCGCGTGACGACGGAACGCCTCGTCAGCGTTCTGGAAGAGCACGACTTATTTGAGGAGAAGACCGTCAATTTCCAGCCGCGCAACGCGGACGGGTCGCTGGGAGACCCCATGAAAGTGGCGGACTACTACGCCGTGTCCACGGAAAAACTGAACAAGTTGTCGCCGGACGCCTTGGTGTCCTTGCGGGATTCCGCCGCGCTTAATGCGATTTACATTCACAACGTGTCATTGCTCAACTGGAAGCGCGTGATTGATCGCGCGATGCGTCAACAGACTCCGCAGCCGGCGACCGTGTGAGCCATGCGTGACGGCGCCCGGCGCGGCGCCGTCGGGTCACAAGGCTGAGAGACGGACGCGAGGCGACTGCCCAGGCGGGCGTTTCGCGATATATGCGGTTTTGTCGCACCATTGCGGGAGACCGAACCATGCGCCTGTTTCTTGTGCTGATGACGCTGTTGGCCGCGGCGCCCTCATGGGGTGCGGAAAGCGCGCCCGCGCGCAGCGACAATGTGACGGTGCGTTTGATCAGCGACGCGGCCTCGGTTGCGCCCGGCGAGATGTTCTATGTCGCGATCCACAAAGAGATCGCGCCCGGCTGGCACACGTACTGGCGCAACGCCGGTACAGCTGGCGAAAGCACGGAGGTGGCGTGGGACCTGCCGGAAGGCCTGACCGCCGGTGAGATCATTTGGCCCGCGCCAACGGTGTACAATCTCGCCGGCGTGGTCACGAACTACATCTTCGAGGACGAACTCGTGTTGGCGGTGCCGTTTACGGTCGCTGATACGGTGGCGCCGGGGGAGGCGCTTGACATCACCGCGCAGCTTTATTGGCAAGAGTGCGCGGATATCTGCATCCCCGTGGACAACATCACATTGAGCCTGAGCGTGCCCGTGTCGGAGCCGGGAGCGTCCGGCCGCGATCCGCAGTGGGCGCCGCGGATTGATCAAGCGTTGGCCGACGCGCCGGCCGAGCTGGGCTTTGAGGTCGGGCTGGCGCGCGCTGGCGATGTCGTTCAGCTGAGCGTCGCCGACGACGCGTTGGGCGCGGCCATCGCCGAAGACGCGATCCGCGATCCGTACTTCTTTCCTTATGAGGCGAAGATCATCGACTACAACGCGCCGCAGCCGGCGGCGTTCGGCGAGCGGGGCTTCACACTTGATCTCACGCCGGGATCGGCGCTGCGCGAGACGTTGCAGCCGGTGGCGGGCGTGGTCGCGTTTGAGGAGCGCCGGGGCGGCTCATGGGCGCGTCGGGCCGTGACCATCGCGGCCGATCCGGGTGGGGTGGTCATCGGCGCTGCGCCGGTTGGCGCAGCCGGCGCCGGGTCTCGCGCCGCAGGGGGCGGGTTGGGCCTCGGCGCCGTGGCGGGCCTCGTCGCGGCGAGTCTTTTGGGCGGCTTGATCTTGAACCTCATGCCCTGCGTTTTTCCGGTCCTGTCGATTAAGGCGTTGGCCTTGGTGAACAAGGCCCATGACGCGCCCGGCGCGGCGCGCCGCCAAGGTCTCGCCTTCTTGGCGGGCGTGCTGGCCACGTTCACCGTGTTCGCGGGGGCCATTTTGGCGCTGCAAGCGGCGGGTCAGGCCGTGGGCTGGGGCTTTCAGCTCCAGTCGCCGGTGTTTGTGACGGCGTTGGCGGTGTTGATGTTCGCCATCGGGCTCAATCTTCTTGGGTTCTTCGAGGTCGGCGCGTCGCTTCAAGGTGTCGGCGGTGGTTTGGCGGCCCAGGGCGGCAGCGCGGGCGCGTTTTTCACCGGCGTGTTGGCGGTGGCGGTCGCCGCGCCGTGCGTTGGACCGTTTCTCGGCGCGCCGTTGGGCTTCGCCCTGACTCAACCGCCTTACGTCGCTATCGCGTTGTTTTGGGCGATCGGCTTGGGTTTGGCGGCGCCGTTTGTCGCGGTGAGCGTCGCGCCGGAGCTGCTCCGCGCCTTGCCGAAGCCCGGACCTTGGATGGAGACGTTCAAGCAAGCCTTGTCGTTTCCCATGTTCCTCACGGCGATCTGGCTGGTGTGGACATTGGCGCAGCAAGCCGGCGCGAACGGCGTGGGCTTCGCGCTGCTCGCCATGACGGCGGTCGCGTTCGCGGTGTGGGCGGTCAAGGCGGCCGGCGGCGCGCGCGGGTTTGGCGCGCGGGCGGTTCAGGCCGGCGCGGCGCTCAGCCTGGTGGTGGCGGGGCTTGCCATTGTCGGGGCGGGCGCGATGAGCGCCACGGCGTCCTCGTCCGCGCCCGCCGTTGAGGACGCGGCGGCTGCGGCGTCCGACGCGTGGTCGCCGGAGCGGGTGGCGGCGTTGCGGGCTGAGGGGCGACCCGTTTTTGTGGATTTCACGGCCGCGTGGTGCATCACATGCCAAGCGAACAAGCGGCTCACGCTCACGCAGCCGCGCGTGCGCGCCGCGTTTGAGAAATACGATGTGGCGTATCTGACGGCGGATTGGACGAACCGGGATCCTGAGATCGCGGCCACCCTGGCCGATTATGGCCGCGCGGGGGTGCCGCTTTATCTCCTCTTGGTCGACGACCGGGAAGCGATTACGCTCCCGCAACTGTTGACGCCGCAGATCGTGATCGCCGCGCTCGAGGATGCGTTCGGCGCGTAACCATCAGGGGATGAGGACATGTTGCATCAACGCCAAATGAAACTCGCCGCCGGCGCGGCCGCCGCGGCGTTCTTGACCATGGCGGCGGTGGCGTCGGGCGCCGCCGCGAAGGCCGATGATCTGGCGGTGGGCGGCTCCGCGCCGGACTTTACGGCCGTTGATTCCAATGGCGTCGAACACAGCCTGTCCGATTACGCGGATGGCACGGTGGTGTTGGAGTGGACCAATCACGGGTGCCCGTATGTGAAGGCGCACTACGATTCCAACAACATGCAGGAGCTGCAAACCGATGCGACGTCCGACGGCGTCACATGGCTGACGGTGGTGTCGTCCGCGCCCGGCAAACAGGGCCATGTCGATGGCGCGAAAGCAAATGCGCTGACGGACGACCGCGGCGCGTCGCCGACGGCGGTGCTGCTGGACCCAGAGGGCGCGGTCGGGCGTCTCTACGCCGCCGCCACCACGCCGCACATGTTCGTCATTCACGAGGGCGAGCTGGTCTATCAGGGCGCGATCGACAACCGCCAGGAAAGCCCCGAAGCCCGCAAGCAAACGCCGCAGGAGCGCACCAACTACGTGCGCGCCGCGCTGGCGGCGGTGGACGCGGGGGAAACGCCGGCGGTCACCAGCACGGTCGCCTATGGCTGCACGGTGAAGTACGCCAGCTGACGGCTCACGCGGCGAGGGCGTCCTCGCGGCTGCACCGACGACGCGCGCCAGCCTCGATCCGGGGCTGGCGTTTGTTTTTGGGCTGGCCTTGATCCCCTTGGCGAGCGGGTCTATCGCGCGGGGAGCTGATGTCGCGCCAGCGGCGTCTCGGGGCGGGGGATGCGCAATGAAGCTGGAAGACATGCCGGAATGGGCCGCTGTCGCGGCGGCGGCCGCGCGGCTTGAGACCTCGCCGCTGTCCGAACTCATGGGCGCGGACGCCGACCGCGCAGCCCGTTTGAACCGCCGCGGCTTGGGTCTCACGATTGATGCGGGCAAACATCGTCTGGACACCGGCGCTTTGGACGCGCTCTGGACCGTGGCGCGGGCGCGGGACCTGGACGCGCGCCGCCAGTTCTTGCTGTCGGGGGGCGAGGTCAACCCGACGGAGCGCCGGCCGGCGTTGCACGCCGCGGCTCGGGGCGGCGGTCTCAGTCCGGAGGCCGTGGCCCGCGGCGAGGAGCAGCGTGCGACGGTGCGCGCTTTCACCACCGCGCTTCGGGATGGCTGTCGCACGGGGGCGTCGGGGCGGCCCATACGCACGCTTGTGAGTGTGGGCATTGGCGGGTCTGATCTTGGGCCTCGGCTGTTGTGGGAGGCGCTGAAGCGCCG